>JAJQGO010000063.1 GCA_021200415.1 Ruminococcus sp. | reverse complement strand
ACTACGTTAAGAACATGATTACCGGTGCTGCTCAGATGGACGGCGCTATCCTCGTAGTTGCTGCTTCAGACGGTCCTATGGCTCAGACAAGAGAGCATATCCTTCTCGCTCGTCAGGTTGGCGTTCCTGCAATCGTTGTATTCATGAACAAGGCTGATCAGGTTGACGATGAAGAGCTTCTTGAGCTTGTTGAGATGGACATCCGTGACCTTCTCTCATCCTACGACTTCCCCGGCGACGATACACCTATCATCAAGGGTTCTGCACTTGCAGCTCTTAACGCTCCTGACGACCTCAGCGATCCTGCTTACGCTCCGATCCTTGAACTCATGGATGCAGTTGATGAGTATATCCCCAGCCCTGAGAGAGACGATGCTAAGCCTTTCCTTATGCCTATCGAGGATACTATGACCATTTCCGGCCGTGGTACTGTTGTTACAGGCAGAGTTGAAAGAGGAAGACTCAACGTAAACGAGCCTGTTGAAATCGTTGGACTTTCTGACGAGAAGCTCAATACAGTTGTTACAGGTCTTGAAATGTTCAGAAAGACACTTGACTTCTGTGAGGCTGGCGATAACGTTGGCGCACTTCTCCGTGGTATCACAAGAGATCAGGTTGAAAGAGGTCAGGTTCTTTGTAAGCCCGGCTCAATTCACCCCCACACAAAGTTCTCAGGTCAGGTTTACGTTCTTAAGAAGGAAGAGGGCGGCCGTCATACACCGTTCTTCAACAACTACAGACCTCAGTTCTACTTCAGAACAACTGACGTTACAGGCGTAGTTTCACTTCCCGCTGACAAGGAAATGTGTATGCCCGGCGATAACGTAGCTATGGACGTTGAGCTTATCACTCCTATCGCTATCGAAGAGGGACTTCGTTTCGCTATTCGTGAAGGCGGCAGAACAGTAGGTTCAGGCGTTGTTACAAAGATCAACGAATAATTTATTCAGAAATAATTATTTCAAGATTGCTAAGGGTGCGCATCTGCGCACCCTTTTTGTTTTGGGGATATAACTATCGCCGCACGTATACACAAAAACCCTTGCGCAGTGCCGTCTGTGTATATTAACTCGGAGCAAAGCCCGATGTAAGCTTGCTTAACATCGGCTGCGACGAGGCAACCTCGCCGCAGGAGCTTTAGCTCCTCGGGAATTCTGTAGGGGATTATTTCCCCACTGAATTCCCGAATGTCCCCCGCCGCCTAAGTGACGGGGGACATCGGCGAATAGGTTATAACACATAAGTATTCAAATGTCAACATATGTGTTCAAGTTTTTTTCACGGGAAGTATATGATATATACAGGGGTGATTATGTGTTCAATCCGACTTTAGACCCGATAATTGTGGGAAATGTCATTGCTGATTTCCGCAAAAGAAAATCCCTGTCACAGGAGGTTCTAAGTGGACTTGCCGATATAGGCAGAACTCATCTCAGCGCAATTGAACGCGGCGAGCGAAAACCGACTCTTGAAACGCTCTACCGCATATCTGTCGCGCTTGACGTGAAAATGAGCGACATAGTACGCGAAATTGAAAACAGACTTCCCGAATAACAGAAGCTGCCCCCGACCGTTTTCACGATCGGGGGGGCATTCTAAGGAGGTTGTGTTTTTAAGACAGCACCGCACAAGAATTATTGTGCAGTCTGCCATTAACCGGATTGCTGATTAGCTCTGCTCACTAATGAAGATTGAAGCACGGTTCTGAATCATATTCGCCGTTTCCTCTGCGGTGCTTTCCCCTGCAAAGTACGCTTCAGCTTCCTCCACGCAGATGTTGTATATATCCGAATCAAAGGTTGCGGATTTCCTTGTAATGCTCGTTATGTAGTCGTAAATGTAATCTCTCTCCTCCTGTGTAAGAGGCTCTATTGCAACCTCTGTGCTGCCTATCCAGTATGTACCGTCATATTCCACCTTTTCGCCGTTATCATCTATATAATACTGCCTGCTCATGCTTTCATCGGCTGCCTTATCAAAGGCTTCCTTAATTATCGGAAATCCGTAGTAGTCGTTCGAGTATTTCTCCTGATATTCCTCTGTGAAAAATGCCTTTATAAAAGACCATGCGGCATCCTTATTCGGGGAATCGCTGAGAATCGAAAGATTCAGGCTTGTCGTAATTTCTCCGCCGCAGCCTTCTGACGAGGGGTATCCCACAAGAGTTATATCCTCTCCGAACTGAGCGTACACTGCCTCGGCATAATTATAGAAGCGGTACATATATATACTTCCAAGCAGCGCACTGTCATTGATAAGAGCCATCTCCTGATCCTCAAAATACTGATCTATCTCTTCATCGCTCATGCTGTCATAGTCGATTTCCTCCGCTTCGGGGAACGAACCGCAGAATTCAAGCAGCTTGATAAATTCAGCCGAATCAAAGGAACAGGTTTTATTTTCATAGTCAACGTAGAAGCCCAGCATCTCCTGAACCAGAGAGCTGTATATATCTGTGCTGCTGTTCATATACTGAAACAGGTCCATGTCCTCAGGAAGATTATTGTATGTATCTATCATATCGTCAATCGTCCAGTTTTCCATGTCGGAGGAAAGGAATTTCGCCTTTCCCGCAAGCGTCGTAACCGTAAAGCCGGGCGACAGGTAATAAAGCTTATCGTTGCTTTCAAATGCGGTAAGTACGTTGGGCAGAAAGTCGTCCTTGCTGATTTCGCTGTCGTTTTCCAGCATTGTGTACAGGTCAACAAACGTTCCCTTGTCGGACAGGGTTTCAAGCATCGTATTATCGCTTGCCAGACAAACCATATCAGGTGCGTTGCCGGAAAGTATATCAGATTTCAGCTGATCCTCGGCTGTGCTTGTGTATTCTCCGAGTTCCTCGTCATAAACATCATATTCGGAGTAATCCTTGATTTTTATTCTGTATTCGTCATTGGATTTGTTGAAATCCGTAACCATATTCGTTATAGCGGTATCGCTCCAGCAAACGCCCAGTGTCACCACAACTGTTTCGGCAAGCTCCTCCGAATCACGCTTCGTGAGAAGGCTGAATCTTGCTCCCAATTCGCTTGAAACGCTCCAGTCTCTTTCATAAACAGCGAAATCTCCGTTATCCAGTCCCAGTATCGACACAACCATTTCACCGTTTATATCCGAATCAACCCAGTTTATTACCTCCTCAAAGGTATTGTCCTCCCTGAGTCCGTAAAGTCCGTTTGTCATCGGAACATATGCCGTGTAATCTCCCGAGCCGCCGATAATTGTGCCTGATGTATAGCCGCTGCTCTCGCCAAGCTTTATATCGTTGTCAATCAGCGAGCAGTTCTCCATATCAATTTCAAAATAGGTCATATCATAGTTGCTGTCATATGCCACGCAGACGGCATTTCCGTCCTTGTCACTGCCAAAGCTGTCTACCCATGATACCTCGCTGAAATCAAATTCATTGCCTACCGTTCCGTCACTGTTGATTGTTAAATAAATATAATCATCACCATATGCGGATGCGAAAAGCGTATCCTCGTCAACGCAGAATAAATCCTGAAGGTACGGGTTTTCATACTGCTCAAATGCTTCAACGGGATTATCGGAAATAACATTCCCATCAAGGTCGAACCTGCAAAGCCTGTATGTGCTTTCAGCAGCAGCATAATATGCGTCAAAGTCAAAGGAATCAGAATCAAAATCAGGATCGTCCCAATCAGGCTCACCGACATCGCCATGAGTCGTTGCTGTAATGAAAGCGTAAACCGTGCCGTCCTCCGCAGCTGCGTAGTTGACAGTATTTATGGCGTTTTCGTCAATGCCAATATCCGCTTCAACCTTTGTATAATCGGTGAAATCGGTATCCGTTACATAAACAGAGCCATAATCATCATCGCTGCAAATCATAACCACCTGATCCGTATCCCCGATATACGTCATATTTTCAATATCCGACGCGCCCTCCGGCATAGAAAGCTCCACTGACTTGTAGGAGTTTGAAATAAGCTGATCCGCCGTCTGAGGCGTTTTTGCGGATTCCTTATCCCCACATGAAACAGCAGATGTCATTCCCATAGATGCTGCCGCCGCAAGGGCAGCAATTCTTCTCATTTTTTTCATAATATCAATCCTTTCGTTTTAAAGCGTGATTTTCGCTTTTTATGTATTTTTCTCATTCCTCGGGCAATCAGCCATATAACCGTACCTGCGGGAATTATCAGGCAAAACGCCGCGGAAAGATAAATATACGACAGCCTGAATTCAACAATTCGGGAGGCGTTTTCCCAGTAGGGATACGATATGCTGTCACTGCGCACAACGGCTGAGGATATGCCCTTCAGTGCCCCAAGCCGCTTCAGAGGCTCAAATCTGCCGCTGTTGAGGATTACCGAAACGCCTTCCCCATATTCCTCCATAAGCTGACTTACCGTGTCATAGGCGAAATCCTCAACAGGGTCGGGCATAAGCACCTCATAGCAGGTCACTGTTTTAAATGCGGCTGTAGCTGATTCCGATTCCGTATCCGTTTCCCCCGAAGCAAAGCCCGAAGCCCCCTCATATGAGATATACGCTCTCGGCAGCTCACCTGCGCATTCCGTTTCAGCCTCCGTCTGCGGAGCTTCAACTACTCCCGATACATAAAACTGCGTGCCGTTTATTGTAATATCCATGCCGGAAACCTCACATGAGCCGAACAGCGCCCACGCTAAATTTTCATCTATAACCGCACCGTCCTGCATAATGTCATCGTCAGTGAAAAAAGCTCCGTCAAGAAGTCTGAAATTGTGAATCGTGAAAAAATCTCCGCCAACTGCCGTTATCTCGGATTCCGAGCCGCCTGTTTTGCTGCCCTTTACCGTAAGCTGCCCCACCTCCGCACTGTAGGCGTCGGGACAAAGCCTGCACCCATCCTCCTGCACGATTGAAATATCCTGAAGCGCGCTTATTATGCCATATCTTATTTCATCCGCCGAATCCTCCGTGAAGCCTGCCGATTCCGAGAAAAAGCAGCTTATCTGCGCATATTCCCCCGAATCCTCCCCCGACCAGCGTTGAGCGGCGTAGTTGTATCCCTGCGCTGCTCCCTCCCTGAAGCCTATAAGCGCAAGGGTGAGAAATCCCGCAAGTGACAGCAGATTTACCGCCGCCGCTGCCCCAGTCTTTTTATTTATTCTGAATCTCATATCCACCACCCGACATTATTCCTTCATGCGAACCTGATCGTTGGGGGAAACAGGCTTGCTTGCGGCAGTTATAACGTAATCTCCCGCGCTTATATCACCAGATACGGCACATGACGATTCATCGGAGGCAAGAACCTCAACATTTACTCTTTCCGCGTAGTAGCGATTTCCGAGAGGCGAGCTTTTTGAGCTTACCACAAGCACGAACTTGCCGTTTTTATCCTCATACACGGCACTCTTGGGAACTATAGCGTCATACGTTCCGCTGCCGCAGGGAATGGACAAATCTATGTTTGAGCCTGATTCCGTATCCCCCGTAACGTCAAACACCAGAATCTTATTCTTAGAGCCGCTTACGGTATCGCTCTTAATATCGGACACAACAGCCTGAATATCGCCGTTCAGATTGTTCAGCACCTCCGCCTCCGTGCCGACCTTTATATTCTTTGTTTTTTCGCCGTCAACAGTAATCTCTACTGTATATCCCTCCGAGGAAATATCAATAACTGCAATTGCCGTATCGGGGACTGTCGTTTCTCCCGGCTGAACATTGACGGAGCTTACAACGCCGCTGTATTTTGACTTGATTTCGGTTTCTTCGCATTCCTCCTGAAGCTTCTCCACCTTTTCCTTCTGCTTTTCAATTTCAGCCTTCTTTGCCTCTGTATCGAGATCTGTAATCTGACTGTTTACATCGTTTTCCGTTTTCGTCTTTTCAAGAGCTATAATCAGATCCTCAAGCGCACGCTGCTTCGTTACAACATCGGCTTCAAGCTCCTCAAGAGATGTGCTGCTTTCTGACTGCTGACTGCTTTCATATGCTGATATTTCCGAAGTAAGACCTGCGATTTCATTATCAATCGTGCTTAGCTGTGCCGCAAGGCTTTCACGGACAGAGCTTTTTTCAGCTTCGTAGGCTGCCTTTGCCTCATCTCTTTCGGCAGCCCTGGAATCCGCTTCGGTCTTTGCCGCAGCAGCGTCTCCCCCTTCGGAGGAAATCTGCGCATACAGCTCATATGCTGTAGCGTAGGCGTTTTCAGCTGTAATGTATTTATTATAAAGTGCAGGCAGATTTCCTGTATACTCAATTGACGCCGCAGTATAATCGTCAATATCAATTGCGGCTATGGCTGTTTGCAGCTCAGCCTGTTCAGCTGATTTCTGTTCAAGGGACTGCTTATTGCTGTTATACTGCTGAAGTGCCGCATCATCGCTGCTCTGGCTTGCGGCTGCCGCATCTCTTTTGGCAATGGCGGTATTCAGATCCTCACGGGCATTTTTTATAGCCTGATTTTCCGCGGAATAATCCGTCGGCACAGTCAGAAGCGCCTTCTGATACTCAAGCTCCAGTGCTTCAAGCGTACTCTGCGCCTCTTCAAGCTCCGTGCTATCGCCTGAGCTTACCGTAAACAGGACAGTATCCTTTTCGACCTCCTGACCTGCCTTGATGTATATGGTATCTATCACCCTGTTGCCGTCAACAGTGACCTCATAGACTTGATTGGACTCAACAATTCCGCTGCCCCGCACACGCTCAGTTAGCTTGCCTGACGTCACGCTGCCGGTTGATACCTCCGGCAGAGAGCGATTCATAATTGTATTGGAAAAAAACGTCAGAATGAGCATTACCGCAAGAAAAATTATCAGTATTGTTTTTATAATTTCACGCCGTCTTTTCGGATTTTTTTGTATTTCCGATTTATCCTCCCCCGAAGGAATTATTTCAGCTGAAATATTTTTATCGTTTTTTGTTTCAATCATCTTATCATCACCTTATCCCTTTATTCCGCCCGAATATGTAATTCCCTCTACGAGATAATCCTCACCGTAAAGGAACATAAGTATAGTTGGTATCATATATATTGTTCCGACGGCAAACGCAAGTCCAATATCGCCCGTGTTAATCTGCGAAAGGAAAACCGAAAGAGGATGCATATCGCTGTCGTTCATCAGCACAAGAGGCTGCTCAACCATGTTCCAGTAGTCAATGAAAACAAGCATTGCGATTGACGCAAGAGCGCCCTTGCACAGTGGCAGATACACCTTGAACAATATCTGAAGCTCATTTGCTCCGTCCAGACGTGCAGCCTCGGTATATGCCGTCGGGATTCTGCGCATTGCCTTTGTGAGCAGAAATACGCTGAACGGAGAAAAAATTCCCGGCAGGATAATTGCCCACCTTGTATTGAGTATCCCGAATTTTTCCGCCACAAGGAAATTCGGCACAAGAGTAACCTGATAGGGCATGAGCATGAGAATCACATACATGAAAAAGATAATGCTCTTGAGCTTGCCCTGATAGCGGGAAAATCCATAGGAGGCGAAAATAGCTGTCGCTATCTGAAACAGGGTTATGGGGACTGTGAGAATAACTGAATTCCAGAATTTCAATAAATATTCGGGATTCCTGAAAAGCACCGATTCATATTGACTGAACGTCACCTTATCGGGAATGAATTTCAAATTAACATCCTCTGAGATATAGGTTTTCTCATCGTCAGTCATATTCCCCAGCATAGCACCGTAATTTGCGGATATTTCGCCTGATGTCATAAAGGAATTTGCAATAGTCAGAACTGTCGGCAGCAGAAAAACAACGGCTGCCACACAGGCGAAGGCTGTAATCATAATTGTGAAAACACGTTTTTTTCTTTTCGCCGCACTCATTCCTCAACGTCCTTTCCGAATTTATTTTCGGCAATCATCAGCACTGCGATAATTACTATCATTATGAGGGCGAAAACAACTGCCGCAGCTGAAAGCTTTTGATAATCAAGGCTGTTGAAGGTGTTGTTCATGAAGTGCTGGAGCATATACAATTTGTCGTAGGGATAGCTGCCCGTGAGGAGATAAACCTCCCTGAAAATCTTAAACGAATTTATCAGCGAAAGTATAAACACAAACAAAAGAGTAGGTGAAAGATACCTGAGCTTTATATGTATAAACTGATACCATTTGCCTGCACCCTCAAGCTCCGCAACCTCCAGAGCGTCCTTGGGAATCCCCGCAAGCGCAGACATGAAGAGTATCATGTTATACCCCAGATTCTTCCAAAGAAACATACATATTATTACCACCTGTCCGTACCCCGATTTAAGCCAGTCTACAGTTTCAACGCCAAAAAGCTCAAGAATCTGATTAACCGTGCCGTGATTATGGAAAAGAACCTGCCACACAAGGACAACAGATGCTGTCGGAACCATAAGCGGACTGAGGAAAAACGTCCTGAACAGGCTTTTCGCGGGAATTTCAGCTTCAAGCAGCATTGCAAGTCCCAGCGAAAGAATAACGGCAAGAGGAACTGCAATTGCCGAAAACGCGGCTGTATTTTTCATTGCCGTGCGAAAAGCAGTGTTGGCGAACAGGGCAATGTAATTATCAAGTCCGACAAAATTTTTCAGAACAGGATTGTCCACAAGCGAATAATAAATTACAATTCCAAACGGAATCACAAAAAATATCATAACGCCAATAAAACTCGGAGCAATGCTTAAATTGCTGAAAAGCCGCTCACCTCTGCGGCCGCATTGATTCTTAAATCTTTTTCTCAAAATATCCAACTCCTCCCCTGCAAAAGCACGTTCTATATATAAGTGCCGCAAAAACAGGAAAAAGACGAAGGGATTTTTTATTTTTATTTTTTAATTATAGTTAAAATGACTCTATGTATAAAATAATCCGTATTTTTTTGTGCAATACGACATTTTTCAAATTTCCTATTGACATCGCGTCAAAATTGTGATAGAATATTTACTGTTGAAACGAACAATTGAATAATAATGTATTTGCGGGTGTAGTTCAATGGTAGAATTCCAGCCTTCCAAGCTGGTTACGTGGGTTCGATTCCCATCACCCGCTCCATTTTGTGTTTTTATTCTATGTGCGCCTTTAACTCAGCTGGATAGAGTAACTGCCTTCTAAGCAGTAAGCCACTGGTTCGAATCCAGTAAGGCGCGCCAAACCGAAACGCTCCGTTTTATGCCATATTTAATGGAGCGCTTCGTTTATATTATTAAATATGGTGGGTGTAGCTTAGCTGGTTAAAGCGTCGGATTGTGGTCCCGAAGACCGTGGGTTCGAATCCCATCTCCCACCCCATATTGTGGATTTCCACACAAAAAGCTCCTGAAATATCAGGAGCTTTTTGTTTTATCTGAGAACTCGTGGGAGTTCTTTTTTATTTATAGCTCATCAATGCATTCAAAATAGGTCTTGACAATTTTCAAGGCGGACTCGATTTCCTCTGGAGTCCTGTTTTCAATGAGCTTCTGCCATTCGAGTGTGAAGGAATCCGTATTTCTCGAGGATGTATCAAAAACAATATGGTCGGTGGTAATATTAAGAACCTCGGCAAGCTTCGTCAATACGGACATACTTGGATTACGCTTATTGCTCTCGATAAGTGCTATATAGCTCTCGCTCACAAAAACCTTTTCAGCAAGCTGCCATTGCGTAAGTCCTGCTTTTTTTCTTGCCTCACGAATTTTATCGCCAATAAGCATTTCACCCATTAACCTCACACTCCTTCTTTACAATGATACCATTTTTTAGGGAAAATAAACACATAGTAAAGTATGTGGTATAATGTAGGTAACAAGGTAAGTGAAAGGAGGGTTTGTGATGGGTCTTTTCAAGTCAAGCGACAAAACCAAAAGCAGCGCGCCTCAGTTCAATCATGGGCCGCTTGTAAAAACAGGTCCGACCGCCGGTCAGAATCGTTCCCGCAACGATGACGGAACGTGGCGTAAAAAAAGAAGCGATGCGGGAATCCCAAGAAAATAGGAGGTGAGATTATGGGCAAGTTAAAAAATTTCTTATTTTCTGCCAGCGGCGTAGTTATTGACGCAGCCGCCGGCGCTGCAAACGATACAATACAAGATAAAGTTGCTGACCACAATCAGCGCAGCGCTGAAAAAAAGCAAATGAAAAAAACGAATTATAACCAAAAAACAAGATAACGTGAAAGGAAAATTAAAATGGGATTTATAGGTAGCTTTCTCGGCAGGGCTGCAGGCGAAGCCGTAAGCGTAGCTGCCAGTGCCGCAAAAAATAAAATAGCTGATTATCAGGAAAAACAGCGGGAAGAAGAAGCATTGGCTGCAAAAGCACAACAGGAAATAGAAGCATATGCTGCAACAGCAAAACGTATAGGCACGCGTTTTCAAATTCCAAGAGGTTATTGTGAAGGCGCTGTAGGTGAATTATGGAGAGTAAAAGAAACAGACGGTGATATGGTTCTTCTCCGTCAAGTTAGATGCAATCCGTCTGAGCATTGGTTCAATATTTACGATATACTTGAATTTTACGTAGAGGAATAAAGCTATACCCGCTAAGAAAAAATAAACGAAAGGGCAGCTCTACAGGGATTACCTGAGAAGCTGCCCTTAAGGCAACACCGCACAAAGATTGTCGTGCAGATGCGCCATTAGATTTTTCGTCAGATTGTATAAAAGCGACGCAGGCATACTTTGTGTATGGCAAGGAGTTTTTGTGCAAGATGACGGAAAAGATAAAAGCAGATGTGCGGCAAAGCCGTCAGGCGTGCTTTGTGCGGTGTTGCCTTATGCTTTCTATCCGCCAAAAATCTCATTCAGGAGGGAAATAATAAAATCCCCCTTGCCGTATGAATAAACCGTCTCAAGGGCGAGATCCGGTCTGTCGGTGATAATATTGTCCGCTCCTATCGAAATCATTCGCTCCATATCGCTTTGATTGTTGACAGTCCAGACAAAAACACGTTTCCCGTTTTTATGGGCATTGCTGATTACCGACTGGTTCACAAAAATGTAGTTCAGACTAAGCGCATCAATATATTTCAGCTGCGAATAAAAGGCAGGCGACGCTATATTCGCAATTATGGCAGTCTTGATTTCCGAATCCGTTTTCTTTGTCGCTTTCAGTGCAGAATAGGAAAATGATGTTACATAACATGAATCGGTCATGTCGTATTCCATAAGCATTTCCGCCGTTTTGACTGCGGTTTCCTCCGGATTGCCGGATTTTTTTATCTCTATATTAAGCAGACAGCTGTTTTCCTTGGCAAGCTCAAGCACCTCCGAAAGCAGCGCTATTTTTGCGTCGGAGAAATCCTGTTCGCCCTTTTTAAACCAGCTTCCACAGGAAAGCTCCATAAGCTCGTCATAGGTGTATTCGGTGAGGATTCCCGTTCCGTCTGTAGTTCTGTTCAGCGTTTCATCGTGGAACACAACAAGCTGACCATCCGCCGTCTGCTGAACGTCAAGCTCGATATAATCCGCACCCGCATTTATCGCCTCCTCAAAGGCATACAGCGTATTTTCCGGCGCTGCGTAGGAAAATCCCCTATGGGCGGTAACCTGGGTTATATCGAAAATTCCCACGTTTATATTTACGTTTCCCTTATATATTTCCTGTATATAGGAGAAATTCAGGAAAACTCCGGCAGCCGTTATTATGGCGAATGCCGAAAATTTAACAGGCTTCGGCAGCTCTCTTTTTCCGGTGTCGGGAAGAGCTATTTCAGCCTCACGGCTTGTGTCGCTGTAGAATCTCCCCGTCAGACAGCCGATTATAAATGGCGAGGAAATTACAGCTGAAACGGCTATGAACACCTCTCCCGCATAGCTGAGAACCTTCAGGGAGGACATAAGAGCTGCCTCGGGACGTGAAAATCCCTTGATTCCGAAAATTATGATGAAGCTGATAAGAAGTGTGACAAATGCCGTAATTGCGAGGGCAATAACGCTCCACAGAAGAAGCGTCAGGAACGTCCTGAATCGCTTACCCTTCAGGCATTTTTTGCTTGTTTTCGTGCAGTCCCGAAAGGAACAATCCGTCAGAACGAGATAATGCAGGCAGTAGCAGCGATTGGCAAGAATAAAAAATATGAATGTTTCAAGCAAGAGAAACGCGGCAATACAGATGTATCTCCACGATGTGGAGAGAAGCGACTGCACAATGGGAATAATCGGGACTGAAATTATACCGGACGACATGGTGAACTGCGCCAGCGGAACAATAAGCATAAAGCCCATGAAGCTGAAAATTCCCGTGCCGCGGAAGGATTTTGCAAATGCCCCCAGACCGCACCTGAGCATACCGAAGATTGTAATTTTTTTTCGCTCCCGACTGTAGGCGAATGCGGCAACAAGGGAAGAAAGCTCAACGATGGTGAAAAATGCCGCAATAAAAAGTATCAGTATCAGAATGAGAATCGTTACAGGGTTCAGCAGAAGCTTTTTCAGGCTTGATACCGTAATATAGCTGACACCGGAGCTTTTCATAGCAAGGCTGAGCAGCAGCGACAGAAGCGGCGCTCCGATGGCTGTCAGCATGAGCTTCAGCAGAATCTCAAACAGCAGTACCCTTGGAGCGGCTCTCAGGAAATTTCCGAAAAATTTAAAAAAGTTTTTCATTCCGCCATTTCAACCGCCGTTTCGAGGGCAATTTCCATCATCTCACGGAAGGAGGTCTGACGCTCCTCTGCCGTGGTGGAAAGACCCTTCAGCGGACAGTCCGATACCGTAAGCACACAAAGTGCGTTTTTTCCTGCCCTTGCGGCGTTCATGTAGAGTGCCGCAGATTCCATTTCAATGGCGAGAACGCCCATTTTCGCCCATTTTCCAAGACTGTCGCTGTCATCGTAAAAGGTATCGCTCGAAAGGATATTTCCGCAGTGATACACGCTGCCCTTAGCCTCTGCGGTCTTGACGGCGGCGGAAAGAAGCTTCCATGAGGCTGTCGGTGCATAGATTCCCGGCAAGCCGAACTGGCTGCCGTAATTTGAGTTTGTGCTTGCGCTCTGGGCAATAATTATTTCACGCAGATTCACATTATCGGCAATTGCTCCGGCAGTTCCGACTCTGATAATATTTTCAACATCATACTCGTTGAAAAGCTCCCATGAATATATGCCGATAGAGGGTATCCCCATGCCGCTCCCCTGAACGGATACAGGAACGCCCTTGTAGGTTCCCGTAAAGCCGAGCATTCCCCGAACCTTATTATAGCAGACAGGATTTGTCAGGTACGTTTTTGCGATAAATTCAGCTCGCAGAGGGTCGCCGGGCATGAGTACGGTTTTAGCAATATCACCTTTATTTGCGCTGTTGTGTGGTGTTGGCATAAAAAGCACGTCCTTTCTTGTAATTCTTATCTTATATTATACACAATTTTCATATAAAAAACAAGGGAACACAAAAGAAAAAGCTGTGCTTAAAAGCACAGCCTTCAGGAAAGATAAAATGAATTTAGAGGGGGAATTGGGGGATTACTTAATCCGATTATTATTATATTGGCTTAACCTTAAAATAATCTTAAAGTAGGAAATTTTTTTTGATTTTTTTTGAAAAATCTCGTCACCCTAAAAAATTGCCCGTAATTATAGTGTATCCATAGGGTTCAACAGTGATTGTATCGTTGGAAAAACCGCCCACATAAGGCGCAAGCTTATCAAAGCGGCTCAGCTTTCTTCCTGCATCATCTATAACGGCAGTCTCTCCGCTTCTGTTCACGAATATTATAGCGTCTGTTTCGCCTGTACGTGCAAATGCCGCAACATTATCATCGCTGTAGACGAAATAGATTCTTCCGTCCTTCATAACGCTCAGGGATTTTCTTACACGGCAAAGCTCCTTTGTATATGCTATAAGCTCCGTATCCTCATTTCCCCACGGATAGCAGCGGCGGTTAAAGGGATCCTTGTAGCCCTGAAGTCCTGCTTCGTCACCGTAGTAAATGCTGGGTACGCCCGGCAGGAAAAATTGCAGTGCCATAGCTGCCTTAAGGAGATTTTTTCCCTTGCTGTATTCCTCATCAGTGAGATAGCGTTCAGCCATCCAGTCCTTGCTCTTGTCATCGCAGCTTTCGCCGCCAAGGCGGTTTATAGCACGCTCAATATCGTGTGTTGACACGAAATTCATAAGAACGTCCACAGTCGGCTTGGGATAGTTTTCCATAATGGTCATAACCGAGCGTTCGAGATCAAGAGGTGAGCCGCCCTTGACATAATTCAGAATAGCCTCACGGAACGGATAGTTCATAACAGAGTCAAGCTGATCGCCCAGAAGATAGCGTCTTTTCACGCCGTAGCTTTCCTTATTTGAAGCGTCCTCCCAGACCTCGCCGATAATGATTTTTTCCTCATCGAAGCCCTTGACGCTCTTGCGGAGGTTGTCAAGGAACTGATCCGGCAGCTCGTCCGCAACGTCAAGCCTCCAGCCGGCAGCACCAAGGGACAGCCAGTAATTCAGCACGCCCTCCTCGCCGCAGATATATTCCGTATAGCTGGGGTTGTTCTCCCAGACGTTGGGGAGAGTGTCAATTCCCCACCACGCTTCGTAGCCGTCAGGATAGTCAAAGAAGCTGTACCAGTCGTAATAGGGGCTTTCCTTTGAATTGTACGCTCCAAGAGTATCATAGCGGCTGAATTTGTTGAAGTACACGCTGTCCGCTCCCGTATGGGAGAAAACACCGTCAATGATTATGGAAATGCCATATTTTTTCGCCTCTGCGCAAAGCTCCGCGAACTCCTCATTTGTTCCGAGAAGCGGATCGGCTTTCATATAGTTTGCCGTATTGTAGCGGTGGTTCTCGTGAGATTCGAGAATCGGGTTCAGGTAGATACAGGTTACGCCCAGGTCCTGAAGATAGGGCAGCTTCGACTGTATTCCCGCAAAATCGCCGCCGAAATAGTCGTTATTCCAGACGTGACCGTTTTCATCGGGCTTATAGTAGGGAGTTCCGCCCCAGTCATCACGGAGAACACGGTCTGTGGGGACGTTCTCATGCGTCCTGCCGCTCTTGCAAAAGCGGTCAGGGAAGATCTGATACATAACGCCGCCCTTGAGAAATTCAGGCGTTTTGTAGCTCAAGCTGTAAACTGTGAGCTGAAAAAGATCGCCCCCCTGAATGCTGCCCTCGTGGCTGTTGATTTTTTTTATATAATAGCGAACGCCGCCGCAGGTATATGAAAAATAGTAGTAGTGTACGTCGCTGTAGCGTGCGTTGTATTCGGTGGAATACACATTGCAGTCATCCTCCTCCGCCGTTTTGTTCATGGGGAGGAAACGCTCCTTGAAGCCCGTTCTGAAAAGTACGAGAACAGGCGGAAAATCCGGAACTGTTTCCTTGGGAAGTCTTATTGCGAAGCGGCAGGTTTCAAACTGTCTGACTGCTCCGAAAATGGATTTGTAATTAAGATTCCACGCATCATAAATTGCTTTCATTCTTTCACTCCAATTATCAGGCACAGTAAAATCGCGTATACTATCTATCTGAACACGCTCTGAAGTATTGCCTGAGATTTTGTCAAAAAAAGAGGACGGGCATTGCCCGCCCTGCAAAAACAGATAATTATTATTGCCTATAAATTAAAGTCCCCAGATATTTGCAGCATATTCATTTACAGCACGGTCTGCGGAGAAAATTCCTGCGCCTGCAATGTTGTTGAGGGACATCTTAGCCCACTTCTTCTTGTCATTGTAGCATTCAGTGGTGTATCTCTGAGCAGCTCTGTAGGAATCGAAATCCGCAATAACCATATATGGGTCGCGATCCTTGAGGGAATTTGCAACGTCATTGAATGTGCAGCCGTTGATTCCGTGATACATACGCTCGATAGCCTCATGAATAACGCTGTTGTTGTTGAAATAGTCAATAGGATTATATCCGCGTGCCTTCAGCTCGTTTACCTCAGGAGTCGTCATACCGAAGATAATGATATTGTCGTCGCCGACAGCCTCCTTGATTTCGATATTAGCGCCGTCAAGCGTACCGAGAGTTACAGCCCCGTTGAGCATGAGCTTCATGTTGCCTGTACCGGAAGCCTCCGTACATGCGAGAGAAATCTGTTCAGAAATATCGCTTGCGGGCATAAGAATCTCAGAAAGCGTTACGCAGTAATTCTCAAGGAAGATAACAGAAAGCTTCTTCGAAATCTTGGGATTCTTTCTGATTTCCTCGGATATTGCCCAGATCATCTTAATAATCTGCTTAGCAAGATAGTATCCCGGAGCAGCCTTAGCAGCGAAGATATATGTCTTGGGGGTGAAATCAGCATCAGGATTATTGAGGAGATAGCTGTAATCCGCAAGAATATTCATAACATTAAGGTGCTGTCTCTTGTATTCGTGGAGACGCTTAACCTGAACATCGAAAATGCTGTCGGGGTCAAGCTCAATCTTGGTTGTCTGCTTTACGTACTTGCAGAAGGCAGCCTTGTTCTTTCTCTTTACATCCATGAGCCTTTCAAGAACAGCGTCATCGTTCTCGAACTTCCTGAATGCGGCAAGCTCAGCGCCGTCCTTGATGAACTTATCGCCGATACATTCAGTGAGGAGATCCGTAAGACCATGGTTGGACTGATAGAGCCATCTTCTGTATGCGATACCGTTTGTTACGTTCTTGAATTTATCGGGAGTCGTCATGTACTCGTCATGGAAAACAGAATCCTTGATAATCTCGGAATGAAGCTTGGATACGCCGTTTACGCTGTGTGAAACAGCAACGCAGAGTGTAGCCATATGAATCTGATTGTCCTTGATAATGGACATTTTCGTAGTCTTGGAGCTGTCGTAGCCGTATTTTTCCATAAGCTCACGGCAGTAACGGTTGTTGATTTCCACGATGATGGAGAATACACGGGGGATAACGTGCTTAACGAGGTTGACATCCCATTTTTCGAGAGCCTCAGCCATAACAGTGTGGTTTGTGTAAGCGAAGGTGTGACTGACGATATTCCATGCCTTTTCCCATGAATAGCCGCAGTCGTCCAGAAGGATTCGCATAAGCTCGGGGATAGCCAGTGTCGGATGAGTATCGTTAATATGAATAGCAACCTTTTCGTGGAGGTTATCGAGAGTTCCGTATACGTTCATGTGGTTGTTGACAATATCGCCGATTGCAGCTGCGCAGAGGAAATACTGCTGTCTGAGTCGGAGCGACTTACCCTCAAGGTGGTTATCGTTAGGATAGAGAACCTTTGAGATAGCGTTTGCAACGGAATTCTGTGCAAGAGCGCTTGCGTAGTCGCCGCTGTTGAACTTAGCCATATCGAAGCTCGGAGCCTGTGCCCTCCAAAGACGAAGTGTTGAAACTCCCTCGCTGCCATAGCCCGAAACGTACATATCATAGGGGATAGCCACAACTGTATTGTAGTTTACATGGGAAATATGATGATACTGGTTGTCCCAATATTCCTGAAGCTCGCCCTCAAAGTGAATATCAATTGAAAGCTCCGGCTTCGGAACAAGCCATACTGAGCCGCCGGGGAGCCAGTTATCGGGAAGCTCGGTCTGCCAGCCGTCCTCAAGCTTCTGCTGGAAGATGCCGTACTCATAGCAGATGGAGTGACCCATAGCGGGGTGAGCCGTAGTAGCGAGTGCGTCGAGGTAGCAAGCGGCAAGACGTCCAAGGCCACCGTTTCCAAGACCTGCGTCAGGCTCGTTTTCATAGATTCTGTCGAGATTGATGCCGTACTCCTTGAGCATTGCGCCGATGTCGTCAGCAAGCTCAAGATTATAGATGTTGGTTTTAAGTGAACGGCCCATGAGGAATTCCATAGAGAGATAGTAAATCTGCTTGCCGCCTACCGAATGTGTATGATTAACAAATGACTGTCTTTTTCTGCCGAGAATATCCACGATGATTGAAGAAAGCACCTGATAAACCTGCTTATCGGACGCCTCCTCCGGCGACACGCTGTAGAGCGTCTGAAGCTTTTCGGGAAAAGCCTTTTTGATTTGTTCCATAAGAGGATTTACTTTTTTAGTCATATTCTTCTCCATTCTCCGGCGAAACATAGTTAATGGGGAATAAGTGCGTACAGACGCCGGTATTTATGCACACACAATACCTAATACCTATTATACAGTATAGTTCAGATTTTTTCAATTGTATATTTCAACAAATATTTTTCAACGAGATTTACATATCGTAGAATTTTTTGAATTTTGATGCGTGAAAAATGAAAATAAACGCAGAAAAACGGCAGCAAATAACTTCTGCCGTTAAAATATCAAATGTAATTGCAATGAATCCGCAGGCTAATGATTAAAGCTTTTTCTTTTCGTCCTCGATGAGTTTCAGGAGATCGTCAATCGACATATCCGAAACGCTCTTCTTCTTGGAGTCGTTCTCGGACTTCGAAATAATATCGTCAATATTCGGCGAGCTGCTTTTTCTTGTGGGAGCTGATGCAGGTGCGGAAGGCGTAACAGGCGGAGTTGTTCTTGTTCTGAGGGGAGCTGTCTTGGGCAGGTCGGCATTTGCCATTTCTGCAAGCTGTGCCTTGGAGTAGATGCCTGTAATATCGCTTGCGGACTCTCCGCTGCCTGTTCCGAAGGTTTTTGTGTTGGAGCGTTCAGCCTCGGCAGTTTTTCTGAGCATTTCCTCTCTGAGTGCGTCGGCAGTCGGAGCTGTTGAGGACTGACCGCCCATATTTCTTGCCGCAAATGAGGATTCAGCCGAGCTTTGGTGTCTTGCTCTGTAGTTAGCCGACGGCGATTCAGGGCCTGTGGAGCGCTGTGCCTTGAACTGCATGGTACGTTCCTTTTCCTTCTGGTAGGAGGAGTTATGGTCAACCTCCTTCTGGCTGAAGTTTTCGGCAATGGACATCTTTTTGCGCTCAAACTCGTTGCTTGGCTGGATTTCCTGTGATGGTTCAAAGAGAGGGCCATTCTGCTTTTCGTGTGAAGGAACTCGTGAAGCGTCCTCAGCAGCCTCCTCTTCGTCGTATTCGTAGAAATCATAATCTTCCTCTTCATCTATATCGTCCTTTGAGGAGGCAATTTTCGCAATAAGGAAAATCACCAGAACAACGCAGGGCAGAATGAGCTGGAGGAGGATTCCCTTGATATTCGTGGAAAATCTGACATATTTTCCGAATTCAAGGCTCTGGGTACAGCCCGTGCAGACAGCGGCAATATCATCGCCGGAAACTGTGACTCTGTCTCCGTTTGAATCAAGCTCAGCCGTAGAGCCGATGCTTGTAGCGTATAACGTCTGACCGTCCTCGCTCTGAATGACATCACCAATGCCTCTGAGCTGAAGTCCCGTATAGCCGTCAAGATTGCAGAGGACGATGCTGCCCGTATTAACATTCGAGCCTGTGAATTCCGATGCGAAAATAGCCGCGCCTGCGGTTACGCCCTCGTCAACGCTGTCCTCACTTACAATATAAATGTATCTGCCGAAAATGTGCGGTGTTTTCCCGCCTGAAAAGGCGATGTTAAGCACAAGGGATACTGCAATCAGCAGTATGGCGATAACGCAGATTACAGCTTTAAGTATCGAGAATCGTTTTTTGTTTTCCATTTTTAATCAAATCCTTTACACATATTATGTTTTTGTTTTTCTAAATGCAGCGGAGAACCTCCGAAAAAATCCATATGCCAATATTATACCACATTATCAGACGGATTTCAAACATTTTTACAGTTTTATTTTTTAAAAATGTATGAATGCTTAAAAAAGGCGGAAAAAAGCCAATAATTTCCGCCGATACAAGGAATTTTACGGTATATGAAAGCCGGCTGAGGGCATTATAATTTCGGGAGCCTTCAGGACGGCGCATCAAAAAATCCGGTAGGTATTGACAAAAAGGTACGGTTTTGATATAATTGAATATGTGTAAATACTGTGGATTTCTGATTGAGAGGTATATATATGGGCGGCAACAATAAAGGTCTTATCAAGAAAATGATTGGTTTTATTATAATCATGGGAATTATTGCCCTGATTTTTATGCTGCTGAATGCCATAAAAAGCAGCAGATCCAATATGTATGTAAATGTTGACACAATCGAGCTTGTTCAGCTTGAGGAACCTGAGGACGGCGACACAATTGCCATAATAGACACAAGTCTTGGCGAAATAAGAGCTGTGCTTTATCCCGAATATTCCCCAAATGCTGTTCAGAATTTCATCGAGCTTGCTGAAAGCGGCTACTACGACAACACATATGTGTTCCATTCGGATTCGGGAGTTTATGCGGCGGCAGGCTCAAAGAACAAGGACGGCACAATGCCTGACGGTTATGACACCTCCCGTGAGCTTGTAGAACGCGAGCTGCACCAGAATCTCTGGCCGTTCAAGGGCGCTATCTGTATGCTGAACACCACTGTTGATTATGGACTCTTCGATGCGATTATCGGCGGCGAAACCTACTACAACGGCAGCCGCTTCGCACTTCTGAATACAATTGAATTCACTGACGACGTTGTAGAGGAGCTTGTGGAATCCTCCGAAAGTCAGGAGCTTGCGGACGCCTTTATCGAGAACGGCGGCATACCGAATTTTTCGCAGCAGATGACTATAATCGGTCAGGCTTATGAGGGACTTGACGTTATCGAGGAGCTGTCCTCCCTTGAAACCGAGGGTGTGGACGAGGACGATGACACATACAAAATCCCCGTTGAGGATATTATGATTATCTCAGTGGAGATTAGCGAATATTCTTCCGAGGAAGCTGAAACTACCCAAGAAAACGATTAAAACTTTTTCTTAATGTACACTTTTATCCGTTCTATTACGTCATTTTGAAATAATTGTGAGTTTGATTTGCAAATTGTTTCCCCGAATGTCACAAAAATGAACGGAAACTATTTACAAAATCTATTTTGTGTTGTATAATGAAAAAGTTGAAATATAGCACCGGGGGATTTTACTTAATCTTATAAAGAAAATAACAGTAAAATTTTAAGGAGTGTAATTCTATGTTGAAAAAAGCTTTAGCTGCAGTTTTGTGCGGCGTTTTGACTACCGCCTGCTTTACCGGTTGCGGCAACGGAACAAAAACTGTCGGAGATTCCGCTGACACTGATACGGACACAAGCTCTTCCGCCAGCTCTTCTGATACTGATACTGATACAGAGGATTCGGCAAGCTATGTCATCTCAGAGGTCGCAAACTTCACTGCTCCCGAAGAGGGCGAGCAGATAATTATAATGAATATTCAGGATTACGGCGAGGTCAAAATTAAGCTCTTCCCCGAATATGCCAGTGAGGGCGTGGAAAATTTCGTGGAGCTTGCCAAAGAGGGCTACTATGACGGACTCACCTTCCACAGAGTTATCAGCGACTTCATGATTCAGGGCGGCGACCCGACCGGAACAGGTACGGGCGGCGAATCTATCTGGGGCGGCAAGTTCGATGGCGGCACGGATTCGCACCTTATCCATGCGGCAGGTGCTTTGGCTTACGCAAACAGCGGTGATACTTCAACAAACGGAAGTCAGTTCTATATCGTTACAGGTGCTTTGTATGACGCTGATACTGTCGATCAGATGGGCGAATACTACGGTGTCGAGTATTCCGATGAGGCTAAGGATGTCTATGCGGAGCTTGGCGGAACACCTTGGCTTGACGGCTACTATACCATTTTCGGTCAGGTCTATGAGGGGCTCGATATTATATATGAAATTCAGGACGTTGAAACGGATTCCAACGATAAACCCGTTGAGGACGTTATTATTGAATCCGTAACTGTCGGCGAATACGACGGCGAGGAGCTTCACTGGTATATCTCAGATTATGAATAAGGCAGCCGGTGAGGGGAATTTGTGTAATACTGCCTTAAATTTAAATTTAAATGTGTGTAATATCCGCAACGGGCGCGGAAACAAATAGAAAAAGTTCGTTCAGGATTCAGATTTCTGATTTAACCTGACGCTAAGGAGAGAATGATTTGGATAAATTTGTAATAAAGGGTGGACGCCGTCTGACCGGTGAGGTCACAATAAGCGGTGCTAAAAATGCTGCCGTTGCCATACTTCCGGCTGTGATTTTGTCCGATGAGCCTTGTATTATTGAAAACGTCCCTTCTATCAGTGACGTTAATATCAGTCTGCGGATTCTAAAGGAAATGGGAGCTGAGGTTACCGTACTCGGCAAGGATTCCTACAGAATCGACCCCACACATATTAACAATTTCTGCGTCCCCTACGAAACGGCACGTAAAATGCGCGCTTCGTATTACTTCCTCGGCGCTCTCCTCGGCAAATTCAATAAGGCCAGAGTTTCCATGCCGGGCGGCTGTCCCCTCGGCGACAGACCTATTGATCAGCACCTTAAAGCATTTTCGGCTATCGGTGCTGACTACACCCTGAGTCAGGGCATGATAGATCTTCGCGCGGATAAGCTCACAGGCAGTCAGATTTTCTTCGATGTTGTATCTGTCGGAGCTACCATGAACGCTATGCTCGCCGCTGTCAAGGCGGAGGGACTCACCATTATCGAAAATGCGGCAAAAGAGCCTCATATCGTTGATTTGGCAAATTTCCTCAACTCGATGGGCGGAAATATCATGGGCGCGGGCACGGATGTTATTAAAATCCGCGGAGTTGAGCGTCTCCACGGAACGACCTATGCTGTTATCCCCGACCAAATCGAAGCGGGAACGTTTATGATTGCCGCAGCCGCAACTAAGGGCGATGTTCTTATAAAAAATGTTATTCCGAAGCATCTTGAATCAATTACCAAAAAGCTTGAAAAAATTGGCGTGAATATTGAACAGTTTGATGACAGCATAAGAGTTTGGGTTGATGGACCTTTGGTTAAAACAAGCGTAAAAACTACGCCTCATCCGGGATTCCCTACGGATATGCAGCCGCAGATTGCCACACTTCTGACACTTGCCGAGGGCACGAGTATCGTTACCGAGGGCGTATGGGAGCAGCGATTCCGCTACGTTGACGAGCTGAGGCGCATGGGCGCGGATATATCCGTTGACGGCAAGGTTGCTGTTATTGAGGGCACAGGCAAGCTTATGGGCGCACCTGTCAAAGCCTGCGACCTGAGAGCCGGAGCTGCGCTGATTATTGCAGGTCTTGCGGCAAGCGGAATTACGGAAATCGAAGATATTTACCACGTTGAACGCGGTTACGACTGCATGGAGGGCAAGCTGCGTGAGCTTGGAGCTGATATTGAAAAGGTCAGCTTTCCTGAAGAAGCCTCTGATTCGGAGGAAAGCAGCAAGAAAACTGCTGTTTGATTTACGGCAGATCACAATATAAAATATTTAAGTTTTGCGATGTAGGTATATTGTTGAACCAATGGAGGTAAAAATAATGAATAGTAAAGCTATAACAGTAAGCAAAACGGGGGGGTACAGATACTCTTCGTTTGATTCCTTTAAAGTTATAGCGGCATTGATGGTGGTTTTTCTCCACTTTCCTTTTAATGGAACAATAGGAGGTATTATTGGTGCTTTATCAAGAATAGGCGTACCATTTTTCTTCATGGTTTCAGGTTTCTTTTCATATAAGGAAGGCTGCACTACAGAAATTCAACGTGAAAAAAGCAAAAAGAAGGTTTTTAGATACCTTTTTTAGTAATTGGTATAACAGCAGTTTATATTTCAAAATACGTCCTGAAGTGTATTCTTGGACGGATTACAGTAGGCGAGCTTTTGGGAATGTTTATTGAACCGGATTTCTTGATTGCAAACTTCGGATTCAACGCCGGTTTTGTTTGGTTTATAAGAGCGCTTCTATATATGGAAATTGTTCAGTTATTTTTCGGCGATCAGGTCAAAAGATTCATTCAAAGTAAGGCTTCTACTTTTTTTATTGTTTTTATTTGGATTTTAGATATTATTTTAATGAAGTATTCAAATCTCATTTTTGGATTTATAACTCCTGAACCGTGGGGTGAGATACTGACAAAATTCATTGGAAACGGCTTGCTGTACTACATGGTAGGAATGAAAATCAAGGTATATGAAAAGGAGACTGCAAAAAAAGCAAGCAACATAAATTGGATATTGTACATACTGATTGCTATTATCCTTAATATTATAGAATTTTTGATTCTGGACTACTTTGATGTTAATCAAATGCCTGTCAATTATATCTTTACATTTCCTTGCGTATTATTTATATTTATGTACCTATTTACACATAAAAGCTTAGGTGAAAATACAATATTTTGCTTTATAGGTCAAAATCTGTCTATGTATATTTATTATTGGCATGGTCTGCTGGCGGTTTTTGTTTCCGGTGCATCAAAAATATTGGGACTGCCGCGAGCTTTCTATTCAAACGCTTTTGTGATATATTTTGCTTCACTTGTTTTTGCGTTGATTATTTATTATTGCAAGCCAATTTTTATAAGACGCATTCAAGCCATTAAAAGCAGCAAAAAAACAGACTAATTATCACCGCACATATTTTTACTAATTTGACGGCAAACGCCGTCTTTTTCTTTTTTGAATCCGCTGAATCGACATCCTTTGCCCATTCCTGAAATTCACAGGTTTTCCAGCAAAAAATAATAAAAAACGCTTTATTTTTAAAAGGAAATGGTGTATAATATATAGATATATTAAGGCGATTTTCGCCTTAAATTGCAATTCTGAATGAGGTGTGCTATGGCAAATAAATATTCTCTCGGTATTGATGTAGGGTCAACAACTGTTAAAACCGTTATAACCGATGAAAACGGAAATATTATTTATTCAAAATATCAGCGGCACTTATCCAAGGTCAAGGAAACTGTTACTGATCAGCTCAAAATAATTAACACTGATTTTCCTGATGAGAAATTCACCGTGTGCATTACAGGCTCGGCAGGTCTGGGGCTTGCCAATTCTGCGGAAATTCCTTTCGTTCAGGAGGTTCATGCGGCGTTTCTTGCCGTGAAGCAGAAGCAGCCTGACGCCGATGCCGTTATCGAGCTTGGAGGCGAGGATGCTAAAATAATTTTCCTTACGGGCGGCGTTGAGCAGCGTATGAACGGCTCATGCGCAGGCGGCACGGGAGCTTTCATTGATCAGATGGCTACGCTTTTGGGAATTACCGCTGATCAGCTTGACGAGCTTTCGCTCCGTGCGCAAAAGGTTTACCCGATTGCTTCAAGATGCGGAGTTTTCGCTAAATCCGACATTCAGCCCCTCCTCAATCAGGGGGCGCGCCGCGAGGACATAGCTGCCAGCATTTTTCAGGCAGTTGTGGATCAGACTGTATCCGGTCTTGCACAGGGACGCTCCATTGAGGGAAAGGTTTTGTTTCTTGGCGGTCCGCTGTTCTTCCTGAAGGGTCTGAGAAAGGCATTTGTCAGAACGCTCGGTCTTGATGACGAACACGCTGTTTTTCCGGAGGAAGCCCCTGTTTTCGTGGCTTACGGCTGCTCAATCTATGCGGCGACAGCCTCCGATTCATATAAAATCAGCGAGCTTATAGACAAAATTTCCAACGCTGAATCCCACGACAGCATAATCACGGGCGAACCGCTTTTCACCTCCCATGCTGAGTATGATGAATTTATTGAACGGCACAAAAAATTTGATTTGGGATATGCCGATATTCATACATATGAGGGCGATGCGTATCTGGGAATTGACGCAGGCTCAACAACTACAAAGCTTGTTCTTATTACCGATGACGGCAGAATGCTTTACAGTCATTATTCATCAAATCAGGGACAGCCTCTCGATAAAATAGCGTCACAGGTCAAAAAAATTTATTCTGAAATGAATCCGAAAATCACCATAAAGGGTTCGGCTGTAACCGGCTACGGCGAGGATCTCATAAAGGCAGGTCTTTCCGTGGATTTCGGCATTGTTGAAACCGTGGCGCACTTCAAGGCGGCGTCCTATTTCTGCCCCGACGTGGATTTCATTATCGACATCGGCGGACAGGATATAAAATGCTTCAAAATCAAAAACGGCGCAATCGACAGTATTATGCTCAACGAAGCCTGTTCCTCCGGCTGCGGCTCGTTTATCCAGACATTCGCAATGGCTCTCGGATATGATATTGCCGAATTTTCCCAGCTCGGTCTTTTTGCGGAGCATCCCGTTGACCTCGGCTCACGCTGCACGGTGTTCATGAACAGCTCCGTAAAACAGGCGCAGAAGGACGGCGCAACTGTTGAGGATATTTCCGCAGGACTTTCATCCTCCATTATCAAAAACGCCGTATATAAGGTTATACGTGCCAATTCCCCTGATGAGCTGGGCAAAAATATTGTCGTTCAGGGCGGAACCTTCCTGAATGACGCCGTTCTGCGTTCCTTTGAAAAGGAGCTTGGCAGAAATGTTATACGTCCTGCAATTTCGGGTCTTATGGGAGCTTTCGGCTGCGCGCTCTACGCTAAGGAAATGGCAGGTGAAAAATCCTCCCTTATCGGCAAAGAGGAGCTTGAGAGCTTCTCCTACACCTCCAAAACAGCTCAGTGCGGAGGCTGTACAGCCAACTGTCAGCTGAATATCATCAGCTTCGGCAAGGGACGCAATTTCATCTCGGGCAACAGATGCGAAAAGGGCAGCGGAAAAGCCGGAAAAAATACGATTCCCAATCTCTACGAATACAAATACAACAGCATTATAAACACAGCTAAAACAAATCAGCCGAAAAAGCCAATCGGCAAAATCGGACTGCCTCTCGCTCTCAGCTTTTACGAGCAGCTGCCCTTCTGGCACACATTTTTCACGTCCCTTGGCTTTGAAACGGTTATTTCCGATGAAAGCTCAAGAGATATGTACTACCTCGGTCAGCACACTATCCCCTCCGACACGGTTTGCTATCCTGCAAAGCTGGCGCACGGTCATGTTGAGGATCTCCTCAACAAGGGAGTTGATTTCATCTTCTACCCCTGCATGAGCTACAATATCGATGAGGGCGACAGCGATAATCATTACAACTGCCCTGTTGTCGCATATTATCCGGAGCTTCTCCTTGCCAACAATCCCCGTCTTAACAGTGAAAATTTCGTTCACCCCTATATGGATCTGAACGTCCGCAAAAATGTGGTGCGTGTAATGACGGAGGTTCTGAAAAAATACAACGTAAAGGGAAAAATTCCTGCCGCCGTGGACAGCGCATTCGAGGCAATGGATAAATACAGAAGCAGCGTTTCCGCAAAGGCACAGGAAATTATCGATCAGGCACGCGCCGAGGGACGCAGCATTATTGTCCTCGCAGGCAGACCCTATCACATAGACAAGGAAATCAACCACGGCATACACAAGCTTATTACAAGCCTTGGCATGGCTGTGGTAACGGAGGACAGCGTGGCTCATCTTGCCCATACTCCGAAGCTTGGCGTTCTCAATCAGTGGACGTATCATTCACGTCTCTATCGCGCGGCGGAATATGTCACGACACAGCCCGATATGCAGCTGATACAGCTTGTTTCTTTCGGCTGCGGAATTGACGCCGTAACCACAGATGAGGTCAGAGCTATACTCGAATCAAAGGGTAAGCTCTATACACAGCTGAAAATAGATGAAATAAACAATCTCGGAGCTGCAAAAATCAGGCTCAGAAGCCTTGCTGCGGCAATTGAAAATAAAAAATAACGCAAGAGGAGGTTTACAAATATGCCGGAATACGCAAAATTTACCGAGGACATGATAAAAACTCATACCATTCTTGTCCCCGATATGCTGCCCATACATTTCAAGCTGCTCATAAGCATTTTTGAATCAAACGGTTACAAAATGGAGCTGCTGCAAAACGATTCCCGTGCTGTTGTGGACGAGGGACTGAAAAACGTCCACAACGACACCTGCTATCCCGCACTGCTCGTTATAGGTCAGTTCATGGACGCTCTCAAAAGCGGCAAATACGACCCGAATAAAACTGCTCTGCTTATTACGCAGACAGGCGGCGGCTGCCGAGCTTCAAATTATATACACCTGCTGAGAAAATCCGTTGCAAAAAACTTTCCGCAGGTTCCTGTTGTTTCGCTCAATTTCAGCGGACTGGAAAAGGACAGCGCGTTCAAGATAACACCCATCATGTTCCTGAAAATGCTGTATGCCGTCCTTTACGGCGATTTGCTCATGAGCTGCTACAACAAATGCCGCGCAAATGAGCTTGTCAGCGGAGCTTCAAAAAAGGTTCTCGACAAGTGGCAGAAAAAGCTCGGGGATATTTTCAAAAGCGGCAGCAATCAATACATGAAAACAAAAAAGCTCTACACGCAGATTCTCGATGATTTTGCCGCAGTTGAGGTAACAAAGCAAAAGAAAATACGTGTGGGCATTGTAGGCGAAATTTATGTAAAATACTCCCCTCTCGCAAATAATCATCTTGAGGATTTCCTTATCTCGGAGGGCTGCGAGCCTGTTGTTCCCGCGCTTATGGAATTCATCCTGTACTGCGTTGCCGGAATTATCAACGACGCTAAAATCTACGACAAGAAAACTAAAGTAACAACGGTATATTCAATTGCGTATAAGCTCATATACGGCAAGCAGAAGGAGCTTATGAATGTTGTCAAAAAGCATGGCGTTTTTGATCCCCCTCACGATTTTGAACACGTCCGCAGCCTTGCGGATAAGTATATCAATCAGGGCGTTGTTATGGGCGAGGGCTGGCTCATACCTGCCGAAATGGCGGCTCTTGCCGAATCAGGCGTGGAAAATATTATCTGCGCTCAGCCCTTCGGATGTCTGCCCAATCATATTGTGGCAAAGGGAATGTCCCGTGCCATAAAGGAGGGCTATCCCGACGCAAATATAGTTGCCATCGACTACGACCCCGGCGCAACCCGTGTAAATCAGGAGAACCGCATTAAGCTGATGCTTGCAAATGCCAAGAGGTAGCATATGATTAAAACAAGGGACGGCAGGATTATCGTTACAAATGAGAAGCAGAACAAGCTTCTGAGTGGAATCTACGGCACAGTCGGCGGACGTATTCTTCTCAGGCTTCTGACAGCTCCCGTACTCTCCGAGGCCGTGGGAGCATTTATGGATTCGCCTCTGTCGAAGCCTTTCATAAAGCCGTTTATCAGGGCGAATAAAATTGATACGTCGCAGTACGTCATGTCCGGTATCAGCTCCTACAACGATTTCTTCACACGCAAGGTGAAGTCAGCTGCTCGCCCGATTGATATTTGCCCTGAGCATCTCATCAGTCCCTGTGACGGCAAGCTTTCGGCTTACAGGATATGCGGCAGAAGCGTGTTCCGCATTAAGGATTCCTATTACCGTGTATCTGATTTGTTGAAAAGCGCCGCTCTTGCAGAGGTCTACAAAGGCGGCTGGTGTCTGATTTTCCGTCTGGAGGTGGACGACTATCATCGCTACTGCTACGTTGACAGCGGCACAAAATCCGCCAACACGTACATTTCGGGAGTCCTCCACACTGTGAATCCCATTGCCCTTAAGCATTATAACTTCTATAAGCGCAACTGCCGTGAGTACACGATTCTGCATACGGACGGATTCGGCGATATTATACAGGTTGAGGTCGGGGCAATGCTTGTGGGAAAAATCAAAAATCATCACGAGGAACACGCATTCCGCCGTGGCGAGGAAAAGGGAATGTTTCTCTTCGGCGGCTCAACCGTAGTTCTTCTGATTCAAAAGGACAGGGCTGAAATTGACGATGATATTCTTCGTAATACTGCCGACGGATTTGAAACAGTTGTAAAATACGGCGAAAAAATCGGAAATAAAAAATAAGGACGGCATTTGCCGTCCTTTTTTATTAAAACGCTTTATCAATCTTATCCTTGATTTTATCAAAAAAACTCTGTCTTTTTGCGTAATTCTTATCAGAAAGGGAATCTTCAAATTTAACAAGCAAGTCCTTCTGCTTCTTAGTAAGATTTTTCGGAACCTCAACATTTATCTTAACATACTGATTTCCCCTATCAGAGCGATGGAGCTTCTGAACGCCCTTGCCCTTGAGTCTGAAAACAGTTCCTGTCTGCGTGCCCTCGCTGATGTTGTACTTGACGTTGCCGTCAATGGTAGGAACAGTAATTTCATCTCCGAGAACAGCCTGTGCATAAGTAACCGGAATCTCACAGTGAATATCATATCCCTCTCTCGTGAAAAGAGGATGCGATTTCACGCTGACTGTTATATTGAGGTCGCCTGCCGTACCGCCATTTACGCCGCAGTCGCCCTGACCTGAAAGGCGTATGGTCTGACCGTCGGCAATACCTGCCGGAATATCAAAGTTAATGGTTTTCGCCGTTTTAACTCTTCCTGCTCCGCGGCATTTGCTGCACGGAGTTTTAATAATTTTACCCTTTCCTCCGCATCTCTGGCAGACCTTTGTTGAAGAAATTGCTCCAAAGGGCGTCCTCTGCGTCGTTTTCACCTGACCTCTTCCCTGACAGTCCGGACAGGTTTCGGGGGCAGTTCCTGATTCCGCGCCTGAGCCGCCGCAGGAATCGCAGACAGTCATACGATTAAGCTTGATGTCCTGTTTTTTTCCCTTGCACGCCTCCATGAAGTCTATGGTAACATATTCGTTTATGTCATTGCCGCGTCTTGGAGTATTTGCCGAGGAGCGTGAGCTTCCGCCGGAAAAACCGAATCCGCCGAAGATATTTTCAAGAATATCGCCCATATCTCCGAAGCCGCCGAAGCCTCCTTCAAATCCGCCTCCGCCGCCATATGACGGGTCTACGCCCGCATGACCGAACTGATCATAGCGCTGCTTTTTCTCAGGGTCTGAAAGAACCTCATAAGCCTCGTTGACCTCCTTCATTTTCTCCTCGCAGGTCGGGTCATCGGGATGAAGGTCGGGGTGATATTCCCTTGCTTTTTTCTTGAATGCCTTTTTTATTTCGTCCTCTGAAGCACCCTTCTGGATACCGAGAACCTCATAATAATCTCTCTTATTTTCAGCCATATTTATTCTCCATTCTGCCGCCCCTACAATGTGGCTGCAAGATCAGAGCGTTTTCACACAAACCGCTGCACGTGTCTTTTTGCGAATCTCGCCCTCTGCGGCGTTAATATTACTTGAAATATGATAGTATGTCCGCATGATTTTGCCTTGCAGGGTACAAAATCACGCTGAAAAATCCACGCACACCGTTTATGTGAACTCGCTCAAGTAAGAGCGACCCATATGTTCCGCGTGAAGCCGAACGGGCAACACCTATAAATACACCTTTAGGGCGAAACAATTTCCGCCCCTCGGTTTTTTATTCAGGCAGAACCGCAAATCATTTTTTCATATGCGGTGCTGTCATTTATTCTTATTCCTCTGTGAAATCAGCATCAACTACATCGCCGTTCGGATCGTCGTTTCCCGAATCGGGCTGACCGCCCATATTTGAGAACTGTGACGGATCAATTCCCTGTCCATCGGGGCTTGCCTGCTGATAAATCTTAGCCGAAAGGTCGTAGAACGCCTTCTGAAGATCGTCCTTCTTAGTCTTGATTTCATCATAATTATCTGCGCCGATTGCAGCCTTGAGTGCAGCGCATTTTGACTCGATAGCGGACTTCTCATCAGCCGATACCTTATCTCCGAATTCTCCGAGAGCCTTTTCGCACTGGAACACGAGATTCTCAGCTTCATTCTTTGTGTCTACCTGTTCACGGCGCTTCTTGTCCTCCTCGGCATACTGTTCAGCCTCCTTGACAGCCTTGTCAATATCGTCCTTAGACATATTTGTAGAAGCCGTGATAGAGATGTTCTGCTCCTTGCCTGTGCCGAGATCCTTAGCGGAAACGTGAACAATACCGTTACGGTCAATATCGAAGGTAACCTCAATCTGTGGGATTCCTCTCGGTGCGGGAGCAATACCGTCAAGACGGAATGTTCCGAGCTGCTTGTTGTCGCGTGCGAATTCACGCTCACCCTGAAGAACGTTGATGTCAACGGCAGGCTGATTATCTGCGTATGTTGAGAAAATCTGCGACTTCTTTGTAGGAATTGTAGTATTTCTCTCAATCATCTTTGTGCAGACACCGCCGGCTGTTTCGATACCGAGCGAAAGGGGAGTTACATCAAGAAGAAGGAGTCCGTTTTCAACCTCTCCGCCGAGGATACCGCCCTGATATGCAGCTCCGAGAGCAACGCACTCATCGGGGTTGATTCCCTTGAAGGGGTCTTTGTTGATGAGCTTTCTTACAGCCTCCTGAACAGCCGGAATTCTCGAAGAGCCGCCGACCATAAGAACCTTGCTGATTTCAGATACGCTGAGTCCGCTGTCGCTGAGTGCCTGTCTTACAGGGCCCATTGTAGCTTCAACAAGATCTGCTGTAAGCTCGTTGAACTTAGCCTGTGTCAGAGTGAGATCAAGGTGCTTTGCAGTACCTGTAGAATCAACAGTGATAAAGGGGATATTGATATTTGAGGTTGTTGTAGATGAAAGCTCTATTTTTGACTTTTCAGCAGCGTCCTTGAGTCTTTGTGCAGCCATTTTGTCCTTGGAGAGGTCAATTCCCTCTGTCTTGGAGAATTCGCTTACAATCCAGTCAATAATGCGCTGGTCGAAGTCATCGCCGCCGAGGTGGTTGTTTCCGGCAGTTGCAAGAACCTGCTGAACGTCCTCGCCCATTTCAATGATAGATACATCAAACGTACCGCCGCCGAGGTCGTAAACCATAACTGTCTGATCCTCTTCCTTGTCGATACCGTAGGAAAGAGCTGCGGCAGTAGGCTCGTTTATGATTCTCTTTACCGTAAGACCTGCAATCTGACCTGCGTCCTTAGTTGCCTGTCTCTGGGAGTCTGTGAAGTAAGCAGGAACTGTAATAACAGCCTCTGTAACTGGTTCTCCGAGGTAAGCCTCAGCGTCCTTCTTGAGCTTCTGAAGAATCATAGCTGAAATTTCCTGCGGAGTATAATTCTTGCCGTCAATGGCAACCTTATAATCCGAACCCATGTGTCTTTTGATTGAAGAAATAGTTCTGTCATGATTTGTGATAGCCTGTCTTTTAGCAACCTGACCTACAAGTCTTTCGCCGTTGTTTGTGAAGGCAACGACTGACGGTGTGGTTCTTGCGCCCTCTGAGTTAGGAATAACAACAGCGTTTCCGCCCTCCATAACAGCTACGCAAGAGTTAGTTGTACCAAGATCAATACCTATAATTTTTCCCATAATGATTACCTCCTGTAATTCATCAAAAATTTACTTTTTATATGAAACGGAACAAAATGCTCCGATGAATAGGCAGTATCGCATGAATTTTACTGTGCTGCCTTAGCTTTAGTTTGCCACAGCGACCATAGCAGGACGTATGAGCTTATCGCCCAGCTTGTAGCCCTTCTGATAGACCATGCAGACATATCCCGAAGCGTAGTCGGTTTCGTCCTGCTGGCTGATAGCATTATGGACGTTCGGGTCAAACTCAGCTCCCACGCCGGAAACCTCCGTAACGCCAAGCTTTTCCATGATACCCATAAGCTGAGTGAAAATCATATTCATGCCGTTCTTGAAGTTTTCGTCTGAGCAGTCCGTTTCAAGGGAACGCTCAAAGCTGTCAACAACGGGAAGCAGACTTTCAACTGTTCTGGATACGGCATTGTTGTATGTTTCGGTTTTTTCCTTAGACGTTCTTTTGCGGTAGTTGTCATATTCCGCAAAGAGCCGCAGATACTTATCGTTAGCCTCCTGAAGAGCGTTTTCGATTTCCTCGATTTTGGCGGCTGTATCGTTATATTCGCTTGCAGCGTCATCCTCATCGCTGCCGGAATCGCAATCCACATTATCGGGAATCTCTTCCGTTTCGGAATCAGCTTCGGGAATATCGTTTTCAAGCTCATCCAAAGGCTCGTTATTTTTTTCCTTCATTGGTAATCAAGCTCCTTTCTTTGTCTGGTTACTTGTGAGGGGGATCGGGATTTTCCGGCAAAAGCTTTGGATCTTCCTCCTCCTCTGAAATAAGAGCAGTTATTTTTTGTGTAAAATATTCCACATAGGGAATAATTTTCTTATAGTCAACCCGCATAGGGCCTATAATACCGATTGAGCCTGCCTCTCTGCCATGTCTGCGGTATTTCGAGAGAATCATGCTTGAATTGCCGATAACGAAGCTGTTATTCTCCGAACCGAATTTAACCTGAATTCCGCTGAATGCCTCGCCAAGCAAATCCGCAAGAGCGTCCTTATGCTCAATAAAACGAACTACCTCCATTTTGTCGAGATCCCCATAGGAGAAAAGCTTATCCTCACCGCTCATGGTGATTTCCTCATGACGCAAATCCGCGGAAAGCTCACATATTCCCTTAACAAGGGGAGAAAGCGTAACCATGTAGGCGCTCATAGCTGTAATCATCTTATCGAACATCTCTTCGGAAAGCTCGTCAACGGAAATTCCGCTGAGGTTCTCTTCTATATAATGTGTAAAAAAATCAAGCTGTTCGTGGCTAAGGTCAAATTCCAGTCTGCACGCCTTATTCTTAATGCTTCCGTTAGAGGTAATAAGCAGAATAACGTAAAGCCGCTTGCCTGTAGGGATAACCTCAACCTTGGCGATTACAGAAAATCTCGGTGCGGAGGTTGATACGACTGCCGTACATTGAGTAAGCTCCGAAAGAGCTGTTACGGCGTTCTGAACGATAAGCTCCTCCGTCAGGTTCTCTTTATCGCCCAGCATTTCATCAAGACGTGATTTTTCCTCATCGGACAGCTCCGGCAGCGTCATAAGCTCATCAATATACAGTCGGTATCCCAAAAATGTGGGAACTCTTCCTGCGGAGGTATGAGGCTGTTCAAGGTAGCCAAGCTGTTCAAGAGCCGCCATATCGTTTCTTATGGTTGCGGAGGAAACATTGATGTCTGCAAGACCTGCAATTGCTTTTGAGCCAACCGGCTCGCCCGTCCGAAGATATTCGTCAACCACAGCTGCGAGAATCTTCAGCTTTCTATCGTCCACGTTTCACACAACCTTTCTTGTTTTAGCACTCCCTTTGCCTGAGTGCTAATTATAATTTATCACTATTATTTCCCTTTGTCAAGCGTTTTATTTATTTTCGGCGTTTTTTACTAAAACTGGCAGTCTCAATTGCCATTTTATTGCATTTTAACAAGAGACGAAGAGTCTGTGGCAGCACCTCTTCCCTCCGGATGATGATTTATTTTCAAAAACCCCTTGACAAACCATCTCATATGTGGTAAACTTATTGATAGTGCATATAATCTTGAAATGTGATTTCAGCAGGAAATTCCGGAATATAGATGTGCGGGCCCTGTGCAACGAAACACCGTGAACCATGTCAGACGGGAGACCGAGCAGCATTAAGCGGAGCGCTTCGTGTGCCGCAGCAAGCCTGCACATCTATGCTCCGGATTTTTTATAGCTGAATTGCCGAAAGGAGCGGTTGATTTGTATAAGGCTTTGTACACGAAATGGAGACCTATGTCCTTTGACGACGTTATCTCCCAGCAGCATATTACCGATACGCTGAAAAATCAGATAAAAAGCGGAAAAACCGCTCATGCGTACCTTTTTACAGGCTCGAGAGGTACAGGTAAAACCACCTGCGCAAGAATCCTCGCAAAGGCTGTGAACTGCCGCAATATGCACGACGGCAATCCCTGTCTTGAATGCGACATCTGCCGTGACGCCGACAGCGGCGCGCTTACGGATATTATCGAAATAGATGCCGCTTCAAACAACGGTGTAGACGATATACGCGACCTCCGTGACGGAGCTGTCTATACTCCCGAACGGGGAAAATATAAAATCTACATTATAGATGAGGTTCATATGCTTTCAACAAGCGCATTCAACGCGCTGCTGAAAATTATGGAGGAGCCGCCGCCATATGTTAAATTTATCCTTGCCACCACCGAGATTCATAAGGTCCCTGCAACTATTGCTTCACGCTGTCAGCGGTATGACTTCCGGCGTATCAGGGCGGAGGATATTGCGGACAGACTTCTCTATATCGCCTCTCAGGAGAATATCAATCTGACTGAGGACGGAGCAGCTCTTATCGCAAAGCTTGCCGACGGTGGAATGAGAGATGCCGTTTCACTCCTCGACCAATGCTCGGTCTGCTCCGACAGGGTTGATTCCGAAACTGTTTCCGCAGCCGCAGGTATTGCGGGACGGGAATATCTCTATGAGATGCTTGATGCTGTTTCCGAGGGCGATACGGCTAAGGCACTTGCAATTACAAATTCCCTGTACGATATGTCGAAGGATTTATCCCGACTTTGCGAGGAGCTTATTATGCAGCTCCGCAACATCATGCTTATTAAGGTTTCGCCGTCAACTGCTGACAGTCTTATCGCCGCAATGCCCGATGAGCTTGCGAAAATAAAGGCTCTTGCGGAAAAATCCGACCTTGATACCGTAATGAACCGCCTTGAGATGCTTCAGGAATGCCGTGAGCGTATGAACAAGGTCATGAATCGGCGTGTGGAATTTGAAATGACGCTCATAAGACTTTGCGGAAATGTAAAGAATACCTCTCAGGCTATTGACAATTCTGAAATTTATGATAAAATAAAACAGTTAGAGAATAAAATCAGTTCTGTTTCGGCAATGGGCAGCGCTCCTGCGGGAGGGGCCGGAAAGCCGGAGGTTCTCTCCGCAAATAATCCTGCCGTGGACAGCGAGCCTGTACCGTCTGTTGATCTGAGAAAGCTTCGTCCGGAGGATTTAAAGCCGTGCGAGAGCTGGGACAGCGTACTTGAGGAATTCAGGAAGGTTAATCCCTCTGTTGCGGGAAGCCTTGAAGGCTCAACTGCCGCAGTTGCAGGAAATGTTATCTTTATTACGGCGCAGAACAGATTTTTTATCACACTCTTCAAAAATAAGGAAAACGCTGTATCACTTGGCGAAGCAATTGCGCGCGTTCTCGGTCAGCGTTATGTCATACGGGCACGCTGCGCCGTATCAAAGGATCAGCAGCAGTCTATGGCGGAGCAGCTCGTAAAAAAAGCAATTGACAGCAGTATCGAAACGGCTGTTGAAAATAATTAAGGTAACACCGCACGAAGATTGTCGTGCAGATATACTCTCCGAGCATAAACTACGTCCATATTTTCGTCAGATGCAACAAAAATTTTGCAGGCATACTAACGTATGTCAAAAAATTTTTGCGAAAGATGGCGGAAATTGGCGAGTAGATGTGCGGCAAAGCCGTCAGGCGGGCTTTGTGCGGTGTTGCCTTAAGGTAGCATCACAGGAATTACCTGTCAGGGTTGCTGCAGAAATTTAATTTAAAGGAGAACTAAAAAATGAAAGCAAGAATACCTAAGAATATGGGCGGAAATCAGAATATGAATTCCATGATAAAACAGGCTCAGAAAATGCAGGAGCAGATAACAGAGCTTCAGAATGACATCGAGGAAAGAGATTTTACGGCTTCTGTCGGCGGCGGAGCAGTTGAGGTTGTCCTCACAGGAAAGAAAACCATCAAATCCCTGACTCTTAAACCGGAGGTTGTTGACCCCGAGGATATTGAAATGCTTCAGGACCTTATAATCAGCGCAGTAAACGAGGCTGTCAACAACATCGAATCGACAACTGAGGACGAAATGAATAAAATTACCGGCGGAGTTTCACTTCCCGGACTGTTTTAATTGAAATGGCGGATCATAATGCTCTTCCGCTTGTAATACTTGCGGAAAAATTTGCGTCGCTCCCCGGAATCGGCATGAAATCGGCACAGCGTCTGGCATATCACGTCATGTCAATGGACGACGAAGCGGTTGAGGAATTTGCGCAGGCTCTTCTTGACGCAAAGAAAAACGTCCACAAGTGCAAATGCTGTCAGAATCTGACGGAAAAGGAGCTTTGTCCCATTTGCTCTGATGATGAACGTGACAGGCGGATTATCTGCGTTGTTGAAAGTCCCAAGGACGTTACGGCGTTCGAGCGGACGAGGGAGTATAACGGCGTTTACCATGTGCTTCATGGCCTTCTTTCGCCTATGGACGGCATAACGCCCGATAAGCTCAGCATACGGGAGCTTCTTGCAAGAGTTGGCGACGGCAGCGTGCAGGAGGTTATAATGGCGACAAATCCCACTGTTGAGGGCGATGCGACTGCGCTGTATATTGCGAATCTGCTGAAGCCCTTGGGAATACGCGTTACACGGCTTGCTTTCGGACTGCCCGTGGGAGGAATCCTCGAATACGCCGATGAGGTCACGCTTTATAAAGCACTTGAAAATAGAAATAATATGTAAAAGGCACGCCTTAGGGCGTGCTTTTTTGTGTGGTGTTTGTTTTTTGATTTCTAAAGCTGTGGGTGAAATGAGGGGATACCATTTGGCGGTATAAGTCAGAAAGGCCACCCTGACTCAAGCCTCCTCATCAAAGAACCATTTCCAAACATAACCTCTCCAAACTATCCCTCTATCTGCTTGAGGGATTTCCCCTGCTCATCATGCCACAGAGCATTGCCACTCAGCGATGCTCCGCCAATAAATCCTGCCGCTGCACTGGCGCTCGTCATAAGAATATCCGTCGTCAGTTCATATGTATCGCTTATTCTGTCCGCATATTTCTGCCGAGCCTTAAGTACATTTTCCGGGCAACTCTTTGTTGTCGCCGGATTGATGGTGCTACCTTTGAGAATCACGAAGCCATCGCTTGTCCTTCTTCCAGTAGCATGACCCTTTTTATAATCCATATGGAGCAGAGGTTCATCTTTCTCCGCCTCGGATGTTTGCGACATAAGCGGTTCAAAAACCTTGTGTCCAAGCGCGCCCATCACTATTTTAGCATAGTCGATGAACTCCTCTAACTCACTTTCTGTCTCCTCGGTGATATTGCCGGGATTGGGATCATTCCCATTCCTTACCTGATAGCGACCTGCTTCCAATGCGAGATTGCAGAAACGATTCTCAAGATAGCTTATCTCCGTGGGACCGAATGAGTTGTTTGTCGTGGTGAACATGACAGCCTCTGTCCAGTCAATAGAGTTATGCG
>JAJQGO010000011.1 GCA_021200415.1 Ruminococcus sp. | reverse complement strand
AATTACGACCTCTGCGTATCCTTCCATAATACGCAGATTCAAATGGTGGAGCCGAGGGGAATTGAACCCCTGTCCGAAGACCAATCCATACGACCTTCTACGAGCGTAGTTTATCTATTAAAATTCCCCCTGCAGGCCGCCGACAAACAGGCTGAAAGCAGAAGTAGTCCGAATACAATTCAGTGGTACGGACACACCAGAGAATCGTTCACCGCTAATCGACGCCCAAGCGGCAGGCGCGGTAGACTGCCGGAGGACGGAAGCAGACTTAGGCTGCTACCAGTTCGCTATTTCTAGAAACTGTAATATTATTTCTTGCGTTTATATTTAAACGTGGCGCAGTTTAAAGAGATTACACCGGCTCTGCTCGCTTATCGAACTTCAAAATCCCCGTCGAAACCGTTACGGCCCCTTATTGATTACGAATTTTGATGTTGCGGTCAATTTCACGTTTTGCGTCCTTTCTGGCAGCGTCGGCACGCTTATCATAAAGCTTCTTGCCCTTGCACAGACCCAACTGAACCTTGACCTTTGAATCCTTAAAATAAATGCTGAGTGGAATCAGAGTAAGACCGTCCTGCTTAATAGTACCGTACAGCTTGTTGATTTCCTTACGATGCATAAGCAGCTTGCGGACTCTTATTGGATCACGGTTAAAAATATTTCCCTTTTCATAGGGCGAAATATGCATACCCTTAATAAACAGCTCGCCATTATCAATAGAACACCAGCTGTCCTTCAGATTTACATTTCCAAGGCGAATAGATTTAACCTCTGTTCCGACGAGTTCGATACCTGCCTCAAAGGTATCGAGAACAAAATATTCATGTCTTGCCTTGCGGTTTTCAGCAATAGTTTTAGTACCCTTTGAACGCATAATCTCAACTCCGATCGTGAAACAATTATACACCATAAAAAAGAACTTGTCAATAGTTGAAAAATGAAAAAACAGTAACAAAATGCCGAAAATTGCATCAGACCTACAGCAGTTGTCTCCACGTATCAGCAAGGAGACTGACAGCCTTAGCAATATCCTCTGAGGGAAGCTGGGTATATCCGATGACGATACAGGCATTTCCCGAATAATCGGAGGAATTCTGATAATACTCGCTCAGACCTCGCACACGTATGTCTTTTTTTGCGGCAGCGTCAATAAACTGTTCCTCCGAAGCGCTGCTGTTCATTTTCATCAGAAAATGCAGTCCCGAATTTTCACCCTTTATTTCAAATGAGCCGTCAGGCATATACTGCTTCAACGAGCTTATGAGAAGATCACGCCGACTTTTATAAATTTTTTTAATGCGATTTATATGTCTTTCAAAGAATCCCTCGCTGATGAATCTTGCGAGCGTCAGCTGCTCAAAAAGGGGAACGGTATTTGAGCAAAAATCAAGCTCTCTCCGGAATTTCTCCATAAGCCTGTCCGGAAGAATCATATAGCTTATTCGCATTGAAGGCGCAAGCGTTTTGGTAAATGTATTTATATATATAACACGTCCGTGGGAATCAAGTGAAAAGAGGGAGGGGATAGGACTTCCGGTAAAACGAAATTCGCTGTCGTATTCATCCTCAATAATATAGCGGTCATTTTTTTCATACGTCCAGTCAAGAAGCTCCTTTCTGCGTGAAATCGGCATAACGCTTCCAAGGGGAAAGTTATGTGAGGGCGTAGTATGCACAACATCTGCGTCTGTCTGTCGGAGCTGCTTAACCGATATACCCGATAAATCCTGTGGAATTGCGGCTGTTCGGCCGGCACTTCTCTTAAAGAGACGGTATGTTCGCTTATATCCGGGATTTTCCACGGCATAGCACTTATCATGACCGAGGAGCAGCATAATAAGGGATGTGAGATATTCCGTTCCCGCGCCGATAATAATATTTTCGGGTGAAATGCTGATGCCGCGAAAGCTGTAAAGATGTTCCGCAACAGCCTTTCGCAGCTCAGCCGAGCCTCTGCTGTCAACGCTTTGCAGGAGCTTTTCATTTTCCTCGGAAATGACTGTTCTCATAAGCTTTGCCCATGTGGAAAAGGGAAAGCAGCCTGTATCAACTCCGCTTGTGCCGAAATCATAGGAAAAGCTTTTTTTTGCGGAATTTTCATGAATCTCGGATACTGAATTTCCTAAAGCTGTACTGCCTGTTTTTGATTCCAGACCCTTTTCGGCATAGAAGCCCTTTTTTGGCAGTGAGTATATATAGCCCTCTGCGGCAAGCTGTTCGTAGGCAGTTTCAACCGTAACGGTGCTGATTTTGAGATGAGATGCCAGGGTGCGTTTAGACGGCAGCTTTTCGCCGCCCTTCAGATTCCCGACAATTATTTCATTTTTAATATATTCATAAAGCTGGCGGTACATGGGCTTGCCTGAGCCGCTGTCAAATATCATGGTAAACATGAAGCGAAAACACCTCTATATATCAATATGAGAATATTATATCTCATATTGCGGAACAAATCAAGGGCGGAGCTGTCTTGAAAATTTGAAATTATGTGGTATAATGGTATAATAGAGTAAAGCGGTGCCGTATAAGGACTGCAGCAATAAACGGAGGTATTTATGAGAATTAGACACAAACCATGGGCAAAGCCGGAGCTTGAGGCTTGTCCCTTTTATATTGCAAATCCGCAGGAGCAGAAGGGCAAATGGAATCAGCTGTTTGACGACAGCTCACGACCGCTTTATGTGGAGCTTGGCTGCGGAAAGGGCGGCTTTATTTCTCAGGCTGCCCCTGCCCATACTGAGATAAATTTTGTTGCTATGGACATAAAAAATGAAATGCTTGTGCTTGCGAAGAGAAAGCTTGAAGACTCATTCGGAAAGCTCGGCAAATCTCCCGATAATGTCAGAATAGCTATCCAAAATATCGAACGCATAGACCTTGCGTGGGACGAGCATGACCGTGCTGACAGAATATACATAAATTTCTGTAATCCATGGCCAAAGAAAAAGCATAAGAAAAGACGTCTTACGCATACACGTCAGCTGATGCAGTACAAAAAATTCCTGAGAGGCGAGCTTTGGTTCAAGACTGACGATGACGAGCTGTTTGAGGAATCTCTTGATTATTTTGCCGAGGCAGGTTTTAAAATCAAGTTCATAACACGTGATCTTCAAAGCGAAACAGGAATTGAAAATTTTGTAACCGAGCATGAAAAAATGTTCACGGAAGAGGGCAAAAAAATAAAATTCCTTATTGCTGAACCAATTACCGTGAAATGAGAGGAAATTATGGAATTCACTAAGGAAACGAAAAAATCGGCAGTTGGATTTTCTTCAGGGAAAATCATCGGGACGGGCGACAGCGAAAGGGAATACCGTGAAATTGAAATCAGCGCGGAAACTCTCGTAAAGGGAGAAAATTCGGCATATAAGGGAATCGGCTGCATTTCGGGAAATAATTCATCAAGGCTTCTTTTGGATTACAAGGCGCTGCATCCGAAGATATATAATGAGATACTTCGGCTTCTTTTTGAAAAGGGCTATGGCGCGGAGCTTTCTCATATCAAGCTTGAATTCGGGGCAGATGTTAATTCCTCCTCGGGGACTGAACCGTCAACAATGAGAAATGCTCACGAAACGCCCGATGTCACGAGAGGAGCAGGCTTCATATTTGCGGCGGACGCATTGAAAATCAATCCGGAGCTGACAGTTGACCTTCTCCGCTGGGGTGAGCCTGCATGGGTAAAAAGTGCATTTGAAATAAGCCGTCGGAATGGATTCGAGGCACGCTATAAATGGTACGTGGATACGATTGATGAGGCTTATGCGAAGCTTGGAATAAAATTCACACATATAAGTCCCGATGCCAACGAAACGGGAGATGCCGATGAGGACTGGATAATTTATTTTGCGGAGCGTCTGAAATCCGAAAAGAACAAGCCCTATGATTACTCAAGAATAAAAATCGTTGCGTCAGACGAGGTTGGAACACGTACAATAGCTGCGAAAATGACAGAAAATGAACGCCTTCGAAATTGTGTTGACGTGATTGGGCTTCACTATACAACATACGGCGATGAAAATACCGAAAGGCTTTTCAAGGAATATGGCAAGGAAATATGGTACAGCGAAGGAATTGCCCCGAGCTGCGTTTCCCGACTTTCCTTTAAGAAGAATCTGAGCGGACTTTCCGGACGAAACGGAGCTGTAGATACTGCAAACCGCATAATCAACGGCTGGTGTCACGGTAGAATGACAATGTATGAATTTCAGCCGGCAGTTTCCGCATATTATGACGGCTCATGCTACTATCCGAAGCATATTATAAAAGCAAACGAGCCTTGGAGCGGTCATTATGAAGTGGAAAGCGGCTTTTACATGGCAATGCACTTTACTCGATTTGTCGGAAAAAACTGGTATCCTGTCGGCAGCGCCTCCTTTGGCGACGGCGAGGAAAATCATTACATTGAAAATACAACATCAAACTATATAACGTTCATGCCTGAAAGTAAATCGGATTTTACAATGATTTTTACTAATGACAGTACGAAATCACGTTATTATCGCATTTCATTTAAAGACTGCGATTTTTCGGGCAGACGGATAAGCTTTGTTGAAACAGCTCCTCCCGATTTGGACGAGGCATATAATAAGGGCTGGTTCAGGCTCAGGAAAACGTGTGAAATCAGCGGAAATACCTTTGAAGTAAGAGTTCGTCCCGATTCGATTGTTACAGCTACAACGCTTAACACAGATTTTGTAAACGGAACGGAAACGATAAAAAATATTTCTCCGCTGCCCGCAAGATTGACTCTGCCGTATCGTGATAATTTTACGTATCCCGAAAAAGATGATGATTTTCTTAGCGGCAGGGGAGGCGCACCTCTCTTCACAACCGATCAGGGCGGCGCGTTCGAGGTTGTACGCTGCGATGGTGAAAATTGGCTTGAACAGAAAATAACTGAGGATATAATTCCCGAAAACTGGCGGTTCAGGGGAACTCCACAGCCTGTAACGTGTCTGGGGGACGACAGCTGGGCAAATTACACGGCGCAGATTAAGGTGATGCTCAGCTCAGGAGGCAGCCGAAATTACGTTGGCATTGCAGTGAGATATAATTCAGCGGTTGCCTGTGAGGTTACTTCAAACTGTGGATTGGCAGTTAAAATATTTGCGGACGGACGTTGGGAAATGCTTTTCATGGATGATACTGTCGCACAGGGGAAAATAAAAAGCTTTGACTCCAATGCGGCTCACACCATTGCCGTTTCCGCAATCGGAAGTCTCTACGTCGGCTATCTTGACGGCGAAATGCTTGGCAGCTTTACGGAAAAGGACGCAATGCAGGCAGGCGGCAGAGTCGCGCTTCTGAGCGGATATTACAAAAACCGTTTCACTGATCTTGAAATTGAACCCATACCTGCAATGAACAGGTATATTACTGTCTGTGACGCTTTAGAGCCTGAAGTGCGTTATTTCGGAGATGCCGAGCTTTTCGGAATGGAATCGTATAAATACTCAAACAGAACCTGTTCAGTTTTGCATACGGAGTCAGGTTTCACGCTTTCATATGAGGGCTGTGGATTTGCCTTGTGCGGAACAGCGGAAAAAGCAGCCGTTCGGATTGAGCTTGACGGAAAAAATTTAGCGGCAAACAGGGAAGTGGGCGGAAGTAAATACCGTCAGGCTTTTTATCGCTGCGATTCATGCAAATTCGGCAGGCACACAATGAAGATTACCGTAATTGAGGGGGAAATTATTCTTGATTCCGTGGCTGTTTATACAGATGAAAAAGAATATGCGAAGCTGATTATGCCTTCGGAAACCGCAGAGGGAAAAAGATCAAAGGGCGGTAAACCGGCAGCCGCGGCTGCTCTTGGAGCTGCGTCATTGCTCATTGCAGGCAGGCTGATAAGCAGGAAAAAACGGCGGAAATAATATATTTAAATTCAATTACTAAAAAACTACTGGACAAATCTGTATTTATGTGCTATAATACTAAGAAAGTGTATGAGAACCCTTTAAGTTGATCCTGTGAGGTTGACAAGGCGTATCGCTGAAAATGTATTTATAACTTTGAATATAGCTATATTTGCATATGCGCTCGCTTGTTAACTCAGGCGAGCTTTTTTCATAAGGAGACTGTTGTGGAAAAGAAAAGAGTTATTATGGATGAAAAGGCAATGCAGAGAGCTTTGGCACGTATTGCCTACGAGATTCTCGAACATAACAAGGGTGCGGAAAATCTGTGCGTTGTCGGTATTTTTTCAAGAGGCGCTGTTCTGGGCAGACGTATAGCGGATAAGATTTCGGAGCTTGAAAAAATTGAAGTTCCCTGCGGAGCTATTGATATTACGCCCTACCGTGACGATGTTGTGATTCGCGACCATATTGAAAAGACTGAGATTTCATTTGAGGTCAGGGATAAAAAGGTTATAATCGTTGACGATGTCATATTTACCGGCAGAAGCTCACGGGCAGCTATTGACGCTCTTATCAAGCGGGGACGTCCTCAGTCAATACAGCTTGCCGTGCTTGTGGACAGAGGTCACAGGGAGCTGCCGATAAGACCCGATTATGTGGGGAAAAATCTCCCGACCGCCAGAAATGAGCTTGTAAGGGTTTCAGTTAAGGAAAGCGACGGAAATGATTCCGTTGCGATTTATAATGTCTGAACGGAGGTATTATGGGAAATTCAATTCTAATAAAAAATATCAGAGCTGTCGATGCCAAAAGCGACAGAGTAACCGATGTGCTTATTTCGGACGATAAAATCAAAACCGTAGGCGAAAATCTGCGATGCGGAGCGGATGAGCTGATTGACGGAACAGATCTCGTCCTTATGCCGTCAATTTTCGATATGCACGTTCACCTGAGAGATCCGGGATTTACTCATAAAGAGGACGTTCTTACAGGCTGCTCAGCTGCGGCTGCAGGAGGTGTCACAGGTGTCTGCGCAATGCCGAACACAAAGCCTCCCTGCGACAATCCCGAAACAATACGCGGTATAATCCGCAAAGCCGCTAATACGGGAGTTGATGTTTATCCCGTAGGCTGCATTACAAACGGTATGTCGGGGAAGGGTCTGTGCGATTACGAATCACTTAAAGAGGCAGGCTGCATTTGTATTTCCGATGACGGACGTCCTGTTGAAAACGCCGAAATGATGAGGCGCGCGCTGGAATTATCAAATGAAAACGGGCTTCTCGTAATTTCTCACTGCGAGGATCTCTCCATAATCAACGGCGGCATCATGAATAAAGGTGAAATTTCCGAAAAGCTTGGCGTAAAAGGCATGGACAGGGCTTCCGAGGACATGATAACAGCACGTGAAATCATACTTGCCAATTCCGTTGACGCACGCATTCATATTGCCCACGTAAGCACCGAGGGCAGCGTCGGGATAATCAGATGCTCCAAAAAGCACGGAGTCAAAGTAACCTGCGAAACTGCTCCCCATTATTTCATGCTGACGGATGAGCTGCTTCTCAGGCGTGATGCCGATTACAGAATGAATCCGCCTCTCAGAACAAGGAATGATGTCAAGGCTGTCATTGAGGGCATAAAGGACGGCACTATCGACTGTATTGTTACGGATCATGCGCCGCACACCGCCGAAGAGAAAGCGGATTTTGAAAAAGCTCCCAACGGCGTCGTCGGACTTGAAACCTCCTTTGCGGCTGCGCTTACAGGTCTTTATCACACCGGCGATGTCAGCCTGAGAAAAATTGTGGAGCTTATGTGCGTTAATCCGCGAAAAATTCTCGGGCTTGAAGCTCCGGCGATTGCAGAGGGCAGGACTGCCGACCTGATGATTGCCGATATAAACAGAAAATGGACTGTCGAGCCGGACAGACTGCATTCAAAATCACATAATACAGTTTTCAAGGGCATGACTCTTACAGGCAAGCCGCTTGTTACTATATCAAAAGGAAAAATCATTTACGATGAAAGGTGAGGTTCAGAATGTCATTTGACAGACTTATTGAAAGAATCATTGAATTGAAAAATCCTACTGTCGTGGGACTTGACCCGAAGCTGGAGTATATTCCCGAATATATAAAGAGGCGTTATCTTGATGATGACGGCTGGACGCTCAAGGCTGCATCAAAAGCAATTTTTGCCTTTAATCAGGCAATCATTGATGAAATTCATGATGTCGTTCCTGCAATCAAGCCGCAGGCTGCGTATTACGAGATGTATGGTCACTACGGAATAAAAACTCTCGAAAAAACAATACGCTATGCGAAGCTGAACGGAATGTTCGTTATCACTGACGGAAAACGCAACGACATAGGAGCAACTATGGAGGCGTACACGAACGCACATATCGGCTCGGTAAAGGTCGGGGAAAATGATATAGAGCCTTTCGGCGCAGATGCTCTTACAGTAAACGGTTATCTCGGAACTGACGGAATCGCTCCGCTTGTAAATGTATGCAGGGAGCGTGATAAGGGAATCTACGTTCTTGTGAAAACCTCAAACCCTTCAAGCGGCGAGCTTCAGGATAAGCTTATCGGGGATACTCCCGTTTATGCGGTTATGGGTGATATGTGTGAAAAGTGGGGTGCGGAAACTATCGGAAAATACGGCTATTCCGCAGTCGGAGCTGTTGTCGGGGCAACCTATCCGGAGCAGCTTACAGAGCTTAGAAAAAGACTTCCCCATACAATGTTTCTCGTTCCGGGCTACGGAGCGCAGGGCGGAGGTGCAGAGGGACTCAGGGGCGCATTTGATGAAAAAGGTCTTGGAGCTGTTGTGAATTCTTCGAGAGCCGTAATGTGCGCATACAAGAAGGAGGGCTGCGATGAAAGAGATTTCGCAAAGGCTGCCCTCAGAGAAGCAATCCGCATGAGAGATGATATTGTTCAGTATACAAATTTAATATAATTTCAGAATATTGAAAGTAATTTGAAAGGAATGGTAAAATGTCGTTATTCAATCAAGGTGAAAAGGCGTATCTGATGCTTGCCGACGGACAGATTTTCGAGGGCAGAAGCTTTGGCGCTAAAGGCACTGTAATCGGTGAGGTTGTATTTACAACGGGTCTTACCGGATATCAGGAAACTCTTACCGACCCCAGCTACTACGGTCAGATTGTAACGCAGACTTTTCCGCTTATAGGAAACTACGGCGTAAATCATGAGGACAACGAATCCGCACGCTCCTATGTCAGCGGATATATCGTCAGGGAATGGTGCAATGCCCCGTCAAATTTCAGAATGGAGGGCAATATCAACGATTTTCTCGTTGAGCATAATATAATCGGAATCCATAATATCGACACACGCCGTCTTACACGTATTATACGTGAGGTGGGCGTTATGAACGGCGTAATTACTACCGAAAACGTCTACGATAAAAAGGATGAGCTTCTGGCGAAAATCAAATCCTATGAAATAAAAAATGCCGTAAAAAGCGTTACAAACAGCGAAACTCTGACATACAGCAATGACGCTCCGAAATATAAGGTTGTTCTGTTTGATTTCGGATACAAGAGAAATATCCGGCAGGAGCTTGTCAACCGCGGCTGCGAGGTTGTAGTTGTTCCCGCTGACACGAACGCTGAAGCCGTAAAGGCTATAGCTCCCGACGGAATAATGTTCTCCAACGGCCCGGGAGATCCTTCCGAGAATACCGAGATTATCGCCAATATCAGGGAAATCGAAAAGCTTGGCATACCGATTTTCGGAATATGCCTCGGTCATCAGCTCATGGCGCTTGCAAACGGCGGACGCACCGAAAAGCTCAAATACGGTCACAGAGGAGCAAATCAGCCTGTTATCGACCTTGAAAGCGGTCTTACATATGTAACCAGCCAGAACCACGGCTATGCTGTTGTGGGCGAAAGCATCGACCCTGAAATCGGTCATGTATCTCACATAAATGCAAATGATAAGACGTGTGAGGGAATCAAATATAATAAAATCAACGCATTTACCGTTCAGTTCCACCCTGAAGCACATGGCGGACCTCTCGATACAGCGTATTTATTCGATGAATTTATAAAGACAATGGACAAGGAGGTCAAGTAAAATGCCGCTGAGAAATGATATAAAAAAGGTTCTTGTAATCGGTTCAGGCCCGATTGTTATCGGACAGGCTGCCGAATTTGACTATGCCGGAACTCAGGCTTGCCGCGCACTGAAGCAGGAGGGACTTGAGGTAGTTCTTATAAACTCAAACCCCGCAACAATTATGACAGATAAGGCAATGGCTGATAAAATTTACATTGAGCCGCTGACGCTTGATGTTGTAAAAAGAGTAATCGAAATAGAAAAGCCTGACAGCGTTCTTTCGACTCTTGGCGGACAGACAGGTCTGACGCTTTCAATGCAGCTTGCCGAGGAGGGATTTCTCGATTCCCACAATGTCAAGCTTCTCGGAGCAAACCCCGAAACCATTCATAAGGCGGAGGACAGACAGGCCTTCAAGGACACTATGGAGAAAATCGGCGAACCTTGTATTCCGTCAAAGGTTGTGGAAACAATCGAGGACGCTGTGGATTTTGCCAAGGTAATCGATTATCCGGTAATCGTTCGTCCTGCGTTTACTCTCGGAGGCACAGGCGGCGGTATCGCAAACAATGAGGAAGAGCTTCGCGACATTGCAAAGAACGGTCTGCGTCTTTCACCTATAACTCAGGTTCTCATTGAAAAATGCATAAGCGGCTGGAAGGAAATCGAGTTTGAGGTTATCCGTGACAGCAAGGGCAATGTTATCACCGTTTGTTCGATGGAAAACTTCGACCCTGTCGGTGTTCATACAGGCGACAGCATTGTTATTGCCCCTGCCGTAACGCTTACTGACCGTGAATATCAGATGCTCAGAACAGCTGCAATAAATATTATCAAGGAGCTGAAGGTTGAGGGCGGCTGCAACTGCCAGTTTGCGCTTCACCCCACAAGCTTTGAATATGCCGTTATCGAGGTAAACCCCAGAGTTTCACGTTCCTCGGCGCTTGCGTCAAAGGCAACCGGTTATCCTATTGCAAAGGTAGCAGCAAAAATTGCTCTCGGATATACTCTCGATGAAATCGTAAATCAGGTTACGGGAAAAACATACGCTTGCTTTGAGCCTGCCCTTGACTACGTTGTAATTAAATTCCCGAAATGGGCATTTGATAAATTTGTTTACGCGAAAAGAACTCTCGGTACACAGATGAAGGCAACCGGTGAGGTTATGGCTATTGGCACAAGCTTTGAACAGGCAATGATGAAAGCCGTTCGTTCAATTGAGCTTGGAATCGACACAATGAATCTCAAGAAGCTTGAAAGCAAATCGACAGCGGAGATTCTCCAAATGCTTAAAACTGTTGACGATGAGCGTTCATTTCAGGTGTTCGAGGCTCTTAAACGTGGAATTTCAGTTGATGAAATTCATGAGCTTACTATGATAGACAAGTGGTTCCTTGAAAAGCTTTTGAATCTCGTGAACCTCGAAAAATGGCTTGCGGACGGCGAGCTGACAGAGGAAAAGTACAATATCGCAAAGCAGTACGGTTATCTGGACAGCACCATAGAGCGTATTTCAGGTCAGAAATGTCCTCTCCGCAGACGCTCTGTATTCAAAATGGTTGATACGTGCGCAGGCGAATTCAAGGCTGAAACACCTTATTTCTATTCAACCTTCGATGAGGAAAATGAAGCGCGCCAGTTTATCGACAGGACAAATTCAGGCAAGAAAAAGGTTATTGTTTTCGGTTCAGGCCCTATCAGAATCGGTCAGGGTATCGAATTTGACTACTGCTCTGTTCACTGCGTGTGGACGCTGAAGGAGGAAGGCTACGAAGCTGTAATCTGTAATAACAATCCCGAAACCGTTTCCACCGATTTCGATACAGGCGACAGACTTTACTTCGACCCTCTTACAAAGGAGGACGTTGAAGCAATTATTGAAACCGAGCAGCCCTATGGCGTTGTGGTACAGTTTGGCGGACAGACGGCAATCAAGCTTACACGTCATCTTTCGGATATGGGCGTGAACATTCTCGGAACATCAGCTGACAGCATTGACGCTGCCGAGGACAGAGAGCGTTTTGATGAGCTGCTTGAAAAGTGCAAAATTCCGCGTCCTGCCGGATTTACGGTTATGACGACAGATGAAGCCGTAAAGGCTGCCGAGGAGCTTGGGTATCCTGTATTGCTCCGTCCGTCATACGTTCTTGGCGGTCAGAACATGATAATTGCCCATTCCGAAGCGGACGTTGTGGAATATATGGGTATTATCACAAGCCACATGATAGAAAATCCTGTTCTGATTGATAAGTATATGATGGGAACAGAGGTTGAGGTTGACGCAATCTGCGATGGCAAGGACTTCCTTATCCCCGGAATTATGGAACACGTTGAGCGTGCGGGCGTTCACTCAGGCGACTCGATTTCAATATATCCCGCTCAGAATCTTTCACCGAGAATCAAGGAAACCATTATCGAATACACACGCCTTCTTGCTACGGAATTGCAGGTAATCGGACTTGTGAATATCCAGTACGTTGTTTATAACAACGAGGTCTATGTAATCGAGGTAAATCCGCGTTCGTCAAGAACAGTTCCCTATATAAGCAAGGTTACGGGAATACCTATGGTTGACCTTGCAACGAAAATCATGCTCGGAGCGACTCTCAAGGAATTAGGATACGAGAGCGGACTTTATCCCGAAGGCGATTATGTTGCGGTAAAAGTACCTGTATTCAGCTTTGAGAAGCTTCAGGACGTTGATACAATGCTTGGTCCGGAAATGAAGTCAACAGGCGAGTGCCTCGGTATTGCCAGAACATTTGAGGATGCGCTGCTTAAAGGACTTGTTGCGGCAGGCTACGACCTGAAAAAGGAGGGCGGAGTTCTCATATCCGTGCGTGATACAGATAAACAGGAGATTATAGCGATTGCCGATAAATTCTCAAGAATGGGATTTGAGCTTTACGGAACATCAGGAACGGCAAGTATGCTCAACCGCAATATGATTGCAACAAATCTTGTGAAGAAGATTTCTGACGGCGAACCTAATGTAATAACTCTGCTTGAAAGCGGAAAAATTCATTATGTTATTTCAACCTCGGCAAAGGGACGTCTTCCCGCAAGGGACAGCGTAAAGATGCGCCGTAAGTCGATTGAGCGTTCAATTTGCAGCCTTACCGCAATTGATACGGCACGCGCGCTTGCAAATGTTCTTGAATCGGGCAGATCCATTGACGATGTGGAGCTTGTTGACATCACTAAGATATAAGCGCAGCCTGAAATATGAATAAAACTGGGGAAAATCCTTTTTATAAAGGCTCTTCCCCAGATACTTTAAACAGACTTTTATCAGGAGGTCAGAATGAAATACACACAAGGCAAATACAGGATACTGAAAAAAACTGCCATTGCCCGGGAAATGTACAGCTTCATTATTGAATGTCCCGAGGTGGCAGAAATAGCGCAGGCAGGGCAGTTTGTCCATATTCGCGCTGACGGCTTCACTCTTCGCAGACCTGTTTCGATTTGTGAAATTGATCGTGAAAAGGGAACCTTGCGCATTGTCTTTGAAATAAGAGGGGAGGGGACTGCTGCAATTGCGCGTCTTAACGAAGGCTCACTTATAGATATGCTTGCGCCCCTCGGCAAGGGCTTCACGGTAAACGAAAATTTCAAAAGGGTTATCCTCGTCGGCGGAGGAATAGGAACACCGCCTATGCTGTCACTTGCGCAGATTTACGGCGAAAGAGCTGTAGTTATAACTGGCTTCAGAAGCGCCGATGCTGTAATTTTGCAGAAGGACTTCAAAAAAGTCGGAGCTGAAACAATTCTCTGCACCGATGACGGAAGTCTTGGGATTCACGGCTTTGTTACCACGCCGCTGGAATCAATTCTGAATAATGGCGGCGCAGATGCTGTATATGCCTGCGGACCAATGCCGATGCTTAAAAATATTGCAGCGTTATGCAATGAAAAAAACGTTGACTTATGTGAAATTTCGCTTGAAGAGCGTATGGCGTGCGGAATCGGAGCTTGTCTTGGCTGCGCCTGCCGAACGAAGAGAAACGATGAGGAATATTTCGCTCATGTATGTAAGGACGGCCCTGTATTCAACGCAAAGGAGGTGCTTTGGTAATGGCTGATATGTCAGTGAAAATCTGCGGAGTTGATTTCAAAAATCCGATTATCCCCGCTTCGGGAGTTTTCGGATACGGCAGGGAATATGAGGAGCTTTTTCCGCTGCAAAGGCTTGGCGGTATTGCCACAAAGGGCACAACTCTTCATAAGCGTACAGGAAATCCTGCGCCGAGAATTGCCGAAACACCGTCGGGTATGCTGAATTCCGTGGGACTTCAGAATCCGGGAATTGATTATTTTATCGAAAACGAGCTTCCCAATCTTTTGGAAAAGGAAACTGTGATTCTTGCGAATTTTGCCGGTTCAACAGTCGATGAGTGTGTTGAAGTTGCAAGAAGGCTTGATGAAACCGATGTGCATATGCTTGAGCTTAATATATCCTGCCCCAACGTCAAGCAGGGCGGAGCTGCATTCGGAACAAGCTGCGACATGGCAGCGGAGGTGACAGCTCAGGTTCGCAGAGTGACAAGTAAGCCGCTTGTAGTAAAGCTTTCTCCCAATGTCACAAGCATAACTGATATTGCGAAGGCAGTTGAGGCGGCAGGAGCAGATGCAATTTCGCTTATAAATACGCTTCTCGGAATGAGAATTGATGTAAATACACGCAGACCTGTTTTGCGCAACAACGTAGGCGGAATGTCCGGCGCTGCTGTTTTCCCGATTGCGGTAAGAATGGTGTGGCAGACTGCAAATGCTGTAAAAATTCCTGTTATAGGCATGGGCGGAGTTTCCAGCGGACGCGACGCAATAGAAATGATGATGGCGGGCGCTCAGGCAGTTCAGGTTGGCGCGGCAATTTTTACAGATCCTTATGCCCCTGTAAGAATAATAGATGAAATGAATGAATTTCTTGACAGCAAGGGAATCAAGGACGTCAAGGAAATTATTGGCGCAGTAAAGCCTTGGTGAACGGAGAAAAATATGATAATAATGTCAGTTGATTTCGGCGACTCACGCACGGGAATAGCTGTCTGCGGCAAAAGCGAGATGATTGCTTCACCTGTGTGTGTGATTCAGGAAAAGGATTTCAACAGGTGTATCGAAAAAACCGCTGCGCTTGCGAAGGAGCATCGGGCGGAGGAAATAGTTGTGGGATATCCTAAAAATATGAATAATACAATCGGTGAGAGAGCAGAAAAATGCCAGCTCTTCTCAGAAGAACTGGCAAAGCTTGTCAGCTGCCCCGTTAAGCTATGGGACGAGCGCTGTACGACTGTTTCCGCGCATAATTACCTGAATGCTACGAATACAAGGGGAAAAAAGCGCAAAGCCGTAGTTGACGCGGTTGCAGCTGTAATAATTCTCGAAAGCTATCTTGAATACAGAAAAAATTCAGGTCAGTCTACATTATAGCCGACGTAATTTCATCAAGCACAATTCCTGCCGCTTTAAGAGCCTTTCCCGCATTCTTCTTAATGCAGTGCTTTTTCCTTGAACCCGCAGCAGACAGTGCATAGCACACAAAGCCTGCGGCTGTTCCGGCAGCTACACCTTTTGTAATTGATTTAACATCCATGATTATCTCCATTCCCGAAATGAATCGGGATACCGTCATTGCGGCGGACGGTTCACCGATATTAGAGCAGCATCAGCAAAATCACCTGATAATTTTGCGCAGAGCTGCCAAGGAAAATAAGTCCCATAATATTTTAAGCCGCAAATCAAATAATATTCATGAGGCAAAAAATGTACAATCTTAATATAGTTCTAACAGAACCGCAAATTCCGCAGAATACCGGAAATATTTCCCGAACCTGCGCAGTAACCGGAGCAAGACTCCATCTGATAAAACCCTTTGGATTTGAAATCAGCGACAAGCATCTCAAGCGTGCAGGTCTTGACTATTGGGACAAGCTTGATATAAGCTATTATGAGAATCTTGACGATTTTTTTGAAAGGAATCACGGCGGCAATTTTTTCTACTTTACTACAAAGGGCAGAAAGGTTCACAGCGATGTAAAATATCCCGATAATTCATTTCTGATTTTCGGGCGTGAGGACAGGGGACTTCCCGAAAAGCTTTTGTATGAAAATCCCGACAGCTGCGTAAGAATTCCCATGAGAAGCAATCTGAGAAGTCTTAATCTGTCGAATTCAGCTGCGATTGCTGTATATGAGGTTCTGAGGCAATGGAATTATCCGGAGCTTGCCTGCGAGGGAAAGCTGACACAATATACGTGGTAAAGGAGGAAAATATGCAGAAAATTTTAATTATGACAGATTCAGCGTGCGACCTTGACAAGGAAACTATTGCCGAGCTTGGCATAAAAGTTATTCCTTTTACGATTACATTTGGTGATAAAAGCTTCAAGGAAATTTTTGATAAATCTACACTTGAAGTTTACGACATGATGGAAAATTTCAGCGACATCCCGAAAACCGCGCAGATTACGTCCTTTGAGCTTGAGGAAAATTTTACCGAGGCTTATAATAAAGGATATACGGATATAATTTATGTTTCAATAAATTCAAAGGGTTCAGCGTCGTTTAATAATTCACTTATGGCAAAGGAAAGCTTTTTTGAGAATCACCCTGAAGCCAAAGGAAAATTAAGAATTTATAATATAGATTCAAAATGCTACACCGGAGTTTATGGATACCCCATAGGAGAAGCAGTAAAGAAAATCAGGAAAGGGGAGAAGGCAGAGGATATTGCGGCATATTTTGAAGAGTGGTTCAATGCTGCCGCAGTTTACGCAGTTCCCATGAGCCTGAAATATGCAAAAAAATCGGGAAGAATTTCCGCTGCCGCTGCTTTTGCGGGAGAAATGCTCGGACTCAAGCCGCTCATTGAGTTTGTTGACGGCGACACGTCTACAGTTGAAAAAATCCGTGGAGAGAAAAATATTATTCCAAGAATGCTGGCTTGCCTTGAAAGCAGAATTGTTCCCCAGTCACCGTATATGATGGTTTGCGGAAAGAGCGACGCTCTTGCAAGGGAGCTTGAAAAGGAGCTTGCAAAGAAATACGGAAGAAAAGCCGAAGCTTATTACCGCGTGGGGGCAGCCGTTGCCGCAAACATCGGAACGGAGCTTGTGGGTGTAATTTGTCGAAGAAAAAACGTAAAATAAAAATGCAAAATAAAAATCAGGGCAGGTCTTTTGCGGCTTGCCCTGATTTATTTTAATTATAAAAGCGGCAGAATTATAATTCCGAGAAAAATTACCGCAGCAAGCAGAAGAACAGCAATTCGCATCCAAAGCTTTTTGTCGGAGCTTTTGCCGTAGCCGGTTTTCTTATTGCTCATATAGAAACCTCCGATCAGTGACGTTTTTTGACACGTTTTTTGCGGTCGGGCATATAATCATGGCGGCGGTCGGAATTTTTATTTCCGCCGAATTTTTTCCGCCTTTCGTTATAGCGATCCTTGCCCTTTGGAATTGGGCGTGATTTATCTGCTGCTCCGCCCTTATACAATCTGACTTCGACCTGATGACCGTTAATTTTTGTTGAATTCATTGCGTCAATTACATAATCGGATTCAGATTCGGGAATTTCAACAGTGGTGTGATTGTCAAAAATATCAATTTTTCCAAAATCTCTTCCGGGCATACCGGTTGCGTCAACAAGAGCGCCGAGAATAAAATTAGGAGCAATTCTTTTGCTTCTTCCTATGCTGATGTCAACCTTAACAGTTTTTGCGTTGCTTCTGCGGCTTTTTTTCAGGGGACGAGGAATATCAAATTCCGGAAGAGAAGCAATTTCCGCCTGAATTCTGTCGCTTATCAAACGGGCGGCAAGCTCCTTTGAATCAATTCCGGCAGCTTCAAGACGTTCAATTATATCGTAAGCATCGTCTGATGTGTTATCCTCCGAACCCATGATTTCCGAAAAAATACTTTCCTTTTTCATGGCGATAATATCGGATTTTTCCGGAAGAGGAAGCTCAGTAATCTCAGAGTTAGTGTAACGTGCAATATCCTTCAGCTCGTAGACCTGTCTTTTTCCGCTGACGAGTGTATAAGCTACACCTGCACGTCCCGCACGGCCTGTTCTGCCGATTCTGTGAATATAATATTCATTGTCCTGCGGCAGATCGTAATTGAAAACAGCGTCCACTCCGTTTACATCTATTCCTCTTGCGGCAACATCAGTAGCAACAAGAATTGCGATTGTTCCGCTTTTGAAGCTGTTCATAACCTGAGTTCGCTGTCCCTGTTTCATATCCCCATGAAGTCCGGCAGCCTTAAAGCCGCTTTTCAGAAGCTCTTCGGTAAGCTCGTCAACCATTTTTTTGGTGTTGCAGAATACCATTGAGGATTTGGGAGAATATGCCGCCAGCAGCAGCTTCAGCGCGTCAGTTTTGCGTCCCATTGCGACTTCGAAGGAGTATTGCTCAATAAGCTCCACTGTTTTCTGAGCCGATTTAATTTTAATTTGGACAGGGTCACGCTGATATTTTTCCGTAATTGCGAGAATTTCCGGAGGCATAGTTGCAGAAAAAAGGACAGTCTGTCTGTCCTCCGGAACGCTTGCCAATATAGTTTCTATATCCTCACGGAAGCCCATATTGAGCATTTCGTCCGCTTCATCGAGAATAACGGTGCGGAGGCTGTCAAGCTTGAGAGTTCGTCTGCGCATATGATCCATAACGCGTCCGGGAGTCCCCACAACAATATTTGCGCCGCGTTTCAGCTCATATATTTGTTTTTCCATGCTTGCTCCGCCGTAAACAGCAGATGCCTTTACGCATTTCTTGAATTTGGCGAATTTGCGTATTTCCTCACACGCCTGCATAGCCAGTTCACGCGTCGGGCATAAAATAAGCACGCAAACCTTGTCCGAATCCTCCTGCGTAATGCTTTCAACGGCAGGTATTCCGAATGCGGCAGTTTTACCTGTTCCCGTATTGGAGCGTCCGACAACATCAGTGCCGTTGAGAAGGAGAGGTATACTTTTTTCCTGAATTTCGGTCATTTCGGTGAATCCGAGTTCATCGACGGCAGACAAAATTTCCTGAGATAAATTTAATTGATTAAACTGCATTATAGTTCCTTTCTGTATAGCAAAAAAAAGCGGGAATAAATTTCCCCATGTGCTTATTATACCATAAAGAAGCCAAACCGTCAAGAATAAAAGCGATGACATTTCTGAATAATTTGCAAACAAAAGTATCCGCCCTCCGCGGATTTTGCGTGATGCCCTGATTATTCTTATACATTATTGACAATTTTATCAGCTTCATATATAATAATATCAAAGGAATAAATTTATAAATCATTACATATGCAGAGAGGAGAAAAATATGCCTGAAATTATTAAAATTGTGATTACCGGAGGTCCTTGTGCGGGCAAATCAACTGCAATGAGCTGGGTACAGGACGCTTTCACAAAGATGGGGTACACGGTATTGTTTGTTCCCGAAACAGCAACGGAGCTTATTACAGGCGGAGTAGCGCCGTGGACGTGCAGCTCCAATGCCGAATATCAGAAATGTCAGATGACGCTGCAAATTGAAAAGGAAAAGGTTTTCTGTAATGCGGCTTCTTCAATGGGTTCGGAGAAGATTCTTATTGTTTGTGACCGCGGAACTCTTGACAACAAGGCTTATATGAATGATACGGAGTTTTCAGCTATTCTCAAGGAGCTTGATGTGAATGAGGTTGAGCTGAGGGATAATTATGATGCTGTTTTTCATCTTGTTACCGCCGCTAAGGGAGCTGAAGCATTCTACACTACCGCCAATAACACAGCACGTACAGAAACCACTAAAGAAGCAGCTATGATGGACGATAACCTCATTTCTGCTTGGACGGGACACCCTCACTTCCGTGTGATTGATAATTCTACGGACTTTGAAGGGAAAATGCGCCGATTGATTGCGGAAATCGCTTCTTTTTTGGGCGAACCGGAGCCGTTTGAAATTGAGCGCAAGTATCTTATCGAATATCCTGATTTAGAATGGCTTGAAAGCAATACAAACTGCCAGCGTGTTGAAATAATCCAGACTTATTTAAAATCAAACAGCGCAGATGAGGTAAGAATCAGGCAAAGGGGAATCAACGGCAATTACATATACTTCAAAACAACGAAGAAAAAAATTTCCGATATAAAGCGTGTGGAGGTAGAAAAACGTCTTTCACAGGCGGAATATCTTGCACTACTTATGGAGGCTGATACATCAAAAAGACAAATTCGTAAAACACGTTACTGCCTTACATATGAGGGACAGTATTTTGAGATTGATGTCTATCCGTTCTGGAATGATAAGGCAATCGCAGAAATTGAATTGAGTGATGAAAACGCCGGGATTATCTTTCCGGAGCAAATTAAGGTTATAAAAGAAGTTACGAATGATGAATCTTTTAAGAATGCATCATTGGCAAACATTTAAAAATCGTACAGCCGAAGATTTCTTCAATACTTCGGCTGTACGATCAATTATATGTGTATTTTATTTTCTAAGCGATTCATGTTTGTCAATTCTGCTGTAATACTTTATAATTTTACTCAGAGCTTCTTCTACGGTGCAGCTGACATCAAAAAAGCTAATGGCTTTCCGTTCAAGCTGTTTTTGCACCTGAAAGCCGATTTTTTGACAGACCACGCATCGGCAGTCGGCAATTTGCTCGACCTTTATCGCATTACCTGTATAATTATTGCACCTGCTGCCATTACCGCGGCAGGTGTTGTCCTTACAGACAGAAGATATATCTGATTCATCTCCAACGGTGCAAATTCGTTCCTCAGGCGGCTCAATTGTTTCGTTATTTACTGTGAATATAAGAAAACGCGCAGCATTACCAAATGCTTCATTTACCTCGATACCATCAGAGGACGCAACTGCGATTTTGTATGCCATGCTGTTTCACCTCCAAAAGCAGCTTAGTTCCAACGCTGTACGGCAACAGAGTAAATATCCTCAATCAGACGAATGCCGCCTGTATAACCGATATAAGCGTCGTCCAACACAACCTTGTCCTGAACCGGCCACGAAATATTTAAGAAATGACCGAACATTTTCTCAGTTATCTCTTTTTCATAGTAGCCTCCAAGGATAAGCGGATAGCCATGATAATCATGTGACTGAATTTCATTGTGTATCTTATAGCTGTCGGTTTCAAAGCTTACCTCTGCTTTCAATCCATAGTTGAGATTTTCAAATTCCTCTCGTATCTGCTTTTGAAATGCTTTTGGCGTATCATCTGTTATAAACTGCTTTGCCGGTACAAGTCCCAAGTCATTGACAAGAAATTTTGTAATTCCAAGTGCATACTGTGCGTCAGCAACGACTGAAAACTGCTTTGCCATAACACGTGTTTCAAGAAACATATCCGCATAGCGTTCAATGAGGTAGTAGTAATAATCCTCATGCTTATTGATGATGCTTTCGATTTTTTCTTCGTCTACGCCTGCAAATTTTCCGACCTCACGCAGAAACCTGCTTGTTTCAAAAGCGCCGATTGGCAGTGTAGGATAATGAAGATACGGTATACCAAGCTTCTGCTCCATTTTCTTCATGTTTCCGACAGATACCCAAGGAGATACGAGAAGATTGAATTGTGCTTTTGGAATACGATTTATATTTTCTATTCCGCGTTCGTAACCAAAAATGGTATTTGGAGTTAAACCAAGCTCAGCAACAAGCTTTTCAAGCTCCCTTAAATTTCCAAGCCAGAATAAGTCCTGATATGGTACATCCGCCCATATATTCACCAGACCCTTTTCCTTTTCATCGGATTTTTCAAGATACTGTTCAATTACAGCATCTATTACCTGCTCGTGACCTTTGAAATTATTGCCCTTGAATCCTGCTGTAGACGCATAAATCACAGGCTTTTCAGAATCCTTAAAATGACTTACCACTTCCGCTGTATCATCTCCGACAATTTCGGGAATGCATCCGGTAAGCACCACATACAAATCCGCATCTATAACCTTTAACGCATTCTCAATTGTAGTTTCAAGCTTTTTCGCACCGCCGAATACAACGTCCTTTTCATTGATACTTGTACATGGAAAAATATTCGGAGAAAAATAGCCGCTGCTTCCGATGGAATCAGAAAGCTTTTGCGCACAGCCGGGGCCTGAGTGAAGTATCGGAATTGCTCTTGTGATTGCCTGTACTGTCTGCATCGCACCTAAGGCACATTTATATCGTTGTTTGTCAAGAAGTTTCGCCATTATTTTTTCGCCTCCTCCAAAAATTTATCCACATTCTGCTCATACCACCAGTCTGTATACGGAAGCTTCACACGTCTTGCGAGATTTTTTTCAAAGCTGCGGTTATGAATACTGTCAAGAATAGACTGTGCAAATTCAAGTGTATGCTTATAACCAAAAATCATATACTCATCAGCAACATATACTGCCGGCGTACCATTTTTGATTGCCCATACCGTAGAGCCGGGATGTCTCGAAAGATACAGGTCGGGCTGATATTTATTAAGAATATTCATTACCTCGTAATTCTGCTGATCGGCAACGCTTGCTTCAAAATCAACGTCATGCTTCAGCAGGTATTCCATAGACGGCGGCACATCTCCGTTTTCATATTTTTTATCATAGTGCCACGCAAGCGCCCATACAACTTCAATTCCAAGCTCATTCAGAACTCTTGACACCTCAAATGTGTATCCCGGGCCCATGCCGAGAACTGCCTTGAGTCCCTTTAATTCTTTTTTAATCTCTTCAATCTGCGGAATGTAAATCTCCCGCTGTTCAGCGATATATTTCTCAACAGCTTCACTTCTGTCGGTAACTCTGCCGATTTCACGCAGCCATGTTTCAAAGCCTGCAATTCCGAGGGGATTGATTGTTCTGATATATGGTACGCCGTATTTTTCCTCAAGCCCATTGCCAAGGTAATTTCCGAGAGTTCCGCATATACAGGTTGTTGCCAACGATTCTGATATATGGCTAAGCTCCTCAACTGTGGAATTGCAGTAAAGAAATATCGGCTCTAAGTCAAAGTTTTTGAATATCTCTATAATTTCAGGTCGTGCGCTTTCGTAGAAATTCTTGAAATTTATGGTATTTCTCTTTTGCTTCGGCGGCTGAACAATGCTGCTCAGCACCGCATGATCGGAAATATCAAAGCCTGTAGCCCATATTCTTGATTTGAAGCCTTCGCAGTGTACAGCTGCAATCGGAACATCTATTTCTTCCCTTACATCGTCAACTACGCTGTCAATATCCTCGCCGATTATGCCTGTGGCACATGAGCTTGTTACAAAAATTGCTTTTGGTGTATACCGTTTGTTGACCTCGAGAATAATTTTTCTGAGCGTTTCAGTTGAACCAAAGATTGTATCCCTTTCGTTCATATCTGTTCCGACGTAAACTGTATTATTTGTAACGCCGCGCTTTTTCGCCATAACCTTATCAAGATAATACGCATTAGCGCTTGCAACAGAGCATCCTGCTGGTCCATGATGAATAATCGCAACATCTCTGATTGCTGATAGCTGTGCCAGAGCGCAGCTCGAAAGGCAGGTGCTTGACTGTGAAAAGCATCTCGAGCATCCCTTCAAAGTGCCGCATTCGCTTTGTTTTGCAAGATCGCCCAATGTTCCGATATAGCCCGTGATTGAGCCTATACGATTTTCTCTTGTAGCCACATTGGAGCTGTTTAAATTCAATGCCATAATGTGCCTCCCTATGCATGATAATTTTCATCGAAAAGATGCGTGGAAAGATAGCGGAGTCCCGTGTCCGGCAAAAGGGCAACAATTGTCTTTCCGGCATTTTCCTGTTTTTCGGCAAGCTTTGCCGCTGTATAAATGGCAGCGCCGGAGGATGCGCCGATTAAAATACCATCTGTTTTTGCCGCTTCTCTTGCAGCTTCATATGCCTGATTCGTATGCACCTCGTACCAATCATCGTATACCTTTCTGTCGAGATTTGCGGGAATGTATCTTTCCTCTACATTTTCAAAAGGGTGTACGCCTGTTATTTCTTCCTGATCGGGACGTTCCTCACTCTGGAAGGAATCTTCAGTTGGCTGAATACCCACAACCTGTATATTCGGATTCTTTGATTTGAGATAATTTCCTGCACCGGAAAGCGTTCCGCCCGTTCCCACATTTGCCACGAAAATATCAACATTTCCGTCTGTGTCCTGCCATATTTCCGGACCTGTGGTTTTAAAATGAATATCAGGATTTGCGTGATTTCTTGTCTGGTCGGCAAACCAAACATTTTTTTCGCCGCTTATAGCCCTTTCAAGCGCTTTGCAGCACTCAACAAAATCAGCTCCGTTTTCTTCCATGCTTTTGACAATTTCCGGAACATCTGACAGCTTTACGGTTTCACCGCCAAAAGCATGAACCACCTGATAGCGCTCTTTGCTTACCTGATCCTGTATGTATGCGCGGAATTTATATCCCTTTGCCGCTGCGATTGCCGCAAGTCCGACACCTGTATTGCCGCTTGTAAGCTCGACGATGGTATCTCCCTTTTTCAGCTTTCCGGAGCGTTCTGCATCTTCAACCATTGCAAGGGCGATTCTGTCCTTAACGCTCTGATTCGGATTGAAATATTCCAATTTAACAAGAATCCTTGCTTTGAGGTTATGCTTTTCCTCATAGTTTTTAAGCTCCAGCAGCGGCGTTCTTCCGACAAGCTCCGCAATGGATTCATATATCTTTGCCATGATTTATACTTCCTTTCATTAGATGTGATAATCGTCTGCGGAATCCATAAGACCAAATTCCAACAGAATTTCCTCCAGTCTTTCCTGAGTCATAGGTGTCGGAATATCAAATTTTGTGTTATTTATCACTGCTTCCGCAAGATTTCTGTATTCCTGTGCTTGATTTGAATCAGGCTTGTATTCGATGACTGTTTTCTTGTTGATTTCCGCACGCTGAACGATATTGTCACGAGGTACAAAATACAAAAGCTGTGTTCCAAGCTCTTTGGAAAACGCACGAAGCAAATCAAGCTCTCTGTCAACATTCCTGCTGTTGCAGATGATACCGCCCAAGCGCACACCGCCTGTTTTGGCATATCTTTTGATTCCCTTTGCTATGTTATTTGCAGCATAAAGCGCCATCATTTCTCCGCTTGCCACAATATAAATTTCCTTTGCCTTGCCCTCACGTATCGGCATAGCAAATCCTCCGCAGACAACGTCGCCGAGAACGTCATAGAAAACATAATCAAGGTCGTCCGTATATGCTCCAAGATTCTCAAGCATATTGATCGAAGTGATAATTCCTCTGCCCGCACAGCCGACACCCGGTTCAGGACCTCCTGATTCCACACAGCGTGTACCGCCATATCCCTCACGCATGATTCTGTCAAGCTCAATATCCTCTCCCTCATCACGGATAGTATCAAGCACTGTTTTCTGCGCTAATCCTCCAAGGAGAAGCCTCGTTGAATCCGCCTTTGGGTCACACCCGACAACCATGACCTTTTTGCCATGCTCGCAAAGACCTGCCGTAAGATTCTGAGTTGTGGTTGATTTGCCAATACCGCCCTTTCCATAGATTGCAATTTGTCTGATTTCTGACATTGTTTTTATTCCTTTCCAATCAATTTTTGTACCTGTTCATATGAAATTATTTTTCTGATAGAGTTCTCAATCAGATCGGGAAGCTCCATTGCTGTGATACCAAGCTGTTCAGCACATATTGACGCTCCGTTTCCTATCCTGCTTACAAGAAGATATTTACAGTCCTGAATCATTCTCATATTTTTCATTAGCTTTTCGTCGTCATGATTTCTGAAGCTGCAAACGGGTTCTGTGTTTCGGATTTCGGCAAGGTTGAAATTTCCATTGCTTTCCACCTCATAAATGAGAAACCTGCCTGCATGGCCAAAATGCTGATTTACAACGATACCGTCCGATGACGCAACAGCGATTCTATACGAATTATCCATGAGAAAATGTTTCCTTTACATTGAGTCTTTTCTGATATATCTGCTCACCGTATTCCGATTTTCCGGGAACGCCCACAGCATCTGCCCGACAATGCTGACAGTGACGGAAAACGTCAATATATTTTGATGCTTTTGTACGTGCCTCGTCAATCTGAAAACAGGTCGGCGCTTTTTGATCAGCAAGCTCATATTGCGGTATCAGCGGAATAATATTATAAATAGCTGCGCCTGCCTGACTTACTGCTTTTGCGATTTCTTCAATATGATTTCCGTTAATCTCCGGAACAAGTACCGTATTCACCTTTACAGTGATTCCCGCTGCGGCAATTTTTTTGATTCCATTCAGCTGGTTATCAATCAGTATCTCCGCTGCTTCTATATCCTCATATCTTCTGCCGTGATAAATAATATATTTATTAAGCTGCGCTTCAATTTTCGGATCAACCGCGTTTACCGTAACTGTAAGAGAATCTATTCCGATTTCAATGATTTCATCTGCACGCTCATAAAGCAAAAGTCCGTTGGTACTCATACATTTTATAAGCTTAGGAAAGCGTTCCTTAATTCTGCGAAAGGTTTCCAGAGCATAATCAGATGCCAGCGTATCTCCCGGCCCTGCGATTCCCGCAACCGTAATTTCCGGACAAATTTTCAGTGCCTTTTCCAAAATGCTGATGCTTTCCTCCGGTGAAATTATCTTTGAAGTGACACCGGGACGATTATCGGTATCGTTTATGGCACGATCGCAGAACCGACAGGCTATATTACATCCCGGACTGACCGGTAAATGAATTCTTCCGACGTTATTTTTATTTCCGCCGAAGCATGGGTGGGAATTTTGCAAATTCTTATAGCTATTGTTCATAGTATCACTTCTTTCACCTTATAAACAACAAAAAAGACCGAAGGAATTGTAAGCATTGCCTTAACAAAACCTCCGGTCTTTCCGGTCAGTCTTTTAATCTGTACTTTTCTGTTTTATCAATCTGAATAATTTTCCCGTCCTGTACGATAAGGGTTATACTTCCGTATTTCGTACTGCTGAGAAGCTTTTCAAGCATTTCTAAATGCGAACGCTCTCCGGTCGGCTTTTTTGCTGTGTTCTCGTTCATTCACACCGTCCCCTCGCCGGAAAAATTATCAATTATTACTGAAAAGAGGTGTTGACAAATATCTGTCGCCTGAATCGGGGAGAAGCACAACAATGTTTTTGCCCTTATTTTCGGGACGCTGTGCAAGGATTGCAGCTGCTTTCAAAGCTGCCCCTGATGATATGCCAACAAGAATACCTTCGCTTACGGCAAATGCTCTGCCTTCCTCAAATGCGTCCTCATTTTCAATTGCGATTACCTCGTCATATATCTCCTTGTTCAGCGTATCGGGAACAAATCCTGCGCCGATGCCCTGAATCTTATGCGGTCCTGCCGTTCCCTTTGAAAGCACAGGTGACGTTGCCGGTTCAACCGCAACAATTTTTATTTCAGGATTCTTTGATTTCAGATATTCGCCAACGCCTGTTATAGTTCCGCCTGTACCGACGCCTGCAACGAAAATATCTACCTTACCGTCTGTCTGCTCCCATATTTCAGGACCTGTAGACGCCTTATGTGCAGCAGGATTAGCCGGATTCTCAAACTGTCCCAGAATAATTGAGCCGTCAATTTCCTTGTTCAGCTCCTCAGCCTTTGCTATCGCGCCCTTCATTCCCTTTGCGCCCTCGGTAAGCACGATTTCAGCTCCGTAAGCCTTTAAAAGATTTCTTCTCTCTACACTCATCGTGTCGGGAAGCGTCAGAATAGCCTTATATCCCTTTGCAGCCGCTACTGCCGCAAGACCGATTCCCGTATTGCCTGAGGTCGGTTCGATAATCGTTGCGCCCTCCTTGAGAATGCCTTTCTTTTCGGCATCTTCAATCATTGCAAGTGCAATTCTGTCCTTAACGCTGCCGGCAGGATTAAGGTACTCCAGCTTTGCGAGAAGTGTAGCATTTGTTATTCCTGCCTTTTTAGAATATCCGTTCAGTCGGAGAATTGGTGTGCCCCCGATAAGTTCAAGTGCGCTTTCTTTTATTTTGCTCATAGTGATTACCTCCATAAATTTTAATTTAGATTTTGATAGAGTGTGCGTTTTATTTGTATTTCCTACTGTTTTAATATGTTTTGTAGGTTATACGCCTATTATACTCCCATTTTTTTCTTTTGTCAAGACCCTTGCGCAAAAAACATCTAAGCTTATTTTATATCATGCAATATAGGATTTGCCTATAACGAAAATTATCGGATTGAACGCCGTTAAAGCGCATCTCTGAGTCTGTCAAGAGCCTCTTTAAGAATGCTTCTTGGACAAGCGGCATTTAAACGCTGAAATCCTTCGCCGCATTTACCGAAGATTCTGCCGCTGTCCAGCCAGAGCCTCGCTTTGTTGACAATCACGTTATCCAATTCATCAGCATTCAGACCTGTTTTTCGGAAGTCGAGCCATACAAGATATGTGCCCTCAGGTGTTATCATGCTTACGTTCTTGAGATTTTCCCTTACATATTCCTGAATAAAGCGAATATTTTCATGCACATAGCTAAGCATTGCATTGTACCATTCTTCACCTTTACTGTATGCTGCTTCGCATCCGACTAATCCCATAACATCAAGCTGACTTATACCGACAGCATCAAGCTCCCTGCGGAATTTATGTCTTAACTCTCGGTTTGGAATAAATATATTGGAAATCATAAGTCCTGCAAGATTGAACGTTTTGCTCGGGGAAGTACAGGTGATGCTGATATTTTCAAATTCCTTTTTCAGGTTTGCGAAAACAAAATGCCTGCCATAAAATACAAAATCATGGTGAATCTCATCACTTACAACGATAACTCCGTGCCTTACGCAAATATCCCCAAGACGTACTAATTCATCCTCTGTCCAAACCCGTCCTACAGGATTATGAGGACTGCACAGTATAAATAATTTTATATTTTCCTTGATTATTTTTTGTTCAAAATCCTCAAAATCAATATGATAACGGTTATCATCGCCAAGATATAAATCATTGCTCACGACTTTTCTTCCGTTGTCCTTGATAACCTCCGAAAAAGGGTAATAAACAGGCTGTTGTATCAGTACGCTGTCATTTGGTTTTGTATAGGCTCTTACCGCCATCGCAAGCGCAAAAACTACTCCGGGAGTTTTAACAAGCCATCTTTCTTGTATATCCCAGTTATGGTGACTTTTCATCCAGCTGCGTATAATTTCAAAATATGGAGTCTGAACCTCACTGTATCCAAAAATACCATGCTTTGCCCGCTCAATGAGAGCGTCTTCAATATAAGAGGAGGTTTCAAAATCCATGTCTGCAACCCATAAGGGGAGAGCATCTTCGGGCTTGCCGCGTCTTTTGGCAAAATCGTATTTCAGACATCGGGTATTTCTCCGATCGATAATTTTATCAAAATCAAGATTTCTTTCAGCCATTCAATTCACGCTCCGTTTCCGAAAAAACTTTTTCAAGTTCATATATCAAATCGTCAATATTTTCAATTCCTACCGACAATCTCAGGGTGCTTTCCGTTATGCCGTTTTTCAAACGAATTTCTTCCGGAACATCCGCATGAGTCTGTGTAGTCGGATATGTGATAAGTGTTTCAACACCGCCAAGACTTTCCGCAAATTTTATCATGCGTACCTTTTCCAGAACAGATAAGGCAAATTCCTTGCTTATCAGCTGAAACGTCAGCATAGATCCAAATCCACGGGCTTGTTTTTTCATGATTTCAAATCCGGGGTGATCGGGAAGTCCGGGATAAATCACCCTTGTGACAGATTTTTGCTTTTTCAGCCATTCTGCAATTTTTATTGCATTTTCCTGCGATTTTTCCATACGGATTCCCAGTGTTTTGATACCTCGTAAAACAAGCCAGCTGTCAAAAGGAGCTAAGCCCGCGCCGGTTGTTTTAATCAGAAAAGATAATTTTTCAGAAATATCCTCTCTGTTTGTTATTAAAAATCCTGCAAGTGTATCATTGTGTCCGCTAAGATATTTTGTACCGCTATGCACAACAATATCAGCGCCCAAATCAAGGGGATTCTGAAAATACGGCGACATAAATGTATTATCAACAATAAGAAGCAGCCCATGCCTTTTCGCAATTTCGGCAGCGTGCGCAATATCCGTTACATTCATCATTGGGTTCGTTGGAGTTTCTATGTATATTGCTTTTGTATTTGCATTTATGAAGTTTTCTATGTTATCGCGGCAGCAGTCAATATTAGAAAATTTCAAGCCGTTTTTCTCGGAAACGTTCCGAAAAAGTCTGATACTTCCGCCATATAAATCGGAATCTGCAATAATATGGTCATCGGGCTTGAAGATTTCCATCATCATGGAAATAGCAGCCATTCCCGAGGATAAAGCAAATGCGCTTATTCCATTTTCAAGTGACGCAATGACCCTTTCAAGATGCTCTCTTGTGGGATTCTGTAAACGGGAGTAATCATAGCCTGTGCTTTTTCCAACTGCCGGATGTGCGTAGGTTGCCGTCTGATAAATCGGATAGCTTATTGCACCATAGTGATTACAATTATTCTCGTCATCTTCGAGATGCAGACATTTTGTTTCGATATTTCTATTCATTGTAATTTGCCTCCTTGAATTTTGCTATTTCCAGCAGATATTTTTCACCAATCGGGCTTAAAATGGAATCTTTTCGCGAAATGTAGCCGATTGTCATTTTTTCATCGGATTTCAGCTTCACCGCGCAATAATTGCTGCCGTTTAAATCCTCGCAGATAATACCTGAACACAGCGTAAAGCCGTTCAACCCGACCATAAGATTCAGCAGAGTAGCCCTGTCGCTTGCACGAATAAAGCGTTTGTATTGATGGGTACTTAAAACCTCCTCCGCAAAATAAAAGGAATTTGATTCACCTTGTGAAAAGCCAAGGCAGGGATATTCTTCAAGCTCATCAAGGGAAATTTCCTTACGTCCGGCAAGAGGATGACCTTTCCACATATATACATAAACGTCACATTCAAAAAGCGGTGTAAAGCAAAGCTCAGCCTCAGAAAAAATCCTCGTCAGAACCGCTTTGTTATAGTCGTTAAGATAGAGTATGCCAAGCTCGCTTCTTCGATTTTTTACATTCTCAATAATTTCTCTGGTTTTTGTTTCGAATACTTCAAATTCGTACTCGTCCATTCCGTACTGCTTAACAAGCTCAACAAAAGCATTTACTGCAAAAGTGTAATGCTGCATGGAAACGCTGAAACGCTTTTTTACATTGATTTGCGAGATATATTTAGCATCTAATATCTCATACTGCTCAACTACAGATCTTGCGTATCCGATAAATTCAGATCCCGCAATTGTAAGAGTAATACCGGTTCTGGAACGGTTGAAAATTTCAAATCCGATTTCATGCTCCAGCGAATGAATTGCCGCTGAAAGGCTCGGCTGTGATATAAATAGCTTCTTTGCAGCCTCATTGAGAGAATTTTCTCCCGCAACTGTGATTGCATATTTCAATTGAACTAATGTCATTTTATTGTACTCCTATGAATCATATCGTATTAGTATGATTTTATTGTAATGCAATTATGCTCAAATGTCAACTACATTTTTTCTTTATCCTGTTATAGCTTGAGCCTATAACAAGTGTGAGTTATGGTATAATTGCAAATTGTCCGCATAAATTATGTTCACAGAAAATTTACAAATAAGCTGAATGAAATTCATTGAATCTCATTCAATTTTGTGCTATAATCAAATTATCATAAAGATGCGAGGTGATGAGGTGGAAAAAAAGATGACAACACGGCAGGTTCGTGCTATGGAAACCAAACAGAAAATCATGAAAGCCGCAAAGATTTTGATTTCTGAAAAAGGCTTTGAGAACATCTCCATAGACGAAATTGCAAAGGAAGCAGGTGTTTCCACGGGTTCTTTCTACACATATTTCAAACGGAAAGAGGATGTTGTTGAGGAACTGAACCAAACGGATTTTTACCGATTAGCGGAAATTGCGAATGGGATGACGGATAAGGATATTCTTGAGCGGCTTCGCTACTACTGCAAAGGCTTTCTGAAAGGGATTGAAGACACCGGAATTGAGATATGCAGGCAGTGGACAAGAAACAACCTGTCGCCCACCAATATGCTGCTGAACGGCGAGGAAACGACTAAGTACCAATATGATTATCGTGCCATACAGTCTGTTTTAGCAGAAGGAATAAGGCGCGGAGAATTAGCTGATAATCTGCCGATTGATGACCTTGCACTTCTTTTTAACGCTGAGCTTTACGGATTGATGATAGCGTGGTGCATGACAGATGGCGAAATGATTGGTTCGGAAAAAACAGATATGTTCTGTGACACGGTAATTAAAGAGGCCTTAGCGCCGTATAAACAATGAATTAAAGGAGGATTTCAAATGGAATATGTAACAATGAACAATGGCGGCAAATGTCCGGTAATCGGTATCGGAACTTATCTAATTGGACCAGCTGACGCTGAACGCAGCGTAAGAGAAGCCCTTAAAATGGGATATGAATGCGTTGATACTGCAAATGCCTATGGCAACGAGAGAGCTGTCGGACGCGGCATCAAGGAAAGCGGTGTTCCAAGAGAAAAGATTTTTCTTTCCACAAAGCTTTGGGCAACCGAATATGAAAATGAGAACGCTGTTGATGAAACATTGGAACGGCTCGGCGTGGATTATGTAGATTTGCTTTATATCCACCAACCCGCAGGAAACTGGCTTGCAGGGTACAGACAGCTTGAAAAAGCATATCGGGACGGCAAAGCAAAGGCAATCGGCATTTCTAATTTTGAGGGAAAATATCTTGAAGAGCTTGAGACAAAATGGGAAATTGTCCCCCAATTTATCCAGGTAGAAGCACATCCGTATTTTACACAGGAGGAGCTTCGCAAAAATCTTGACAAAAACGGAATTAAGCTGATGTCGTGGTATCCGCTGGGACACGGAGACAAATCGCTGATTGAGGAGCCTGTGTTTGCGGAACTCGGAAAGAAATATGGCAAATCCCCAGCGCAGATTATTCTTCGTTGGCATACACAGATGGGCTTTGCGGTGATTCCGGGGAGTAAGAATGTGGATCACATTCGTGACAATCTTGATATTCTCGATTTTAAGCTGTCGGACGATGATATGGCGGAAATTGCAAAGCTGAATAAGGATGTCCGTTATTACAATCGTACAGATGAAGCCCTTGCAGGATTTGCAGCATGGCAGCCCATGTATGAGAAAATATAGGAAGGCAGATGACACAAAATGAGTTTGACGGTGAATTTATATTATACCGGTGAAAATGGGAATGCCAGAAAATTTGCTGATGAGATGGAAAGCTCAGGTATTGCCGGCGCTATCAGAGCGGAAAAGGGTAATCTGAGATATGATTATTTTATTCCGATGGTTGACCCTGAAACAATTCTTCTCATTGATAGCTGGGAAAGTCAAGAAGCTCTTGATGCGCATCATGCATCACCAATGATGGAGCAGATAGCAACGCTCAGGGAAAAATATGATTTGCATATGAGCGTTGAGAGGTATATATCGTCAGGTGATGATGACCACGACAGCAGATGGATCAGAAAATGAGCGGAACGGCATAGCTTGATAGATTTCAGTTTATTGTTCTGAATTTAATACAGTACTGCACAAAGCACGCCTGACCTGCCTTACGGACAGGCAGGCGGTTTTGCTGCACAACTGCTTATTTTTTCTGTTAGCTTATACAAATGTGTAAAAAATATTCATTGACATAATTTTCGCAAAGTGGTATAATTTTATTCAGACAGCATTATCGGAAATTCCGTTGTGCTGTCTGAAAGCATTTATATAGATGAAGGTGTTCTTATCAATGTATAATCCAAAATCAAACAAAGCAGAGGAATTTATCAATCATGAGGAAATAACCGATACGCTGCTGTACGCAGAGCAAAATAAATCTGACCGTAATCTTCTGAATAATATTTTAGAGAAGGCAAGACTGCGCAAGGGGCTTACTCACCGTGAAGCGGCAGTTCTGCTGAATTGTGATATTCCCGAGATAAACGAGGAAATCTATGCTCTTGCCGAGCAGATAAAAAAGGATTTCTACGGAAACAGAATCGTAATGTTTGCGCCTCTTTATTTGTCGAATTATTGTGTAAACGGCTGTGTGTACTGTCCTTATCACAAAAAGAACAGCCATATTCCACGGAAAAAGCTCACTCAGGAGGAAATTATCCGTGAGGTAACGGCGCTTCAGGATATGGGACATAAGCGTCTTGCAATTGAAGCAGGCGAAGACCCTGTAAATAATCCTATCGAATATATTTTGGAGTGCATCAGGACTATTTATTCGATAAAGCATAAAAACGGCGCAATCAGGCGTGTTAACGTAAATATTGCAGCTACTACAGTTGAAAATTATCGGAGGCTCAAGGAAGCGGGAATAGGAACGTATATTTTGTTTCAGGAAACCTACCATAAGGAAAGCTATGAGAAGCTTCACCCCACCGGACCCAAGCATAATTACGCCTACCACACAGAGGCTATGGACAGAGCTATGGAGGGCGGTATTGACGATGTCGGACTCGGTGTTCTGTTCGGACTTGAAAATTACAAATATGAGCTTGTGGGAATACTCATGCACGCTGAACATCTCGAAGCAGTTTACGGCGTAGGGCCGCATACAATATCTGTTCCGAGAATCCGCCGTGCGGACGATATAGATCCCAGCACCTTTGATAATGGAATTGATGATGATACATTCGCAAAAATTGTTGCGGTTATAAGAATTGCCGTGCCGTATACAGGCATGATAGTTTCCACACGTGAAAGCAAGGCTTGCAGAGAAAGAGTTCTTCATCTCGGAATCTCACAGATAAGCGGCGGCTCAAGGACGAGCGTGGGCGGCTATCTCGAAGACGAGCTTGAGGACGACAGCACGGCTCAGTTCAATGTTGAGGACAGGCGTTCTCTTGACGATGTTGTGAACTGGCTGATGAAAATGGGCTACATTCCGTCCTTTTGCACGGCTTGCTACAGAGAGGGAAGAACAGGCGACAGATTTATGTCCCTTTGCAAGGCGGGACAGATTCAGAATTGCTGTCTGCCCAATGCGCTTATGACACTTCAAGAGTATCTTGAGGATTACGCTTCACAGGACACAAAATCTGTCGGAGCAAAAATGATAGCGAAGGAAATTGAAAATATTCCGAATGAAAAGGTTAGGGAAATCCTTATCCGCAATCTGGAAAATATCCGAAAGGGCGAGAGAGATTTCAGATTCTAAGACGGATTTATAATTTTTTCACGCTTTTATACATATTATTTATTACACTATAGGCAACACCGCACGAAGATTGTCGTGCAGATATACTCTCCGAGCATAAACTACGTCCATATTTTCGTCAGATGCAACAAAAATTTTGCAGGCATACTAACGTATGTCAAAAAATTTTTGCGAAAGATGGCGGAAATTGGCGAGTAGATGTGCGGCAAAGCCGACAGGCGTGCTTTGTGCGGTGTTGCCTATACATATAAAAGCGGAGGGATTTTTTTGATATGCAGTCTTGAAAGTATGCGCAGCAAGGAAGTTATAGACGTGCGCACAGGCGATAAGCTTGGATATATTGACGATGTGGAAATGAATCTCGAAAATTCGGGTATAGTCGCGCTCATCATTTATGGCAGAGAACGGCTTTTCGGACTTCTGGGCAGGGAAGAGGATATTATTATCCCATGCAGCGAAATTGAGGTTATTGGACGTGAGGTGCTGCTGATTAAGCATTTGGAAGAATCAAAGCCGTCATATTCAACAAAAAGCAAAAGAGAAGGAATCACAAGATTGTTCAAATAGACGAATAAAAATAACTTGCAAAAAATGTTAAATTGTGATATAATATTAAAGAATTCGCACGCTTGTACTATTTGCGGCTCGGTGCGCTTCATATGAGCGTCGCCTGCAATTAAGTCAGCGGAGGATAATTTTTTAACCAATTTAAGGAGGACTACACAATGGGAGTAGTATCAATGAAACAGCTTCTTGAGGCAGGCGTTCACTTCGGACACCAGACAAGAAGATGGAACCCGAAAATGGCACCGTACATTTTCACAGAAAGAAACGGAATTTACATCATCGACCTTCAGAAAACAGTTAAGAAGCTTGAAGAAGCTTATCTGTTCGTTCGCGATCTCTCAGCAGAGGGCGGCGAGGTTCTGTTTGTAGGTACAAAGAAACAGGCAGGCGATTCCGTTAAGGAAGAGGCTACACGTGCCGGCGCACATTACGTAAACGCAAGATGGCTCGGCGGTATGCTCACAAACTTCAAGACAATTCAGACAAGAATAAAAAGACTTGAACAGCTCCATACTATGGAAGAGGACGGCACATTCGATCTCCTCCCGAAGAAGGAAGTTGTAAAGCTCAATCTCGAAATCGAAAAGCTCGAGAAGTTCCTCGGCGGTATTAAGACTATGAAGAAGCTCCCTTCAGCACTCTTTATTGTTGACCCGAGAAAGGAAAAGATTGCTGTTGCTGAGGCTAAGAAGCTCAATATTCCGATTGTCGCAATCGTAGATACAAACTGCGACCCTGATGAGGTTGACTACGTAATCCCCGGAAACGACGACGCAATCAGAGCTGTAAAGCTTATCGCAGGCACTATCGCTAATGCTATCATCGAAGGCAGACAGGGCGACGATAAGGGTGAAGCTGCACAGGAAGCTCCCGCTGAAGAGGCTGCTGCAGAAACAGAAGCTGCTGAATAATTATTAAAAAATACAATAAAAACCCGAATTATATATTATTCGGGTTTTTTACGATAATTTATTGGAGGTTATTTAAAATGGCTAAGGTATCAGTTCAGGAAATTAAGGAACTTATGAAATCTACAGGCGTCGGCATGATGGACTGTAAAAAGGCTCTTGAGGAAACAAACGGCGATATGGATAAGGCTGTGGAGTTCCTGAGAGAAAAAGGTCTTGCTACACAGGCTAAGAAAAGCGGCAGAGCTGCTGCAGAGGGCATCGTAGCTGCTGTTGTTGAGGGCAATACAGGTGTGCTTCTCGAAGTAAACACAGAAACCGACTTTGCTGCAAATACAGACGATATTAAAAACTTCGTAAACAACGTGGCAAAGACAATTATTGAGAAAAATCCCGCAGACGTTGAGGATCTCAAGGCACAGACAATCAGCGGCGGCACTTCAACTGTAGGCGACGTTCTTACTGAGCTTGCAGGAATGAAAATCAGAGAAAATATCGTTATTCGCCGCTTTGTAAGACTTGAAGGCGTTCTCGCATCTTATATCCACAACGGCGGCAGCATTGGCGTTATGGTTAAGCTTGATACAGATCTTGACGCTGACAAGGTAGCTTACATTGGTAAGGATGTTGCGATGCAGTCTGCTGCTCTTAACGCACCTTATCTCTGCCGCGAGGAGGTTCCTGCTGAGGTAATCGAAAAGGAAAAGGAAATCATGCTTGCACAGATGGCAGAGGATCCCAAAATGGCATCTAAGCCTGAACAGGTTCGCGCTAAAATTGTTGAGGGCAAGGTTGGCAAGTACTACAGCGAAAATTGCCTTCTTGAGCAGTCATTCGTAAAGGACGACAAGCTTTCCGTTAAGGGCTATGTTGATGCTGAGGCTAAGAAGCTCGGCGGCTTCATCAATGTTCTTGAGGTAATCCGCTATGAGCGCGGCGAGGGCGTTGAAAAGAAGGAAGATAATCTGGCTGACGAAGTTGCTAAGATGATAAAGTAAAATTATTGGGCACATATTAACGTGCCCATTAATTAAATATGTAAGGAGAATTTATATGAAGTCGAAGAAATTTTTAACTACTCTTTTTGCAGTGCTTCTTATAATCGGCGTTGTTTTCGCTGGTATGTCCGCTTCAGAGGCAATGATTGCGATAAGCGGGAAAACGGTTTCACTCAACGAATCTGAATTGTCTGATTTTGAAGATGAAGCTATGATTGATGGTCAAATCTATTACGTTTACGACTGCATTGCAACCGAAGAGGTAACAACAACACGTTACGGTGTAAAGACAACAAGTGAAACAAACTTTTATCTCATCGAATCGTACAACTTGGATTGGTTCTATGACAGCACAACTACATATGAGCCGCTGACGCTGGTTTACGCAACATCTGACGAGGATCAGATTGAAACGCTTGACGAGATGGTCGATGACTGGTATGATTTTGAAGAAGCTTATTATGAATGGTACTACGATGATGAAGCAACTGACGAAGATTTCCCCGCTTACCCATCTCAGCAGCTCGATATTTCCGGAATTATTACCGAATACGATGATGATAAGCTCATAGAATACAGAGATGAGTATATTGAGTCAATGGGATATACTGACTCGGATCTGGAGGATTATCTTGAAGCTTACTGCACTGACATGATAATCAAGGACGCAGACCCGACTACATCAAGGAACATTTTCTTTGTGGGAATTGCAGTTGCCGTTATCGGACTTGTTGGCTTAGTTCTGACACTTGTTCTTATGAAAAATAAAAAAACAGATGACACAATAGACACAGCTGACAGCAATGACAGTAATATAGGCTAATTCAATTAAAATAATGCGCGGAGTCATTGATTCTGCGCATATTTTATAGTATACAATTTTTAAAATACGCTTTTGTGCAAAATCAACAAATGAGTATATACAATATTTACATAAAATTCACTTGCAGTGCTTTGTGAAATGTGATATAATAAATTTGAATAGGTTATTTACGGATATTTGGAAATCAGGACATAGGACATTTATGTGTAACGAGAAACGTTGGACAACTCAAACCGAATTTAGCAGCCGTTGGTATTCACATCGGCAGAATGGAGTTTAAAATGAATTGCTGTAAAAAAAGAACGTTTACTGGTATCATATTTATTGCTGTTTCCTTAATTGCAATACTTTTTTATCCGTTGAAAGCCTCGGCAGCAGAGGATTATTATAAATGGAGGCAGAATGATTCCCGCTGGGGAAGTATTCTTCTCGGAGATTCAACCCAGACTATGGCACAGTCGGGCTGTCTTGTCACATCAATTGCCATACTTGCTGTGCATTCGGGTGCGGAAGACGCTGATTCTTTTAACCCGGGAACATTTGTTACAGCTTTAAATTCAATTAACGCTTTTTCCGGCGGAGCAATTGCAAGCTGGTCAAAAGTCACAGAGGTAGTTCCGGATGTTCAATTTGTAAAAAAATACACCTTTACATCTTCAACTCAAAGCGGAAAAGCGGCTGAGATGAAGGCAATTAACGATGAGGGGTATTATATGGTCTGCAATGTTGGAAATCATTGGGTTTTCATTGAGAGTATTGACGGTTCAAACGTGTACATGATCGACCCTGCAAAGGACGATACTGATCTTTTTAGCTCATATTCGCTTTCGTCGATAACTGAATTGCGTGTCTTTTCGGGAAAAAATGCTCCTCAAAGCTCAATAACGCAAACTACCACCGCCGCAACCACGACTTCAACGACTACGACAACTGTGACAACAACCACGACCACGACGACAACAACTGCGACTACAACAAATTCGTCAAAATACAAGACGGGTGAGTATTATGCATCAGCTAAAACGGTTAATATTTATTTCTCGGCATCGACTAATTCAAGCGTAATTGAAACAGTCCAGAAAGGATATATTGTTAAAATAACAAGCTTCAGTGGAAGCATGGGTTGCGTTCAGCTTGGCGCGGAAAAGGGTTGGATAAGTATGAGCGATCTTACATATGCCGGAACTCAGACCACGCTTACTAAGGGGGATATTAACGATGATGGCTCAGTTGACAAGCTCGACCTTGCGCTTTTAAATGAATATCTTTCAAGCTTATTGGAATTGCCGGATGGAATTTCATATCTTCTTGAAAGCGAAATTGAAGCTGCTGATTTAAACAATGACGGTGTTGTTGATAATAATGATGTGTTGAAATATTTGTCAATCATTTGCAGCTGACGAAAGGAGCATTCCTATGGAATGGACTGAATTAAATATTTATACCACTACAGCTGGAATTGATTTGCTTTGTTCTAATCTCATGGACATTGGAATAAAAGGATTTGTAATTAAAGATGCAGAAGATTTTAACGAATTTCTTGAAAATAAAAACGGTCAATGGGATTATATAGATGAGGATTTAATGGGACTTTCTAACTGCGAAACCTGTGTGACTGTGTATCTGCCCGGAAACTCTCAGGGTGCGGATATGATGCAGTCAATCAAGGCGATGCTTGCGAAAATGAAATCCAATGACGCCGATGGTAGCTATGGTCGCCTTGAAACTGAATTTTCAAACATACGTGAGGAGGATTGGGCAAACAACTGGAAGCAGTATTTTAAGCCGCTTAAAGTCGGCGAAAGGCTCGTTATCAAGCCTTCCTGGGAGGATTACAGCAATTCCGACGACCGAATCATACTTGAAATTGATCCGGCGTCGAGCTTCGGAACGGGTCAGCATCACACAACTCGTCTTTGCCTTGAGCTGATGGAAAAGGTCATCAAGCCTGATGATAAGGTGCTTGATCTTGGCTGCGGCAGCGGAATTCTTTCGATTGGCGCAATGCTTCTTGGAGCTGACAGTGCAGTTGCTGTAGATATTGAACAAAATTCAGCAGATACAGCAATGGAAAATGCGCTGAAAAATAACATTTCTGCTGAAAAATATCATACATATTGTGGAAACATAATAACCGATGAAGCACTTGCAAATGAAATCGACGGCGAATATGATATAATTACTGCTAATATTGTTGCTGATGTTCTTATTGCAATGAGAAATTTTTTCGGCAGGTATCTTAAACCTCAGGGAATTTTAATAATTTCAGGCATAATCGAGGAGCGCATGGATGAGGTTGTGAACGCTGTCGAAAATTCGGGATTTACAGCTCTCGAAAGCAATATTAAGGAGAGCTGGGCGGCTGTTAAGCTTATACGTAAATAATATGCTGTGCATAATATTGATATAATTTAATTTAAGGAGAATGATTTAAGTGGCCATTTTTAAAAAGAAAAATAAAGAAGCTGAAATCGAAAATGAGGGAAAGGATATAAAGCACCAGACCCTCGACTATCTGAATAGTAAACTTAACGGTACTCTGTATGATGACTGCATTATTTTGCCGAAAGGTTTTACAATTGACATTCAGGTTGGCAGAACTCAGCTGAATAATGATATTCATATGGTGCAAATAATTTATATAATAAAGAATGACGATTTTGACGAGCCTATTATTGAACCGGTGGATTCGCAGGGTAAAACGGAAGATGAAGCTGTGAGAATGTCGGTGGAGATTTTCCTCGGCGGTGTTTGGCATCCGTTGAATCAATCCATGCAGAAGAAGAATCCTATTCACGTTTCAGTTAATTATCTTTTGCAGCATTATGATTTTGATATGTACGCTCAGTCAATTGTCAGAATTGGTGTAAGCGATGAAAAAAAGCCAACTGCTCTCATAAATTTTATCAAATCCGAAATTCCAAAATTTCTTGGTTCGAAAAAATATTACTGGATAAGAATTTACCTTGCAAGATATAAGGATAAAAAGGTTATTGAAGTTCGTATAAACAACACAGTATGTGCAACTCTCAGTCAGTATTTTAAACAATACATTGATTCTTGGGAGGACTGTGAAAAGTTCGTATCTGAAAAGCAGTACGCCATTTGTGTTCAGCGTGAGGACGATTTGTGCCCATTTACAAAGCAGTTTGTTGTTGACGCTGCAAAGAAAACTATTTCACTTATGGAAGAATGTGATTCAGCTGAAGCTTATCGTAATATGATGGATCAGGTTGAAAAATTTACTGAAGGCAATATCGGTCTTGCAGCTGAAATCAGAATTTTCATTCCCGAAATTCTTGCAAAGCTTACTATGGGCTATCAGGAGGGGGACAGCCTTTTCCTCATGCAGGACGACTCCAACATTGAGTTCAAGAAAACGCAGCTTCGTTCGTATTTCTATCTCCAGCAGGTTTGCATTGAATATCTTAACAAAAAGCCCGAAAAGGAAAAGGTTATGCGTATTGTCGGAAACAGCGCTGCATTCAGGGAGCTTAAAAAGGCTCATGCCGCAGGACATGAAACCAAGGATTTGTTCATTCCCGGAACGACGTACAAAATTTCTCTTAAGGATTATAAAGTCTGGTAACATAAAAGTCCGGAAGCCTGAGCCTCCGGACTTAATTTTTTTATGTTTGAATCAGACACCGTATGTATTTCTGTATTCGAGCATTTTATCGAGATATTCCTCGCCAGAAACAATTCCGCTGCGAATGGCGTCGATAATATCCTCAATTGTTACGATTGAGTAAACATCAACATCAAAGTCGCGTTTTGCTTCCTGAACAGCGGACATTTCCCCCGTACCCTTTTCCATGCGGTCAACAGTAATAACCATGCCTGTCACATCTACGTTTGCAACTGCTTTCAGCTTGGGGAGAGTTTCACGGAGCGCCTTACCTGACGTCATGACGTCGTCAATAATCACAACCTTTTCGCCGTCCGTAAGAGTTTTGCCCACGAACATTCCGCCTTCGCCGTGGTCTTTGATTTCCTTGCGGTCGAAGCAGTAGGAAACATCAATGCCGAACTTGTTGCTGAGAGCCACAACAGCTGAAACGGCAAGGGGAATTCCCTTATACGCAGGGCCGAAAAGCGTTTCAACGGGAATATTATTTGCGTGAATGCATTCAGCATAATATTCGCCGAGCTTAGCCAGCTGACCGCCGGTTTTATAGTTGCCGCAGTTAATAAAATAAGGTGCTTTTCTGCCGCTTTTTAAAGTGAAATCGCCAAATGTAAGAACTCCGCAATCCACCATAAATTTAATAAAGCTTTCTTTGTAAGTCATGTTTTTAACCTCCATATGTTTTGAATTTATACATCTCTGCAATCTTTATTGCAAAGTTTTTTCAATATTTTCCAGTTCTTTGAGCCATATATGAGCAGAAGCATCACTGGGCATACGCCAATCTCCTCTTGGCGAAAGGGTAACACTTCCGACCTTTGGACCGTCCGGCAGACAGGAGCGTTTGAATTGCTGAGAGAAGAACCTCCGATAAAAATTTTTCTCCCATTTCATAATGATCTGCGGAGTATATTTCCCCTCAAATGAAATGCAGGCGATACGGAAAATTTTCGATGGCGAAAATCCGAATCTCATCATATAGTACAGGAAAAAGTCGTGCAGCTCATAGGGGCCTACGAGATCCTCAGTTTTCTGGGCAATTGTACCATCCTTTTCAGGCGGCAGAAGCTCAGGGCTGACAGGCGTATCAAGTACATCAACAAGAACTGTTCTGAGAGAGTCGCCGCATATGCCCGATTCATAGCTCACAAGCCAGCGCACGAGGGTTTTTGGAATGGAAGAATTGACCGCGTACATGGACATATGATCGCCGTTGTAGGTTGCCCAGCCAAGCGCAAGCTCGGATAAATCGCCTGTACCTATCACAATGCCGCCAAGCTGATTTGCCTTGTCCATGAGAATTTGCGTGCGTTCACGAGCCTGTGAATTTTCATAGGTGACATCGTGAATTTCGGGATTATGGGAGATGTCGGCAAAGTGCTGATTCACGCTGTCGCGGATATTGATTTCCTCAAGAGAAGCTCCGTATGCCGACGCAAGCTTGCAGGCGTTATTATACGTTCGATCGGTCGTACCGAAGCATGGCATAGTAATAGCATGAATACCCTTGCGGTCGAGCTTTAGCATATCAAATGCGTGAACGGTGACAATAAGCGCAAGAGTTGAATCAAGTCCGCCGGAAAGTCCGATAACGACATTTTTGCAGCCAATATGGCGAAGTCTTGTCATAAGTCCCACAGCCTGCATATTCAGAATTTCCTCGCATCGCTTATTCAGGTCGGATTTTGCTGAGGGAACAAACGGCAGCTGCGGAAAGCTGCGTTCAAGCCGCGTTTCGGTCAGCTTCATAGAAAAGCGATTTGCGTAGAAAATATTTGACTCCTTGTATCTGAACGTATTTGAACGTCTGCGCTCCGAAATAAGCTTCTGTACATCTATGTCGGCTATAGTCAGTCCGCTCTCAAACAGCTTCGATTCGGCAAGAAGCGTTCCGTTTTCGGCAATAATATTGTGACCTGCGAAAACCATATCCTGAGTAGACTCACCGATTCCCGCATCAGCATATGCGTAGGCGCAGAGCAGACTTCCCGATTTTGCCTTTACGATAGTGCGTCTGTAGTCTGATTTGCCTATAATTTCATCGCTGGCGGAGAGGTTGAAAATGATTGACGCACCGTTTTGCGCAAGCGTGACGGAAGGGGAGTCTCCAACCCATAAATCCTCGCATATTTCAACGCCGAAGGTCAGCTCGGGCAGTTCATCGCATTCAAAAGTCTGATTGGTGCCGAAAGGAGTGTCATTGCCGTTAATTAAAATGCTGCAATCGGATTCAAATCCGGCAGTGAAATATCGTGCCTCGTAAAATTCACTGTAATTCGGGATATTTGTCTTTGGCACGATTCCGAGAATTTTTCCCTTGTATACAACAGCTGCACAGTTATATAATTTACCCATATATGAAAAAGGCAGTCCGACGATAGAAACAATTTCCAAGTAGGACGTTTCATCTGCAAGCCGGATGAGATTGCTTTCAGCCGAATATCCCAGCGCAGATTGTAGAAACAAATCCCCACAGGTGTAGCCTGTAATTGAAAGCTCAGGAAAGCATATTATTTTCACGCCCTTTGAGTGAGCTTCAATGATCATTTCAATGATTTTATCTGTATTATAATCGCAGTCGGCAACCTTCAGAGGGGGAGTCGCACAAGCAATTTTAATAAATCCGTCCTTCATAATAAACCTCCGTTCCGATATAATACTATTATATCTTATTTTACATGAATATGCAAGCCCATAATTTCGATAAAAGAAAATACTGCACAAAATGTTCGGAAAGGTATTGCAAAAAAAATGGAATGAGGTTATAATTATAAGGCGATACTGCGTACAGCAAAACCAACAGGCAGCTTTTGCGCGGCATCGCCGTAATACTGTAATACAATGCGTATCAAAGGAGAGAGTGATGGCAAAAAAAGGCAATGTTCGGAGAATCTCCGATAAAAAGAAAAACAGACCAAAAATCAGATTCAGCTTCTGGATGATGATTATAATTTTTGCGGTTACATTTGCAGGCTGCTTTGTAGTTTATATGATTGCCGCAAATATTGACGATGATTTTTTTAATGATCAATTTAAAACAGTCGTTGAGGAGAGCAGTTCGGATTCCTTGGAGAATGAAGAAAGCGTATCGGACGATTCACTTGACAATACAGATGAAACAGAAGCAGATGTCCAGACTGTAATTCAGAATCCCGTGCCGTCATCGGCAGCAATGGATGTGTCATATCTCGAAAGCTGCTGCCTTGTAACAGATTCGACGCTGCTCGGAATGACAGATTACGGATTCAACAGTGTTTTCGGGAACGAGGAGCTGAATGCCGCTTCAATTGAAACAACAAAGATTGCTACAAGCTACGGTACAGTAACCGTGTACGAGACACTAAAAATAAAAAAACCAACAACTGTGTACATAATGCTTGGCAGCGATATTGGCGTTTCCGACGTTGAAACTATGGTAACTACATATATGTCATTTCTTTCAAAGCTGAAAACTGCATTGCCGGATATGAATATATATATAATGCAGCTGCCTCCTGCATATGCCGATGCCGAGAAAAACACGCAGATTAACGAATACAATACACGCCTGCTCGAAATAGCCAACAGCCTTGGAGTGTACTGTATTGATACAAATACTGAGTTAAAAAATAACGAGGGCAATCTTAAAGAGGAATATTATGATGCCGAAACCGGAACATATACAAGCGAATATTATGATGCGGTCTGCGGATATATTTTAACTCATACGGCATAAGATTTTCGCATAGGGCATACCACAATATATAGTGGTATGTCTTTTCCCTTGCTTAAACGCAAAAATTGCTGAAAATAACGCTATAAAGGCAAAAAACTGCCTTTTTCGCAGGGAAATATTGTGTAATGTCAATATAAAACAGACTAATTTTTATGGATTTATTGTGCAAAAATGGTAGTTGACATTGCAGTGTAATTGGATTATACTAATATATGCAGTCTAAAAGAGGAGATACAATATATTGTGGTTAGTCTGGAGGTATTGGAATTATGATAATTCACATTATAAAAAGAGATGGAAGAAAAGTACCGTTCAACGTCGAGAAGATTGCAAATGCAATTTTTAAGGCAGCGCAGTCCTGTGGGGGAAGCGATTTCAATGAGGCTATGGATACAGCCGTTGATGTCTGCAATTATTACGAAAAGAACTTTCCCGGTAAAACTCCTACTGTTGAGGAAATTCAGGACCTTGTAGAAAAAATTCTTATAGAAAATGGCCATGCCAGAACAGCTAAGGCATATATTCTTTATAGATATGAGCGTACCCGTTCAAGAGAGATGAAAACTAATCTCATGTGCGTGCTGAACGAGCTGACATTCAGCTCAGCAAAGGACAGCGACATCAAGCGTGAAAACGCGAATATCGACGGCGATACGGCTATGGGTACTATGCTTAAATATGGTTCCGTATCGGCTAAAGAATATTACGAAATGTATGTCCTTGAGCAAAAACACGCAAAGGCTCACAGAGATGGCGATATTCATATTCACGACCTTGATTTCTACACGCTTACAACAACCTGTACGCAGATTGACCTGAAAAAGCTTTTCACAAACGGATTTTCAACAGGTCACGGATTCCTCAGAGAGCCTAATGATATTGCAAGCTATTCTGCTCTTGCTTGTATTGCAATTCAGTCAAATCAGAACGACCAGCATGGTGGGCAGAGTATTCCTACCTTTGATTACGCTATGGCTGACGGTGTAAAGAAAACATATGCAAACAGGTATATGCAGAATATTGCAAGGGCACTTTCACTTATCGGCGGAATTGAAAACGAATCCGAGGCTGCTGATGAAATTAAAAAGCAGATGAGCGAAAAATACGGTTTAAAGCCTGTTCTTGCGAATAATAACGGCTATCAGGAAAAGGAATCTGAGCTGCTTTTGAATTATACCGATGCCGAAACAGCAAAGAAAATTCAGGCATTCGCTGTAAAAAATGCGGAAAAGGAAACAAACCGAGCTACATATCAGGCAATGGAGGCTCTTATTCATAACCTGAACACCATGAACAGCCGTGCAGGTGCGCAGACTCCGTTCAGTTCAATAAATTACGGAACTGACACGTCCCCTGAAGGCAGAATGGTTATAAAAAATGTGCTTCTTGCTCAGGAGGCAGGTCTTGGCAACGGCGAAACGCCTATTTTCCCGATTCACATTTTTAAGATTAAAGAGGGAATTAACTATAATCCCGAAGACCCGAATTATGACCTTTTCAAGCTTGCGTGCAGAGTTTCGGCAAAAAGACTTTTCCCGAATTTCTCATTCATTGACGCACCGTATAATCTCCAGTATTACAAGCCCGGCGATCCCGATACGGAAATTGCCTATATGGGCTGCCGCACGAGAGTTATCGGCAACAACTATGACCCGTCCAGAGAAATTGTAACAGGCAGAGGAAATCTCAGCTTCACATCAATCAATCTTCCGCGTCTTGCAATTAAAGCCGACCACAATGTAGGCTCATTCTTTGATATGCTTGATGAGATGATGGATCTTGCCATCGAACAGCTCATGCATCGCTTCAGAATTCAGTGTCAGAAAAAGGTCAAGAATTTCCCATTCCTTATGGGACAGGGAATCTGGATTGATTCGGACAAGCTTGGCCCTAACGATACAGTTGAAGAGGTTCTCAAGCACGGCACGCTTTCAGTCGGATTTATCGGTCTTGCGGAAACTCTCAAAGCTCTTATCGGCTCTCACCACGGCGAAAGTGAGGAGGCACGTGAGCTTGGACTTGAAATTGTCGGCACAATGAGAAAGCGTCTTGACGAGGAATCAAAGAGAACAGGTCTTAACTTCTCGCTTCTTGCTACGCCGGCGGAGGGACTTTCAGGCAGATTTGTCCGCATGGACGCTAAAAAATACGGTATCATCGAAGGCGTTACCGACAGAGATTACTATACAAATTCATTCCATGTTCCGGTATATTATCCAATCAGCGCATTTGAGAAAATCAAGATTGAAGCTCCGTATCATGAGCTTACAAATGCCGGACATATCAGTTACATTGAGCTTGACGGCGATCCGCTGGAGAATCTTTTGGCTTTCGAAAAGGTTGTACGCTGCATGAAGGAATCCGGAATCGGATATGGCGCAATCAATCATCCCGTTGACCGTGACCCTGTTTGCGGATACACCGGAATAATCGGCGACAGCTGCCCCTGCTGCGGCAGACATGAAGATGACGGCAGCGTGGCATTCGACAGAATCCGCCGTATTACAGGCTATCTCGTAGGCACTATTGATCGCTTCAATGATGCAAAACGTGCTGAGGTAAACGATCGAGTTAAGCACAGCGTTTAAGGTGAAAATATGGAGCTTAGAATAGCGGGAACAGCTGATGATTCTATTGTTGACGGACCGGGAATCCGTTTTACGATTTTTACACAGGGCTGCCCTCATCATTGTGAGGGCTGCCATAATCCGCAGACACACAGCTTTGACGGCGGTGAAATTATAGAAATCGACGAGCTGTTATCTAAAATTGTCAGCAATCCACTGCTGGACGGAGTTACGTTCAGCGGAGGTGAGCCTTTTTGTCAGGCAGCGGCGCTTGCCGAGCTTGGCAGAAAAATAAAAGAATCGGGACTTAATATCATAACCTACACGGGCTATGACTTCGAGCAGCTTTATGAGAACCGTGAAAAAAACGGCTGGGGGGAGCTGCTTGAGGTGACCGATTTCTTAATTGACGGCAGATTTATATTATCCCAAAAGGATTGGAAAATAAGATTCAGAGGCAGCAGCAATCAAAGGTATCTCGATTGCCGGGCAAGTCTTGAGGCTGGAAAGGCTGTCGAGGTTGAACCGGATTAAAACGTGTTCATATAAATTTAAGGCAGCACCGTGCAGCAATTTTAACATTTTGTTAAATATATAATGGGTTTCATAAAATTGAAGCCCATTTTTGATAAGTGATTAAATCTGCAAAATACGATAATAATAATATCAAAGCGCAGGAGGTGGAATAATAATGTATGATATAATTATAATTGGCAGCGGACCTGCAGGCCTTTCGGCAGCGATATATGCCGCACGTGCTGAGCTTAGCTCGATAATAATCGAAAAGGATTATTTCGGCACAGGGCAGATTGCCGTCAGCGAACAGGTTGACAATTATTTGGGAATCCCTGAAATCGGCGGATATGAGCTTGGAGAAAAATTTCGTGAACACGCATTAAAATTCGGGGCAAAAATCCATGAAGGTGAGGTATGCGAAATTACTCGCACCGAGGGAGCATATGCAGTCAGATTGACTGACGGAAACTCTGTTGTGGGCAGATGTATAATTTACGCGGCAGGAACCTCATATCGCAGATTGAATATATCCGGAGGAAAGCTTTTGGGCGTATCCTATTGCGCGGTCTGTGACGGAATGTTCTACAAGGATAAAGAGGTTGCCGTTATCGGCGGCGGAGATACAGCATTGGGTGATGCTGTTTATCTCTCAAAAATTGCGAAAAAAGTTTATCTGATTCATCGGCGAGAGAATTTCCGTGCAAACAGGTCATTGCAGGAAAAAATTAAAACAATAGATAATATTGAAGCTTTTATGAATTCAGTTCCCGAAAGGATAATCGGGAAGGAGCGTGTTGAAGCTTTGGATCTGCTGCAAAACGGAATTCCAAAACGCCTGAATGTAAGCGGAATTTTTGCGGCAATAGGGAATATACCGAACACATCAATTCTCGAGGGTATATGTGAGCTTGACAAAAACGGATATGTTATTGCGGGTGAAGATGGAATAACCTCCGCCGCAGGAATCTTCGCAGCCGGAGATGTGCGTACAAAAAGGCTCAGGCAGGTTGTCACGGCTGTTTCTGACGGAGCTTGCTGTGTTGACTCGGCGGAAGAATATTTAAGATAAGATAAACAAACAGGGCAGGGAAGACCTGCCTGTTTTGGTATTTTCTGATGCAGCAATAAAATATGATAATATTCGCCATGAAAAATATGGTATCACTTGACATGGAAGTTGAAAAAATATATAATATACTTATCAGAGAGATTTACTTCAGACCATAAGGAGGAACTATGATAAAAAAATTTTTGTCAGGAATCTGCGCAGCTTCATTGATGACAGCCGGAATAATTATGTCCGGACTTTCCTCAAATGCCGCAACTATAGATGAGGTTGCCGAAACAGCACGTAAGCTTGGATTCCCCGAAAGCGCAATTCAACAGGGATTGAATCAATATTATGAAGATCCTGATTTATATACCGATGATGTACTCGATGACGCAATTGCCTATTTGTATGAATATGAAAGCGATCTAAAAGCGCAGCTGGGAATTACAGATACAACATCAGACGGCACGTCCTCAAGCGATACAACTGAGCAGCAGACTGATTCTACATTGGATACTACTGAATCACAAACCACGGATACCTCTTCGGAGGATTCCACAACAAGCGGAAGTACCACTGATTCGGAATTTATAGACGAATCGGATTTCAACGAAATGACCTTAGAGGAAAAACGTGAATATATAAGCACTCTTAGCACTGAGGATCAGCAAACCTTTTTCAATTCCCTTTCTGCGGACACGCTTAAAAATATCGTGAAGCAGCTCCCGACTGACGATAAAGCGGAAGTTTTAGATACATTTGTAAAGGCAGGGGAGGCAATGGGAATTTACGTCACCGTAGACGAAATGAATGACGAAAGCATATCAATGTCCATGAAAAACAGCAACGGCGAATTGATAGATGTTGCCTCAGTCGGAGTTATTATAGAGGACACAGGTTATGATTATCGCGGAATATTTTTAGTTTCAGGCACTCTCATCATAACGGCAATCGGTATTTTGGGGCTTCTTCTTCGCAAATGCTTCAAAAAAGAAGCGGAGGATAGAAAATGAGTGAAAATAAAAACAAAAAGCTGCTGATTTTTCTTACACCTGTAATTGTACTGCTCCTTTGCGTTGGCATAATAATTGTTGCGGCAATCAAGCCATACAATAAGCTTTCGGTATATCTTAATCTTGCGTTTATGGACGATTTCAAAACGAATCCCGATGATGACTCAAGCGGACTTGTAATTGTAGAGGGCGATATTCAGCTCGATTACAGCGGAGAAACAAGCTCCGAAGGGGAAGTGACAGTACCGCTGTTCGGCGAACAGTTTGCTGTATTGAGAAGCAGCGGATTTGACCTGAGCGTGCCTGTGTACTGGGGAAGTACAGATGAGCTGCTTGAAAGAGGCGCTTGTCAGGCTACATATTCAAAGCTGCCGGGAATTGTAGGAAACGCTGTAATAAGTGCCCATGAGGATACCTTTTTCGCTGAATTAAATAAGCTTCAGGAAGGGGACACCGTAACAATAAACACGAATTACGGTGAATTTACCTATACCGTAACCGAGGTTATTAGCTTTACGAAAACGCAGAAAAAATACGTCAATCAAACCGATGATGAGAGACTCACCCTTTACACCTGCAAAAAGGATATTCTTGGCGCATCAGATGAACGTATCGGTGTAGTTTGTGAAATTACAGAAAAGAAATTTTATGTACAGGCAGAGGAGGAAACAGAAAATTGAAAAGTCTAAAGACATACATTCCCAGCCTGATTTTATCAATTGTGCTTGTATTTACGCTGATTGGAGCTTCGGGAGCGTTAACTGCCGTAAGCTTTGCAAATCCGGAAAAGCTAATCAAGCTTACTTCTGACAATAATATTACGTCAAAAATTCAGACAGAGCTTGAAAGCTATTACAGCTCTAAATATAACGAAACAGGAATTCCTGCGGAAATTTATACAACAGCTTTCACGGATGATTATATTACAGAGGTTACAAAAATCAATATAAACGCGGGATTTAACAGACTTAACGGGGAAGAATTTGATAATACAACCGGAATAGAAAATTCCGATCTTGAAAGCAGCATTGAAACTTTTTTTAACGATTATGCTGAAAGCATTGATTATGTCAAGGATGACCAGTATTACGAAAAGCTTCAATCGACGATTGATTCGGCATATTCGGTTGTTGCTGATTACTGCGATGTTTTCAAATTCAGCGCAATGGAAAACGAGGGAATCCTTGCGAAGCTCTCGAAGCTTTATGTTAATCTTGATTTGATATGCATTTTAACGCTTGCCGCAACATTGTTTTTATTCATTTTGACTCTGATTATAAACATAAAAGGAATTTCCGCGTTTTTCTACTGGCTTGGAGTTTCAGGTACGGTATCGGGAATCCTGAGCATTATCCCATGCATCTATCTCAAAGCAACGAATTACTTTGATGCCTTTACGATAAAGCAGTCGCAGATATTCACCTCCTTTACAAGCTTGATGTACGGAGTGGTTAATAGATTTCTGACGGAAGGGGTTTTATTGCTGCTGATTGGAATTGTAATGCTTGTTTTATTTGGAATTATAACTAAAAAAAGAAATAAAAAAGAGGCTGACTCAGAATAGAGTCAGCCTTAGCTTTATTGTTATATATTTGCAAACGCCTGTTTGAGATCATCGAGAATGTCATTGATATTTTCAAGACCTACTGAAAAGCGAATCATGCCTCCGTTAATTCCGGCAGCAACAAGCTGTTCGTCAGTCAGCTGACGATGAGTAGCACTGGCAGGGTGGAGAACGCAGGTGCGAATATCGGCTACATGAACTTCGTTAGACGCAAGCTTAAGCGAATCCATAAACTTTACTGCGGTACTTCTTCCTCCCTTGATAACAAAAGAAATAACACCGCTGCATCCGTCAGGCATATATTTTTTAGCAATCTCATAATATTTGTTGCTCTTTAATCCGGGGTAATTTACAGATTCAACCTTATCACAGCTTTCGAGATATTCTGAAACAATCTTAGCATTTTCACAATACTGCTTCATGCGCAGCGTGAGAGTTTCAAGACCGAGGTTGAGGTAAAAGGCGGATTGTGCAGCCGGATAGCAGCCAAAATCGCGCATAAGCTGCATTCTTGCCTTGACGATGTAAGCCATCTTTCCATAAGATTTAGTATAAATTAAACCATGATAGCTTTCATCAGGCTCGGTGAATTCAGGGAATTTACCGTTAGTCCAATCAAATGTACCTGCGTCAACAATAACTCCGCCAACCTGAACAGCATGACCGTCCATATATTTTGAGGTTGAATGGATAACAATATCTGCGCCATGTTCAATTGGTCTGCAAAGCGCCGGGGTAGGGAAGGTGTTGTCCACTATAAGCGGAATATCATTTGAATGTGCAAGCTCAGCAAATTTAGCAATATCCAATACGGTAAGTGAAGGATTTGCGATTGTTTCGCCAAAAACAACCTTTGTATTTGGCTTTACAGCTTTCTGAAGCTCCTCTAAAGGCGCATCAGGATCAACAAAAATACATTCAATTCCAAGTCTTTTAAAGGTTACCGCAAAAAGATTTATCGTTCCTCCGTATATAGCTGAGGAAGCAATAAAGCTGTCGCCTGCCTTGCAAAGGTTGAGTATAGAGCAAAGGGAAGCTGCCTGACCGCTTGACGTACACATAGCTCCGACGCCGCCCTCAAGAGCTGCAATTTTCTCCTCAACTGCCATAACAGTCGGATTTTCAAAACGCGAATAAATAAGGCTTTTTGTAGGGTCGTCAAAGACAGCTGCAACATCGTCAGTCGAATCGTAGACATATGTAGTGCTTTGAACGATAGGAACTACTCGTGGCTCAGTATTTTTTGGCGTATAGCCTGCGTGCAGGCATTTGGTTTCAATATTCATTTACATCCCTCCGAAAAAAATAAGTGATATAATAACATTATATCACAATTCCCGAAATAGTCAAGGACTTTGAGAGATATTTTGCTCAGGCGTTTGCGTCAGCAGGAGCTTTTTTACTGAATTTAGTAAACAAAAATTCCAGAACAGCGCAATACTTATCCACAAAGCAGATTACATAGCTTTCCTTATATTTAGGCATTTTATGTGTTACAGGCCACATATGCTTTTCTATTATGTCACGTTCAAGATCGTTAATATCCACAAGCTTTGCGGCATTTTCAGCTGCGGTCATGGCATGAAACAGGCTGTGTGAAATCTGCCCTTTGGTTTTGGCATTGTTATATTCCTTGCGATTGTAGTAAAACAGGTCATGAAGCAAGCCTGCACGAGCTGCTGAGCGTGCGTTCAGGTGCATTTTTTTGCATATGACATAGCTGTAATATGAAACATTCAGACAGTGCTGAAAACGTGTTGTTGAGATATGATGTGTAATATTTTTGAGTTCGCTGACCTCGCTGCTGTCGATAATATCGCTGATATAGCAGAAATAGACGATATTTGTCAATTCCTTGCGTGAACCGATTGCTTTTAGCATAAATGCATATCTCCTTTAAGCGGTATTTTTATAACCACATAAATTATACAGCAGAACGAGAAAAAAATCAATAGGTATAAATCTGAAATCTGAGGAATTTCATCAGGAAATAAGCGGAAGGCTGTCTATTTTGCTTTTCTTTTAAATGAGAAATCCTTATCCTTAAAAATTTTATTCTTCAAGAAATATCCAATTACACTAAGAATAATAATTGCACCAAATATTATAAAGCTCACCAGAAAACGTCCCTTGCCAAGATTAGCTCCCATAAGAACCGAACAGGTCATTGCGGGAATCCTTGCGGAAACAGCTGTCAGAAAAAATTTCATCGGTTTGATTTTTGTAAGTCCCGCGATATAGGTCAGGAAATCCTTTGGAGTTCCGGGAATTACAAAGAGCAGAAACACAGTTAATGTGAGCTTTTTTTCATCGTTTAAGATTTTCACATCATCAAGCTTTTGCTTTGGAAAAATCTTGTATACAAAGGGTCTGCCGAATTTTCTTACAAGGAAAAATACAATAACCGTTCCGATAAGTGCGCCTACGGTACACCATACAACGCCAAAGAATCCACCGAACAGAACTCCGCCCATAACCTCAATGGGAGCGCCGGGGATAAATGCGGCTACAATCTGGATAACCTCAATAAATACAAAAATTATAGGTGCAAAGCCTCCGTAGCCGCTGACTGCGTTATTTATCTCAGCTCGTCCCTCTTCGGTATAAAGAAGCTTGATATAGGGGACAGCAAGGTAAATGCACAGAATCAGCAGTGCGGCTGCCGCAATATATAGTGTTATTTTTAAACCCTTTTTCATTTTGACCTCCGAATAAATGCGTGGCAATGCTTTAAAATATCTCTAAACATATTATACTCTAAAAACAGCCAATATTCAACATCAATTTGTAGCTTTCTTTAAGGCAACACTAAGGCAACACATTTGAATCACCGTCTCGAACGGCAATGCATAAAGCCTTATGTGATAGAAATGTGAGATTTTACTAAAAATCAGTTACAAATCAATTATGCCCTTGACAAAGTATTGTATTAAGTGTATAATAATATCAGGATTTGCGTTTGCAGTCCAAATAAATTTTTACTTCTTTTTATGTGAAAGGATATAAAGTAATGAAAAGCAATAAGAAGAGATTTTTAATATTATCAATTGTTGCCGCACTTGCGCTCACTTCAATGTCGGGCTGTGGAAACGGCAAGGAGGACAGCGATGAGTCCGATAGCTCGTCAGGGGATTCTACAACTATATCCGATGAGGATGCACTGAAACAGCCCATAACATTCTATTATTCGACAGACGAGGACGAGGATGGTGAGGATGACGCGCTGGATGGTGAAGATCCTACAGCTTCGTCAGATGATGATTCCGATGAAAGCAGCAGCGATAGCTCCTCCGACTCCGAAACAGAATATGTTACCGTAACTGAGGCGGACGGAACCCCTGCAACTACATATGTTGAGGTTACCGATTCAAGCGGCGAAACTGTAACGGACAGTGACGGCGAAACAGTTACTGAATCAGTTGAAGTAACCTCTGTAGTAAGCGGCAGCTCCGGAACTGTCAGCAATACCACCAGCAGCAGCGATAGTACAGAGTACACAGCCAACATGGACGAGGCATGGGCAATGTGGATTGATATTTCCAAGGACGAGGACTATGTATTCAACGGTGCGTTTATTGAGGTTACATTCAAAATCAAGGATACAACTCCCGATGGCGTCTATGACGTTGTAATTACTGATCCTGACTTTGCTAACCTCGACAACGGCGGTTCAACTGTTGTTCCTGATACAGTTATTGACGGTAAGGTTTACGTTTCTGAGGATCTTGAAGCTCAGCGTGAGGTTACAGATGATGACGGATTTGCAGTTTATGCTGACAATGTTTCCGCAGTACAGGGCGATGAGGTTACATTAACATTCAACTTAAGCAACAACCCGGGATTAGTTGCAATGATGTTCAAATTCGAGTATGACAAGAATGCTATGACCATTGTAGAATGTAATGCTGTAGGCGAGTTCAATGAGGTTGCAAATCCTTCATTCAGTGATTTGAGCGAATAATTCAGTATGATTTAAATTGGCCTCCGGAAAAACCGGAGGCTGTTTATTTTTATCAATTGCATTACATAGCCGAAATATGGTATAATTACAAAATAGAGGACAATACATAAAGTTGCACCAAATACAAGTTTGGTGCAACTTTGGAAAGAAATTGAAAGGGGAAGTGCAATGAAAAACTATAATAATAATAGTAATCCGGAATTTTTAAACGACTACTTAGTTCACCTGAAGGTTGTGAAAATGCTTTCAGAAAGAACCATACAGGAATATTATCTTGATATTCGGCTCTTTCTCAAATATATTTGCTGCATGAATTATGACATCGATCTGAATATTGATGACATCGACATATCAGGGATGACTGAAAACGACCTAAAAAAAATATCTGTATCAGATATTTATAATTTCATTTTCTATGTATCAGATGAACGCCAAAATCTTGATCGAGCGCGCTACAGAAAGGTTTCGGCACTGCGGAGTTTCTTTAAATATTTATCTAAAACTGCTAAAATCATAGATAATGATCCGACTAAGGATTTGGATATTCCTGTTCCCAAAGCAGCTCTTCCGAAATTTCTCACACTTGACGAGAGCCTTAGACTTCTTAAATCGGCTGATACTAAGGATTCCAAGCGTGATTATTGTATATTGACGCTTTTTCTTAACTGTGGTATGCGTTTGAGCGAGCTTGTGGGAATAAATATTACGGATATAGATTTCTATGAGCTGCGTATGAAAATTCTCGGTAAAGGCAATAAGGAACGAATGGTTTATCTTAATTCCGCCTGTGTTGACGCACTGAATCAATATCTCGAGGTCAGAAATAATAATCCCAAGGCTGCAAATGAGCCTGCGCTTTTTTTAAGCAATCAGAATAAAAGAATTTCCAAAAGACGCGTACAGCAGATAGTCGAAAAGTCTCTGACAGAAGCCGGACTTAACGGCAAAGGAATTACAACGCATAAGCTGCGTCACACGGCAGCCACCTTGATGTATCAGTATGGCGATGCTGATGTTTTGACGCTGAAGGAGCTGTTAGGTCACGTCAGCGTATCAACAACTGAAATTTATACTCATTTAAATGACAATACTGTCAGAAACGCAATTGAAAGCAATCCCCTCTCCAAGGTAAAAGGCGGAGAAAAACATGACGATGACGAATAATCACCTCAAAATATCGGGATATTGCAATCTTTTTATTGACTATTCCCGAAATGTGTGATAAAATATATTTATATGTAGGATTACAACATATTTACGGAGGATTATGCAATGAAGAAAAATGAAATCTCGTACGTTTGGTCGGACAAAAAGCGTACTATTTTCGGCTTACCTATTTCCTTTACCCGCTACTTTCTTACGGAAACCAAATTCATCACAAGAACAGGATTTCTGAGCATCACTGAGGACGAAATCGATCTGTATAAAATCACTGATAAAAAAGTCAGATTCCCCTTCCTTCAGCGAATTTTCGGCTGTGGAACTATAATCATTTACAGCAAGGATACCGATACTCCTTCCAAGGAAGTGCATTGTATTAAAAATCCGAGAATGGTTTCTGAACAAATCGACAAATATCTCAATATAATGCGTGATAAATATGGAATCAGAGGCAGGGATCTTATGCATATTCATGACGATTCATGTGACGATGATTATGATAATGAATAATTTTGCTTAATGGGGTGATATAATGCTTTCTTTTATTACGGAAAAACAGTCATGCTGGGATCGCCTGAAGGCTGAAAAAAGACCCATTTTCATATATGGTATGGGCGACGGCGCGCTTAAAATTATGTCTGTTTTTAAAAGCAGGAATATTACGCTCTCCGGAATTTTCGCAAGTGATGATTTTGTTCGCGGTCATTCCTTTGAAGGATACAAGGTTCATAAATTGTCGGAAATCGAAGAAATGGTTTCGGATTTTGTAGTTGTTCTGGCGTTTGCTGCCGGCTATCAGGAAATTGTTGATAAAATTTATAATATAGCTGCCAAGCACACTCTCTATGTACCTGATGTACCTGTTGCAGGAACCGGTCTTTTCACCTACGAATACTGCGTCGAGAATGAGGATAAAATCGAACAGGTATATGAAAGTCTTGCGGACGATTACTCGCGGAAGGTTTATGCTAATATAATCAATTTCAAAATAAGCGGAAAAATCGAGTATCTTTCAGCTGTTACAACTCCTAAATCCGATATTTACAAAAAAATTATAAAGCCCGGATTAAATGAAGTCTATGTTGACCTCGGAGCTTATAACGGAGATACTATTCGTGAGCTGCTTGAGTTTACGCATGGCAAGTATGCGTCAATATATGCGCTTGAGCCTGACAGAAAAAATTTCAAAAAGCTCGCTAAGTTTGTCGATGGAATGAAACATATTTTTGCATATAATTCAGCCGCATGGTGTACGGAAACTGAGCTGCCGTTTGCTTCTAAGGCAGGCAGACAGTCAGCAATTACTGCCGGCGCTTCTACTACAGTTGACGCACGCTCTGTTGACAGCATTCTCAATGGCAAGCCTGCAACTCTTATAAAAATGGACGTCGAAGGCTTTGAGCGTGAAGCTATATGGGGCGCTTCATCTACCATTTCCCATTATTCGCCGAGGCTGATGGTTTCCCTGTATCACAGAAACGAGGATATATTTGAGCTTCCCCTGCTTATAAAAAAGCTGAATCCGAATTATAAGCTTTATATTCGTCACCAGCTATATATACCTGCTTGGGAAACAAATTTATATACGACTTTATAAAAGAAAATGCCGTTCAGTTCGCTGAACGGCATTTTTATTTTTATTTTACGGTAAAAGTCTGTTAATATCTCTCGGGAAGAGGCTTGTCTGTCTGATATTTGACATCTTCAGAAGCTTCATTACTAATCTTTCAAGACCAATACCAAGTCCGCCATGAGGAGGAAGTCCGTATTTATGCGCTTCAAGATAGTATTTGAAATCATCGGGATTCAAGCCCTGTGCCTTCATTTTAGCTACCTGTTCGTCATAATCGTGTATACGCTGACCGCCGCTTGTAATCTCAAGTCCTCTGAAAAGAAGGTCAAATTTGTAGGCAAGTCGTGGGTCATCTCTGTCATTCATTGCGTAGAAGGGCGGCTTTGACGATGGGAAGTGAGTTACGAAAATAAAGTCACAATTGAATTCCCTCTTTGCGTATTCGCAGATTGCAACCTCGTCCTCAGGCTCAAGGTCAAGCTTGTTTCCTGAGCCTTTATCTCCGAGAATTTCCTTTGCCTCCAATAGAGTAACACAGGGAATTTCATCTATTTCGGGAATGTCAGCTTCAAGAATCTCAATTTCGTTAGCGTAGTTATCCTTGAGATACTGCATTACATATTTCAGCATAGCAGCTTCCATTGCCATAACGTCGTACATACTGTCAATATATCCCATTTCAAAATCAAGTCCGATATATTCGTTAATATGACGTGATGTTGCGTGCTTTTCAGCACGATAAACAGGAGCAATCTCAAATACCCTGTCAAAGAAGGCAACGGCAGTCTGCTTATAGAACTGCGGCGACTGATTGAGGAAAGCGTGCTTGTCGAAGTAGTCAAGGTGGAATATATTAGCTCCGCCCTCTGCACCCTGTGCAACTATCTTAGGCGAATGGATTTCGGTAAAGTTTTCCTTGAGCATAAATTCTCTGAAACCGTTGCAGACACCCTCTTGGAACTTGAAAATTGCTCTTTCATAGGGATTTCTCAAAGATACCGAACGATTGTTAAGGTTAACGTCAAGTACGCAGTCAAGCTTCTTTTTGGAAACATGAAGAGGATATTCAAATCTGGGATTGGATATAAGCTTGATTTCCTTCAGGATAATCTCAATTCCGTTGATTCCCTTTACATTTTCAGTTACAGTACCGGTAAGATTTACAAAATATCCCTCTTTAAGACCGTCTATGCTGTCCTTGCATTTATCGGGAGAATAAATCGTCTGAAGGGTGTATCTTGCTGTACGAACGATAATAAATGAGAATCCGCTCATGCTTCTTATCTTATGAACACAGCACTCAATAGTAATATCCTTTCCGATATTATCAAGAGCATCGCTAAGCTCAAATTCTTTTTTCAGCTTATGAGTTCCGATTTGCTTGATATTATTCTTAACTGACGGCTTGTAGGGATCTTCGTTTACATAAGCAGTCATATTAAGCGCGGTATCTTCTTTTGCCTCTTTTGTTTCTGTTTCACCGCCGGAGGATGATGAATCAACTGAAATCTCAGCGAGCTTTTTCTCAAGAGATTCCTTGATTACCTTTGGCGTACATACGCCGCGAAGCGCCTTGGTACACTGACCCATAAGGAATCCGAATACCTTTGTTTCACCGTTTTTATACTGCTCTACAGTTGAAGCGTTTTCCGCAAAAACATTATCGAGAACATCGGCAACCTTGCTCATATCATTAACAATAAGCATACCGTTTTCTTTTGCAAGTGTTTCGGCATCCTTGCCTGTTTCAATCATAAGGCGAAGTATCTTTTTTGCGTCATTCTTAGATATTTTTTCGGTTTCAGCCATTTCAACAAGCTTTGCAAATTCCTGTGAGGAGAACGGCAGAGCGTCCATTGAAACCTCGCCGAGATTTACTCGTCTGAGAAGCTCCACAATTATAAAATTAGCTATAGCCTTCGGATTATTGTAGGCTGCAACGGCATCGTCAAAGAAATCGGAAACGAGCTTTGAATTCACAATAATCTGGGCATCTGTTTCCGTCAGACCGTACTCGCCCGTATATCTTGCAAGCCTTTTGTGCGGAAGCTCCGGAAGCTGAGCCTTGATTGCGTCCAGCTGCTCATCGGTGAAATTAACCTGTAAAATATCCGGTTCGGGGAAATAGCGGTAATCATGCGCATCCTCCTTGCTTCTCATGGACGTTGTTTCACCGCGGTTATCATTATAACGCCTTGTTTCCTGAACAACCTTGTAGCCCATATCAAGAAGCCTTGACTGACGTTTGATTTCATAATCAATTGCTCTTGTAATGGATTTAAGGGAGTTAAGATTCTTACACTCGGTTCTTGTTCCGAATTCCTTGTCCTCCGGCTTCATAACGGAAACATTTACGTCGCATCTCAATGAGCCTTGCTCCATTTTACAATCGCAGACTCCCGCATACTGAAGCAGCAGGCTGACCTTTTCAAAGAATGCCTTTGCTTCCTCTGCCGAGGATATATCAGGCTCGGTAACAATTTCAATAAGCGGTACGCCGCATCTGTTGTAATCCGCAAGCGACACAGCGTTGAAGTCGTCATGGACGAGCTTTCCTGCGTCCTCTTCAAGGTGGATACGGTTTATTCTGATAACCTTTTCGCCCTTTGACGTTTCAATTTTTACAGATCCGTTTATACAAAGAGGACGTTGAAGCTGTGAAATCTGATATGCTTTCGGCAAATCGGGGTAAAAATAGTTTTTTCTGTCGAATACGGAAAATTTGTTTATATCGCAGCCAAGAGCAAAGCCTGCCTTTACGGCATACTCAACAGCCTTCTGATTTATTACGGGAAGTGTTCCCGGCATACCCGTACAAACGGGACAGCATCGTGAATTCTGACTGCCGCCGAATTCCGCGCTGCACGTACAGAAAACCTTTGAATTTGTAAGCAGCTCAGCATGAATTTCAAGACCTATAACAGGAATATATGATGACATTTTCTGCACCTCCAATCAAAGTACGGGAGCAACCGCTGTGAACTGCTGCTCAAATGCGTCTGCCGCCTGAATTATAGACGCTTCGTCGAATTGCTTGCCGATAATGGACATACCTATAGGCATTCCGTCCTTGTTGTAGCCGCAGGGAGTAGAAATTGCCGGCAATGACGCAATATTGACAGTAACAGTACAAATATCCGCCTGATACATTTTTACAGGATCTGAAATGTTCTCGTTTACGCCGTATGCGACGGATGGCGTTGTAGGCGTAAGGATAATATCGCACTTTTCAAAAATATCGGCATATTCAGCTCTGATTTTTTGCTTTAACGCGAGAGCCTTGCCGTAATAAGCATCATAATAACCGCTTGAAAGAGCGTAGTTTCCGAGAAGAATACGTCTTTTGACCTCCTCGCCGAAGCCCTCGCTTCTGGAGTTGCAGATAAGCTCATTGAAATTTTCGCCCTTTTCGCTTCTGTGGCCATACTTGATTCCGTCATATCTTGAGAGGTTAGATGAAGCCTCTGCCGATGAAATAAGGTAGTATGCGGCTACGGCATATTTAAGACTGGGCATACTGCATTCCACAAGCTCCGCACCCATAGATTTATAAATATCTGCTGCGGCAAGAACGGAATCTCTTACGTCGGCATCAATACCTTCGGCGTAAAACTCCTTGGGAAGGGCAATTTTTACACCCTTCATGCTCTGACCGATTTTTGAAGTATAATCCATTGTTTCCCTTTTGGAAACAGTTCCGTCATGAGGATCATAGCCTGAAATTGAATTGAGAATAATACCGCAGTCATAGGCATTTTTTGCAAGAGGACCAATCTGGTCGAGTGATGATGCAAACGCAACAAGACCGTAACGCGATACTCTTCCGTACGTTGGTTTAAGACCTGTTACTCCGCAGAATGCCGCAGGCTGTCTTATTGAACCGCCTGTATCGGAGCCGAGAGCAGCTGCGCATAATGAAGCTGATACGCTTGCCGCAGATCCGCCGGACGAGCCGCCCGGAACCTTTTCAATATTGTACGGATTCTTGGTTTTTGCAAAAGCGGAGGTCTGAGTTGAACCGCCCATAGCAAATTCGTCCATGCTGACCTTGCCAAGCATTACAATATTATCCTTTTCAAGCTTCTCGATAACGGTAGCATTATAGGGAGGAATAAAATTCTCAAGAATTTTTGACGAACAGGTAGTGCGGATTCCGTCAGTACAAATATTATCCTTTATTGCCATAGGAATTCCGCAAAGAGGAGAAGCGTTTCCCTCATTTATCGCAGTCTGAGCCTTTTCCGCGTCGGCATAAGCCTTTTCCTTTGTTACAGTTATATAGCTCTTGATTTTCTCATCATGAGCCTCTATTCTTCCGAAATACTCATCAGCAAGCTCATGTGCTGAAATTTCCTTGCCGTCAAGCATTTCACGAAGCTCTCTGATACTTTTTGATGTTATATCCATAGATAATCCGATACTGCATTGAAATGCAGTTTCTCCTTTCCGTTTTTATTCAACAACCTTTGGAACTACAAAGCAATTATTGCTCTGTGTGGCATTCTGGAGAATTTTTTCTGTAGCCATACTCGGCTGTGAAACATCCTCTCGCAAATCATTGAGATAAACATTATGATTGTCAGCAAGAGCATCATAAGTTATATCAATCTCCTTGACGGTATCCATTATTTCAATGATACTTGTCATTTCCTCAGCCATTTTCTTCAGTTCATCTTCAGAAAACGTCAGCTTTCCAAGCTTAGAAAGATATGAAACCATTTCAAGATCCATGAATTGTACCTCTTTTCATTAAAAAATCGAACATTATTGATATGAACCAATAAAAATACAACTATCATTATACCATAATTCAGATAGCATTGCAAGTTTTTTTCTTTTGTTTTTCCGATATTAAGCTTAGTTATATTTCAATTTTAATTTCCCGCCGCAGCTCGAACGAATACAGATACAATTCTGAAACCGTCATGCCCGTTGTAAGCTCAAGAGCGGATTTATACAGTTTAAGCTGCATTTTGTATCGTTCCTTCAGCATATTCTCCGAGGCATTCCTGTCGGATTTATAATCCACGATAACCATGCTGCCGTTTTCCTCAAATGCCAGATCAATAATTCCTTTAATCATTCCGTCTGATTCCTTTATCGCGTTGAGGTTGGAATTATCAGCATTCAGGTCAGCTATGGCAGCCATAAACTTTTTTTCACGATAAACAGTCGGTGAATGGGCAATTCTTGAAAACAATCCGCTTCGGAAAAATGCAGCAGCGTTATCCCTGTTAATCGAATCAGCCTGCTGTCTGCTTAAATAACCCTTTTCAATCATTCTCCGAATTTCATTATCGAAATCATTTTGAGCGTTGTCGAAATCGCAATACTGAAAGAACGTGTGAATTGCAGTTCCCCTTTCAGCTCCTGTAAGCTCTGTATTCTCGTTTATAAATTTCGGACGTTTCAGCTTGAAATCGAAATTGTCAATATCATCGCTCATTTTCTTTGCAATCTGAGTAACACTCATTTTAGCAGGCGTATTTGCAAGAAGCGTATCGTAATTATAGGAAATTATGCGGTTCAGCTCCCTGCACAATTCCGCATCAAGAAGCGATTCGGAACGTCTGTTATCCATTTCATTCGGATTGATGCTGCCTGTATATTCGGGATATTCTATTTCAAACAATTCGGATTTTGTTCTTGGCGCAGGAAAGTCCAGTTCCGTTTCAAACCCGATATTCTCCGCAATTTCCGCAAAACGGCTGTGTTCAAACAGGGACATCCATATCCAGTCGGCATGAGATTTTGCGTAAGAAGCAAGCTTATGAATACTTTCATCTTCAAAATAATAGGATTTCAGCAGCTTATCCAGATGCTTGATTTTTCTCTCACTATATCTGAGATTTATAAACAATTTCTGCTTGGCTCTCGTCAGGGCAACATAGAGAAGGCGCATTTCCTCGCTGAGACTGTTTAGATAATTCTCATTTGTCAGCTGATTATAGGCAATGGTGCGGTATCTTCTGACAAGCTTCTGATCATATAAAACATAGCCGATTCTTCCATCGTCCGAGCAAATTACAGGCGGAGTGTCCTTTCTTATTTTTGAGTCTGTTTCAACTAAAAATATAAACGGATATTCAAGACCCTTTGATTTATGTATAGTTTTAACCGATACATAATTTCCCGTAGAGGAGCTTATTTTGCTCTGAGGCAAGTCTGTGCCGTTTTCAATTATACGGTCAATATATCTGATAAAACCCGATAATCCTCCCGAGCCTTCATATGAATAGGATTTTTCATAATTTTTTGCATACTGAACAAGCGCGCGGAGATTTGCCCGTTTCTTTTCGCCGTCGGTATAAAGCTGCATTACAGATATAAAATCAGTATCGTCATAAATTTCATTTATCAGCTCCCCTACAGTCATGGTTACTGCCGAAAGCCTGAATTTACTGAGATCATCGAGAAATTTCCTGCATCTGTCAACGAAAAGTGAATCAACAGAGCTGCTGTATTTGTTGTTGACGATATTATTCAAAATTGTAAAGATATGAATGTTTTTTCCAAAGGTCTTAATATATGCGATTTCTTCAAATTCAAACATATACATTGGCGACATCATTACCGCAGCTACGGGCACATCAAGAAGCGGATTATCAATGATTCTGAGTAGGTCAAGAAGAATTGTAATTTCTCTTGAGCTTAAATATCCCTTTTCCTCCTCGCCCTTCGCTTCAATTCCGATTTTATTCAGCTCTCTGATATAATCCTTTGCGAATTTATTTTTGCGTATGAGTATACAGAAATCCGATGGCTCACAGGGACGTTTGCCGCCGTCCTTCGTAATAACAGGTGTGCCTGCCTGAAGCATGGAATATATCTTCCCTGCGGTGTACACAGCCTCATAATTGGTTTTAAACGAAGCTGATTTTGATTCTTCATCGCCGCCTTCGTCATCCTGCTCGGAATTGATAAAAGCAATATTAGTCTTAAATTCCGGACTGTCGCTGAATTTTTCATATTCCAAAGCTCCGAAGTAAAGCTGTTCATCTGAATTATATTCAATATCTCCGCAGTCCTCCGACATAATTTGGGAGAATATATAATTTACAAAATCAATCACCTGACCGGAGCTTCTGAAATTTTTATTCAGGAAAACAGAATAATTATCAGCAGCCTTTTCCTCTGAATACGGCTCGGAATTTTTCAGCGTATCAATGAAGTTGCGGGGATTGGCAAGCCTGAATTTGTAAATAGATTGCTTTACATCTCCTACAAGAAAAGCATTGCTTCCGTACATTGGTATTCTGTCCGCACCCGAATGATGATATTTTTTTGATATAAGCTTAAAAATCAAGTCCTCTTTATTATTTGAATCCTGATATTCATCAACCATTATTATGTCGTAAAATTCCGCGATTTTACGTGCTGTTTCCGTTTGAATTATGTTTCCGTCATCGTCAAAATCGGCAAGCAGCTCAAGTGTAAGACGTTCTCCGTCATCAAAGCTTATGGCGTTTTTCTCACACTTTTTTTCCCATATAATAGAATGATATTTCATCAGCATTTCAGCGAGAATTTCAGTTGTTTTCTTGTTTTCCAGAAAATCCTCTTCAAAATTATCAAAGGATTGAAGCGTTTCAGAAATAATGCCTGAAATAATCTTTCTTTTGGCATTGCAGTTTTCCAGTGCAAAGGAATCCACATCCTCCGTTCGCCTTACAGTCACCGTTCTGCCCAGCTTCTTCAACGCTTCGATTTTTGCCATATCGGGTGCGTTTTCAGATTCAAACAAATCTATGGCTTTTTTTACATGATCTATATCCTCTTTAATTTGCGTACAGTATTTCACGGCATTCGGCGCTCTCATATCGTCAAATATTTCCTCCGACATTTCGAGTCTGCTTTCAGCAAGCTTCAATGCTTTTTTCAGATTAGCAGCAGCCGTTTCGCTGCTTTTTTTATAATAAACAGATTTCCACGGGTCTGTATCAAAGGATTTAACCGCAGTTTCAATCCACTTATCACGCATGGCATAGGAGGACAAATATCTGTCGGCAAGATTTATAACCTCCACAAGCTTTTCATCTGTCTTTATGCAGAATTTATCATACATAAATGAAATTTTATCATATTCCTCGCTGCAATAATAATTTATAAGCTCGTCCATTGCCTGAGCCATTATAATATTATTTTCCGATTCGTCAAGCACCGTAAATCCCGAGGTTATCCCCTGCTCGGTAATGTTATCACGGAGCAGGTCGAAGCAGAACGCATTGATTGTCGAAATTTTTGCGTTTTGGAGGAGCGTCTGCTGTTTTAAAAGATACCTGCTTGTCGGGTTATTGGAAATCATCTCGTGCAGCTTAGAATCAAGACGCTTTCTCAGCTCCGATGCCGCATCGTTTGTAAAGGTTACAACAATTATCCTGTCGGCACGTATCTGCGCCTCCTCATCAGAAATAAGCTGCCCAAGACGCTCTGTAAGTACGGCTGTTTTTCCGCTTCCTGCAGCTGCCGAAACTATTACAGATGAATTTCTGATTTTTATTGCATTTTCCTGCTGCTTAGTCCACGCCATTTGTATCACTCTCCTTCATTTTGTCGCTGAGTATTTCTATTGCCTCGGAAGTGTCAGAGCTGCTTTTATCCCTGTATCTTGTAATCGGTGTGTTTCCGCATATATCCGCATATGCGCAGTAATTGCAGGGAATACTGTTTTGATTCAGAATAAGGGGATTTGCGTCAGCATCTCCGCTGTACACGGAATTTGCCATTTCAACAAGCTTTTTGTAGGTGTACCTTTCCAATTTATCAAAGGCTTTATCGGAAATGCAGCTTGAATTCTCATCAATCTGATTCCCCTTGTTAAGCTTTGCGGGAATATATTTTCCTGATAAATCATGCTCCATAGCCTCAAGAACATCTCTCTCGCCGAGCAGCAGTCCGCTTGTTTTCAGATTGGAATCAATATTCTTTTGATTTTCGGAATTGTCTTTTCTGTCCTCAGCTTCAATTGATTTAATTGACACGGGAGAATACAAAATGCCAGCAGGCTTATATCCCGAAAAGATATTTCCGTCCTGAGTAATGGCGAATAAATACAAAAGCATCTGCATATTTATTCCATTGCTGAGAGTATATTCATCAATTGTTTTTTTGCTGCTTTTGTAGTCTATTATTCTTACATATTTTTCATCGTTGATAATACAGGTGTCAGCACGGTCGATTATGCCTCCGAAGCTCAAGGTCTTTCCGTTTCCGAATTGAATCGAAAGGGAATTGTCATTTTGCTCGTCACGGAGATTTATCTCAAACAAATGAGGTTCAAAGCTTGAAGCCATAAATTCCTGCTGAGTATGAACAAAAACTCTTACAAGCCTTTCGGACAACTTGTTAAATTCAAGCTCAAAACGGGGATTTTTTGAAAATTCTCCGCCCATATTTTCTTCAAGATATTTTTCAGCGGACGTTGAAATTTCCTTCTGAAGCTCCTCGTAGGAAAGTCGGATAAAGTCCTCCTTTTTGCGGGATGAAATTATATTATAAAAGCAGCTGTGAATTATATTACCCGTATAGCGCACATCAATATCAATTTTTTCACGAAGTATCAATCTCAGACATTCCTGACAAAAATAGCTGAAATGGCATTTGTTGTACAGCTCAAATGAGGACGGCGAAATTTTCATGGGTTCAAAGCTCTTCAATTTTTCCACAAGAGATGTATCTATATGATAATTTCCCTTAGTCCTGCCGCTGCTCATAACATACGACAGCTTTCGGCTGTAATCCGCATCGTTAATCAATATCTGCTTAATTGAATTTATGGAGGTATTATTAAGCTTTCTGTCCTGCATATAATGATAATACGCCGATTTCATGGTAACAGCGTAATAATCCGGTTCAATCTGCGATTCCGTCCGACGTATCTGGCTGTCGTTGAATAATCCTATTATCGAATCAATAACAGGCGCAGAATATTTCGACTGCCCCGATAAATCCGAAAGCGAATATGTTATATACAATTTTTCCGAGGACGCAGACAGTGCTTTGTAAACTACAAGTCTTTCGAATGCAATCAGCTCGGGCATACTTCGGGAAATTTCAATGCCGTTATCCGCAAGCTTTTGTTTATCGGCATCTGAAAATATGCCGTGAGATGAAACGGTATTGGGAAAATTTCCGTCGTTTGCGCCCATTACAAAAACAACGCGCGGCTGCATCAATCTTGCTGTTCCTGCCGATGCGGCAGTAACGCTGTCAAGCGTCTGCGGTGGTACGGAATAGGTAATCATTCCGATAAGAGAATTAACAATACGTTTAAATTCGTTAAAGGAAATTTCTGAATCCCTGAGCGTTTCGGATACGCTGTCAAGAATATCAATCAGGCACGACCAGAGTTTTTTAAGCTCCGACGCTTCGTAATCCTTGTTTTCCTTTATGAGCCTGCCCATAGCTCTTGATATATTTTTTTCAGCTCCGCAGCCGGCGATATAATCATAAATAAGGCGGCAAAACTGAGCTGCGTTATTTTTTCCGGCTAAGCTTTTTTTCAGCTTCTCAAGCGGAGCTATTATGCTGCGCCTGATTTGCTCGAGACGTTCCAGATCGTCGTCAGGAGCTGTAAATTCTTCAGTCCATGTATCTCCGTCAATGCTCCATTTATAGCAATAGTTTTCGATTAAGGAAACCTCAATAAGCGATACGTCAAGCAGCCCGCATTTCATAAATCTGAAAAGCTGCTCCGAGCTGTATTTTCTTCTCGATATGATATTTAGCAGCGTTGAGAAAAAAATCATAATTGAGGTGTGCAGAACCGGCTTCTCCACGCTTAAAAAATACGGTATATCATAACGTTCAAAAGCCGCTTTGAGAACCTCCGAGTATTCCTCGATATTATTTGAAATTACAGCAATATCGCTGAATTTCATTGATTTATCGCTGTAAACGAGACGCTTTATTGAAGCGCAGACATATTCGCATTCGCTGTAGTAATCCTTAGCTTCAAATATTTTGATATTTTCAGCCTTGGGAATTTCAGATATTTCCTTCCTGCTGTCACGCAGAATGTTTTCGCTGAGATAAGCAATATCGGGGCTGCGAAAGCGATAGCTGCCGCCGCATTTGATAATTTTGTATTCCTTGTTCAATTCGCGGCATATCTGCGCAAGATGACGATATGTATTGTTAACGGTTTCAAATAACGTGAATTCTCCCGCGTTTACATCATCCGTCCGGAGAGTTATATATACATTATCAGCTGAAGATATTATAACCCTGATAAATTCAATCTGATCGCCGGTAAAGCTTTCAAATTCATCTAAAAAGACATTTTTTCCGCGGAAGTATTGATTTAAATTGGCTATCCTTGCAGCCTCCTTGATGTCGTCCCAGCTGTCCTTGAAGCCGTATTCAGTCATAAGGTGTTCGTAGTTCAGATAAATAAGGCTGAAATCATTTATCTTATCCATCAGTTTTTTATCGGTAAGCAGGGATTTTTCCATCAGCTTCTGAGGGGTAATCCCCGACATTTTCATTTCAGAAATAAGCCTGAGTATTTCCTCGGCAAAGCCCGTATGGGAAAGCTGTCTTTCGAAAAATCTTTTAGACTGCGGATTTCCTCGCATAGCCGCAATAGCCTGATATATCAGAATCATTCTTGCCGTTTCGTCAGCGTATCTGCCGTTTCTCTTGCTGTCGCCGTACATCTGAAAAAGCTCTCTTGCAATACTTGTAAAGCTAAGCGAAAAAAGCTTATTGAACTTTTTAGCACCAATAATCCTGTAAAGATTTTTGTCAAATTCGTAGGAAAATTGTTCAGGGACTATTATACAAATATCCTTGCCCATTTCTGACAAAGAGTCTATATTTTTTATCATTTCCGTTGACTTGCCGCTTCCGGCAGCACCTGTTATAAATTCTATCACAAAATGTCCTCCCGCTAACATGAAAACGCATACCGCGAATTTCAGCAGTATGCGTTTAGATTTTAAAATATATAGTTTAGCATCCGTTTAACCCATTAACCCATATTTTTTCATGAGGTACGGATAATCCTTATATGCGTAATCCAAATCCACATTTCCCGATATTCCATTGACTGTGCCTAAATTGGTATACTGCCACATTCCGTATGCGTTGTAATATGACGGAGTTGAAACATAGAAATGCGCAACCCATATGTCATATTTTGAGAGAACAGAGGAATAAACCTTAGTGTTCAGGAAATTCGCATAGCTGTAAAGTGATACATAATATCCCTTGCTTTCCATAGTCGAACAGAAAGCGTCGATAATTGCCGAAACAGTCGCCGTACTCAGATTATACTGCGCGTCCTCCTCAATATCGAAAACAAGCGGATATTCGAAGCTGTAGTCCTTTATAACGGAGTAGCAGGCTTCCGCTTCGAGGTATGCTTCCTCAACAGTTGTAGCGTAGCTGTACCAATAAATTCCGCAGTCAACTCCTGCCTTCTCGGCGTTTACCATATTTGTATCGAAATATGGGTCTTCCTGAGAAGCGTACTTACCGTAGCCGGCACGTATAATAGCGAAGTTGATTCCGGCAGCCTTAACCTTTGTCCAGTCAATAGAGCCTTGCCATCTTGAAACGTCAATGCCCTTGAGTCCGGAGCTTAAATCCCGTGAGGTCACCGCAGTTGTTGTGGTAGTTGTGGTTGTGGTTGTTTTCTTCGTAGTAGTGGTTGTAGTAGTAGTGGTAGTAGTTGTTGTTGTCGTCGTCGTTGTTGTTGTGATTGATTCGTACTGTACATATGCATCATAGATATCAAAGACCTTAAATGATGCGCCGAGGGAATTATCTGGTATCTCATCCGGTTCGGCATATTCACCTTCGTCATATGTATCCGTGTAAGTTACGGACTGCTCATCGGTATAATCCGAATCGTCTGCTTCTGCACTGACAGACACGCCGGAAATTCCTGAAAGAATAAGACTTCCGGTTAAAGCAGCCACAATGAACTTTTTGAAAAAATGCATTGTAATCACGTCTCCTTTCATATTAAAATTTGTCTTTATTATACAATAGGACGCACGAGAATTTCAACACTTTTCAGATAAAATCTACCTTTTCTACTAAGATTGACTGTTGATTTTGTGCAATAAACTCAATAAGTGTTTGACTTAAAAAAAGAAATGTGATATACTGTTTATATTTAGAAAAAGTGAAGCAAAAAATGTGCCAACTTATTTCACATTTTCGGCTGAATTCAGCCGGCAAGTCCAATAAAAAGGAGTGAGAAAATGCGTAATATTATAATCAACGAAAATGACAGCGGACAGAGAATAGACCGTTTTATTTTAAAAATGTTTCCGAAGCTCCCGAAAAGCATGATGTACAAGATGATAAGAAAAAAGGACATCAGAATAAACGGGCGGAAATGTGACATTTCCGCAAAGCTCATGACGGGTGACACGGTATCTGTTTATATTCATGATAAATTTTCGGAATCCGACAAGGATATTTCTTTTATGAATGCTTCGGATGCTCTTGATATTGTCTATGAGGACGAAAATATTTTAATTGTTAACAAGAATGTCGGCATTGCCGTTCATTGCGATAATGAGCATAGCTCAGATACCCTCATCGACCGCATAAAAAAATATTTGTATAATTGCGGCTGCTACGACCCGCAAGCGGAAAACTCCTTCTCCCCTGCCCTGTGCAGCAGATTGGATAAAAACACCTGCGGACTTATTACAGCTGCGAAAAATGCTATGGCTCTGCGGGAAATTAACAGGGCTATACGTGAGGGCAATTCCGAGAAGATTTATCACTGCGTTGCGGTAGGGACTCCGCCCGAAAAGGAGGCTGTACTGACCGCTTACCATTTCAAGGAATCAGAGGGAAATATTGTCAGGATTTCCCCAACGCCAAAGGATGGCTATCGAGAAATAAAAACAGGATACAGAGTTATCCGCACTCGCTCTCCCCTATCCCTTCTCGAGGTTACTCTTTTCACGGGAAGAACTCATCAAATAAGAGCGCATCTCGCAAGCGCAGGCTTGCCGATTTTAGGTGATGAAAAATATGGCAGCCCCTCCGCTAACAGAGCATATAACCGCCATATACAGGCACTTTGCGCATATTCACTCAGATTCCGCTTTGGTGAGGATTCGCGGCTGAAATATCTTAATTCAAAAAAATTCACTGCGCCTGTCCCCGATTTTGAAAAGCTGGTATGATTCAGCCGCTAACTTTGTCTTGACTAAATGCTATAAAAATGGTACAATATTAGGGAAACACTTACTATTTTCAGGAGGTTGAAAAATGAACGTCACCTTGATTTCACATACTCCGGAGCCTGAAAAGCTTATAGCTGCTGCTGCAAGATTGTGCTATTCCGATGCCGGAGCATCTGATATAATGAATAATTTCACAAATGAAAAAGCAGCCGATTTTGTGGATATGCTGGCTTCTATGGGGCATGAAAGTCCTATGGAGCACGTTTCCTTTACCTTCGCTATTGAGGGAATTTCAAGAGCCTGCTCACATCAGCTGGTCAGACACAGAATCGCTTCATATTCCCAGAAAAGCCAGAGGTATGTAAACGAAAACGGATTTGAATATATTCTTCCTCCGGAAATAGCTGCTGTTCCCGAGGCTAAAGCCGAATTTGAAAAGCAAATGAACGCTGTAACGGAATCATATGAAAAAATCGCCGAAATTCTCACGGAAAGCCATAAAAAAAGCTTCATCGCACAGGGACTTTCCGAAAAGGAGGCTGCCTCAAAGGCACGAAAAAAAGCATATGAAGACGCTCGCTTTGTTTTGCCCAATGCCTGCGAAACAAAAATTGTCGTAACCATGAACGCGCGCAGCCTCTTTAACTTTTTCAAGCACCGCTGCTGCAATCGCGCTCAGTGGGAAATCCGTGAGCTTGCCATCGAAATGTACAGGCTCTGCTATGCAGCTGCTCCGAATATATTCAAAAATGCCGGTCCGTCATGCTGCTTCGGAAAATGCACCGAGGGCAAAATGTCCTGCGGAAAGCCCGATGAAGTACGGGAATTTTTCAAGAATCTCAGGGGCGAATGAATTCTTCATTCAGGAGGTATTTAAATGCTCGAATTCAGAGATATTGATATTTCAGATAAAGATAAAATCAATAACGCTTTAAAAAAATCGGATTTTATGGGCTGTGAGTACAGCTTTGCAAATAATATGGCATGGAAACGTCTTTCCGATTCAAAAATTGCCTTTTTCAAGGATTTCTATATCTCATGCGCTTTTACAACAGAAGATAATATTCCTACGTTTGTTTTTCCTGCCGGTGAGGGTGATTACAGGGAGCTTTTCGCCGAGCTGCGCAAATATTCGGAATCCTGCGGATGTCCCCTCAGACTATCGGGCGTTACCGAGAATCTGCTTGCACTTCTGAATGAGCTGTTCCCATCCCAATTTGTAAGCGAATTGGACAGAGATGGTTCGGATTATATCTATAAATCAAATGATTTGATTGAGCTTACAGGCAAAAAATATCATGGAAAAAGAAACCATTTGTCCCGCTTCAATAAATTGGATTACTTCTTCTCCCCTATTACCGAAAATGATTTTGACGACTGCATTTCGTTCAGCACTGAAGCCTACAACAGCAAAACAAGTGAAAACACACATTCATTTATTGCTGAACAGTACGCCATAAACACCTATTTTACGTACTTTAATGAGCTTGGACTCAAGGGCGGCATAATCAGAATTGACGGAAAGCCCGCTGCCGTAACTATCGGAGAGGGGCTTAATTCAAATACCTTTTGCGTTCATATCGAAAAGGGCGATACCTCCTATGAGGGAATTTACGCAGGCATAAATAATTGCTTTGCTAAAGCATTTGCGTCTGACTATGAATACATTAACCGCGAGGAGGATCTTGGAATTGAGGGATTAAGAAAATCAAAGCTTTCATATCATCCCGTGTTCCTTTTAAAAAAATATATTGTAACTTTTAAATAATTCAGCGTACCGTTCGCTTAAAACGGCATTGGAGGTTAAATTATGATTTATGTTTTTCTTGCTAACGGATTTGAAGAGGTTGAAGCAATTGCACCGATTGATTTGCTCAGACGCAGCGGAAAAGAAGTGGTTACAGCTGGCGTAGGCGGCAAAAATGTTGTCGGCTCACATAAGATTCCCGTTGCTGCCGACATTTCCGCCGAAGAGATTGTTCTTGGGGACGACCTTGAGATGATCGTTCTCCCCGGAGGTATGCCGGGAACTCTTAATCTCGAAAAGGACAGCAGCGTTCAGAAGGCAATTGATTACTGCTCGGAGCATAATAAATATATTGCTGCCATTTGCGCCGCTCCCTCTATACTTGGGCATAAAAATCTTCTCAATGGCAAAACAGCTGTGTGCTATGAGGGATTCGAGGATCAGCTCTCAGGCGCGGAAATCGGCACGGAATCCGTTGCTGTTGACGGCAATATCATTACTGCCAGAGGTGCGGGAGTTGCCGTAAAATTCGGTCTGAAGCTTGTTGAAACACTCGTTTCCGCGGAGGCAAGCCAGAAGCTCAGCAAGTCAATAATGTGTGATTGATATGTGCGATAAAAAAAACCTTCGCAGCCTTTGCAGGAAAAGGAGAGAGTCTGTCACGGATAAATTGAAAAAAGCCGCTGACGCCGCAGATATTCTCCTTGAGTGCAGGGAAATTAAAAATGCGGAAAATATTCTGCTGTACGCAGCTGTCGGCTCGGAAACAGACACCTTTGAGCTAATGGAAAGGCTGCTGAATTTGCAGAAAAAAATTGCCTTGCCGAAGTGCCATGAAAACGGAATCATGACGTTTCATTATATAAATTCAGCCGATGAGCTGATTACGGGGAAATACAATATCCCCGAACCTCCCGAATCTGCACCGTCGTTGATTATGACAGATAAAGCTGTCTGCATTGTTCCGGGACTTGCCTTTACGGAATCAGGTGCAAGATTGGGCTATGGCGGAGGCTATTATGACAGGTTTATTGCGCTTTATCCACAGCTTTACAAAATCGGACTGACCTATGAAGCAATGATTTTTCCTGAGCTGCCGACATTGCCTCATGACCTGAAAATGGACGCTATCGTTACAGAAGAAAGGATGGTGCTTTGCTGTGCCAAATAATAATAATGACGACATTATAAACAACATCTTAGATGAGCTTGAAAGAAAAAAAAATCACAATGACGACATGGCATCTGAATCGGCAGGGCAGCCTGAAGAGCCTGTTGAAATGCGTGAGGAGGCTGCAAACGACGAGCAGGAAAAGCAGATTGAAATTCCCGAAGCAGAACAGCCGCAGCACGACACCGGCAGGTCAGGCGAGAGCGGAAATTATCAGGAAAATGTGAAAATACGCAAAGCTCCCAATAAATCAAGGGAGCGTCAGGATAATCCGCAAAATCATACGCCTGTCAGGGAAAATGAAGCTCCGGCAAAAAAGAAGAAAAAGAAAAAGAAGAAAAAAAGAAGCCGTCTGCCCGGCGTACTTATTCTCACGACATTCATTTTTGCTGTTTCCATTTGCCTTTCCCTCGTTATTATTGCATATGGAAAGGATATGCTCGGCATAGGCAAAAGCGAAACCACCCACCTTATTATTATCGAGGAGGGCGCGACAACAGAAGAAATTGCTGCTTTGCTTGAGGAAGAGGGCATTATTAAATCTCCCGAATTTTTTACGCTTTTTTCGCAGCTCAGCGGCTCGGATACCGAATATATTGCAGGCGAACATTTTTTAAGACCAAATATGGCGTATGAAACGATTATTCAGGAGCTTACATCATCGGAAAGCGAACAGAAAACCTCTGTGGAGGTAACCTTCCCTGAGGGTATTACTCTCTATGACGCAGCTGTTTTGCTTGAGGAAAACGGCGTTTGCTCAATTGATGATTTCCTGTTCTATTTTAATGCGGGAGATCTGGGCTTTGAATTTGAAAGCAAGCTCTCGGCACGTTCAAGTCTGAAATTCTATCAGATGGAGGGATACCTGTTCCCTGATACCTATTACTTCTATGAGGATATGGATCCGAAGCAGGTTTGCCAGAAAATTTATATGAATTTCGATAATAAAATGACTGATGAGCGATATGAGAAAATGGAAGATCTTAATCTTACTCTCGATCAGCTTATAACCTTTGCCTCGATTGTACAGCAGGAAGCCGCAACGCAGGAATCCATGACGCTTGTCGCATCGGTTTTCTGGAACAGATTAAATCATCAGGATCAGTTCCCGCTGCTTCAGTCCGACCCTACAAGGCTCTATGCGGAAAATGTTATCAAGCCGCATATGGAGGTCTACGATCAGGTTATTATAGATGCGTATAATACCTACGTTTCTACGGGACTGCCGCCCGGACCTATATGCAATCCCGGAACTGACGCAATAGACGCTGTTCTTGAGGCGTTTGAAAGCGATTATTATTATTTCATTGCAAATGTTAATACGGGAGAGACTTACTTCTCGACAACACTTGAGGAGCATGAGGCTTATCAGGCAATGATTGAAGAGCAAATGGCAGCGGAAGAAAATCAGGAGGAAGAATAATATGTCACAACTTGAGGTTCTGTCGCCTGCCGGTGATGCCGAGCGTTTTAAAGCGGCTATAGATTACGGCGCTGACGCTGTTTATCTCGGAAGAAAACAATTCGGTATGCGTTCCTCTCCGATGAATTTCGATTTTCAGGAGCTTATTCAGGCTGTAAAAGCTGCTCATTCAAGAGGAGTAAAGGTTTATCTGACCTGCAATACACTTCCGAGGAACAACGAAATTCCCGCATTCGAGCAATTTGTCAAAGAGGCTGTTGATGCTGAGGTTGACGCTCTTATTGTTGCGGATATTGGTCTGCTGTCACTTATAAAAAAGTTTGCACCGGATATGGAGATACATATTTCAACTCAGACGGGTATTGTTAATTATGTAACGGCTCAGGAGCTTTACAACATGGGCGCAAAGCGTATCGTGCTGGCACGTGAGCTGACCTTGGATGAGATTGCCGAAATACGTGCCAGAACAAGCCCCGATCTGGATATTGAAGCCTTCGTGCATGGAGCTATGTGCGTGTCTTTTTCCGGCAGATGTCTGCTGTCACAGTATCTTGTGAATCGTGACGCGAACAGAGGCGAATGCGCTCAGCCATGCCGCTGGGGGTATCATCTCATGGAGGAAAAACGTCCCGGAGAATACTTCCCTGTTTTTGAGGACGAAAAGGGCACATACATACTTAACGCAAAGGACCTGTGCATGATTGACCACATAGACAAGCTTGCCGATGCGGGAGTTACAAGTCTGAAGATTGAAGGGCGCGCAAAATCAGCGTATTATGTTGCGGTTGTCACGAATGCATATAATATGGCTGTTGAGGAATATTATAAAAATCCCGACAGCTTCTCACTTCCGGACTGGATTCACGATGAGGTTTATAAGGTGAGTCACAGAAAATATTCCCATGGATTTTTCTTTGGAAATCCACAGGAATCACAGTTCTATGAAAACGGCGGCTATATCAGAAATTATGACGTTGTTGCCGTTGTGGAAGGATGCGAAAACGGTACTGTTTATTGTACGCAGAGAAATAAATTCCTTGCAGGTGACGATGTTGAGATTTTATCTCCCGGAAAAAAGCCTGTCAATATGCGGATTGAAAAGATGTTTGATGAGAATGGCGACGAAATTGAAACGGCAAATCATGCAATGATGAAATTTTCATTCAAATCCGATATGGTTTTTCCGGAGGGAACCTTCATACGTCATGAGATAAAATAGCTTCAGGACAATATCTTCTTCTTCCTCCAGATGTAATAAATCAGGGCGGACGATACTGACAGACCGACAGTCAAGCTTATTGAAATCCAGAACATCGGTGATGTGGGATCGGTAATGCTTGTTCCAAGGAAAGTTGCCGTAATTATTCCCGGGAGCATTCCGAGAAAGCTTCCGACTAAGGATGTGAAAAACGGAAATTTTCTTGCTCCAAAAGCCATACTGATAACATCGCCCGGCAAAAAATCAATTATGCGAAGAAAAAATGATATAAAGAAATCACTGTTATCATTGCTGCCGAATATCTCATTTATTTTGGGGTATTTGGCACATATTTTTTCTACAAATTTTGCTCCTGATAATCTTCCCACCCAATAAGGTACTATAAGCTCAACAAGAACACCAATTGAATTGACGATTATCGCATCAATCGGATCAAACAGAAATCCGCCCAGAAGCTTCAATACAATAAGAGGAAAAACAATTGTCAGGCTTTTTAATGCATATAAAAGCACTACAAATATGGCGGCATACAGCGGTTTTTTAGGTGCATAATTCAAAAGATTTTCCGCACTGATTTCTTCGTCGGAAAACAAATATATTGCCATAAATATTACACACAATATAAGCGGAACAAAACGCAGAATGTTCAAAAATCTATTCTTTATTTTTTTCAGCTCAAAGGAATTTTGCTTATAAAGCTTCAATTTTATTCCTCCCCTGTTATTCATCAGCTCTTTGCAGCTTTCAGTATCGGATAAAACAACATCCCGCAAAGCTCGACAATCTTTGTGCGGTATTGCCTTAAAGCTTAGCGGGAGTTTTAATTGTGGTGCCGGTGACCGGGGTCGAACCGGTACGGTATCGCTACCACCGGATTTTGAGTCCGGCACGTCTGCCAATTCCATCACACCGGCACATAACACAGTATATTATACCAAATAATACACACCTTGTCAAGGCATTAAAAAAATTTTGAAAATTTAACTATAAAAATATGCCTTGCATTTATCCGGCGTTTGTGGTATCATAAGAATGATTATTAAGAATATGAAGGGAGAAGCCGTGGTTTGCGGCAGCGATATATGGCTAAAAAAGATAGTTACGGAAACGAAAGTATTACAATGCTGAAGGGTGCTGATAAGGTCAGGAAACGTCCTGCTGTTATTTTTGGTTCGGACGGACTTGACGGCTGTGAGCATTCAATTTTTGAGATTATTTCAAACTCCATAGATGAAGCACGGTCGGGTTACGGCAATAAAATTATAATTACCCATTACCGAAACAATGATATTGAGGTTGAGGATTTCGGCAGAGGCTGTCCCGTAGATTTCAATAAAAATGAAAACAGATATAACTGGGAGCTTGTTTATTGTGAGCTTTACGCAGGCGGAAAATATGACGCAGATGCTGAATCCTACGAATACTCTCTCGGATTGAACGGTCTCGGCTTGTGCGCAACTCAGTATTCCTCTGAATTTATGGACGTTGAGGTTGTTCGCGACGGATTCAAATATTCGCTGCATTTTGAAAAGGGCAACAACGTGGGAGGTCTGAAAAAAGAGCCTTGCAAAAAGAAGCAGACAGGTACTAAAACGCGCTGGCGTCCCGATTTGGAGGTCTTTACCGATATTGCCGTAACCGATGAATATTTCCACGATGTTCTGAAGCGTCAGGCTGTCGTAAACCCGAATATTCTCTTCCTGTTTCGCTCTGAAAATGTATCGGGCGGATTTACCGAAACTGAATTTATTTACGAGAACGGTATAACCGATTACGTTGGCGAAATTGTCGGAGATAAAGCGCTTACGTCAATTCAGCATTGGCAGTGCGACAGAAAGGGCAAGGATCGTGAGGATAAGCCCGAATACAAGGTAAAGCTTGATATTGCACTGACCTTTTCAAATCAGGTAAAGCAAATTGAATATTATCACAACTCAAGCTTTCTCGAACACGGCGGTTCACCTGAAAGAGCTGTCAAGCAGGCTTTTGTGTCCCAGATTGACGCTTATCTGAAGCAGAACAGCGGATACCAGAAAAACGAAGCTAAAATAACATTTAACGATGTTGAGGAATGCCTGATACTTGTGTCGTCGTCATTTTCAACTCAGACGTCCTACGAAAATCAAACAAAAAAGGCTATAACAAATAAATTCATTTATGAGGCTATGACCGACTTCCTCAAGCACCAGATTGAGGTTTATTTTATTGAAAATCCCGACGAGGCTGACAGGATTGCAAAGCAGGTTCTGCTCAATAAGCGAAGCCGTGAAAATGCGGAAAAGACCCGTCAGAATATGAAAAAGAAGCTTTCAGGCACAATCGACCTCGCAAATATGGTGGAAAAATTTGTTGACTGCCGTACTAAGGATACATCAAGGCGTGAAATTTATATTGTGGAGGGCGATTCGGCTCTCGGCTCGGTTAAGCTTGCCCGCGACGCTGAATTTCAGGCAGTTATCCCTGTCCGCGGAAAAATTTTAAACTGCCTTAAAGCGGAGTATACCAAAATCTTCAAGAATGAGATTATTACAGATTTAATCAAGGTTCTCGGCTGCGGAGTTGAGGTTACCTCTAAGTCAAACAAGGATCTTTCATCGTTTAATATAGAAAATTTCCGCTGGAGCAAAATTGTTATATGTACTGATGCGGACGTGGACGGATTCCAGATACGCACGCTGATTCTGACAATGCTTTACAGGCTGACTCCGACTCTCATACGGGAGGGATATGTTTATATTGCCGAATCTCCCCTGTTTGAGATCAATACAAAGGAAAAAACATATTTCGCGTATACAGAGAAGGAAAAGCAGCGTATTCTTGAGCTTATCGGCGACAAGAAATATACCATTCAGCGTTCAAAGGGTCTTGGTGAAAACGAACCAGATATGATGTCCCTGACGACTATGAATCCTGAAACACGCAGGCTTATTAAGGTTGACGTGGACGATGTTGAGGAATCGGCACAGGTTTTCGAGATGCTTCTCGGAGATGATTTGCAGGGACGAAAGGATTATATTTCCGAATACGGCAGCGATTATCTGGAGCTTGCGGATATAAGCTGAATTTTCCGCATTCTCATGAAATGAGAACCAATCGCAAAAACACATTGCCGTACAGTATTCCGATTACGAAAAGGAGATTTAATATAAATGCCAAGAAAAAAGGAAACTCCAAAAAAGAAAACAGCTCCGAAGCATGAAGCGTATATCGAAGGCTCAGGAACTGTTGTAAACGAAAGAATCACAGATGTGCTTAAAAATAACTATATGCCCTATGCCATGAGCGTTATTATTTCCCGTGCGCTGCCCGAAATTGACGGATTCAAGCCGTCTCACCGTAAGCTGCTCTACATGATGTACAAGCGCGGACTTCTTAATCCCGATAAGGAGCGCTCAAAGTCGGCTAACGTCGTGGGCGAAACTATGAAGCTCAATCCCCACGGCGATCAGGCTATTTATGAAACTATGGTTCGTCTGACAAGAGGCAATGAAGCGCTTCTCCACCCCTATGTTGACTCAAAGGGAAACTTCGGTAAGGCGTATTCAAGCAAAATGAGATGCGCTGCTCCGCGATATACTGAGGTAAAGCTTGAAAAAATCTGCAACGAGCTTTTTCGTGATATTGACAAGGAAACAGTTGACTTCGTGCCGAATTACGATAACACAATGACTGAGCCTACTCTGCTGCCCACAACCTTCCCTACCGTTCTCGTCAACTCAAATACGGGAATTGCCGTTTCAATGGCAAGCAACGTCTGCCCATTTAATCTTGAAGAGGTATGCGAAACAACTATTGCTCTGATGCAAAATCCGGATCACGATATTATCAGCACACTGAAAGGCCCTGATTTTCCTGGCGGCGGAATGATGCTGTATGATGAAGCCGAGCTGAATAAGGTCTACGAAACGGGACGAGGAAGTATAAAGGTTCGCTCAAAGTACAGCTATGATAAATCTGCAAACTGCATTGAGGTTACGGAAATTCCCTATACCACCACAGTTGAAGCCATCATGGATAAGATTATTGAGCTTGTAAAGGCAGGTAAGATACGTGAAATTTCTTACATCAGAGATGAAACGGACATTGACGGCTTGAAAATCGCAATCGACCTTAAACGCGGCGTCGATCCCGATAAGCTCATGCAGAAGCTCTACAGGCTCACTCCCCTTCAGGACAGCTACCCTTGCAATTTTAATATTCTCATTGCAGGAACTCCAAAGGTTATGGGAGTACGTGAGATTCTGACTGAGTGGACGGCATTTCGTGAGGAATGCATTCAGCGCAGAACCTATTTCGACCTGCAAAAGAAAAAGGAAAAGCTGCATTTGCTTGAGGCTCTTGCGAAAATATTGCTGGATATTGATAAGGCAATACGAATTATACGTGAAACAGAAGCGGAAGCTGATGTTGTGCCGAATCTTATGGTTGGCTTCGGAATTGACGAGATTCAGGCGGAATATGTGGCTGAAATCAAGCTCAGAAATATCAACAAGCAGTATATCCTCCGCCGAACCGATGAAATTGATTCACTGCGGAGCGATATTGATAAAATGGAGGATATTCTCAAGGATAAGAATAAAGTTCGTCAGGTAATTATAGATGAGCTTCGTGATGTTATAAAAAATTATGCTCAGCCGAGAAAAACACTTTTCTATTATCAGTCGGACGTGGAGGATGAATCCGCAGAGGACGATACTCCCGATTATCCGGTAAACCTTTTTGTTTCGGCAAGCGGCTACTTCAAGAAAATTACAGTTCAGTCCCTCAGAATGAGCAGCGAACAGAAGCTCAAGGAGGGCGACTATATTATGCAGTCCTTTGAAAGCACAAACAAATCAGACCTGTTATTCTTCACCGACAAGGCACAGGTCTATAAGTCAAAGGCAAGCGCATTTGATGATACGAAGGCAAGCGTTCTGGGCGATTATATTCCTGCCAAGCTCGGCTTTGGAGAGGATGAGAATCTTAAAACTCTTGTTCCGACAACGGATTACAGCGGATATATGATTTTCTTCTTTGAAAACGGCAAGGCTGCTAAGGTTCCGCTTAATTCCTACGAAACAAAAACAAACCGCAAAAAGCTTGCAAATGCATATTCGTCAAAGAGCCCTCTTGTGACGGCATTGTTTATTTCCGAGGATTGCGACGTCTTATTGCGCAGCTCAAGCGGTCACGCACTTGTATTCAACACGGCAATGATGCTTCCCAAGGCTACAAGAGATTCTCAGGGAGTTCAGGCTATGACGCTGCGTAAAAATGCCGTTCTGTCATCGGCAGAGGTTGTTGCTCCCGAAGATGAGGAGACACTCGGAAAATATCGCTCGAAAAATATTCCTGCCGCAGGTAAGCCTGCCAAGGATTTGGGCGATACCAATCAGCTGATGTTCTGATAAAACAGACTTACCACGCAAAATTTCGTGCATAGGATATACCAATATTTTTCGTCAGATTGTATAAAAGCGACAGCGTAATTTGTGCGATGTCGCCTTTATTTTGAGGAAAATCATATGTTTTTTCCGAATATGCGGAAAACTGATAAAAAAGACTTGATTTTCAGCAAATAATGGTGTATAATTTAAATATATGCTAAGGCGATAATTGCCGCCTTATATATGAAAGGAGTAATTATATGATTTATTCTCATGAAGTTGAAACAATGTGCCCTATTGCACAGGGCGTTGCTCACGGCGCTGCTCCGATACCGGAGGAAGCTAAATGGGTAAAGGCTAAGGAAATTAAGGATATTTCCGGTTTCACACACGGCGTGGGCTGGTGCGCACCTCAGCAGGGTACCTGCAAGCTCACTCTCAATGTTAAGGAAGGCGTTATTCAGGAATGTCTTGTTGAAACAATCGGATGTTCAGGTATGACACATTCAGCTGCTATGGCATCTGAAATACTTCCCGGAAGAACTATTCTTGAGGCTCTTAACACTGACCTCGTTTGTGACGCTATCAATACTGCTATGAGAGAACTTTTCCTCCAGATTGTCTATGGTCGTTCACAGAGCGCATTCTCTGAAGACGGTCTTGTAATCGGCGCAGGTCTTGAGGATCTCGGTAAGGGTCTTCGTTCACAGGTTGGTACAATGTACGGTACTCTCGCAAAGGGTCCCCGCTACCTTGAAATGACAGACGGATATGTTACAGGTCTTGCACTCAATGAGGACGATGAAATCATCGGTTATCAGTTCGTAAACTTTGGCAAGATGATGGACTTCATCAAGGCAGGCGACGATGCTAATACTGCTTTTGAAAAGGCAAAGGGACAGTACGGCAGAGTTGCTGACGCTGTTAAAATTGTTGACCCGAGAAAAGAATAAGGAGGATTTGTAAGATGGCTTTATTTGAATCATATGAAAGAAGAGAAAAGCAGATTCTCGCTGTTCTTGAGCAGTACGGTATCAAGACAATTGAAGAGTGTGCTGACGTTTGCAAGGAAAAAGGACTTGATATTTATAAGCTCGTTGAGGGCATTCAGCCTATCTGCTTTGAAAACGCAAAGTGGGCTTACACTGTAGGCTGCGCAATCGCTATCAAGAAGGGCTGCACAAGAGCTGCTGACGCTGCCGCTGCAATCGGTGAGGGTCTTCAGGCTTTCTGTATCCCCGGTTCTGTAGCTGATCAGCGTAAGGTTGGTCTTGGTCACGGAAACCTCGGAAAGATGCTTCTCGAGGAGGATACAGAATGCTTCGCTTTCCTCGCAGGTCACGAATCATTTGCAGCTGCTGAGGGCGCAATCGGAATTGCTGAAAAGGCAAATAAAGTTCGTAAGAATCCTCTCAGAGTTATCCTTAACGGACTTGGCAAGGACGCAGCTCAGATTATTGCAAGAATCAACGGCTTTACATATGTTGAAACAGAAATGGATTACCATACCGGCGAGGTTAAGGAGGTATTCCGCAAGGCATATTCTGACGGACTTCGTTCAAAGGTTAATTGCTACGGTGCAAATGATGTAACAGAAGGCGTAGCTATCATGTGGAAAGAAAACGTAGATGTTTCAATCACAGGTAACTCAACTAACCCGACAAGATTCCAGCACCCTGTTGCAGGTACATATAAGAAAGAAAGAATCGACGCAGGCAAGAAGTATTTCTCAGTTGCATCGGGCGGCGGTACAGGACGTACGCTTCACCCTGACAACATGGCTGCCGGCCCTGCTTCCTACGGCATGACGGACACAATGGGAAGAATGCACTCTGACGCTCAGTTCGCAGGTTCATCTTCAGTTCCGGCACACGTTGAGATGATGGGACTTATCGGCATGGGCAATAACCCGATGGTTGGCGCTACAGTTGCTTGTGCAGTTGCAGTTGAAGAAGCTATGAAATAAGCCGTTTGGCGTTACCGCTGAATAAATTTAAGTAAAATCCCCATGCTATAAAGGCATGGGGATTGTTTTGATATATAATTTTATCCGATTAGTCACTGAAAATAGCTTCTCCATTTGATTCAATAACTGTTTTATACCAATATCCGGAATCCTTAATTGTCCTTTTCTGCGTTCTATAGTCAACATAAACAAGTCCAAAGCGCTTATCAAGTCCATCAGCCCATTCAAAATTGTCCATTTCCGACCAGTACATATACCCCATTATCTCCACTCCGTCTTCACCGGCACGGCACAGCTCTCGGAGATAACGCTTCAAAAAATCAATTCTGTACGGGTCATGTACCCTGCCGTCGAGATGCACCCAATCATGACCTGCCATTCCGTTTTCACTAAGCAGAATTGGCTTGCCGTAGCGTTCATACAGGAATTTCGGCGACCAGTAAAGAGCCTCCGGCGTAACGGGCCAGCCCATTTGAGTTCTCGGACAGCCTGCATAAGCATTTTCGGAATAGCCATACTGATTATATTTTGCCTTGCTCTCGTAAATATTTACACCATAAAAATCCACAGGCTGAGAGATAATTTCCATGTCCCCCGACTTAATTTCCGGCATATTGCTGCCAAGCTGCTCGTAGGCGTCCTTTGGATAATTTCCGGTGAAAATCGGGTCTGCCCACCATGAAAGTCCGAAAATAAAATCGTCCTTGTCAAAGGCGAAGCTTTTGCGTTTCGCTTCCTCGATTGCTTCGGCGGAATCATCCTTCGGCGTTACACAGGGAGTCGAAAATGCAAATCCGATTACCGGCTCTTTTTTTGCCCTTTCACGTATGATTTTAACTGCCTTGCCGTGAGAAAGCAGCACGTTATGTGTCATCTGCGCAAGGTCCTTTGCCTGATGATGTTCAAAGGGTGCGAATCTTCCGATGTCATATCCGCAGCCAATAAATACCTGTGGCTCATTGATCGTCATCCAGTATTTTACTCTGTCTGAAAGGGCGTCCACGACAATTTTTGTGTATTCCGCAAACCAATCGGAGCTGTCGTCATTCAGCCAGCCGCCCTTTTTATGAAGCGCATAGGGATAATCCCAGTGAAACAGCGTCACAAGCGGCTCAATTCCGTTTGCGAGAAGCTCGTCCACCAGATCAGAATAGAACTTCAGTCCCCTTTCGTTGACTCTGCCTGTCCCGTCAGGGAGAATCCTCGTCCAGCTTATGGAAAAACGATAATTCTTTATACCCATTTCACGCATTATCTTAACGTCCTCGCGGAAACGATGATAATGATCGCAGGCAATATTCCCATTTTCGCCGTGGGCGATTTTACAGCCCTCCTGACTGTATGCGTCCCAAATATTTATTCCCTTTCCGTCCTCAAGGTATGCTCCCTCAACCTGATATGAGGCTGAGGCAGCTCCCCACATAAAATTTTCAGGAAATTTCATATACATTCCTCCTCTTTAGCATTTTGTTCCTATAGGCAACACCGCATAAAGATTGTCGTGCAGATGTACTCTTCGAGTATAAACTAAGTTAGATTTTTCGTCAGGCGATGTTGCCTATATTATATCCGCATTGCATTCGGAATTTCTATCATTATTTTCCCAGAAAACAACATTATCTCCGCAATTGGAAAATCACTTACACAATTATAATTTCTATATTTTGCGTGAAATTCATGCCGATTATACTTGACATTTGCCGTATGCCGTGATAAAATGTAATAAAAGCTCATCGCAATTATCTTGAGCTGTTTGACCGCTTCCGCTTTCAGGGAGCTAAAGCCATACGGACAGCTGGGTCAGGAGCCGATCGGCAGCTTATGCTGTATTATTGAAATTCATTTTATAAGTTTTTTTGGAAATCAACTTGTGAAACGGTCAATAAGAGTAGTAAAAGTGTTTTTGCTATAGACAATACCGTGCATAGCCTGCGCGGTGCTGACTACATAGACTCTGATACCAATGCAAACCATATGGAACTGCCGTAACTGCGGCAAAAAATATGTATTTATGCGCACAGGAGGATTGAGCCTTGTGCGCTTTTTATTTGAGGTGACGCTATGGAAAATAAGCTAAAGCTTTACGGCTTCAATAATCTTACTAAATCTCTCAGCTTCAATATATACGATGTCTGTTATGCGAAAACTGCCAAGGAACAGAAGGATTATATTGCATACATTGACGAGCAGTATAATTCCGAACGAATCTGCGATATTATGACTCATGTCACTGAAATGATAGGCGCGCAGGTTCTGAATATTTCCAAACAGGACTATGATCCGCAGGGGGCTTCCGCTACATTTCTCATTTCGGACGATACCATGATTCCTGCCGGCGGAAATGAAATTGCGGCTCATCTTGATAAAAGTCATGTTACCGTCCACACCTACCCTGAATTTCATCCGCATAACAGCATCGCTACCTTTCGGGTTGACATTGATGTGGCAACCTGCGGAAAAATAACTCCCCTTACAGCCCTCGATTATCTCATCGGCAGCTTCGATTCCGATATAATTACAATGGATTACCGCGTCAGGGGCTTCACACGCAATGTTGACGGGGAAAAGGTTTTTATCGATCACAATATAACCTCAATTCAGGATTATATCGATAATAATACCCTTGAGCGTTACGATGCTATGGATATTAACGTATATCAGGCAAATATTTTTCATACAAAAATGCTCATCAAGGAGCTGTATTTGCAGAATTATTTATTCAACACCGATATTAACGAGCTGCCCCCACAACGGCGGCTTGAAATAAGCACTGCTCTGCGCAGGGAAATGATTGAAATTTTCAGCGGAAGGAATGTGTACTGAAATGCTTAACCAGAATGACGCTCCAATTTATGACGCTCTCCGGAAATTCAAAAAAATGCGTATTGTCCCGTTTGACGTTCCCGGTCATAAGCGTGGCAGAGGAAATACTGAGCTTACCGAATTTCTCGGTCAGGCCTGCATGGACGTGGACGTAAATTCCATGAAGCCTCTCGATAATCTTTGTCATCCCGTTTCCGTAATTAAAGAGGCTGAGGAAATCGCAGCCGAAGCCTTTAATGCGGCTCACGCTTTCTTTATGGTCGGCGGAACTACCTCCGCTGTCCAGAGCATGATAATGTATGCCTGCAAAAGCGGCGATAAAATTATACTTCCGCGCAACGTCCACAGAAGCGCAATCAACGCGCTCATTCTCTGTGACGCTGTTCCGGTTTACGTGAATCCCGATGTCAATCATCAGCTCGGCATCGCCCTTGGAATGTCCGTTGAACAGGTGGAAAGGGCAATTGAAGAAAATCCCGACGCAAAGGCTGTTCTGGTTAATAATCCCACCTACTACGGTATCTGCTCCGACCTGAAGCGTATTACCAAGCTTGCCCACGCAAAGGGAATGCTCGTGCTTGTTGACGAGGCTCACGGAACTCATTTTTACTTCGGTGAGAATTTCCCGATTACAGCAATGGCTGCCGGAGCTGATATTTCCTCCGTTAGTATGCATAAGTCCGGAGGCAGCCTGACTCAAAGTTCCTTCCTGCTTATGGGCAGCCGTATAAATTCAGACTATATGCGTCAGATTATAAATCTCACACAGACAACAAGTGCATCATATCTCCTGCTGTCAAGCCTTGATATTTCCCGAAAAAGACTTGCCCTTCGCGGCAGGGAAATATTTGCGAAAACTGTTGAGCTTGCGGAATACGCACGCTCCGAAATCAACTCCATAGGCGGCTATTACGCCTATTCACGGGAGCTTATCAATCATGACAGCATTTATGATTTTGACGTTTCCAAATTATCCATACACACGCTGCCTATCGGTCTTGCGGGAATTGAGGTCTACGACCTTTTGCGTGATGAGTATGACATTCAGATTGAATTCGGCGATATTGGAAATATTCTGGCGTATATTTCCGTTGGCGACAGAATGCGTGATATAGAACGGCTTATAAGCGCGCTTTCCGAAATAAAACGCCGCTTCGGAAAATCGGGCGCAGGTATGCTGTCACAGGAATACATCAATCCAATCGTTGCGGAAGCTCCGAGAAAGGCTTTCTACGCAGATAAGATTTCACTTCCCCTCGATGAAACGGCAGGACGTGTCTGCTGCGAATTTGTAATGTGCTATCCTCCCGGAATACCTATACTTGCGCCGGGAGAGCTTATAACGCCGGAGATTATCGAGTATATTAAATACGCGAAGGAAAAGGGCTGCTCTATGACAGGTACGGAGGACATAAATATCGAAAGACTCAATGTGCTGATATAATCTATTACAGGAGGAATAAAATGGAATTATGGTTTACGGAGCGTCACACTCCAAATGTTAAGTTTTCAATCAGGGTTGACAGACAGCTTTACAGCGGCAACAGCGAATTCCAGCGAATTGATGTCTTTGATTCCAAGGAGTTCGGACACTTCCTGACGCTGGACGGCTACATGATGCTGACGGAAAAGGACGAATTTATCTACCATGAAATGATAACGCACGTTCCTATGGCAGTTCACCCAAATCCCAAAAACGTACTTGTTATTGGTGCGGGTGACGGCGGAGTTGTCCGTGAGCTGACAAGATACCCTACTGTTGAGCAAATTGATTTAGTTGAAATAGATGAGCTTGTGGTGGAGGTAAGCAAGCAGTTTCTCCCCACGACAGCCTGTAGATTCGATGACCCGAGACTTCATATCTATTATGAGGACGGTGTGAAATTCGTTCGCCGCTGTGAGGATATGTATGACATCATCATTGTGGATTCCACCGATCCCTTCGGCCCCGGCGAGGGACTCTTCACAAAGGAATTCTACGGCAGCTGCTTTAAGGCGCTCCATGAGGACGGAATTATGGTAAATCAGCATGAAAGTCCCTTTTATTCCGAGGATGCCGCAGCTATGCAGCGCTCACATAAGCGTATTGTTGAGAGTTTCCCCATAAGCAAGGTGTATCAGGCTCATATTCCGACATATCCGTCGGGACACTGGCTTTTCGGGTTTGCCTCGAAAAAATACCACCCGACAAACGATTACAACGGCACGAAATGGAGCATGATGGGATTGAAAACACGATATTACAATCCGCGTCTGCATATTGGCTCATTTGCGCTGCCTAATTATGTGGAGGAGCTTTTGAGAGATGTTGAATAAAAATATACAGACGTTTATTGCCTGTGACGGTGAGTATGAGGATTCTGAAATCGTTCTTTTCGGCGCAGGCTTTGACGGAACTACAAGCTTTCGGCCCGGCACACGATTCGGCCCGTCGGCAATCAGAAATGAAAGCTTTGGAATTGAAACGTATTCTCCGTATCAGGATAAGGATATGCTTGACTATTCTTATTTCGACAGCGGCGATCTTGAGCTTTCATTCGGCAGCACGGAAGGCGTTCTCGATGATATAAGCAAGCGCACGGATGCAATTCTGAATGACAAAAAAATTCCGTTTATGATTGGCGGTGAGCATCTTGTAACGCTTGGTGCGGTTCGTTCCGCTGCAAAACGGTTCGGCAATCTGCATATTGTTCATTTTGACGCTCATGCGGATCTTCGTGACGATTACCTCGGCGTAAAGCTTTCTCATGCCTGTGTACTCAGAAGATGTCACGAGATTGTGGGTGACGGACATATTCATCAGTTCGGAATCCGAAGCGGCGACCGACAGGAATTTAAATTTGCCGAAAATCACACGGAAATGCATAAATTTAACCTTGACGGTCTTGAAGAAGCAGTTGAAAGGCTTCAGGGGGAAAATGTCTATCTCACTGTAGATCTGGACGTGCTTGACCCATCTGTATTTCCGGGAACGGGAACTCCCGAAGCCGGCGGAGTTTCCTTTGACGAGCTGCGGCGCGCTCTGACCCTTGTCTGCGGCAGTCTGAATATTGCAGCCTGCGATGTGAACGAGCTTAGTCCCCAATATGACCAAAGCGGGGTTTCAACTGCGGCTGCCTGCAAAATAATACGCGAGATGCTTCTGGCAATGTCCTGAATTAAAAAATAAAAGGAGAATATGAATATGAAAAAATGTATGATAATCGGCTGCGGCGGCGTAGCTTCAGTTGCAATTCACAAGTGCTGTCAGAACAGCGAGGTTTTTGAGGGAATCATGATTGCAAGCCGTACAAAATCAAAGTGCGACGCATTGAAGGAAAAGCTTCAGCCCAATACAAAAACAATAATCGAAACTGCTCAGGTTGACGCGGACAATGTAGACGAGCTTATTGCCCTTATTGAATCATATAAGCCGGACGTGGTGCTGAATCTCGCTCTCCCCTATCAGGATCTCACAATTATGGACGCCTGCCTTGCAACTAAAACTCACTATGTTGATACGGCGAACTATGAGCCTCTCGATACTGCAAAATTTGAGTACAAATGGCAGTGGGCATACCGTGAACGCTTTGAAAAGGCAGGCATTACAGCTCTCCTCGGCAGCGGCTTTGATCCCGGCGTTACAGGCGTTTTTTCTGCCTATGCTCTGAAGCATGAATTTGATGAGATAAATTACATTGATATTCTTGACTGCAACGGCGGCGACCATGGATACCCCTTTGCTACAAATTTCAATCCCGAAATCAATATACGTGAGGTTTCCGCGAAGGGCAGCTATATTGAGAACGGCAAATGGGTTGAAACTGAGCCTATGGAAATCAAGCGCGTCTACAATTTCAAGGGCGTCGGCGAAAAGGATATGTACCTTCTCCATCATGAGGAGCTTGAATCTCTCGCGCTCAACATCAAGGGAATCAAAAGAATCCGCTTCTTTATGACCTTCGGTCAGAGCTACCTTACGCACCTGAAATGCCTTGAAAACGTGGGAATGACTTCAATTGAGCCTATCATGTACGAGGGCAGAGAAATTGTTCCCCTCCAGTTCCTGAAAGCCGTTCTCCCCGACCCCGCTTCACTCGGTCCGAGAACTGTTGGCAAGACAAATATTGGCTGCATCTTCCAAGGCAAAAAGGACGGCAAGGACAAGACATACTATCTCTACAATATATGCGATCATCAGGAATGCTACAAAGAGGTTGGCTCACAGGCAATTTCCTATACAACGGGAGTTCCCGCTATGATTGGAGCAATGATGATTATGACAGGTCAGTGGAATAAGGCAGGCGTGTATAACATCGAAGAGTTTGATCCCGATCCGTTTATGGATGCTCTTAACAAATGGGGTCTGCCGTGGGAAGAGGATCGCAATCCTGTTCTTGTTGACTGAGAGGGCTGAAATGTTCGATTTCACAAATTTAAAAACTCCCTGTTATATTATTGATGAAAAAAAGCTTACAGACAATCTTGAAACTCTGCACGGAATTGAGGAACGCACAGACTGCAAAATTCTTCTTGCACAAAAGGCATTTTCATGCTATCATCTCTATCCGCTGATCGGACAGTACATCAGCGGAACAGCCTGCAGCGGTCTTTACGAGGCAAAGCTGGGATATGAATGCATGGGCAAGGAAAATCACGTTTTTTCCGCAGCCTACCGTGAAGATGAAATAGACGAAATTATTTCCTGCTGCGGACATATTATCTTTAACTCATTCAATCAGCTCGAAAGCTACGGTCAAAGAGTTCTGAAGGCAGGAAAAAAAATCGGGCTGCGGATCAATCCGGAATGTTCGACACAGGAGGGACATGAGATTTATGATCCATGCTCGCCGAAATCACGCCTTGGAATAACTCTGAAAAATTTTCAGCCCGATAAGCTTGACGGCGTGACGGGACTTCATTTCCATACACTGTGTGAACAAAATTCCGATGACCTTGAAAAAACTCTTGACGCGGTTGAGGAAAAATTTGGCGATTATCTCCGCCGGATGGAGTGGATTAACTTCGGCGGCGGTCATCACATAACACGTGCGGATTATGACATTCAGCGGCTTGAAAAATGCATACGTCATATGCAGTCGGAATACGGTCTTGAGGTTTATCTTGAACCGGGCGAGGCAATTGCCCTTGACGCAGGCTATCTTGCAACAAGAGTTCTCGATTTGACGGAAAACGATATGCCTGTTGCAATTCTGGATACATCGGCTGCGTGTCATATGCCCGATGTACTTGAAATGCCCTACCGCCCTCCCCTGCTCAATTCGGGTCTGCCTGATGAAAAAAAATATACGTATCGTCTTGGCTCTCAGACGTGCCTTGCAGGTGATGTTATAGGGGAATATTCCTTTGACAAGCCCCTTGAAATCGGAGACACTCTTGTTTTCAAAGATATGGCGATATATTCTATGGTTAAAAATAACACTTTCAATGGTATGCCGCTTCCGTCAATTATGCTTTTGCATAGTAACGGAGAAGTTGAAGCTGTCAGGGAATTTGGTTACAGCGATTTCAAATCGCGGTTATAATTTTTATTTACGGAGGTTATATGATTACTGTTTCTAATGTCAGCGTCCAGTTCGGAGGCTCTACACTGTTTAAAAACGTCAACCTGAAATTTACAAACGGCAACTGCTACGGAGTGATTGGTGCAAACGGTGCGGGAAAATCTACTTTTCTGCGTGTGCTTTGCGGAGATCTTGAACCGACATCAGGCGAGGTTGTCATTCCAAAGGAGCAGCGCATGAGCGTCCTGAAGCAGGACCATTTTGCCTATGATGAATACACAGTCCTTGATACTGTGATTATGGGAAATGCCCGATTGTATGAGATTATGCAGGAAAAGGACGCTCTCTACGCTAAGGAGGATTTCTCCGAAGAAGACGGCGTAAAGGCTTCAGAGCTTGAAGCTGAATTTGCCGAGCTGAACGGCTGGGAGGCTGAATCTGACGCGTCGAAGCTCATTCAGGGTCTTGGTCTGCCGGAGGATATTCTCTACTCCGTCATGTCCACACTCTCAGGCAACGAAAAGGTGAAGATTCTTCTTGCTCAGGCTCTTTTCGGCAATCCCGATATTATTCTTCTGGACGAGCCTACCAACCATCTTGATATTGACGCTGTACGCTGGCTGGAGGATTTTCTTTCGGAATATTTCGGTACTGTTATTGTAGTATCCCATGACCGCCATTTTCTTAATAATGTCTGCACTCATATTGTAGATATTGATTACACAAAAATTAAAATGTACGTGGGCAATTATGAATTCTGGTACGAATCAAGTCAGCTTATTCAGCGCATGATAAAGCAGCAGAATAAGAAAAATGAAGAAAAAATCAAGGAACTGAAATCCTTCATTGAACGCTTCTCGGCGAATAAATCAAAGTCAAATCAGGCAACCTCCCGCCGAAAGCTCATAGAAAAGCTCACCGTTGAGGAGCTTCCCGCTTCAAGCCGAAGATACCCCTTCATCGGCTTCGATATGGACAGAGAGCTTGGCAAGGACGTTCTTCAGGTTGAGGGACTTACCAAAACTGTTGACGGCGTAAAGCTCCTTGACAATGTAAGCTTTACCCTTGGCAGAACCGATAAGGTCGCCTTCATTGGTGAAAGCGAACAGGCAATTACAATGCTTTTCAAAATTCTCATGGAGGAGGAGCAGCCCGACAGCGGCTCTTTTAAATGGGGAGTTTCCGTTACGGCCTCATATATGCCGGTGGATAATTCCGATTACTTCAACGGCTGTGAATTGTCTATTCTGGACTGGATTCGCCAATATTCCGTCAAGGACGAAACAGAAACATATCTTCGCGGATTTCTCGGAAGAATGCTGTTTTCGGGCGATGATGTCTACAAGCCTGTCAACGTTTTGTCCGGCGGAGAAAAGGTTCGCTGTATGTTCTCAAGAATGATGCTGTTCGGGTCAAATGTACTGATTCTCGACCGCCCGACAAATCACCTCGACCTCGAAAGCATTACGGCTGTAAACAATAGTCTGATCAATTTCAAGGGAGTTGTTCTTCTTGCTTCCCACGACCACGAAATACTCCAGACAACGGCTAACAGAATTATCGAAATTACGCCCTCCGGCTGTCTTGACCGTCAGGGAACATATGAGGAATTTATTGAATTCAAGAAAAATATGAATCTGTAAGCAAAAAACCTGCCCGATTTCGGACAGGTTTATTTTTATCCCTCGGAATATCTTTCCTCCAGCCATTTTATCATAGCGTCGAAGCCCTCCTGCGTTTTTTCAAATTCAGCTTCATTTTCAATATCCGCTTTCATTGAGCAAAGTCTGCCGTGCCATGTCATGCACTTGAATTTTTCGCCATTTGCGATTTTATAGGCAAACTCTCCCTTGCTGCCGGAATAGTCATTGCCGCTTTCGAAATAATAAAACTTCGGTATTTCAAATATCTCCGATACACTCATTTCAGCGCCTCCTTATGGGCAGTATCCTTTTCAAAAAATTCCACTGCCTTGTCAAGACTTTCATATACTGCGTCCAGTTGGGACATGATTTTATCATCAGGCTGCGAAAGGTCGGGAATCATGATTACCCTGCACCCTGCCCTTTTTGCCGATATTATGCCGTTCGGGGAATCCTCAAGGGCGGCGCATTCATTCGGTCTGAGTCCGAGCGCTTCGGCTGCCGTCAGGTAAATATCAGGTTCGGGCTTTCCGTTTTTTACCATATCGCCGCAGACTATTTCATCAAAATAATCAAGAGCGTTAATTCTGTTTAAGTACATTTCTGTGCGCTTTCGGTCAGTTGCTGTTGCCACAGCGATTTTAAAGGAATGACTGCGCAGGTAGTTCAGCAGCTCAAACAGTCCCTTTTTAACCTCAAAGCCATGCTCATCTATATATGCGTTCATCAGCTCAATACGGCGTGCGCGGACGCCCTCGAAGTCGAACTGCTCGCCGAAAATTCCACGCAGCTTCGGTACAGCATATTTTCGTGAAAGGCTTCTGATGTCAAGAACATTCTGAACTGTCATGTTGTAGCCGAACTCTCTTGCCGACTGCCGCCAGAATTTCACCAGCAGCTTTTCTGTATCAATCATCAGACCGTCCATATCAAAAATTGCACCATTCAGCATTTTAAACCTCCTTGATACAACACAGCACAAGAAATGTTCCGTCTGCCCATTGAAACAGGAAAACAGGGCAGATGAATATCCGTGAAACATTCCTTGTGCGTGACGTTTTAATTGCAATTGGTGGTAGCTCCGCCGTCGGAGCAGTCATAGCAAACCTCATTTTTCAAGGGTCTTCCTGCAAAATAATCCTCAAGATTTGCAATCGTTATTTCCGCAATGTTCTTGAGCGCCTCCTCCGTCAGAAAAGCCTGATGTGAGGTCAATATTACATTGGGAAGAGAAACAAGTCTCGCAAGAATATCATCGCCGACAATAGTATCCGAACGATCCTCAAAAAACAGCTCCGTTTCCTCCTCGTACACATCAAGACCCGCGCCTGCAACCTTATGGCTTTTCAGGGCGTCGAGAAGTGCCTCACTGTCAATAAGTCCGCCTCTGGAGGTGTTTATAATAAACACGCCGCTGCGCATTTTCATAAATGCGTCACTGTCCAGAAGATGATGATTCTGGCGCGTCAGGGGGCAATGGAGAGAAATAGCGTTGCTTTCCCGATAAATCGTGTCAAGTTCGGTGTATTCAAAATCCGGATTCTCAATTGGATAAGGGTCGTAGGCAATAACCTTCATGCCGAAGCCCTGACATATCTTTATAAAAATCTGCCCGATTTTGCCTGTTCCGATGACACCCATTGTCTTGCCGTGAAGATCGAATCCTGTAAGACCGTTCAGGGAAAAATTGAAGTCACGTGTCCGGTTGTATGCCTTATGGATTTTTCTGTTGAGTGCCAGAAGAAGAGCCATTGTATGCTCGGCAACCGCATAGGGGGAATAAACCGGAACTCGCAGCACCTTCAGGTTGTTTTCATGAGCAGCCCTGAAATTGATGTTATTATATCCTGCACAGCGCATGGCGAGAACATTTACTCCGTTTTCCGTAAGAATTTTTATAGTTCTGCTGTTTATGGTATCGTTCACAAAGGCAACTGCACCGTCACAGCCTGCTGCTAAATCGGCGTTCTCGGGATTGAGCTTTTCCTCGAAATATTTTATTTCAAAGGATTTATCAAGCTTATCAAACCATTCACGGTCATATTGCTTTGTATCAAAAAATGCAACTTTTTTCATTGTGACACCTCCGTCTTTTGGAGTATTATCCCCTTTTTGCGGCTGTTTATGCATTATCTGCCGATAAGCCAGTTATACATACCCTCATACTGCTTTGCGGAGCTTGACCATGAGAAGTCCTTTTCCATGCCTCTCAAAACCATTTTGTCCCATTCATCACGGTAATCGTAATAAACCTTCTTTGAGTAATTGATGACGTTGAGCATATCTCCCGCATTATAATTTGAGAATGAGAAGCCTGTGCCTGTGCCTGCAAATTCATTGTACGGCTCAACTGTATCCTTAAGACCGCCTGTTTCACGGACAATCGGAATTGTACCGTATCTGAGCGAAATAAGCTGAGTAAGTCCGCATGGTTCAAACAGGGACGGCATGAGCATTGCATCAGCAGCAGCGTAAAGCTTATGCGCAAGAGGATCGGAATAGAGAATATTTGCGGAAACTCTGTCAGGATACTTCCACTGATAATGCCTGAACAGGTTTTCATATCTCGGGTCGCCTGTGCCGATAACGACAAACTGCGTATGCTCATCAACGATACGTTCAATTACGTAATTAACAAGGTCAAGACCCTTCTGATCTGTAAGACGTGAAATAATGGCAATCATGTATTTATTCTCATCTACAGGCAGACCAAGCTCCTCCTGAAGCTTCGTTTTATTTATTGCTTTCTTAGCCTTGAAGTTTTTTGTGCTGAATTTAGCGTAAATTGCATCATCTGTTGACGGATTGAAAACATTATAATCAATTCCGTTGACAATACCTCTCAAAGACCACGAACGTGCCCGAAGCAATCCGTCAAGACCCTCTCCATAGAAGGGATATTTGATTTCCTCGGCATAGGTTTCGCTGACTGTCGTTATATAGTCCGCATAGACAAGACCGCCCTTGAGCATATTGGCATCCTTTTTGAATTCCAGCTTATCGGGAGTGAACATATAGCCCGGAAGTCCCGTATTGTACTTAAATGTATCAATATTCCAGATGCCCTGAAATTTCAGATTGTGGATAGTCATAATAGTTTTCGTTCCATAGTAAAAATCATGCGTAGCATAGGTTGAATGGAGGAAAACCGGTATGAGAGCGGACTGCCAGTCATGGCAGTGAATTATATCGGGCTTAAATCCGATAACAGGCATCATTGCAAGAACAGCCTTGCAGAAGAAGGTAAATCTTTCAATATCCCACTTTGTATCGCCTGTATAGGGCTTGTCGCATTTGAAATAATACTCGTTATCAACAAAGTAAAATTTTATGCCGTTGTATTCATATTCCATAATTCCAACGTGGAATCCCACAGGACGCATTCCATAGTCCATGTAAAAATGGCAGACGTATCTGAACTGGTCACGATACTTGCTCGGAATACAAGTATAATAGGGCATGATTACTCTTACGTCAAATTCGTTTTTGTCAAGATATTGAGGAAGCGCACCGCAGACATCGGCAAGACCACCGGTTTTTATAAACGGAACACATTCCGAAGCTGCAAATAAAATATTTTTCATAATGTCAACTCCTTGAAATAATAGAAGGTATCAATCATCAGCAGACTGCAAAGCCATACAAATCCGCCAATAAACCGTCACTTTTATTATAGTCTTTTTTTTAATTTTAGTCAATAGGCAATCTGTAAATTCCTGTGGTAAAATGAAATAGTTAGAAAATTTTTATTTATCCGAACCCCTTGATTTTTTTCTTTCCTTATGATATAATATACCTGTTGTGAATTTATGGAAGCGTATCGAAGTGGTCATAACGGGCCTGACTCGAAATCAGGTAGCCTTCACGGGCTCGTGGGTTCGAATCCCACCGCTTCCGCCACATTTGGATTTCAGAAAAAAGCTCCTGATTCGTTCAGGAGCTTTTTATTCTATGAGCATTGAAACTGCGCCGATGGCTGCAAGATGAACAGGATAAAACCAATAAAAGAAATACTTCATTTTCCTCTTTCCCCGTTTGCCGTTATATGCCGCAAGAAGCAGCAGCGCAAGGAGGCAGAAATACTGATTTCCTCCCAGATGCATGGACATCAGAAACAGACCGATTCCGAAGCCTATCAAGGGCATATGCTTGTTGCGGTTTGAGAATCCATCAAATATTTCCGCAAATGCAGGAAGCATGACTCCATAAAATCCGTAATCTATTTTCAATGCGGAACAGATGATATATGCTGCACCAACGCACAGTACAGCTGCTGTCAGACCAAGTATCTCGCCCTCTCCCCTATTCAGCTTTTCCTTGAAAAATTGAATACTGTAGATTACGCAAATTGAGATAGAAAAGGTAATCAGTATATTTCCGAACAATTCGCCCGAATAGACGAGATATACAGCCATACACAAAAAACCCAGAAGGCATATTCGCAGCAGATATATCGGCTTGCTGTGAGTGTATTTGCAGCCCTCATATACAAAATACGCAAAAAGCGGAAAAGACAGACGACCTATTATACGCAGGATTTTATATTGAGGAAGCAGCTCAGCTCCAATATGATCAACAAGCATTAACGCTGCCGCGATTATTTTCAGCTGATTTTGAGAAAGTCCTCTCGTTTCTATTTTCATAATTCAGACTCCCGCTTGACAAAACGCTATTATTAAGGCAACACCTACGTTTATTTTATCATACACCCGATGCATTAACAATAGGCAGTTTTCGATAAAATGATGTAAATACGTCAAATTAAGCCGAATTGTTGTAATGTTCACAAAATGTTTACGAGGATAATACACATGAAAAAGGAAAATCAGCGGATTTCTATAAGCAAAAGACTTCTGAAGGAGGCTCTTCTGAAGCTGCTAAATTATAAGGACATCAGCAAAATAAGTATTACAGAGCTATGCCGTGAAGCGGGAATTAACAGATCCACCTTTTATCGTTACTACAATGTTCCGCAGGATTTGCTTGTGGATATTGAAAAGAAGCTTATTGAAAATGCTCAGAATGTCGCGCCTATTCCTGTAAAGGCAGAGGATATTCTGCCGTATCTCGAAAAGCTTTTTTCCTATATTTATGATAATGCAGAGATTTCTAAAATTATTATTCGCTCAAATCCCGAAGTGAATTTTGTTCATATGATTGATGTTTGCAATTCCGCCTTTCTGAAGGCAAACGCATCGGCAACGGATAATTTCCCATTCGACAAAATTGATAAAAAATTGCTTTCGGTTTTTCTTGGAGGCGGCGGTTATTATCTGATACGCGCATGGCTTATTGATGATATTCCAAAAACGCCGAAGGAAATTGCTCAGCTGATTTATGAGCTTCTGAAGCGTAATCTGGATACATATCTGATTAAATGAAAATCGCCTGCCGACATGACGTCAGCAGGCTTTTTCGTATTATTTAGTCTTAATCAAAGGTCGTTGCGTATAATATCCTCAAGAGACTCTCTTTTGATTACCACTCGCGATTCGCCTTCATTTACAAATACAACTGCCGGCTTCTGAATCCTGTTATAGTTCGATGACATGGAATAATTATAAGCGCCTGTTGCGCATACGGCAATTATATCTCCTGATTCGGCGTGCTGAAGCGGCATATTTTCACCTATGAGATCTCCGCTTTCACAGCATTTTCCCGCAATTGTTACCCTTTCGGAACGCTCCTCATTTGCCTTATTTGCAACGATAGCTTCGTATTCGGACTGGTAAAGTATGTATCTCGGATTATCGCACATACCACCGTCAATTGATACATACGTCCTGATATTCGGGATTTCCTTGCGTGCGCCAACTGTATAAAGGGTGATTCCGGCAGGAGCTGCTATGGAACGTCCCGGCTCGATGAGGATAAAGGGCTGTGCTATTTTGTATTCCTCGCAGCAGCTCTTGACAACCTTCGACACCCTCTCCATATATGTTTCAAAGGGAGCAGGGTCGTGACTTTCGAGATACTTGATTCCAAAGCCCCCGCCGAGATTAAGCTGCTTTATCTCAAAGTTAAGCTCATTTTTTATTTCAGCAATAAATTTAAGCATTACTCTTGCTGCCTCTTCAAAAGGCGCAATATCAAAAATCTGAGAGCCGATATGACAATGAAGTCCGCAAAGGGCAACATTTTCGCAGGCTATTGCCTCCCTGACAGCTTCAAGTGCTTCGCCTGTTTCAAGCGCAAAGCCGAACTTGCTGTCAATCTGACCTGTCTTGACAAAATTATGAGTATGAGCGTCGATGCCCGGCTTTATGCGGAACATTATTTCCGGCTTCTTTCCCATTTCCTTTGCGATGGCTTCAAGACGATGCAGCTCGCTGATATTATCGACAATTATATGTCCCACACCGCATTCAAGAGCATATCTAAGCTCCTCATCCGTCTTGTTGTTGCCATGAAAGCCAACCTTTTCCATTGGAAATCCTGCCTTAACGGCTGTGTAAAGCTCGCCTATTGATACAGCGTCAAGTCCGTCGCCCTCGCTTGCGACAATACGGCACATTTCCAGACAGGAGAATGCCTTGCTTGCGTAACAAACAAGCCCCTTGTTGTCGTAATATTTCTGCATACTTTCATGAAAACGGCGCAGATTTTTTCTTATCATCTGCTCGTCCATTACATAAAGAGGCGTGCCATACTCCTCAGCAAGCGAAACAGTATCAATTCCGCCGATAGTAAGGTGTCCCTTTTCATTAGTGCCGAGATTTTCAGATACGTACATATTTTCAACATCCTTTCAGATTTTTTAGGCTGCACTATAAGGATATGCCGCCATTATTCTTCGTCCTCCGCTGCAACGTCATCAATAATATGTCTTAATTCTTCAACGCCCTCAAATGTCTGAGATGAGAACGGTATTACGTTAATTTCGTCAAAATACGGAATCTCCGCCTTAAAAGCCTCCATGCGGCTTTCACGCTGAGTTTTTCTAAGCTTATCAGCCTTTGTAAGAACTATTACAAACGGCAGCTCCGTATCTATGAGATAATTTATCATGTTAATATCATCTTCGGTGGGAGCATGTCTCATATCCACAAGCATGAACACAAGTCTGAGGTCGCGGTCGGAATTCAAATACCCCTCAATAAGCTTTGACCAGCGTGTCTTTTCGGTTTTTGCGACTTTTGCATATCCGTATCCCGGCAGGTCAACAAAGTAAACATTTTCAAGTCCGTAAAAATTTATTGTTGCCGTTTTGCCCGGAACTGAGCTTACCCTTGCAAGATTTTTGCGGTTAAAAAGCTTATTTATGAGTGTGGATTTTCCAACATTTGAACGTCCCGCAAAGGCAATCTCAATTCTTTCCGGCGAGGGTATCTGAGAAAAAGTTCCATATGAGGCACAGAATTCTGCATTGTTGTAATTCATACAGCACTCCCCTTTCGTTGTCATTTTTGCCCGTTATCATGAAGCAGGATGATACGAGCTTTGGTCAAGCGCGACATTCAGAACGTCGCTTATTTTTTCGGCATAGACAAATTCAAGCTTCTCCTTAACGACATCATCAACCTCTTCAATATCCGGCTTGTTGGCTGAGGGTATGATTACAGTTTTTATATCCGATTTGTATGCCGCCATAGTTTTTTCACGCAGTCCGCCTATGGGAAGAACCTTTCCGTGAAGCGTTATCTCGCCTGTCATAGCCACATCTGACCTTACAGGGATTCCTGACAGAGCCGATATAAGCGCAGTTGCCATTGTAACACCTGCTGACGGGCCGTCCTTCTGGACAGCTCCTTCGGGAGCGTGAATGTGTATATCGTTTTCCTTGTAAAATTCGGGATTTATGTTGTAACGGTCGGCAATACTTCTGCTGTAGCTGACAGCAATTTTTGCGCTTTCCTTCATTACATCGCCAAGTGAGCCTGTGACCTCAATTTTTCCTGTTCCCTTGAGAACAAGAACCTCAAGGGGCATAAGAACTCCGCCTACAGACGTCCATGCAAGACCATTTACAACGCCCACCTGATTTTCCTTTGAAACAAGGTCGGGCATATACTTGTAAATTCCAAGATAATCCTTTAGCTTTCCGCCTTTTATAGTTACTCTCTTTGCTTCGCCGGCAGCAATCTTCTTAGCCGCCTTTCTGCACAGGGAGGCTATATTCCTTTCAAGTGTACGAACGCCTGCCTCCTTCGTGTAGTATTGTATAAGCTCATGAATTGCGTTGTCATCGATTTTCAGCTGACTTCCTTTAAGCCCATGCTCCTTCAGCTGCTTCGGAATAAGATGATTCTTCGCAATATGGAATTTTTCCTCCGCTGTATAGCTCGGCAGCTCGATTACCTCCATACGGTCAAGGAGGGGCTGAGGAATCTCGGAAATATTATTGGCAGTCGTAATAAAAACAGCCTTGCTTAAATCAAAGGGAACCTCGATAAAATGGTCGCGGAAAGCGTTATTCTGTTCGCTGTCGAGAACCTCCAGCATTGCCGAGGACGGGTCTCCCTTAATATCATTGCACATCTTATCTATCTCGTCAAAAAGTATAAGCGGATTTGCTGTTCCTGCCTGCTGCAGAGCTGTAATAACTCTTCCCGGCATTGCTCCGACATAGGTTTTTCTGTGACCGCGTATATCGGCTTCATCACGAACGCCGCCAAGGGAAATTCTTGCGTATTTGCGTCCCATAGCCTTTGCAATGGATTTCGCAATTGACGTTTTTCCGACTCCGGGAGGGCCTGCAAGGCAGATTATCTGTCCCTTGATGTCCGGATTCAGCATATGAACTGCAAGAAATTCAAGAATGCGTTCCTTGACCTTTTTCAATCCGTAGTGGTCTTTTTCAAGAATACTCTCAGCCTTTTCAATTGACATTTTTGATTTGGAGTATTTTCCCCACGGAAGGCTGAGTACACTATCAAGATAATTTTTTATTACGAACGCTTCCTGAGATGAGGACGGAATCTTTCCAAGCTTTTCAGCCTCCTTAATGAGCATCTGACGGCTGTCGTCGTCAATTTTCAATTCAAGAATCTTCATAATATAGTTATCTTCATCGGAAAATATACCTGATTCACCAAGCTCATCCTGAATTATCTTGAGCTGCTCACGAAGAAAGTATTCCCTCTGGCTTTTATCAATGTTGTCCCTTGCTTCTTCGTTTATGAAAGCCTCAAGCTCCAGAACATCTGCTTCCGAAACAAGGCAGTTGACAAGATACATGAGCTTTCTTAAAATATGGGATTCCTCAAGAAGGGTTTGTTTATCGTGATAATTGATATTGCAGTTGAAGGTAATTGTTTCATAAAGCTTATAAGGCGATTCCTGCGTCATAACCTCATTGATCAATTCCTGCGGCATTTTCGGAAGATGACGGGCGTAATTCATAAATTCATTCTTTACAGAATGAATAAGTGCCTCTTCCTCAACGTCCTCATACTTTTCTCGGGCACGGGAATATGTAGCCATACGCTTGACAACAGATCTCTTTACCTCTCCATCGTCTGTCATGCTGACAAGACGTGCCCTGTAAATTCCCTCCACAAGAACCTTCATCATGTTATCCGGAAGTCTCAAAACCTGACGTATTTCAGCCACTACGCCAATCTTAAACAGCTCGGAGGTCTTTGGGTCGTCCACATTTGTGTCACGCTGAGTGATAAGGAAAATTTTCTCGTTGTTTTCAAGTGCCTTTTCAATTGCCTTAACGGATTTGCTTCTCGCAACATCAAAATGCAGTACCATATCCGGAAACGCTACGATTCCTCTCATTGGAATGGTATATAAAGCATTTTCATTATCTGAATTTTTTTCATTTTTTACTGTTTGTTCCATAATTTCACCACATTTCTGCCGATATTTTGTTTACTCTGATTTAGTCAATTATCGGACTAAGAATTAGCCAGCTTTTATTATACTACAATTCTACACAAAATGCAAGCAGAAAATATTGTATGAAAACGCAAATAAAAAATCTTCGGCAGGCATAATAACCCGCCGAAGATAAGTGTGTTTTATATGGTGCTTTCAGGGAGCTGCTCAATTACTGACGAAATCAGTCTTTGAACAGACAGCGCGTCCATGTTGTCTACTCCATCTCCACGCTGATATACGTCGGAATTATCATATCCCTGTTCAGAAAGAGTATATTTTTCGGGATTTGACGCATAGCTCAGAATTGCAACGGCATCGTTGATTGCAACCTCTCCGTCACAATTTGCATCGCCGTACAAAATTGAATCCTCTGTGCCGCCATCAGGCTCGATTCCCCATACAAGCTCATCATCAACATAAACCGGTATAAGCTCAGTCAGCAGAAGTGTATCCTCGCTGATTTCAAGTCCCTGACGGCTGTAATCGTCACTGGTATCCCAGTTTGTTTCGTAGTTTTCGTCCATATCCGCAATAAGTCCGAAGTGGAATACACGTGTTCCATAGAACTCACAGCCCTGCCAGCTTATTTCCACGTAGTACGTGCCGTCATCGTCCCACTTGACGGGATCGGAAATGGTCGCGTAGGATTCGCCGTTTGTATTGGCATTTTCCTCATCATAATAAATCTCGATTATTACATCATCTATGCTCTGCCCGGCCTCCAGCAGCTCGCTTATATTAAAATAGTAGCGGCATTTGATGTTGTCAACATAGCGGGGCGGAAGTGAGGTGTCGTTGTAAATTTTAACTTCAACCTGAGAGCGGGCTGTATTTTCCTGAACAACACGAGCTTCAATGTAATATTCGTTTATCTCGCCCTTCATGGATTCCTCAGATGGAGGGAAATCCTCCAGAGGCTCATCGCCGTTTTCCCTGCCGTAGAACTCATACAAGCCTGCGCAGGCACCTGTAAAGCCCGCGTTATAGTCCACGGCGACTTCATTGTAGATGTAATCCTTTGTTTCATCTCTGTGATAATCGTTTGCGTCAGGGCCGCCTACAAGCGCACCCCAGAGAACATGAGTCTGATCAACGGGATCGTCCATATTCAATGTTTTTGAACCATGCGCTGCACGGTGATGCGGATGTGATGCTCCGTTTTCAAGGTCGTATCCTACGATATATGCACGTCCCATAGGATTATCGCCCATGATATATTCCATCTGACCCTCAGCCCAGTCGGCAAAGGTCATATCGCCTGTTTCCTTGGCGTAAACGAGAGCGCAAAGCTGCGCAGCCGTATCATAACGTGCCGAGCCATAATCATTCAGCATGGCAAATCCGGCAGGCGTTTTCTGTAGGAAAGCTCCGTCCTCCGTAGGCAAATCGGCTATTTCCTCAGCGGTAATCGTGGTGTTCCAAACCTGATCGTCCATGCCGAAGTCCTTGTGTGACGTTACGGTAACTTCAAAATCGGCTTCCTCCGCGTCGGAAGGAGTCATGCCTGCCCAGTATTCAAGATTCCAGCGGAAAATATACCAATCACGGGAGGTATTTGTTATAGGAGCAAGCTTTGCGAAAACTCCGCCCCAGACCGTATCCCAGCAGTGAACCCATATGTTCTGCCAGCAGTTGCCTGTATCAGACATAATTCGCTTGAAATAGCCTGTGTAGGGATGAGCGCCCATATCTCCGGTCACGGTTTCATCAACATGAATTATATCATCTATATAGTCGTAATCCCCTGTACACTCGTAAAGCCAGACAGCTGCCCATGCAAGCTCGTCATAATCGTAGCTTGAGGTGTAGAATCCTCCGTCATATCCAAGACTTGTAACAACGCAGTCGCCTTCTTCGGTATGAGTTCTGACTGCAAACTCGTAAAGCTTCACAGCGGTGTTAAGGCATTCCTCGGCATATTCAGGCTCGGTATCCTTGAAATTGAGATAATTTACGGCAAGTGAAGCGGAAACGCCTGCGCACATATCGGTTGCCGGAGTTTCCTCTGTTGCGAAATAAGCGGGGCGGGCAAAGTCGAGAAGATTTTCGTTTTGCAGCTCGGGAGCAATCCAGTAGTTATGGTCGATATTTCCCTCTCCCACCTGATAGCAAAAGGCAAGAATATCGCCGTTTTCATCAAAATATGTGCATTTCAGGTAATAATCGTTCATCCAGTGGAGGATTTCCTCAACGTGCTCCTGCTGACCTGAATCAACATACGCGTCACGGAATTCATAATATCCCCAGCCGACAGTAGATGCGGCATAGCTTCCGGGAAGGCAGAATTTCACGTGATCTCCTGCGTCATGCATACCGCCTGTAAGGTCGATTGTGCCGTCACCGTCGGGGTCAAGAATATCAATGTTGGCATCAATAAATTCCTGCGAAAGATTAGTTCCCTTGTAGTCGTCGCCCATAGGCTTCAACGGAATTTCAGCATCCTCAACGTGGCAGTCGCCGCGCCATTCGAGGCAGCCTCCCGTAATTCCCGTGCCGCATTTGTTTGCATCGTAAAAATACAGCGACAATTGAAGTGCTTTGGCAAAATTCACTTCAACATCGGACGACGAGCTTTCATCGGCAGCAGATGTCATTGCAGAACCCGACATGAGCATTGACGCGCAGATTCCCACGGACAACAGGCGTTTCAAAATGTGATTTTTCCTCATGATTGACCTCTTTTCATTATATATTAAGGAAAAATCACTTGCCGATTACAGCAAATTTTTTTCCTTCAGACGCTGAAAAACGATATTATATCCGTCGTTGCCATCCTTCAGGGAACGGTTGACGCGGCTTATAGTTGCAGTGCTTGCACCTGTTTCCGTCACAATGCTGTTGTAGACTCTGTGTTCATCGAGGAGCTTTGCTACCTGCAATCTCTGGGCAAAGGCTTTAAGCTCTATACTTGTGCATAAATCGTCAAAAAATTTATAGCATTCATCTACAGAATCAAGAGAAAGAATTGCTTCAAACAGCAAATCCATGTTTTCAGATTTAATCTTATCTATCATAACGAACTCCAATCTGCCCATTGGGCGTTTCAATTTCACACTTTACATTTTAGCACAATAACACGCAAAAGTAAAGGGCTTTTATTTCGATGTTCACTATGAATTTTAGGTCTGTACACAGGATTTTCCAAATAATATCAAGTCAATATTACCACATTATGAATAAAAAGTAAAGTTGTTTTAAAAATTCTCATCCCATTTTTGTTGAATTGCACCATATTCATTATCACAATTTGTACACATTCAATAACAGAAAAAGCGGACTTGAAGTCCGCCTTTTAAGCTAAAAAAGCTGCACATCAAACGATGCACAGCTTTTTTGAATTATCTGAATATTAAAATCAGAACCTGTGATACAATTACAACAACTATGAGCGCAACAGGATAGGTTGCAGCATAAGCAGATGCTACATTTTCCGTTCCGGCTGTGTTGATAAGAGTTCCAAGGGCGGGTGTGGATGTCATACCGCCTGTAATTGAACCAAGATTGTTAAGTATGCTCAGCTTCAGCACGTACTTCGCAAACAGGAAGCCTACAATCATCGGTACGAGAGTCATAATGATTCCGTAGATGAAGTAAACTGCTTCAAAATATTTGACGAAGCTTGCGCCGCCGGCAACACCTGCACCGATAAGGAACAGCATAAGTCCAAGCTCTCTGAACACCTTGAGGGTACTCTCCTTCGGGGAAACCGAAACCGGTCCGATGTGTCCGAAATGACCGAAAATCAGAGAAACAAGGAGGCAGCCTCCGGTTGTGGTAAGTGAGAAATTGCCAATCTTGATTACGCCGACAAATATACCTAAAATTGCGGCAAGTGCAAACGGCATGAAACCAAAGTCGTCCATTTCAATGAGCTTGCCCTTATACGCCTTTTTGGAATTGCTTGAATCGGCTGAAATCAGCTGCTCCCTCTCCTTAGCCATATCGACCTTTAAGAATTTCGGAATGAGCTGTACAAAGAGAACAACTCCGATTACGCCGAAAAGATAAGCGATACCATGTCCGACAGTTACCATTGCCTCGAGATCTGCATTTGCCACCGTCGATTTTGCCGCTGAAAATGCAGGTGTACTTGTGAGTGAGCCTGAAAGAAGTCCAACGAGCATTGCTGTGATTTCCTCAAGAGGACGATCAGATATTTTGGAATCAACGAAAATGCATCCGGCACAGGCAAGTCCGCCCATTACGATAATTACAAGTGCAAGAAGCACGTATGATTTAAAGTTTTTCTTGAGATTTCCAAAGAAGCTCGGTCCTGCAATGAAGCCAACGGCAGTTACGAAGAATACGAGTCCCATATTCTCAACGATTTTCAATGCGTCCGTAACGTAGGAAACTGCTGCATCTCCTGAGCCGACCGTCAAGCCGCTTTCAAGATTTTCGTAGAAGAAGCATCCGTAAAGGAGAGCTACAATGAACACGCCTGCTGTTCCGAGTGAAACGCCCTTGATTTTTATTCTGCCAAGTGCGTATCCCACTGCTGCTATAGCAAAAACAGTAAACATAAGAAATGTGATTGACTGAATTGAGATAGAAAAATTACCGGTTGTAATTAAATTCATCTGTGAATTACCTCGAACTTTCTAAATAAAGATTGCTGATTTTTTACAGTTTATTATGCTTTTCTCGCATAATTCGGAAGAAGCTTAGGTGAAACCGTGTCAGTTTCTATGCCTGCTTCGTTAAGCTCAGCGTCAAACTTTTTAATATGTTCGAGTGTCAGACCCTGCGGCTGAGCAGTTTCCTTAGCCTTAGCAGCAGCATGGATACCTGCGTTTCTGCCGAATACGATTACATCGAGAAGTGAATTTCCCATGAGTCTGTTTCTTCCGTGAATTCCGCCGACAACCTCTCCGGCTGCGAAAAGATTCTCAACTCCTGTCATACCGTCAGGTGTAATATCAAGACCGCCGTTCTGGTAGTGAAGTGTAGGATAAACAAGAATCGGTTCCTTGCGGATGTCAATGCCGTACTTGCCGAACATTCTCATCATTGCGGGGATTCTCTTTTCAATTGTGCCCTCGCCGTTTTTGTATTCGATCATTGGAGTATCAAGCCATACGCCGACTCCCTGTTCAGTTTCGATACCCTTGCCTCTCTCGGAGCATTCACGGATAATCGAAGCAGCTGTAACATCACGTGTTTCAAGAGGATGCATGAAAGCCTCGCCGTCAATGTTGATGAGCTTTGCGCCAAGCGAACGAACCTTTTCGGTAACAAGCGCACCGAAAATCTGCTCAGGATAAGCAGCGCCTGTCGGGTGGTACTGAAGTGTATCTGCGTAAAGGAGCTTAGCGCCTACACGGTATCCGAGAACAAGACCGTCAGCTGTTGCGCCGTAGTGGTTTGATGTCGGGAAGCCCTGATAGTGAAGACGTCCTGCGCCGCCTGTTGCAATGACAACTGTTTTAGCTCTTGCAACAAGAAGCTGCTTTGTTTCCATGTTCATGAGAACTGCGCCTGCAGCCTTGCCGTCCTTATCGAGAATAATCTCAATTGCTGCTGTGAAGTCAACAACGGGGATTCCTCTGTTGAGAACCTCATCACGGAGAGTTCTCATAATTTCAGCGCCGGAATAATCCTTAGCAGCGTGCATTCTCTTTCTTGAAGTACCGCCGCCGTGAGTTGTAATCATTGTGCCGTCTGCTTCTTTATCGAACTCAACGCCCAGATTATTGAGCCACTGAATTGCCTCGGGAGCCTTTGTAACGAGCTTCTCCAGAAGCTCAGGCTTAGCTGCGAAATGTCCGCCGCCGAAAGCGTCAAGATAGTGAACAGCCGGTGAATCGTTAGGCTTGTCGGCAGCCTGAATTCCGCCCTCAGCCATCATTGTGTTTGCGTCGCCTATACGAAGCTTTGTGACGATCATTGCCTTTACGCCTGCTTCATCAGCTTCAATTGCTGCCGAAGAGCCTGCGCCGCCGCCGCCGATAATGAGTACGTCAGTGTCATAATCGGGGTTTGAAAGATCAACATCGTCCGCGCTGATTCTGCTGTGTCCCTGAAGAAGATCGGCAAGCTGTGTAGGTACCTTTTCGCCCTTATTCTGTCCGGCAGTAAGGACTGTGAATTCGCCCTTCTTGTAGTCCGGATGGAAGGTTTCAAGAAGTGTATCCTTCTCCTCAGCTGTCATTCTTCTTGGCTCGAGAGCTGCATTTGCCGGTCTTTTCTCGGCAACAATTTTAGCAAGCTCGTTATATTTATCAATTTTATACATTGTATAACCCTCCCTTATTTCTCAATTTCACGGGTGTTGTAAAGCTCTTTAAGCTCCTCAACAGGCTTCTGCATAAGATCCTCAATGAGAGATGTAAAAGCACCGTCATTGATTTCGTTAACTCTGTCAGCAAGATGTCCGCATTCCGGAGCAATATACTTGCCGTTAAGACGTCTTGCGAGCATTGCAACCTGTGGATGAGAAATTCCGGCAGGACAGCGTGATGAACATACTCCGCACATTACGCAGTCAAATGAAAGCTCTGCGCACTTTTCATACTCGCCTCTCTGAGCGTGAGCTATGTACTGCATTACGCTCAGCTCCTGAGTACAAGCCTTTGTGCAGGCATTGCAGCCGATACAGCTGTAGATTTCAGGGTAAAGCTGCATCATGATCTGCTCGGTAGGCTTGATTTCCTCAATGTTATAAATCTGTTTAACAAGCGGGAAGAAAGGCAGAGTTGCAACGTACATACCCTCTTCAACCTCAGTCTGACAAGCAAGACAGGCATGAAGCTCCTGCTTATCCTTGATTCTGTAAATCGTAGCGCAGGCTCCGCAGAATCCGTTACGGCAGCCGCAGCCTCTGAGAAGCTGATAGCCGGCATATTCCATAGCATTCATAATTGTAAGACCAGCCGGCACTTCATACTTTTTGCCGAACAGGTAAATATTGATCATCTTTTCCATGATAACGCTCCTTTTTAATATTCATTCGGAAGCTCACTGAGCTCGTCAAAACGGAAAACAGGTCCATGCTTGCAGACATATTTATCGCCGATATTGCAGCGTCCGCATTTTCCGACTCCGCACTTCATGCGAAGCTCCATTGTTGTGTAAACCTGAGTTTCCTGAAAACCTAATTCCTTCAGACCTGCAAGCGTGAACTTAATCATAATCGGCGGGCCGCAGATGAGAACAGTCTTGTTCAGCGAGGGATTAAGCTCCTTAACATAATTCGGAACAAATCCAACGTGGCCGTCCCATTCGGGCTGCTCACGGTCAATAGTCAGGTTAACCTCAATGCTCGGATCTGCCATCCATTCTTCAAGAATCTCCTTGTAGTCAACGAGATCCTCCATTGAACGTGAACCGTAGACAACCTGAATATTGCCGTAGTTCTCGCGCTTGTCGCGGACGTAATTGATTACGGAATGAAGAGGAGCAAGACCGATACCGCCGGCAACAAAGAGCAGATCCTTGCCCTTAAGCTCAGTATCAACGGGGAAAGGCTTTCCGTATGGTCCTCTTATTGTGATTTGCTGACCCGGTTCCATCATATGAAGCCATGATGTCAAACAGCCGCATTTCTTAATGCTGAATTCCATATACTCCTTCTTTGTAGGAGATGATGTAATTGAGAACATACCCTCGCCTACTCCGGGGATTGAAAGCATAGCGCACTGACCGGGCATATGCTCAAATACCTTGCCGCCCTCCGGAGCTTCAACTCTGAATGTTTTAACATCGGGCGTATCAATACGAATATCGGTTACTACGCCAAGATGCGGTATTAATGTATCGTTGTTCATTACTTAACCTCCAATGCTTTCATAACCTTGACGATATTCATTGATATAGGGCACTTCGAAAGACATCTTCCGCAGCCCACGCAGCTGAATTCGCCGTCGTAGTTAGCCGGATAGTACACAAGCTTATGCATGAAACGCTGACGGAATCTTTCAAGCTGAGTAAGTCTTGGATTTCCGTGTGCCATCTTCGTGAAATCGGAATACATACATGAATCCCAGCAGCGATAACGCTTAATGCCGTGACCCGTATCAAATTCCTTTATATCGTAGCACTGACAGGTCGGGCAGACGAATGTACACGTTCCGCATCCAAGACAGCTTTCGGAAAGTCCTGCCCATTTATCGGAATCGAAGTATTCCTTGAGCTTATCTCCGCCAAAGGCATCTGTTGTAAGATTTGCGAGAGGAAGCTTTGCAAGGATTTCCTTTGTGTTTTCCTTAACCTTTTCAACCTCGGAGGTATCGCCCTCGCTGAGGAGAGAAGAGATTGATTCAACAAAAGCCTTTCCCTTTTCGGTTTTAGCTTCAAAGAAAATGTTTTTACCGTCGCTTGCGCACTCTACATCACCGCCGGGCTGAGTTGCGTCAATCCCGAAGGTTCCGCAGAAGCAGGTTTCGGCAGGCTTGGTGCAAGCCATAGTAACAACTGTACCATGCTCGCGGCGTGTTTTGTAATATGTGTCAACAGGTTCGGACAAATATACATTATCGAGAATAGTAAAGCTTTTAGCGTCACAAGCACGAACACCGAAAATTACAAAATCCTCAGCCTCCTTGCGGGTATCGATAATTTCAATATTTTTACCGTTCATTTTAAAATCAACGAGATTTTCAGTCTGTGGGAAGAAGAAATCCTTTGCGCTGCGAAGTGTATTGAGTGCGCTGCTGTACCTGACTCCCTCGCTCCATCTTGTATATTCAGCTGCGCCGTCCTTGTTGTCGGCAGGAATATAAAGTGCCTGTTTTTCGGCAATAAGAGCGAATAAATCGTCGATTTTTTCCATGCTCATCATCAACATCTTATTCCACACCCCTTTCATGTACTACAGAGGGTTCGCAGTCATTCTGAGTATAATTTGTAAGAGGCGCTCTTGATTCAGTATCCGCACCTGCCTGATATTCACCGTAAAGCTCGTTTATATCCTTGATGAACTTGCGGTTGAGGAGGTGAAGCGGAATGTTCTGAGGACAGACTCTTGAGCATTCTCCGCAGTCGGTACATCTTCCTGCAACGTGGAAGGCTCTTATGATATGGAACATATTTTCCTCGAAGCTGTCAGCCGGAGCTTTATTTGCAATGCCGGAATTCGGATTGTCGAACACGCAGTTTTCACATGAGCAAGCCGGACACACGTTGCGGCAGGCGTTGCAGCGAATACACTTTGAAAGCTGACTTCTCCAGAATTCATAACGCTCCTCTGCGGTCATATTTTCAAGCTCAGCTACCTGGTCGAATCTGTTTGAATCAAGAACATCGCCGTCCTCGCCCATAAGCTCGTCGTATACAACGTGCTTTTTGCTTTTGCAGGTGAGGCATCTTTCAGCCATTGCATCATCAGCGGAAACAGATTCTGTTCCGTAGAGAGTTTCAATTGTGAGTGTGCCGTCATTATTTGTAATGCTCTGAATGCCGGAAATACCCTTTGCCTTAATTTTTTCAATATCAAGCTTGCCGCCGCATTCAATTCCGACGATGTAAACATTGTCCCTGTTAATGCGATGCTCCTTGATGAGCTGATTAAAGCTGTATGTATCGCAGGGCTTTAAAAATACGAGAACCCTGCCCTCCTTCTGCGACTCCTTTATAAGGTATTTTGAAACGTTTGCAGCTGTGAAGTCATCATAAACAAAATCCTTATCAAGCTCTTCGGCACTATTGAATACAGCAGGTGTGGAATCGTAGGCAAAGTCTCCCTTCTTCCAGCCGATTACACGGTTTACTGTACCGTCGGCAAGAAGCAGCTTTGCTTTTTCAATTATTGCTTTCTGCATCTCAGATCCTCCAATCTCCTGTTTTTGCCAAGCTTCTTAACGGATTCAACAAATTCATTCATTGTAGCCGCAAACTTAGCGCCCTCGGCAGCCGAAACCCATTCAACTCTTGTACGATCTCTCTCAATGCCGAGGAAATCAAGCATACTGAAGAGAAGCGTCATACGGCGGCGCGCATAGTAGTTGCCTGATGTATAGTGGCAGTCGCCGGGGTGACATCCGCAGAGAATTACGCCGTCTGCACCCTTCTGGAAGGCTCTGAGAATGAACATGGGATTTACACGGCATGAACAGGGAACTCTTATAATTTTAACATTTGCAGGATAATTAAGACGATTTGTACCGGAAAGGTCCGCACCTGCATACGAACACCAGTTGCAGCAGAAGGCAACAATTACAGGTTCAAAATCTTTATTTTCGTTTACTTGCATATCGCGTCTACCTCCGCCATAATTTGACTATTTGAGAATCCGTTCAGATCCATTGCGCCTGACGGACAAGCAACCGTACAAGCTCCGCAGCCCTGACATACGGCAGGATTAACACTTGCCACGCGGCGGATTTTTGTGGTTCTGTCGGGCATTCTGAATTCCTTATCAAGATAAGTGATTGCACCGTAGGGACATACCTTTTCGCAGGACGAACAGCCGTTGCACATGAGTTCATCTGAATGGGCAACGCAGGGATTGCAGGTAATGCTGTCCTTACAGAGAAGTCCGATTGCCTTTGAAGCCGCAGCTCCAGCCTGAGCAACCGTTTCCGGAATATCCTTAGGGCCTTGGCAGGCTCCCGAAAGGAAAATGCCGGCTGTCGGGCTTTCAACAGGACGAAGCTTAGCGTGAGCCTCAGTGAAGAAATCGTTTGTATCCATGCTTGCCGTAAGCATTGTTGCCAGCGGACGGGCAGTCTTATCAGGCTCGATTGCCGTTGCGAGAACTACCATATCAGCGTCAATGTGAAGCTGCTCATTTGAAAGAAGGTCGGATGCCTGAACGTCAATCTTTCCGTCAGATTTCGGCGTTACCTTGCCGACCATGCCCTTGATATAATGAACGCCGTACTGCTCAACAGCTCTGCGGTAGAATTCATCGAAATTCTTTCCGGGAGTTCTTACATCAATGTAGAATACATAAACGTCTGTATCAGGATATTTCTCACGGATAAGCATAGCGTGCTTAGCTGTGTACATACAGCAAATCTTTGAGCAGTAGGGCTTACCCTTGCTGTCGTCGCATCTTGAACCTACGCACTGTACGAAAACAATTGTGTGAGGGTGAGATTTATCGGACGGTCTGAGAAGCGTACCGCCATTAGGGCCGGCAGCGTTCATGAGTCTTTCAAGCTCAAGAGATGTAACAACATCGGGACACTGGGAGTAAGCGAACTCATCATACTTGTCAAGCTTAATGGGATTGTAACCTGTAGCAACTATGATTGCGCCATACTTCTGCTCGATATATTCGTCCTTCTGCTCGTAGTTAATAGCACCTGCCGAGCAAACCTTTGCACAGACGCCGCACTTGCCGTTCTTGAGCATATTACAGTAATCGGCATCAATTGTAGCAACCTTCGGAACTGCCTGAGCGAAGGGAATATAAATTGCTCTTCTGTAGTCAAGTCCCAGATTGAAGAGATTCGGAACCTTCTTCTGGGGACATTTTTCGGTACAAAGACCGCAGCCGGTACATTTTGTTTCGTCAACAAAACGAGCCTTTTTCTTGATTGTAACGGTGAAGTTACCGACAAATCCCTTTACATCGCTGACCTCGCTGTATGAGTGGATGTGAATTTTCTCATTCTGTGAGCATTCAACCATTTTTGGTGTAAGAATACAAGCTGCGCAGTCGAGAGTCGGGAAGGTTTTATCAATCTGTGTCATCTTACCGCCGATTGTCGGTTCTTTTTCAACTATATCAACATCGAATCCAGCATCGGCAATGTCAAGTGCTGTCTGGATACCGGCAATACCGCCGCCGATGACAAGCGCTCTCTTGGCAACAGGGCTTTCACCTGCCGTAAGCGGAGCGTTGAGGTGAACCTTGGCAATAGCCGCTCTTCCGAGGATTATAGCCTTCTCGGTAGCCTCCTCCATGTCCTTATGTATCCAAGAGCATTGCTCTCTTATGTTAGCCACTTCTACAAGATATGGGTTAAGACCAACTGAAGCAGCTGCCTTTCTGAATGTATTTTCATGCATTCTCGGTGAGCATGAGCAAATTACAATGCCGGAAAGATTATATTCCTTGATAGCATCCTTAACGAGATTCTGACCTGCCTCAGAACACATATACTGATATTCCTTAGAGATAACTACTCCCGGTTCATGCTGCAGTGCCTCGGCAACAGCCTTGACGTCAACCGTAGCAGCAATATTAGTACCGCAGTGACAGACAAATACTCCTATTCTCTGCATCTTTTCTCCTCCTTACTTAGTATATTTTCTGAATGCCGTAACAATTGCCTGCTGAGGAAGCTCCTCGTCGAGCATTGACGGAATCTGATCAGGTATAAGGTGATTATTGCCCTGCTGGCGAATAGCAGCCAGACGTACAGCCTCTACGATTTTTGCAGGCTGAACATCTCTCGGGCATCTGTCAACGCAGGCAAAGCAGGTCAGGCACTTATAAATCGACTTTGAATTCATAAGCTTTTCAATATCGCCTTTCTCAACCATGTATACGAACTGATGGGGATGATATTCCATTTCGTCGTAGGAAGGGCAGGTACCTGAGCATTTGCCGCATCGCATACATTTCAGAACGTTTACCTGACTTGAACGGAGAACCTGTTCTTTTAATTTATTATCCATCACGCTTCCTCCTGTTCCTTGACGCCGAGAGCCTCAGCGAGAAGCTCAGTAAAATAAACCACCGGCAGATCAACGTCTGAATTTGTTTTAAGATTGTACATACAAAGCGGACAGGCTGTGATAACCATATCTGCTCCCTTGTCCTTTGCGGAATCCATAACGGCATTGCTTCTCTTTGAAGCCTGCGCCTTGTCCTCCATAGTGATGTAACCGCCGCAGCATTCGTTTCTCTGGGAATAGATTACAGGTTCAGCGCCTAAAGCTCTGATGAAATCCTCCATAATTGTTGGATTTTCCGGATCGTCCATTGCGAGAGCCTTGCTGGGTCTGAGGAGAAGGCAGCCGTAATATGCGGCAATTTTCTTTCCCTTGAGAGGATTAACAACCTTCTCTCTGAGAGTGTCGAAGCCAACGACATCGCGGAGCATTTCGAGGTAATGGTAAACCTTGGTTTCACCGTTATAAGGCTCGTCAAGCTTGAGGTAATTATTCACCTTCATAGCCATGTCCTCATTGTTTGAGATGTCATAGTTGGTCTGCTTGATTACGTTGTGGCAGGCGGAACAGACTGTGATAAGATCCCTGCCAAGCTCTTTGGCGCTGTTGAGGGTTCTTACGGCTGAAAGCTTTGTTGCGATTTCATCGGCGGAGGTTGTATAAGCTCCTCCGCAGCACTGCCAGTCAGCCGGTTCTTCAAGAGTAATGCCAAGTGCCTCGGCAGAAGCTCTTGCGTATTTGTCAAGAACCTTAGCCTTTGTTTTGAGCGTACAGCCCGGATAGTAACTGAAAGTCATAGCACGTTTTCCTTTCTGAATTATTTATGCCATTTCTTCGGGGTGGAAAACCTCGTCGAACCTCTCGGCAGTAAGGAAGCCAAGCTCTACGCAGGCCTCTTTAAGCGAGATATTGTCCTTATAAGCCTTCTTAGCTGTTTTAGCGGCATTTTCATAACCAATGTACGGGTTAAGAGCCGTAACGAGCATAAGAGAATTATAGAGATTGTGGTGCATTTTTTCCTTGTTTGCCTTGATTCCCACAGCACAATTCTTGTTGAAGGAGGTGATTGACTCAGCAAGGAGTCTTGCTGACTGAAGGAAATTATATGCGCATACCGGCATGAAAACATTGAGTTCGAAATTACCCTGAGAAGCAGCCATTCCTACAGCAACGTCGTTGCCCATAACCTGTACGGCTACCATGGTAACGGACTCGCACTGAGTCGGATTGACCTTTCCCGGCATAATTGACGAACCGGGTTCATTTTCCGGAATAAATATTTCACCAAGACCGTCACGCGGACCGGAAGCCAGCCAGCGAACGTCATTGGCAATCTTCATCATATCGGCAGCCAGAGCCTTCAAAGCTCCGTGGGCATACACGATCTCGTCCTTTGAAGTGAGGGCATGGAATTTATTGGGAGCAGTCACGAATTTTTTACCTGTGATTTCGCTGATTGCCTCGGCAGCCTTTTCAGCAAATCCTGCGGGAGCGTTAAGACCTGTTCCTACGGCAGTTCCGCCAAGTGCAAGCTCCTTAAGCTCGTCGCATGAAGCAAGAAGCATTTTTCTGTCCTTTTCAAGTGATGAACGCCAGCCGCTTATCTCCTGAGAAAACTTGATGGGAGTTGCGTCCTGAAGATGAGTTCTGCCGCTCTTGACGATTCCCTCATTTTCCTCCTCAAGGCGTCTGAAGGTTGCGGTAAGAGTATCAATAGCAGGAATTACCTTATCCTCGATTGCGATAACGGCAGCAATATGCATAGCTGTCGGGAAGGTGTCGTTTGAGGACTGGCTCATGTTGACATCATCGTTTGGATGAAGAAGCTTAGCTCCTGCAATTTCATTTCCGCGGTTGGCGATAACCTCATTAGCATTCATGTTCGACTGCGTACCGCTGCCTGTCTGCCATACAACAAGCGGGAAATGCTCGTTAAGAGAGCCGCTGATAACCTCATCGCACGCCTGAGAAATTGCGCTGAACTTTTCGTCGGTCATTTTCTCCGGCTTGATGGAATGATTTGCGGTAGCAGCAGCCTTTTTAAGAATTCCGAATGCATGAGTGATTTCTCTGGGCATGGTTTCAATTCCGACGCCTATAGGGAAATTCTCATGGCTGCGCTCTGTCTGGGCAGCCCAATACTTATCGGCAGGAACCTTTACCTCGCCCATTGAGTCATGTTCGATACGATATTCCATTTCAATATCCTCTCCTAAAACTGTTTTTAACATCGGATGCGAAGGGACAAAAAACCGTCTGATAACGCAATTTCCGACATTACTATATTTATAATTATAAGTATACCAGTAAACCAAAAAAATTGCAAATTCTCATTGTGCATATTGGTATTCTCATATTGATATAAAATAACAAGGATTTTACATCGTGCAAACGGATGCCTGTTAGTCAGCAAATTGCCGAAAAACAGGGATCTATAGGAAAAATCACGGTTTAATTCAAGTTCAATGATTTTTGCAATTCAAGATTTGTACGTCCGTTTTCCCTGCAAAATGTTGCATGAGGTTAACGGCAAAGCTTGAAATCTGATATAAATTCAGAATGTGATTATTCCAAACAATATATACTGAGTAAAGTGTTTGACATTTTTTTCACATACGCTTTCAAGAAAAAACAAGGCAGTTTTCGCCTTGTTTTAATCCTCTGTATCGTCAATGGAATTAAGTCCGTATGACAATGTGAGCAGACTGTCGCCGAGATGCACATTTTCAACTATCACGTTTTTATGGTCAATTCTGAGGTCGTAATGGCTGAAATTCCAGAACGCCTTGATTCCATAGGAAACCAAACGATTTGCAGCGTCCGCCGCCGAAGCCTTCGGTATGCAAAGTACGGCTGTGACCGGATTGTGTTCCATGCAGAAGCTCTCCAGATCCGCCGTATTCTGCACCTCAAGAGTACCTATAATCTTGCCGGAAAGCTCAGGATTTATATCAAATATTCCTATAAGATTAAACCCTCTCTTGTGAAAATCAATGTGAGTCGCAATTGCTTTTCCAAGATTTCCCGCACCAAGCAATATCGTTGGATTTTCCTTATTTACGCCAAGTATGCTGCCTATTTCCTCGTGCAGAGCCTTGACGTTATAGCCATAGCCCTGCTGCCCAAAGCCCCCGAAGCAATTGAGATCCTGACGTATCTGCGATGCTGTCAGCCCCATTTTTTCCGAAAGCTCCCTTGAAGAAATCCTTATGCACCCCTGCTGTTCAAGTTCACCTAAAAATCTGTAATATCTCGGCATACGCCGTATTACGGATTTTGATATTGCTTTTTTTGACATTTTCTTTATGCCTTTCTTTATATAACGTCAATAATAAAACTTATTTCACCAATTCAGCAAGTCTTTTGTTGATTTCCTCAAGGAATGTTTTTGAGTCAACCTTTACCTTGTTTTCAAGCTTGGAAATGAGGTAGAGATCGCCCGTCATTACGCCCTCCTCGATTGTCTGAATTGTTGCCTTTTCAAGCTTATCCGCAAATTCGCAAAGCTCGGGAGTTTTGTCAAGTTCGCCTCTCTTGCGGAGCGCACCGCTCCATGCGAATATCGTAGCTACGGAGTTTGTCGAGGTTTCCTCGCCCTTCAGATACTTGTAATAATGTCTCTGAACTGTTCCGTGAGCTGCCTCATATTCGTAAATGCCGTCAGGAGAAACAAGAACAGATGTCATCATTGCAAGGCTGCCGTATGCAGTTGAAACCATGTCGGACATAACGTCGCCGTCATAATTCTTGCAAGCCCAGATATAGCCGCCGTTTGAACGTATAACTCTTGCTACAGCGTCGTCGATAAGAGTGTAGAAATATTCAATTCCTGCTGCCTCGTATCTTTCCTTGTATTCATTATCATATATTTCCTGGAAAATATCCTTAAAGCGGTGGTCATACTTCTTGGAAATTGTATCCTTGGTTGCAAACCATACATCCTGCTTCAGATCAAGTCCATAATTAAGACAAGCTCTTGCGAAGCCTGCAATGCTGCTGTCGAGATTGTGAAGTCCCTGAATTACGCCGTCGCTTTTTGCAAAATCATGAATAAGCTCTCTTGATTCGTTTCCGTCCTTATCGGTTACGACAAGCTCAGCCTTACTTCCCTGCGGAACGCGCATTTCTGTATTTTTGTAAACATCGCCATACGCATGACGGGCAATTGTAATAGGCTTTGTCCATGTGGGTATATACGGCTCGATGCCTTTTACAATAATCGGAGTACGGAAAACTGTTCCGTCAAGGGCAGCTCTGATTGTGCCGTTGGGAGATTTCCACATCTGTGTAAGATTGTATTCAGGCATTCTTGCTGCGTTAGGAGTAATTGTTGCGCATTTTACAGCGACACCGTACTTCTTTGTAGCCTCCGCAGAATCCCATGTTACCTGATCCTTAGTTTTCTCTCTGTACTCGAGTCCGAGGTCATAATACTCAGTATTAAGATCAACGTATGGTTCAAGGAGAATCTCCTTAATCCACTTCCAGAGAATTCTGGTCATTTCATCTCCGTCCATTTCAACCAACGGTGTTTTCATCTGAATCTTTGCCATTGTTTTTCCTCCTTAGATTTTATATCGCGTGAATTCCGGATATTCCTGAAATTCCGCTTAGTATAAGACAATACCGCACAGGGATTGATATAAAATATAAATATGTGCGGTGCTGCCTTAAAACTGTCTTATTTCATTGACTCTCTTGTGTAGTCAAGCAAGCCGCCTGCAAGCATGATGTCCTTTGTACGTCCGCTCAGCTCGCAGAGAACCTTTATCTCCTTGCCGTTTGTCTTGTTTACCACAGTAAGCTCGGATTCTCCTGCCTCAACAGCCTTTCTTACATCAGCAAGAACAAGCTCATCGCCCTGTGAGATGTTGTCGTAATCAGCTTCATTCACAAATGTAAGCGGAAGAATTCCTGCGTTGATGAGGTTAGCTCTGTGAATACGGGCAAAGGACTTAACGAGAACTGCCTTGACTCCGAGATAAAGAGGCGCAAGTGCGGCGTGTTCTCTCGATGAGCCTTGACCGTAGTTTGAACCGCCGACAATTATGCTCTTGCCAAGCTCCTTAGCTCTCGATGGGAAGCTTTCATCACATACTGCAAAGCAATGCTGTGAAATAGCGGGAATATTTGAACGGAGCGGAAGAATTTTAGCTCCTGCGGGCATGATATGGTCAGTTGTGATATTGTCGCCAACCTTGAGCGAGCAGGGCGCGCTGATTGTTTCCATAAGAGGAGCTGTTTCGGGGAACGGCTTGATGTTCGGACCACGGAGAATCTCAACGCTGTCCATTTCCTCTACAGGTGCCGGAGGTACAACCATATTATCGTTTATTGTGAAAATTTCAGGGAGCTTGAATTCAGGCATTTCGCCAAGCTCTCTCGGGTCTGTAAGATAGCCTGTAAGAGCGGATGCAGCTGCCATTTCGGGAGATACAAGATAAATCTGACCGTCCTTTGTTCCGGAACGTCCCTCGAAGTTTCTGTTGAAGGTTCTGAGTGAAATTCCCTTTGAGTTCGGCGACTGTCCCATACCGATACAAGGACCGCAGGCACTTTCGAGGATTCTTGCGCCTGCCTCAATGAGGTCGGAAAGCGCACCGTTCTGCGCAAGCATATTGAGAACCTGCTTTGAACCGGGAGCAATTGAAAGCGATACGTCCGGATGAACGGTCTTGCCCTTGAGAATATGAGCTACCTTGAGCATATCGAGAAGCGATGAGTTTGTGCATGAACCGATACATACCTGATCGATTTTTAGCTTTCCTATTTCAGCAACGCTCTTGACATTATCAGGTGAATGCGGACAGGCAGCAAGCGGCACAAGCTCACTGAGATTGATGTTGATTTCCTCGTCATATACAGCGTCCTCATCGGCAGCCAGAGGTGTCCAGACCTCTTCACGGCACTGAGCCTTCAGGAACTGCTTTGTAATCTCGTCCGACGGGAAGATTGAGGTTGTTGCGCCAAGCTCAGCGCCCATATTTGTAATAGTTGCACGCTCGGGAACTGACAGTGTCTTTACGCCCTCGCCGCAATACTCGATAACCTTTCCTACGCCGCCCTTGACGGACATTCTTTTAAGCACCTCAAGGATAACGTCCTTAGCTGCAACCCACGGCTGAAGCTTGCCTGTAAGGTTGACCTTTACAACCTTCGGGCAGGTTATGTAATAAGCTCCGCCGCCCATTGCTACGGCAACGTCAAGTCCGCCTGCACCAATAGCAATCATGCCGATTCCGCCGCCTGTGGGAGTATGACTGTCAGAACCGATGAGCGTCTTTCCGGGAATGCCGAATCTTTCAAGATGAACCTGATGACAGATTCCGTTGCCGGGACGTGAGAAATAAATGCCGTGCTTCCTGGCAACGCTGCCGATGAAGCGGTGATCGTCGGCATTTTCAAATCCGCTTTGAAGTGTGTTGTGGTCTATATAAGCGACAGAACGCTCCGTCTTAACACGCGGAACTCCCATTGCCTCGAATTCGAGGTAAGCCATAGTACCTGTCGCATCCTGAGTAAGAGTCTGGTCGATTCTTATACCGATTTCCTGACCCTTGACCATCTCGCCGTCAACAAGATGAGCCTTCAGAATTTTTTCTGTGAGTGTTAAACCCATTAAAATCATTCCTTTCAATAAATACTACCTTCATTTTACAACATTTATGTGGGGTTTGTCAAGAAATAAACAATCTAATTTCAAAATATGGGGGAAATTTATTTATTTCAAAAGAAAATGCCGCCAAAAAATAATGTGAGTGAATTTATTTGCCTGATTTAACAATAAAACCCTGCTGTAAATAAGCAGGGCCTGACCTTATGATTTATGTAATCCTGTAATTGTGACCTCAGCGACCTTGTTTCCCAGATCGTCCGATATGCTGACCTGATAATAACAGGTTGTACGTCCGTTTTTTATCATTTTTGCTTCGGCAATAAGACGGCTGCCCTTGGCAACTCCGATATAAGCTATATTGGAGCTAATTGAAACGGTTTTCATCTCCTGCCAGTTCGTAGCGACAGCAAACGTAAAATCCGCAAGAGTAAACGTAGCTCCTCCCATAACAGATCCCATTGCGTTTTTATGGCGCTCATTGAGATGCATACTGCATTTTGCGTAATTCTCCCCTATCTCATCAATTACCGCGAAATTTTCCGTTGCAAATCTGTCATTTGAAAATATCTCGCGAACCTCTTCCAGAGTTCTCATCCTTATACCTCCGTTTCAATAATTACTGATTATTTAACAATAGAAAAATACAATAGCACAAGCGCGCCGAGGATTATTCTGTACCAGCCAAACACCTTGAAATCGTGCTTCTTTATGTAGTCCATAAGGAACTTGATTACAACAATCGAAACGAGGAAGGCTACAACCATGCCCGTAAGCAGAACGACTGCCTCAAATGAAGTGAAATCGAATCCGAATTTCACAAGCTTCAGCAGACTTGCACCGAACATTACGGGAACTGCCAGATAGAAGGTAAATTCAGCGGCGACCGTTCTTGAGACGCTAATAAGAAGCGCTCCGACAATCGTTGCTCCCGAACGTGACGTTCCGGGGAAAACTGCCGCGATAAGCTGAAAAACTCCGATTATTAAAGCTGCCTTGTACGTGATGTCGTCAATGGAATTTATTTTTGACGTTCTGCCCTTATTCCAGTTTTCGATTACGATAAAGGCAATACCAAATACAATCAGGGCAATTGCGACTGTCCACGGATTGTAGAACAGCTCGTTCAGCACATCGTCAAAGAGAAGTCCGACAACTGCCGCAGGTATACACGCAGCAAGAACCTTGAACCACATTTTGAAAATATCGGTTTTTATGTATGCTCCTGCACCCGATGAGCTAAGCGGATGCGGATTATTCTTTTTTCCGAATGGAAACAGCTTTTTCCAGTAAAGCACCACAACTGCCAGAATTGCTCCAAGCTGAATGACAACCTCAAACATTTCCTTGAATTCGTCACTGACATTGAGCTTCAGAAACTCGTCCACCAGAATCATATGTCCTGTACTGCTTATGGGCAGCCATTCGGTAATGCCCTCAACAATTCCCAGCACAGCGGCTTTCAGTATTTCAATAATATCCATTGCAAAATCCTTTCATGATTTGATTTTTATACAACTATAAAAGTATACCATATTACATTCGTTATGTCAACTTCGATTTAATCTGAATTTTCTCTTTTCGATTTTCAGAACGCCTCTGTTTTTTAATTTTGCTATTTCTCGTTGAAGAGCACTTCTGTTCACGCACAGATAATCGGACAGCTCCGTTGTGCTGAACGGAATTTTAGGTTCTTCCCCGACAGGTGTTTTATCCTCGATTATTTGCAGGCAGCTTACAAGCTTATCTTCAATTGAACGCTGACTGAGAACCTCTATTCTCTCGTTCAGGGAAATTGCCTTTTCCGACATGAGCATGAGGAGATTTTCTACCAGCCGTGAATGGCACTGACACGCCTTCGAGCAGCGCTTCGTTATATCTGAATACCTGAAAAACATTACCTCGCATTCGCTTTCGCTGATTACCTCAACGCAGCTGCGGGATGTTCCCGAAAAGGTGAAAAGCTCCCCGAAAATTTCCTGTTCTCCAAGCTTTTCAATAATCGTCCTGTTGCCGTTTATGTCATACTTCACCATAACGGCAGTGCCGCTGAGAATTATTCCGATTTTGTCATTGGAATCGGAAAATTCAGCAACAAGATTTCCTGACTTGTATTTGCAGCATTCGATGTTAAAGCATTCTATCATTCTCCTGCAATCGTTGAAATCAATTCCCTCAAATAAAATATTCTCCTCCGGCAGCATAAAAACTCCTTAATTGTTGCAAATGCAACAGATTTTATTGCAACTATATGATACAATAATTTCAGAGAAAAGTCAAGGAGGTCATCTATATGAAAATAAATGTTATTGGCAAAAGGCTTAGTCAGAATGAGATTGATTCCTATATTGACTACGGAAGAAAAAAATATCGCGGCAGAGAAATCTCCGAGCTTACAATCAAAACCGACGGAGATTATGTCAATCTGGAATTCAGATTCTGCGACGCACCCTTTCAGCGCATCAGAAGAATCACAGGCTATCTGGTCGGAACTACCGAAAGATTCAACAACGCAAAGAGAGCGGAGGAGATGGACAGAGTTAAGCATTCGGTGTGATTTTGTTAAGATTTCATAAAATTTTGCCGGTTCGGCTCTTGATTATTGACTTTTTCCTCAATTGTGTTATAATAACAATTGTATCTGCGCTTTCATGCAAACCAAAAGGCTGCTTTAAGGCATTACCGCACAGAGATTAGTGCGGCGCTGCCTTTAGTATATATATTATCAGGAGGTATAAATTATGAAGAAATACGTTTGTCCCGTTTGCGGATATGTCCACGAGGGTAACGAGCCGCCGGAAAAATGTCCCCAGTGCGGCGTTCCCGGTTCAAAGTTCGTTGTAAAGGAAATCGGCGAAAAGCTTGATTTTGCCTGCGAACATGAGGTTGGCGTTGCAAAGGCAGTAACCGACCCCGAAATCATCGAGGGGCTTAAGGCTAACTTCGAGGGCGAATGCACTGAGGTTGGTATGTATCTGGCAATGGCAAGAGCTGCTCACAGAGAGGGCTACCCCGAAATCGGACTCTACTGGGAAAAGGCTGCTTACGAGGAGGCTGAACACGCTGCTAAGTTCGCAGAGCTTCTTGGAGATGTCGTTTCCGCTTCGACTAAGGAAAACCTTGAAAAGAGAGTTGCCGCTGAGCATGGCGCAACACAGGGTAAGCTTGATCTCGCAAAGAGAGCTAAGGAGCTTAATCTTGACGCTATCCACGATACTGTTCACGAAATGGCAAGAGATGAAGCACGTCACGGCAAGGCATTTGAGGGGCTTCTCAATCGTTATTTCAAGGACTGATATAACCTAAAAATATTTTCGATTTTATTATTTTGAAGATTTTTGTCACTTATTTTTTAGGTTTATGATATGATTTAATTTGTAATATTCGGCATTGCAGGATTCGCGGATTGATTTTGCAGTGCCGTTTTTATTTTAGAGCTGTGCAAAATGTATATTTTCATGCAGGATTTATTTGCAGAATGCATAAATATTCAAATTGCTCTTGACTTGAAGTATGCAGTGATAATATAATTACAATATAAAATTACAATATAAAAAATTTGGAGGTAAATACTATGCTTGGAAATTTTGTTTACTCAAATCCTACCCGTCTTTACTTTGGTAAAGACTCTCTTGACAACCTTTCTGCTGAGCTTTCAAAATACGGCGATCGTGTTTTGCTGGTCTACGGCGGCGGCTCAATTAAGAAAACCGGTCTTTATGACAAAATCGTAAAAATCTTAAACGAATGCGGAAAACAGGTTTTCGAGGACGGCGGCGTTATGCCTAATCCTACAGTTGAAAAGCTGTACGAGGGATGCAGGATTGCCAGAGAAAATAATATCAATTTTATACTTGCAGTTGGCGGCGGATCTGTCTGCGATTACTCAAAGGCTCTTGCCGTTTCAATAAACTGCAAGGAGGATCCCTGGGAAAAATATTACCTGAAATTTGAAGAGCCGGACTGTGAAATTATACCTGTCGGCTGCGTTCTGACAATGGTTGGTACGGGTTCGGAAATGAACGGCGGCTCGGTTATTACGAATCATGACACGAAGCTTAAAATCGGTCACGTTTTCGGAGAAGAGGTTTTCCCGAAATTCTCAATACTCAATCCTGAGCTTACCTATACCTTGCCCGATTATCAGATGAAGGCAGGATTTTTTGATATTATGTCCCATATTCTGGAGCAGTATTTTTCAGATACAGACGATAATACCTCCGACTATATTATGGAGGGACTTCTGCGCTCGCTGATTCACAGCTCGGAGATTGCTGTAAAAAATCCTACGGATTACGAAGCCCGCAGCAATATTATGTGGATTGCAACATGGGCACTCAATACTCTCGTTGCAAAGGGAAAAACAACTGACTGGATGGTGCATATGATCGGTCAGTCTATAGGCGCTTACACCGACGCAACTCACGGTATGACGCTTTCGGCTGTTTCCCTCCCCTATTACCGCTGTATCATGCCTTACGGAATTGAAAAATTCAAGCGCTATGCTGTCAATGTCTGGAATGTTTCTGCGGAAAATAAGTCCGACGAGGAGATTGCTTCTGAGGGACTTGCCGCTATGGAGAGCTGGATGAAGAGAATCGGTCTTGTAATGAATATCAGCGATCTTGGCGTAACTGAAGATATGCTTGAGGGAATCGCTGACGGCACGTTTATCAATGAGGGCGGCTACAAGGTTCTCAGCCGTGATGAGATAATTCAGATTCTGAAGGAAAGCTTGTAATTCGGGTACACCATGCGCAAATAAAAGTGCAATATGATATAGGCGATATAATCAGGGGAGGTTAATAAAAATATGAAAAAAGCAATTGCCATGTGTATTATTGGTTCGATGATTTTTTCACTTTTTTCGGGCTGTAATGAAGGCTCTGATGAAAACAACACGGACAGCATCAAAAGCGAAAGTAATTCTTCTGAGTCAGCTGATTCTGATACAGAAGCAAACGAAGAAGATACACAGGTTACTTCAACGAATACAGAAGCTCAACCAACAACAACTACAGAAACACAATCAACAACAGCAATGGAAACTCAAACCACGGCAGAAGCAACTGAAATTGAAAGCGCTTATGAGGATGCAGAAATTATAGACCTAAGTTTCTTATCATCTAATCCAAGTGAAATTAAACTTACAACAAGAGCATACAATACAGTCGAGTCAACAGTGGGAGAAATAGACTACGTTGGATTCGATATCGAGGTTGCAGATACCGTTGAAAGCTACCTTTTGGGCACATCGAAAATCAAATATTATCTCACCGTTACTGTAGATCAGTATAACAATTTTATTGATAATGCTGTTGATTTTGATGGTGAAGTTCAGGAAGGGTACAGAGATGGAAAGGAATTATACCAATATAATTTAATTGACGATGCGTGCGATTTCGAATGTTACAGTGAAATATTTACCTTAATCCGGTATTATACAGACTACAACGGCAGAAGTACAGCTGAATTCGTTGGTGAAGATGGTGATTATTACTACATATATAACGATTCAAGTCCTATTCTTGATGACTTCACAGAAGAGCTTTGTTATAACATAATGACTTTAAGCTCAGAGCAAGCGTATAGAGAAATAACTTATGATGAAAATTCATATATTGAAATTCCCTACGACTTGGGCGAAGAATTAGGAATTGATTTATTTTTTACCAGAAGCCCTGATTTCGATACAGGAAATCCGGGAGGAGCATATTATTTGGATGTTAACGATGATGGAAGCATTGCAAAAATGGAAATAATATATGAGTAGGTTTCACGAAAAAACTCTGTAAATCCAAAAACGCGATAAAAAACGTTGTGATGGAGCGGCCACTCATTCATCAAATTATTGATCGGCAGTAAATCATTTATTCCTTTTGCCGAATCCACGTTATCACTTATTGCGATAAAACGAACATTGTACTTCGGAAACTCCATCTCCACATACTGACCCACCAAAAGATAATTTCGTCCCAAACGGCTCATATCCTTGACGATCACTGTTCCGACAAAACCACTTTTAATGTCACTCATCATTCGCTGAAAATCGGGGCGAGCAAAATTAGTGCCAGTATAGCCGTCATCTATCTCCACCTCATCTTTGATACAATTTAACAAAACCCCTTAGGGTGTCACTTTTGGGGGTGGGGTGTCACTTTTGCAAAAAGTCCCTATTTTTCGAATAAAAAAACGCCCTCAGAGCATTCACTCCGAGGGCATTTTTGGTAG
>JAJQGO010000036.1 GCA_021200415.1 Ruminococcus sp. | reverse complement strand
CGATATCCAATTATCATAGTCGCCTTCAATATGACACGCTTTTCCCGGAATATCCTCATCATATATCGATAGAATTTCTGATTGTGAATAACCATTTTCATCGAGTTCAAGATAATATAAATTGCCCAGAACAACACTGAAACCATGATCAGGTAACAGGTAACAATATTCGCCTTTCGTTTTATCATACCAGAGAGAAGCATCCGAATCATCACAAAAACTCACATTATAAGCTTCACAATAACCATAATCAGTAACAGCAGTAGCATTATACAGATTTCCATTATCGTCTATATCAAAAATCAGATAGGGTCTGTCTCCACCATCCGGGAAACCGTTCAACCTGACAATAAATTCCACATCGCCGTCCATGTCCATATCCTGGAACCAAATCTGATTTTCTCCATGTATGCCATCAACAAATTCGATATTACTCTCAGCCTCTTGACGTTCTGTTAAAATTTCAGTTATAAGTTCGGTGTTTTCTAAGACAGCTTGAACGATGTCGGGTGTAGTCACTTCAGGTGTCATTTTTATCCAGTCGTCCAGATAGTTCACACCCTCATTTTTCACTTCTATGGGATTCTGAAAATCGTTACCGTCCGGCCAGATATAATCCACATATCCTTCTGCTGTTACTGTAAGTGTATACTGTCCTTCCGGCAATATTAATTCAAAATGCCCTTCGGAATCCGTTACAGTACTTTCCACTTCTCCCGTATCAACATTGGTAACCGTAACCTCTGCGCCTTCAATTTTAGTGTCCTCATCTTCTACATTAACGACCCAGCCTAAAATTCCTCCGTTTTCTACCGTCGCATCAGTTTCTTCTGTTCCTTCTGTTTCTATTCCTAATGCTTTGCTTACGGCTTCTTTGGCATTAACAAGTTTGTATCCTGTTTCGTAATAGGAGGAACCCGGTAAATAAACAAGTTCATTTGCGGTTTCGCAAACAATTGCTTTAACCTCTGCTCCGGTCAGATCATTATTGGCTGCCCATACACAAGCTGCCGTGCCTGAAACATGAGGTGCTGCCATAGAAGTTCCACTCCAACCATTGTTTTCGTATTGACTGTTCACGACCGTAGAAAAAATATTTTCTCCCGGTGCAAAAACATCTACTCGCTCTCCGGCGTTGGAGAAATCAGATATCGCATATGCATTATACAAATCTCCTTGTATAATATCGGATGTCTGGTCATATAAAGCACTAGAATAATCACTTGCTTTACCTATCGAACCAACCACGATAATACGGTCATATACATCGGGATAAGTTTCCTCATCTATCATATTTAATGGTGAACTATACCTGCTTTCTAAATGTCCTATAGATGAATCGGAATCGTTTCCGGCTGCACTTACAATTACAAAATCATAACCTTTTATCAGCAAACGATTGAAAAATTCAGCTAACTCCGCAGCTTGAGCTTCTTCTTCGCTAAAATCGTGATTATTCAAGTAATTTAAGACTTTATCATAATGTACTTCTATGATATTCTCATCTTCATCCTTATCGGCAAAATCCTCATAGTAGTTAACTCCAAGGCTAACATTTATGATTTGCACATTTCTAAAGATCAGTTCAGCAAAAGCACATTTAAAGGCAATGCAAGATAAATTATTTTCAGAATAATTATATATGCCATTTAATGATACTCCATATAAATTTCCGTCTCCATAAGGATAAACGCCGCAAATGCCTGTATTATCCACTGTTTTTGCTGCCATTGTTCCTGCAACGTGCGTGCCATGAGAGTTCGTTGTACTGGTATCGTTTGCATCAAAACCGCCATTATAAAATGTTTCCACAAAGCCTAAGTCTTCATGATTTACATCAAAACTAATATCAAACAGCCCAACCCGAACCGGATTTGTATCATCATTACTTGCCAGTAAATCCCAAGCACCCAACGTCTCAATGGCTTCAATGCCCCAGCTTTTCCCTTCATAATCATTAAAATCCTGTAGGTCAGATTGCCATTCCTCACCATAATAAAATCCATCCCGACTTTCCACTGTGTCCTCGGACATTTCAAAAATACCATTCACAGAAGCACTGTCAATAATCTTTTCATGCTCCAATTCTTCTGCAAGGTCTTCCAGCTCGTCCATTGTATATGTATCACTCAAAAGCCACTGATAGTCGCCTGTTTGTTCAATCCATCCTACAATTTCTGCGTCATAATCCTCAGCCAGTTTTTCGACTTTGCTGTACGACGTTCCGTCCACTGCCACAACAAGAATTTCATTGTCTGCATACATTGTTCCATTTTCTGTTTCAGCAATATGTTCTTCGTCAATTTCTTGGAAATATATCTCACCAACATTATTCTCATCAAATTGCTTTTCAGACGAAAATAGATCAAGAATCTCATCCTGAAACACAAACACGCCGCCGCAAGCGCCAATCAAAAGCACAAGACTTGTCAGTAGCGCAGTAATCCTATGACGCTTTTTCTTCTTCATATCTGCAATCCTTTTTGTAAATTGTGTTCCGCATTTCGGGCAAAATTTTGCCTTATCGTTAATCTGTGATCCGCATTTTTTGCAGTACATACAACTTCCTCCTTTTTAATAAAATACCGTTGAAGGCAAATGTTTTGCATCTTCAACGGCACTTACACAAATTGCTCCTAAATGCCTTAAAACTATCACGAAATATCTTAGATAATAAAGGGCAATCCGCTAAAATTAAATCATATTATATAAAACTATATCATTACGCATTGTTTATGTAAGAACACAAATAGACCAAAATATTAGCACAATACCATTTTCCGTTAACCTTATATGCATAAACATCCTGCGTTATGCTGCCACCGGATTTCGGCTTTATTGTTGTTTTGCACTCTACAAGCTTATCATAACTTAACAAATCAATAACATCTTCACTATCATAGCCCTCAAATGTTCCTGCATCTTCTATTTCTTCCAATAAATCATCTTCATCTCGGAAATCATAGAATTTATCGAAGTAATTACAAATTGTATGCAGCAAATCTGTAAGGTCAGCTTTATCTTCATCTTTAACTCTTACGCTGACGCTGCCGCATTCATATATCTCATAATCCTCCAGACCGGGAACAAGCTCCTTCCATATAGAATAGCCATAATCGCGATAACCGTCAAAATCAACATTTCTATCTTCTACACGACCTGTATGATTCTCAATATACTCACCATATTCCTCAAGAAGATCTTCAAAGTCATCATAATCTACATCATATTCTTCTTCAATAAATTCCATAAAGATTTTTTGTTTTTCCTTTGGAACTAAATCCGCCATTGCTTCATAATCTCCATCTGCCAAAAGCTGATAATATGCTTCGATCGCATTTTCTGGTGAGCCGGTAGCTGAATTTTTCCTAATTGTATTTACAGCAAACACCGCAACAATTACAAATACCAATAAAGCAGCTACTATTGGAATCCATTTCTTTTTCTTATGGACAATACCAGTTCCTCCACTTGTTTTCCTCGAACCGTTATCCGTTACACATTTTGGACAAAAACGTCCGCCCTCTTTCAGTGGACGCCCACATTCTTTACAAAACATACAATATCACCTCTTAATCATGTTAAGCTTCATTATATACAGCATAACATAATATTTTCGATGCTGAATAACAATACCACTTACCTTTATATTTATAAGTGTAAATCTCAAGATCATCTCCATCAACTTCTACTCTCCATTTAACCGCTGCCGAAATATCATCAACATCAAATTCGCTCAAATCCACATCGCGTCTCTCCATACAATCTTCAAACTCATCTTTGAAGTCATCTAACCTACTATCGCTCAGCTTCTTTCCATCATTTTTTAATTCATAGTCTTCACAGTCTTCCCAATCACAAGGCCACCAATTATAGTGACCCATATAATCATCTACACAGTCTATTGCATCGCTTTTTGTAGCATCGTAGCTGTCCATAATATCATCCAATAAATCATTGGGAACATGATTCACAAAATATTTTGCATTTTCTTCTGCACTTGCCTCAAGACACCCTTCAACTTTTGATTTTCCCTTGCCACCTAAAAATACACAAAACAGACTTATAATCAATGCAACCACAACCACCATTGCAACAATAACTAAAATTGTATTTCTGGTGTTTTTACCCGGCGTTGAAACAGGTGCAGGGGTGGGTCTGCCATAGCCATAAGGTTTTGGGTTAATTGGCTGCTTCATAACAACATTATTTTCCGCACCGCATTTTGGACAGAAACGACTGCCATCTTTCATTGAACTTCCACATTTTTTACAAAACATATTTTTGTACCTCCATAGTTTTTAAATTACATTGTTTTTAATTTTTAAAATCAAAATTTGTCACACATGAAATACTGCTTCGAGAAAAGGTTCGAGAGCGATTCCGTCAAACCACCATTCGTCCATAATAACATACAACACGATAAAGACCAAAATGCCTCCACATTGTAAAAAGAACGGGAAACAAATGACGTGCCCTCTATTTCCTACACTCTGATTTTCAACTATTTTGTTAATACCGGGTTATAAAGAATTATTGTATTATACCAATAACTTCCGGAATTACTTCCTTCTATTTCCGAAACTTTTATTTTCACCCATTTTCCACCGGTCACATCCACTTCAAAACTTGTAGGTTCCATTTTTTGCGTTACCTTTTGAGAGTATTTTAATTCACCATCCACATAAATTTCAAAGTTTACGGCTACAGCGCTACCAAAATCCGTTTTGGGGATTATTGTACCGGTCAGGGCAGTATAATTTTCGCCCGTATAAAATTCACAACTATTTGGTACTCCACCACCAATTTCCCAAACATTCTTTCCCGAGTAAATATTTCCGAAAACATCTTCAACAGCACTACTTTCTATCCAAAAATCATCCGCATTTTGACTTTTCAGTTCGGTCAGATTCACCGGCTGATTTTCTTTAGTCTGCGCGAGCATATCAGTAAGAATATCACTGTCTACAACCTTAACAGCAGCCTCCAGCTTTGTAATAGCGCTGGAATAATCATTTTCACTAATCAATGAATTCGCTTCTGCAATCACATAATTAACAAATTCATCTGTATATGTATCATATGCTGCCTGCAAGCTTGCATCACTGGAATAGCTGTTTAAAGCTTTTTCCAACACGGCAATAGCACTTTCATAATTTTTGCTTTCAGCATAGATTTCTGCTTCCTCCAATGCATCAGCAATCGCATCATCCTCCAACTGATTCTGATATACCGTCAGCTGCTGCGTAAACTCAGAATCATTCTCCAGTACATTCAATCCACTCTTCAAAATTGTAATTGCACCGGATACATTTCCAGACGACGCTTTTTCAGCAGCATCTTCCAGTACCTCTGTACGATAGCTTGTTACAGCTTCTTCCATTCTGGTTTGTGCCGTATCATAATTGCTGTCATCCTGAATAACAAGCTTGTATTGTGCAATGGCATCTTCATAATTTCCGTCTTCCATATATGATTCCGCCGTATCAAAAGCCGTACGTGAAGCATTTAATGAATCAATTGAATCTTGAACTTCCTCTATCTCATCTTCCAGTTCTTCAATATTCATTTCCGAGAGTGTATCAATATTATTCGTAACAGTGCTGTAAGACTTTTCTTCGTTCTGAAAAGCAGTGTATTCGCTTTCTAATATAGACGTTACTTTTGTCACAATATCCTCAGGAATATCATCGTCCTCATCGTAATTACGATTAAATATACGCACAGCATCTTTATAATCCTCAGATTTTAACTCTCGCAGAATTTCCTGCGAAGGACTATTATACCATTGGTAAAATATATATCCTGTAACACCTACTGCTACAATTAAGCAGCAGCTGACTGAAATCATAACGATTCGCAGCTTGTTTCCCTTGCTTTTCTTTTTTACCTGTGACCCCGAAATAGGGCAAGCACAATACTTGCAATACTTTGCACTATTCGGAATTTTTTTTCTGCAATTTGGACATTTCATAAAATTTCTTCTCCTATTAAAATATAATTAGTCAAGTAAGTCCTTACAGCCGAAAAGGATTTACATGTACTTTTTCCCTAAGCTATAATAATCAAAACGGCTACAATAAAACAGCAGAGGAGTAAAATTCTGACAATTCTCGACTTATTTTTATTGCTTTCCTCTGTTCCTTGCTGTACTGAAATAGGATATGCACAATACTTGCAATACTTTGCATTATTCAGAATTTTTCTTTTGCAATTTGGACATTTCATAATTTGTTTTTCCTTTTAAATTGATAATAACGTCTTTCAGCAGTACAGTTTTTTTAATTTCTTTTGCTGCCGATAATCCAAAACATCCGCCAATGATTCCTATTACACCACCCAGTATAAAAATAGAAAACAAAATTTGAACCTTGCTGCTTTCCCTGTGTGCATTTACTTCTACTAAGAGCGTCTTATCTGATATAAATTCATTTGATGCATCTTTCTTTAGCTTTGAAGCACTTTTATTAAACACTTCAATGATCATATAAATAGCAAAAAGGCAACGAAAAAGCATCAAACAAAACAATATTGAAATTGGACCTGCACTTTCTCCGTCAACATCATTAAAAAGCATAAGATAAAACATTATTCTGGAGGATGGACTCAAAAAAGCAGCAATTATATTCAGCCACTTTTGAATCTCCAACCTTTTTAATGATTCTTCTAACAGCATTTTTCTTGTCACTGTACTTTTCCCGCAAGAAACGCAAAACACCCAATCATCTTCAAGTAGAGCACCACAAAACTTACATATCATAATTTCTACTCCCAGCTTCATTAATATACTTAAGTCCGGCTTATTCCCAATCAGCTGCACCAACATAGATTATCATTTTATATCGTATAAAGTCACATTAACAAATGCTGGTTGCAAGCCTCTGTGCCGCCCCATTCTACGACTGTAAAGCCTTCACGTTCAAATGGTATAATCTGCGGCGGCTTAACATCAATTGGTGATTGAAGTTCCTTAAAAACCATAAATACACGCAGGATCTTGTCCGGATTTGGGGTTATACTCAACTACGCTGATTGAGTATAACGTTCCTGCTGAAAAGTAATAAGATTATACGCATGATCCTGCATTTTTGGCAGCCAATATACAATAAACTCGTTATATTCACGCGGAGTTAAGCCGATTTGTTGAAGGATTCCCTGTAAAAATTCCGCTGTATCTTTTCCCTGAACTACAAAACCACGAGACATATCCCATTCAGCTTGTGAAACGCCCTCCCAGTACAGATAGGAATATTCTTTTTTATCCGATAAATTGGTTAGTGTTCCATCCGGTCGTGCAATGACGTGCCAACCGTCTTCATAAGAGGGATATGTACAAGTTAATGTTACGTTCAATGTAAGCTTGACACTAACCTCTGTTTCTTCGGTGGGATACAAATATACAACGGGTTTTTTTGCGGATATTTCGCTTTCTTTAACGGGTTCTGCGGGTTCTGATGATATGATAAATGAATCCATCGCTCCACATTCCGGACAGTAATGAATAGGAATACCTCTGTACGTTATCTGAAATTTCGGATGGTATGTAAAACCACCATACCTCAATTCAAATCCACAATTTCGACAGCGACATACTTCTTTACAAACCATACAGCACCTCCTACAAATCGCATATTACTTTTAAAAAAATTTAAATATCCGCACGTGTTCCACAGTACTTGCAGAAAGAATGTCCGGCGTCAATTGGCTTTCCGCAGTTTTTGCATATCCTAACGCTGTCTCGAGGTGCCGAACCCGACGCTTCCACTTTTTTTCCGCAAGCAACGCAAAACTCCTGATCGTCCTCCAATGCAGCACCACAATACTTGCATACCTTGCCTGTTGCTGGACTTCTGAGAACAGCTCCGCACGCATTACAAAACGCAGAATCACTGCGCACCGTATTTTTACATACAGGGCAAACTACATTTCCTTTTAATAAAAGAAGCTGTCCCTGTAATTCCTGCAATGCCAGCTGCATTTGCTTAGCATTTTTTATAATTTCCTCTGTAGCCGGCGTTCTACCAGTTGTTTCCGTCGTGCAAACTGCCTTGCCAACTTGCAGATAGCATTGGTTCAGCGACTTTTCCAAATCAGTAATTTTTCCACTGATTCGGACATATTCCGCCGTTCCTTTCATTTTATTTGACGCTGTCTGACTTAATGATGAAATTTCTCCAATAAATGACATAGTATTTCCTCCTACAATTTTTTAGTTATAATAATTGGTTGTCTAATCTTGTGTATCTTCTGTGCTTTGCTCAACTCCTATGATGGGATAAGCGTTATAATAAACAGTTGTTGTGTCACTGTTGTTACTATAGTCATCAGATGGTGTAGCATAATAGAACTTTAAATATCCGTCTTCATAAAGCACAATTAGTAAATCATCAGTTTCTTCTCCACTATCATCTAAAATTTTTTCTCTAAAAACATAATATTCCTCGGTATTTTTTGCATGATATGCGTATCCCAATGGAGAAGTATTACTTGGAGTATAAATATAAACCTTAGCATCATCTATTATAACACTTTTATCATTTTCAGAAACTTCTGTAAACTTAAAGTTCCTTGGATTCGCGTTTTCATAGTATACATTTATAGGACATGTATAGTTTCCACTTAATTGTTCTATTTTTACACTTTTACCTTCTACATTATTACTACAATCTCCTAAGTAGGTCGTCAATTTATTGTATATATCTGAATTTTCACTATCTACCTTAATTGCACTCTCATCAGAACTTTCTTCATCGAGTTCACTGCTTTCATCATCTGATTGATAAGAGCTTATTGAAGAGCTTGTTTCCGTCTCATCATCAAAATCCTGAGATTCAGTAGTTCCGGATTTTATTGCAAATACAATAAACGCAATCACCACTATCAGCAATACTATTGCTTCAGCAAAAAAATATTTACGCCATAATAACGTTTTCCTTTGACATGACTGAATCATTTCCTTTTGCGCCATCAATTCTGCATTCATAGACTTAATTTGCTCATCTGTGTATTTTTTGAGTTCAATGTATTTTTCAGAATCACTGTTCGGTTCAGGAGGAGTATTGTTTGGAGAATCATATACTTCCGTAACAAGCTTCATAATTTCCTGATGCTTCTCATAATTATTCTCACCGCCAAAAGAAATAGGATTACGACATTGCCCGCATATACGCTCACCTTTTCGAATCTGGTTTCCACATTTACTACAAAACATATAATATACCCTCCGATTAAATAATATTGAACGCAAAAAGGATCACGAAAATCAATGCAATAGTAACTATTGCTGCAATAATTCCAAGAAAAATTTCCAGCTTTGCCAAAAAGGAAGTTCGTCCGCGTTTGACTCTTTTTCTTTCTTTTTTTTCTTTCTTTTTTCTCTTTTTTTCTTCCTTTTCTCTCTTTTTCCTATTCTTTTTGTCTTGCTTTGCTCTCATTTTCCTATTTTTCTTATCATCTTGTCCAATGTCTTTACCTGTTCCACCATCATCATTTCCATTGGGTATGTCATGATGATCGCTGCGTGGAAAATGACATACAACACATTGTTTCTGAGTATCAGGATTAGTAGTTTCGCACTTTGCACAAGTCCATATTTCCATCTTATATTCCTCCGTTAATTCCATATTATAGGAGAAACCCTATACTCGTCCATTTGAATTAAAAACTTCATTACTTGCTGAGCAGAATACCTTTTTATAGGATCAACCTCAAGCATCCTTTCAAGTAGTATGCGATACTTGCCATCAATCATATTGTTTATTCTAATTTTACCACCATTAATAAGAAGATCAGCCAAGCTGTTTCCCTGAGATTTATCGTAATCAGGCAGTTTTCCACATAATATCTGATGAAAGACAATACCAAGTGAAAATATGTCCGATTTACAGGTTATATTTTTCTTTAATTCCGGTGTCTCACCTTCATCTGCGATATACCAATAGGTTTCAGGTGAATAATATACCATATCTCCTACAAGATCGTTAGGTTCAGGAATATTTGTTTCAAAGAAGGCTGCGTCAAAATCTATAATTTTAACTGTGAAATACTTTCCAATTGTATTCTTAAACAACAAATTTTCCGGTTTAACATCAGAATGAACAACATGATTTTCCGCCAAAGACATAAATTGATAAGCCAAAACCTTTAGAAGAATATATTGCTGTTCCTTGGAACATTTATGTATATCTTCAATGGAAACACCGTTGCTTTTTACCTTTTCCGTTATCAAATAGAAATGATTTCCATCTTTAAAAAAATCCTTTGGCGTTATTAAATTACCTTCATTGCTTTTTTTTATTGCAATATACAAATTTGTATGCCGGTCGTACCATTCTTGACATGATTTTGTCGCTTCTTCATAAAATTGTTCACTTACATCATTCCTATCAGGATATTTTGGATCTAAAAACTTTTTTATGAAATATTCCTCTCCATGCTTATCTTTTGCAAATCCCCACTGACAATTTCCGGCATTGGTAGAGGTTAAAGGTTCTACAATAACATAATTATTTTCTTTAATATGAATCGGTTCAAATGCAGTAGAAGAATCATTTTTTTTTGCTTTACCGACACTGTTTATAATTCCGGGCATAATGCATCTCCATTATTTTCTATAGTAACCGGGTCTATACTGCTCCCAAATTACTGAAAGTTCATTTATAAGCTTTGTATGTGTAAATTCCTTTATTTTTTTTTCATCTGTATTGCGATTTCTCAATTCACGTTCTATATTATTCACGCGCTGATTCACTGCCATTACACCATCAATATATGGCTTTAACTCGCGTTGTCTGGATTGATAATAGCTTTTTAATGATTGAAAATTTGGAAAGCCAAAGCAAGCTATAGTAAGTGTAAAATCATCACCTGCAACATTCGCTATACGCTGAAATAACGAATTTTTCCACTCCTGCGGTGTACGTGATTGACAAAGCGTATCCAATAACGCCGCCTCAAACTCCATCGGAGTATTAAAATATGCAAAGCATCCATCTGTAGCACTCAACAGTATAACAGGTTCTGAAAATTCTAACCTTCGATGATGAAGTGTAAATTCCTTATCAGCGTTTACAATATTTGTAAGCACTCCATCATCAAAAATATTCAACAAAGCATTATCTGCATTACTACTTATATCATCCAATGTGATTTGCCATAAACCTTTTTGATCCAAGGCATACCCACGAGAATCTCCTGCCCATATGTATGACGCTGCAATTTTTTCTGCGTTAATAGATTTTGCAGCAATCAAGCTCAGTGTAGTTGGAAATGTCAGCTGCAGGCTTCCAACTACACGGCTTGGCGGTACATATTTGCTCTTAATCTGATGCATCATGTCGCTTATTTCATTTTGCAATTTCTGCACTGAGAAATCACTAAACTCAAAACTATTGCTCTGAAAATAATGATCCGATGCAGCTGCCGCTAAACGTGAAGCGATCCACGCACCAGTATGATCCACTATTTCAAAATGTGTACGGCTTCCTTGTCCGCCCGCACCGTCAAATACTCCCATATAACAAAGCTCATTGGAACATACATTTACAGTGTAAGCATCTTCTCCGGCATTTGGACAATGTTCTTTTTCGACGATAATTGGACTTGATATCGACAGCTCCATAACTAAGACCACCTTTTCTTTAACTAATAATATATAATAAGCTCAGACTGATCTAACAAGTGCATTCAAAATTTGAGAATAATCTACATCTTTTAAGCCTTCTCCTGCAACAGACGGAAAATGCACTACACCAGCCCAGTTTTTGGAAATTTGCTCCCATCCGGAGTTTTGAGGCGTAAAAAGAATCAATCTTTTTGCACGATAGCTCATATAAGGTTCGCTTTGATTAGTTCCCCACCAATCAGTCAATTCCTTAAAATCTCGCGCCATATTAGCAGGATAATTAGGTGAACGTTTTCCATAACCCAACTCATGCGTTGATGCATCAGACCATACAACAATGATCTGACGTCTCTTTGATCCCTGCGTTCTCCAATCAGATCTAATTGCGTATGCAAGCGCTTCTAATCCATCCTCCGGCTCATCTCCTCCACCGGATTCTACAATTCCTTTTACAGTATTGGAAAAATTCACCCTGTCATCCGGCAAATTGAAAAAATCTGTCACCAACATGGGTTCTTTATCTGCAAGGTAATCTCTGAATGCAATAACCTTTATACGAATAGAATCCACATATTTGTTTTCTTCTGCCAATGCACGAACCAAATCATCATAAAAGCTAAGAGCTTTCTCCTTGACAACATTAATACATGGTCCCATGCTGGCAGTCGCATCTATACAAAATACAATATCCACAGTGTATGTCATTCTCATTATACACACTCTCCTTTACAAACTTAAAAAGTCTATCATTATAATGTTGGCGGTTTATGAAAATTTTTTTGAGCAGCATCTATTTCCTCATCACTTGGTGTATTACCATGTGTTGTCGTATCAATTAAACCAGGATCGCTTATAATTTCAGATTCAAATGCTTTTTTTCCACAGAATGGGCACCATACCGTATCCTCATCTACCCGATTAAAGCAATGTATACACCTTACCGGCGTTACCGGCGTTACCGGCGGCACAACATCGCTTTCAAATGCTTTTTTTCCACAGAATGGACACCATACCGTATCCGCATCTACTGGCATAGAACAATGCATACAGTTTTTCGAAGGCGGATAAGATACTTTAACCGGATCTGAAACACGCTGTCCACATCCAATACAAAAATCTGCACCTTCCTCTAAAGGTTCCCCGCAAAAAGCGCATACAGGCTGTACAGTATCTGTCCCCATACCCACATATGTTCCACATTCCATACAATACTCTGCACCTTCTTCTAAAAGTGCTCCGCAATTGGGATTTGGGCACGGTCTTGAGGAAAAAATAATTTCATCATGTGCTCTAACCACCGGTGCTCCACATTCCATGCAAAATTCAGCATCTTCTTCTAAAACCGCACCGCAAGTACAAAAAGATTTTTTTTTATTTCCAAACAATTTCTTCACTATTCCTTTCATTCATATATTCTGTAGTTTTCAATAAGTAAAACCAAACAAATTAAGATAATACCGTACAAAGATTTATGCAAAACTGTGCGGTAAAGCCGCAAGGCGGACTTTGTACGGTACATCCTTTAAATATAGCTTATTTATTACTTAAACTATTGAGACTTTCTTTTCAAACGAACGCCAACACCGGAAATAACCATTACAATAATGCTGATGCCCAGAATCGTCATAGCAAATCCCATAAAACGATCACCGGTATCCGGACTAATTTCACTATTCTCAGCAGTATTTTTCACGGTCGTTGTCTTGGTTATTGTACTATTAGTTGCTTTTCCGCCTGTAGTAGTTGTTGTAACAGTCGAAGTTACCTTAGTTGTAGTTGCAATAGTTGTTTCTGTAAAATTTGTTGTTGTGCTGCTATCTGCCGTTGTAGTAGTTGCTTCAGTTGATGCAGTCGTTGACGGCTCTGCTGTTGTTGTAGTTACTTCGGTTGTTGTTGGTTCTTCGGTCGTTTTTATTTCTTCAGTTGTGGTTGTGGTTGTGGTAGTTGTGGTTGTGGTGGTTGTGGTTGTTGATTCTGTTGATGTTGTGGTTTCTTCAGGAAAGCAAAGCGTAAGTGTAAGTGTAACATCCTCTCCATTACTATTAGAATCGATTTTCCATGATACTTTAATTTCATTTAAACCAGTCAAATCTAATTCAAATAATTCATTCGGTTCTATTTCTTTTAAATCATTTAAATCATTAATTGTAACGCTTGTAATATTTGTTGATGTCGAGCTAATATAAATTTTTGCTGATATAGCATCTTCATCTTCGCCTTCAAGTGAATAAACATAAGAATAAGACTCACTATCTTCATCATAATCAAAATCCAAACTAGACTTATTAATTACTTTACCACTATTACCCCCTTCTGTTGTTGTCTCCTCAGCCGATTTAACATTCTCACCTTCAACATCATCATTTACGGTAAGAACCGAATCCGTATCAATAGAATATGAGGTTTCTTCCTGCGCAAATGAACATACGATTGATGACACGCTCATGACTACCGCAATAGCAGCACTCGCGCAAACTGCAATAAATTTTTTCATAGATTTTCTCTCCTTAAATATAATTATTTATTCATTAACCCATAAATGGGTTATTGACATAGTTTGTACAATATTACCTTAACTTCCGGATAAAATGACCCAAACACATTTTTGCGTTGCTTTATCAAATACAATTCCAACGCCAAAGTACACATACTCTGAATCAAAAACACCATAAGCCTCATATGGATTATCAGCATACAGTTCTTTTTCTTCATCCGTCAGCTTGTCCGGATTTGAAAAAAACGGATCATTGCCTTCAAAGAAATTTTTGGCGCATGAATACGATAAAGTGACAGTTTTTTCGCAGGATTGCCAATCAGGAAATAATAGATCTAAATAACTTTTCACAACATCATTACTGGCATGCGATGAAAATAAAGACAAATCTTTAACTCCATTTTCATCTGCAGGAATGTTATTATATGCTTCTTCGGCGACAATCTGAGCCACCTCTTTAAGCTGTGAATTGTACGCCAATTCAGTCATTCCCATTTCCTGTCTCTTTTCATTGATTTTTGATAGCAGTACATTGGATTCCCATTCATAGCCCTCTTCTATTATGCTCTGCAGATCATAATCTGGATCTAATGAAGGCAAATCATAAAAATATGCCAGATATACAGCCCCTTCCTCCAAACTGTCACCTGTAAAATATAAATGCTTCTCGCGCTGTGATTCAATCCATTTTTCTATATACTCTGCACGCAGAGTCCGGAGATTCTCTACAAACGATGTATCATCTTTAAATACATCCTCCGCATTAATAAGGCAGATTACTGCACTCTGATAGGCCTGAGCCTGATAATAGGCATCTGCCACAGCAAGCTCATAATCCTTATACTCCTGTGTCACAATTGTGATTTTTTCCTTAGTCTTTTCGTAGTATAGCTCATCAATAGCATCAACTGCATAATAATATGTTAAAGCCTCCATGTAATTTTGTTCAGCATAGGCTTCTTCTCCAAGTTGATAATTCAATCGAGATTGCTTTATTTTATCGATCCGCTCCTGACAATTTGCCACCAAGTCCTGTATGCTCGAATCGTCAGAGCTTTCAATCTCATTCAAATTTTCAACTGCCTCTTCATACGATATTTCTTCATTATAATAACCATCATAAATTTCATCAATTTCTTCTGAGGCTTCGTTTAATAAGGCTGCTTGCCTTTCCTCGTCAGTAACACCAGGTATTATAGAATTGCTAAAATCCCGATAGAATGCATAAATAAAAATAAATGCCACAATACAAATTACAATAATTGCCGAGAATACCGCAATCATGATTTTGGTTTTTTTCATGTTGTCTGTATCTACAACATTTATCGATTGTTGACCCCAATTGTTATCATCGACGGATTCAGGCTTGGATGTTTCATCATCACATAAAGGATTTTGACAGTATGGACAATATTTCGCCGAAGTAGAAACCTTTTTTTTGCATTTTGAACATTTCATAATTTTTCATAACTCCAATACTAACACGTTCTTTTCCCACATTTCACCCTTTTGCGAAAACCACCCCAATATTCAATTTTCAAAATACCATCTTATTTCAAATATTCAACTGAACTCGACTCATATATGCCTGTTTTTGCGCAAAAGAGGAATGCACATAGCGATTCAGCGTGATTTCCACGTTAGAATGCCCCAAAATCTCAGACAACGCCTTCACGTCGAAACCCAATTTAATGCAATTGCTGGCAAACATATGCCGTAATGCATGGAAATGAATTGACGGTAAATTTACGTTTTTTAGAATTTTAGCAAAACGATACTGCATAGTGCGAGGTTCAATTGGCTTTTCTTTACCTGAAATCAAAAAATCTTTTGGATTGCTTTTGAAATTTTTCAATAAATTCACCATACATTCCGGAATTGGAATACTTCTCTTCGAAGACTCACTTTTCGGTTCAGTGATAATCAAGCTCGTTTTCGACTTGCCGTTCGGCTTCTGAATGCGCTGAATGGTCTTTTTGACGGTCAAAATCCGTTTTTTTAAGTCAACATCCTCCCACTGGAGTGCGCAAAGCTCGCCTATTCTTAATCCAGTTGTCAGACAAAGTGCAATTCCCATCGTTGTTCTGCTTGAATTTTTAGCAATATACTGCTCTAATTTTTGCAATTGTACGTCATCCAACAGCTTTATTTCCGGATTTTTACGTTTTGGCATAACAATTCCGTCCATAGGATTTAAAATATGATATGTACGCGAAGTATATTTGAAAATTGATTTCATAAGAACTAAAATATCATTAATATAACGATTTGACAAACCCTCCGCTTGCTTCAGGGAAATGAACTCGTAAATGTCCGCAGGATTCAGAGATTCAACGGTTTTTTCCCCAAAAATAGGCAATATGTGCTTTTTTGCTTTTGTTAAATAATTGGCTGATGTAGATTCTTTTACACGATACTGAATGCTCTCAAACCATTCGTTAAAAATTTCAGATACATTTTTGTCGCATGAGCCATATAGAAGCCGTTCACGTCTGGCTGAATTCATTTTTTGTTCAACTTCTGCTCTGCTTTTACCAAAAAACGACAAAAATTTTCGCAATCCGTTCTCCTTTTTTCCGATGGTAATCCGTCCCTCGTACCGTCCGTCTTTTCGATGATAAATACTATTTTTCAACTTAAATCTCCTCGTTTCTTGTTATTTTTCACAACAGCAGCATTCCGGCTTTGTCAAGCCTCGACAAAAATTCCAAATATACTTCCAAATATACAATTTATGTGTTGACATTCCGATTTTCGTATTGTATAATGATATTTGAAATAATTGTATGCTTTGCTGTGTGGCGCTACTTACATTATACTATTTTTTTCGCGTTTTTTTCGCAAAAGGGTGAATTCTATGACAATTTCCTGCTGATTCGAGCAGGATTTTTTTATTTATCAGCATCAAAAAAATTATATTTCCGATCATTCTGCATGATTCCCCACCCAAAACGGAAACTGACCGTCAGGATCTCTCACGCCATAAAGCCGACAGCCGCCCGCAAACAGCTTTTATACATTATATATACATTATAATAGTGCATCTGCGCCGCCGCACCCGCCAATCGCAGCCCGGTCCCCCCCTATTCTTCGAATTTGCTATATTTGAAACTCAAAACTGTTTCAAATTTCTACCATCAAAATTTATTGTTTCCATACAAAGCGTCACACGTTTTTTTGGCTCTGTCATCAAAATTATGTGAATAAAATGTTAAAAGCCAAAATAGCTGTTGACATAATCTGGAAAAGGTGCTATAATTAACTCATACTAAAAAAAGTGATTTTGGACTACGCTAATTTCATGGCTGCATTTTCAAAACGAATAAGCATTACGATTAAAAAACAATGCCCGTATATCGATAAATGCCTATTTTTAGCCAAAAATGCGATATTTCAAACAAAAAGAAACGATGCAGTACAAAATCTTTTCACACAAAAACTGCCATTTAAATGAGCGAGAATGCGTTTTACGTAACGAAAAGCTTTTCACATTTAAGCTCAATGGATTAAAGCTGTTTTTATGTGGTTTAGTACAAAAAAATGAAAGGAGGTGATAACATGAAAAAAGCAATTAAAAAGATTGCTGTAACAGTTTTTACGACTGCATCACTTTCTGCTCTTATGGTTGGCATGAATGCTAACGCACTTACAGCGTCAGACAGCTATTCTATATTTACATGGAATCGCAGTGGTACATCTGTTTCATCATCATTGACTAATACTTCAGGATCAAGCCGTTATGCTCAGGTAAACGCATATGGTTACAATACTGCTGGCTATTATGTCAGCAATATTGCAAAAGAAGGTACGCTTGCTCAGAGCGAAAGTGTATCCACATCCGGTACAATTTCAGCTGCTACATATACTTTTGGTGGCACATTATACTCGGGTACAACACCTACAGGTACGCCTTTATCCTCTTGGATTAAGTCTTCCTAATCTTTTCCGGGCTGCTGTTCGATTCTCTTTCTCAATGGAATTGGGCAGCAGCCCAATTTTTTTCTTAATATAATTTATAATTTCATAAAGAAAATGACTCATATGCTATATAGTTATAGTCATGAAAGGAAAACATATGAAATACGTCTTAAAGAATATAAAAAATTTCATAAAAACAGAAAGAATGATATTCTTACTCGCACTAATATGTATCATAGCGTCATCATTCATAATAAACTTTTCATATGGTCTTTATCAAAATTACAATGTTATAAAGGAAGAAGAAGAAAGTGAATTATACGAATTTGAGATTTCTTTCAATAATGATTTTAACGGTACTTACGCTACAAAGGAAATGATAGAAAATACAGTATTGTCATTCTCATCTTCCTTAGATCAGGCAATTGATATGTTTTTGATTATTCCACAATGCGATGAAATAGATTCTGATGTATATGGAAATATGCTTATAAGATTTTGTGTAGACAACGGAAAAATCACACCATGTACACTTTTCAAAAATAATATGCAATCTTTTGGAACACTTGTTTCGGGAAGCTATTTTTCAGATGAACAGGAAGCAAACGGTGAAAATGTTGCATTGGTTTTTGATGATATTGGATATTCCGGTAGTTTGACTGAACAACTAATGATATCAGATGATACAATTTCTTTTCAAGGCAAGGAATATAAAATAATTGGCACACAACGAATGCATCCCCTTATTGTTCCGTTTAAAAGCTTAAACGATGATACTCCTATATACACCATCTTGTTTCATTTTGTTAAGCCTATTACAAGAAGTCAATATAATGAAATCAAGAGTGTAGTGTATGAAAATTTTGGAGATTTAGCATCAATCCCTGATTTAGAAATACCAGAATCAGAAAATTATTATCTTTATAACACAATTATTTTAATCTCTATATTGATAGCAATATTAGCGGCAATAAATTTTGCAGTCCTTTATAAATACATACTTTCAAAAAGGACAAAAACATTGGCAGTTTTCAGAATCTGCGGCTGTACAAAAGCAAAAACTCTAAGAATTTTTCTTTCCGAGTGTATGCTAATAACAATTCCTGTATTTGCATTAACTTCCCTTGTTTATGATCGTCTTATTCTGCCGATTTTAGCCAATCATTTTGAGTATATTAAATCTGCTTACAGTCCTTTGCTATATCTGATCATTTTTGGTATTTATGTTGTATCATCTCTTATTGTCCTTGGAATAATGATTTACTTCGAGTTTCTGAGAAAATCAATCCGTGAAACAAAAGGGGGAAGATAAAATGTTTTTCAAATTGAGTCTCAAAAATCTAAAACACAATATCATCATGAATCTTCTTATAGTTCTACAAATGACAGTTGTTTTTGTTATCGTAATAAGCATGGTTTCTACAATCGTATCCCGTTTCAAGTATTACACTCCAATTAAAGATTTGCTAAACAGTAAGGGTTATTTTTACTATATTGATAATGCCATAAACCCTCAGACCGGAGCAACCTTAAGAGAAACCGAGGAGCTTTACGAACTTTTAGATGGTGAAGAAAATATTTTAGCTGCATATACTCCATGGCTCAGTTATGTTGATGATTCATCCGCATTTGTAAGCTATGATGATGCATTCATCGAATGTTATACCCCCGACCTTGAAAGTGGTCAATGGTTTGATTTAAGTATGGATCAAAGTGAAGTTGTTCAGGTTGTTGTTTCACAAAATCCATACGGATTTAAAGTCGGTGATATAATCGAGTTTGACAATGGCTACGGATACACCATAAATGCAGAAATAATCGGAATTCTGAAAGAAGGAACAAAGCTCATGGGATTTACTGTCCCTGCAGATAATAAATATGATTGCCAAAGTGCTTATATAAGCTACAGCTATGAAATCGAAGAAAAAACTTTATTTATATTTAGTCAAAAAGGGTTAATTGATAAGGAAATAGTAATCCAGCTTGACGGTCCTGTCTTTGTCACATTTCCCGAAGATACAACCAATGAGGCTTTAGAAAACAATAATAGTATCATGAAACAAATGATGACATTAAGTGTAATCCCACTAAACGAAATGAAATCCAATAGCATGGATTTTATTTTCTCTCAGTTATACACACTTTTTCCAATCTTAGTATGTATTCTAATTTTAACCTTAGTCGGTGCAATAAGCACGTCGGCTTTGTCGGCTAAACGTCAGCTGAGGAACTATGCCGTGTACTATATCTGCGGTCTGAAATGGAAGCAGTGCGCGGTCATAAATCTGTTTTCGTCGCTCATCTGCATTTTGATTTCCTTCGCTCTTAGCATCATAGCGGCATTTATCGCCAAGGCTACGGGAATTTTAGGCGATACGGTCATTTCCTTGGGTGTCTGGCAGATTCTGGGCTGCGTTGTCATTATGATAATCTACGTCCTCTTCTCAATTATCCTGCCGCTGAATATTATTGGCAATAATACCCCGAATAAGATACTCAAATCAAATTAAGGAGAATGTGCTATGATTAAACTTGAAAACGTACATAAAATCTATAATAAGGGCAAAACAAATGAATTTGAGGCTCTGAAGGGAGTTTCTATTTCAATAAACGATGGGGAGCTTGTGGCGATTATAGGTAAATCCGGCGCGGGAAAATCCACCCTGCTTCACATTCTCGCCTGCATTGACAGCTGCGAAAGCGGTGAATATTATATAGATGATGTACCTGTTAAAGATTTAAACGAAAGAAAGCTTGCCGACATACGAAACAGAAAAATCGGGATCATTATGCAGGATTTCGCCCTCGTTGACGATTTCTCCTGCGTTGAAAATGTTTTGCTGCCGCTGGATTTTGCCGCAAAAAAGGTGAAGAACAAGACCGAGCTTGCGAAGAATACCCTGGACGCCGTTGGCATGGGAAGCATGGCTAACAAGCCTGTCAATAAGCTTTCCGGCGGACAGAAGCAGCGTGTCGCAATTGCAAGAGCTATCGTAAATAATCCTTCCGTTATTCTCGCCGATGAGCCGACGGGCGCGCTTGATACAAAAACATCCGCGGAAATTATGGGGCTTTTCCATGAGCTTAACGAAAAGGGCAAGACCATAATTATCGTAACCCACGACCTCGAAATCGCAAAGCAGTGCGACAGGATTATTGAAATATCTGATGGTAAAATTGTTTCTTAATTAGAATAAAGCCTCCTTTTTATATATGATATACGCCCGACTCTCCTTGAATTTTTGGAAAGTCGGGCGATTTTTTTTCGGCTTTTTCTTATATGTTTTATTGGGAAATTTTTCCTGCCCTCAATTGGCGTTTTTCCCTTGACAACCGCATTTTAGCTGTGATATTATATAAGCGTACTCTTTTTATTTGTCGGAGGCGTGACGTATGCATACAATAGATATTTATGCCGACTTTGTCTATCAGGGCTTCTGGGGATATAATAAGGTCAATGAGCTTTTCGCAAAATATTCCCGTGAGGCTGAAAATCTGTCGGAAAATATTGATGAAAATGAAGTCGTTCTCTACGCGATTTTTTACTATGAAAAAAAATCTCACGCAATGATTACAGCTGATTTCATGAACATCAGAATTGACTATGACAGCTATGTCGCTTTGGCTGACAAAATCAAAAGGAATTGCAGAATTTTTTTCAAGGGAGGTCCTTGCCATAAAACTGAATAAAACAGCGGCAGCTCTTGCTGCCATGATGGTTATTTCTATGCTGAATTGCAGCTCCGGCGTTTTCAATGCAGCTGCTGCTGATGAGGATACGGAGGATACGGAAACTGTTTATCATACAATCAACTTTCTCGACTTTGACGGAGAAATCATGACAACTCTCACTCTCGAGGAGGGCGAGGAAATTGATTATACGCAAATCGATACAGAGGTTCTTCATTATCAGCTCGACAAGTTTTCTGAAATACGCTTTGATTCATGGGATATAACCCCCGCAACAGCAGATGATGATTACAACATACAGGCTCTTTCACAGGTCGGCTCAATTATACACGTTTCTTTTCCGGAGGTAACTGAATATATCACCAACGAGGGCAGCATTGATTTGAGCGGATTGAGCGTAACAATTACGCTTACAACGGAGCTTCCTGAATATGATTCAGACGGAAACCGTGTAACAAACGTGGAAACCGTAGATGTTACCGACATATGCTACGCTGTTCCGGAAACGCTCTCTGATGCCTTCGGTGACGGAACTACAGCTCAGATTTCCGTTTTCCCGTTACCCTCGATGATTGAAATTTGCAGCTACACGATTACATATCTGAAGGATCTCGGCGATGTTGTGCAGGACGGAGTGATTGACGCTGTAGACGCTTCCATGATTCTTTCGGCTTACGCAAAAACAAGTGTCGGCAGCGAAACAGGACTGACAGACGAACAGGAGAACAACGCCGATGTTGACAGAAACGGTGCTGTTGATGCCATTGACGCGTCACTTGTCCTGAACTATTACGCAAGACACGCTATAGGGGCAAATCCCACATGGACTGAAATACTCAACAAATAAAACAAAAATGCGGACGTGAATAACGTCCGCATTTATCTTTATGGTATTTTCGGTATGAATTATGCCTTGTTCACGCTTCCGAAAAGCTCCATCTTCTCCTTAACCTTAGCCTTGATAGCTTCAAATCCGGGTGCGAGAAGCTTTCTCGGGTCAAAGCCCTTGCCTTCGAGATCCTTGCCTGCTTCGATATAAGCTCTTGTAGCCTCCTGGAATACAAGCTGGCACTCTGTATTAACATTGATCTTAGCAACGCCGAGAGAGATTGCCTTTGTAATCTGGTCGTCAGGGATACCTGTGCCGCCGTGGAGTACGAGAGGCATATCGCCTACCTTAGCATTTACAGCAGCAAGAGTTTCAAAGCTGAGTCCCTCCCAGTTTGCGGGATACTTACCATGAATATTGCCGATACCTGCTGCAAGGAAGTCAACGCCGAGATCAGCAATCATCTTGCACTCATCGGGATCTGCACATTCGCCCTTGCCTATAACGCCGTCCTCTTCGCCGCCGATTGCTCCGACCTCAGCCTCAATTGAGAGTCCGAGATTATGAGCTGCGTGAACAAGCTCTGTAGTCTTTTCAACATTTTCCTCGATCGGGAAATGTGAGCCGTCGAACATGATTGAAGTAAAGCCTGCCTTGATGCACTTGTAGCAGCCCTCATATGAGCCATGATCAAGGTGAAGAGCAACAGGAACTGTGATTCCGAGGGATTCATCCATTGCCTTAACCATAGCGGCAACAGTTGTGAAGCCTGTCATGTACTTGCCTGCGCCCTCAGACACACCGAGAATTACAGGTGAGTTGCATTCCTGTGCGGTAAGAAGAATAGCCTTTGTCCACTCAAGGTTGTTGATGTTGAACTGACCAACAGCGTACTTTCCGGCTCTTGCCTTATCGAGCATTTCCTTAGCTGAAACTAACATAATTTAATTTCCTCCTGATTTTTCATTTGTCAAGGCGAAACAATTCGCGCTATCATTTATATTATACTACACGGCACAGCAAAATGCAAGTACCGGAAGTAAATTTTTACATAAAATTCCTGCGATTCCTACGAAGCGAACTGGCTGTTGTAAAGCTCCGCATAGAAGCCGCCGCGTGCGATAAGCTCCGAGTGGCTGCCCATTTCAACAATATTTCCGTTTCTCATGACGAGTATCGTATCGGAATTTTTAATTGTGGAGAGTCTGTGGGCGATAATAAAGCTTGTTTTCCCCTCCATGAGCCTGAGAAACGCACGCTGAATTTTATGCTCCGTTCGGAGGTCGATGGAGCTTGTAGCCTCATCGAGAATGAGCATTGGCGGATTCATAAGCATGATTCGGGCAATACAGATAAGCTGCTTCTGCCCCTGAGAAAGTCCGCTGTCCTCGCTGATTACAGTATCATAGCCCTTGGGAAGGCGCTTGATAAATCCATGAGCGTACACAGCCTTTGCGGCATCTATAATCTGCTGACGTGAAGCGTCGGGCATTCCGTAGGCGATATTTTCAGCGACAGTTCCCGTGAAAATCCACGTTTCCTGAAGCACCATTCCAAAGGAGCTGCGCAGGCTGTCACGGGTGATGTCATTTATATTTTTTCCGGAGATTTCAATTTTTCCCCCGTCAATATCGTAAAATCTCAACAGCAGATTGATTATAGTTGATTTTCCGCAGCCTGTCGGCCCGACAATCGCAATTCTTTCGCCCGATTTTACGTTCAGGCTGAAGCCCTGTATAAGCTCCGCCTTCGGGTCGTAGGAAAAGCTGACGTTTTCAAAGCTCAATCCGCCTGAGCAGCCTTCAAGAGTCTCCTTATCCGAATCATCGGGAACCTCCTCCTCGTCCAGCACGTCAAAAACTCTCTGCGCCGAAGCGGCTGCGTTCTGAAGCTCGGCGAAAACGCCTGAAATCTCGTTAAAGGGCTTGGTGTACTGATTTGAATAGGCAAGAAAGCTTGTGAGCTTTCCCACGGACATTGCCCCGATAAATGAGGAATAGCCTATAGCTCCGAGCGCACCCATAAGTCCGACAGCAGCGTAAATCAAACCGTTCACGAAGCGTGTCGTAGGATTTGTCATAGAGCTGTAGAATGTCGCCTTTGAGCCTATTTTTCCGTATTCCCCATTGATTTTCCGGAACCTTTCCTCTGCGCGTTCATCGTAAACGAACGCCTTTACAATTTTCTGTCCTCCCACCATTTCCTCGGCAAGCCCCACCATATCGCCTCGGAGCTTCGACTGCTTCATGTAGGAATCGTGGGAAAGCTTTGTAATTCTCGAAGCGGCAATAAACGACAGGGGCGTGAGAACGACAACCACAAGGGCAATTTTCACGTTAATGGTCATCATGAAAATCAGTGTGCCGATAATTGTAATTACACCGCTGAAAAACTGCGTGAAGCCCTGCAAAAGACCGTCCGAGATTATTTCAATATCATTTATAACGCGGCTTGTAAGCTCTCCTTTTGTGTTGCCGTCAATATATTTCAGGGGAACTCGTTCAAGCTTTGCGAACACATCGCTTCGCAGGTCACGCACCGTCAGAAAGGCAAGCTTGTTCGTGCAAAGGCTCATAAGCCATTGAAAAACCGTGCTTGAAACAACAATTGCCGCCAGTATAACGGCAATCCTGCCAAGGCCGCTGAAATCCACATTATCCTTGCCGACGCAGAAATCGACTGCCTTTCCTATATAAATCGGTACGGCAAGGGAAAGCGCAACTCCCACCGCCGCAAAAACGACAGTCAGGACAAAGAAAGCCATATAAGGCCTTGCGTATGAGAAAACTCTTTTAAGCGTCTTAATCATTTTCTCCGCCCTCCTTTTCGTTCATCTGCGATTTATAAATTTCCCTGTAGACACCGCAGCTGTTCAGCAGCTCCTCATGAGTGCCGATTCCGACCTCTGCTCCGTCCTCCAGAACGATAATTTTATCCGCGTCCTTCAAAGATGTTGTACGCTGGGAAATCATTATAACGGTCGTATCCGGCATATCCTCCCTCAGCGCCCTGCGCAGTTTTAAATCCGTAGCGTAATCGAGAGCGCTCGTGGAATCGTCAAGTATGAGTATTTCGGGATTCCCCACAAGGGCACGGGCAATTGAAATACGCTGCTTCTGCCCTCCCGAGAGATTTTTTCCTCCCTGTGAGATACGTGTATCAAGCAGTGCAGGCATTTTCCCGACAAATTCCCATGCCTGAGCCGTTTTAAGCGCACTGATTATTTCTTCATCGGAGGCGTTGGCGCTTCGCCATTTCATATTCTCACGTATAGTTCCCGAAAAAAGGACAGCCTTCTGCGGAACAACTCCGACTGAACCTCTCAGAGCGTCAAAATCATATTGGTCGGCATTTTTTCCGAACACGGATACCGTTCCCGAGGATGCTCCGTAAAAGCGTGGTATGAGATTCGCAAGGGTGGATTTGCCGCTTCCCGTACCGCCGATAATTCCCAGCATTTCGCCCTTTTTCAGCCTGAACGATATATTGCTCACGGATTCCGCTCCTGCTCCATCATAGGCGAAGGATACATTTTCAAATTCAACTGCGTACTGCTCCAACGCTGCATTCGGCACAGCGCTGCCCTCCGATTTCTCCGGCTCAATATCAAATACCTCGCTTATTCTGTTTGCGGAGGCAAGAGCCTTTGTGAAGGTAACAATCAGATTCGCCAGAACCACAAGCGCAAGCAGTATCTGCGTCATGTAGTTGGTGAAAGCCGTCAGCTCGCCCTGCGTCATGCTGCCCGTATCTATGCGTATTCCCCCGAACCATATAATCGCCACGATTCCGAGGTTCATAACCATAAAGGAAACAGGGTTAAGAATTGCCGAAAGCTTTCCCACAGCAATGGAGCTTACGGCAATATCGTCAACTGCCTGATTGAATTCATCAACCTGCTGCTGCTGACGTGAAAAAGCACGTATTACACGAGTTCCCTCGAGATTTTCTCGTGTCAGGAGAGCCGCTCTGTCAAGCTTCTGCTGCGTTTTCCTGTACATGGGAAGTGTTTTTCTCATAATGAGATAAATTATGAGCGAAATAAGCGGTGCTACGATAAAAAATATAAGTGAAAGCTTTGCGTCAAGCATAACAGCCATAACTGCCGCTCCTATTATGAGGAACGGCGCTCTTACGGCAAGTCGGATAAACATATTTACACCGTTCTGGACGGTATTTGAATCGTTTGTCAGCCTGTTCACCAATGACGAGGTGCCGATTTTATCAATGCTGCTGTAGGAGAGCGTGTTGATGTGCTTGTACAGCGCTTCACGAAGCTCCGTGCCGAAGCCGTATGCGCATTTTGAAGCGAGATACTGACAGGTCAGGGCAAATCCGAGTCCGCAAACTCCCAGCAGAACGATAAGACCGCTCATTCGGATAATATATCCGCTGTCATTGTTATAAATTCCGTTGTCGATAATTTTTGACATGACAATCGGTACGATAAGTTCAAAAATAGCCTCAAGGAGCTTAAAAAAAGGCCCGAATATGAGTTCTTTTTTATAGTTCTTTAAAAATTTCAGCAATTTTCTCATAAATAACCTCTGTATTAAATTTGCAAAATAAATCGCGATGCCGATTACAGCTCGACTCCGTTTTCGGCAAGGAGAATGCGCGCGGTATCAACGGAATCCACGCCGCTGAGATTTTTTACCGGAGCAAACTCACGGCGTCTGTCCACCTCATATGAAAGACAGCTGTCCTGCATATGTATCATGTCAAGCACCAGTGTTTCAAATTTGTAGCCGTTCGGCTCGTCGGGCTTTATCATCTCGCCCGTTTCGTCCATATAGGGTATTTTCTTTTTCACAACGTGAATCGGCATTCTATTATCCGCAATCTCCTCAAGCTTGTTCACGTTGAACAGGTAATTGAGAATAACTCCGTAATTATAGGAAAGCGTTCCGTCAGGCTCACATCGTGTGCGCATTTCCTCCGTCATTTCGTAATATTCGACAATCGAGGGCTTGCCGTCCTCCAGACAAAGCACGCCCACCTTTTCGTCCGGAGCTGCCTTGCTCACGACCTTTCCTCCCGACTGGCAGCCTGAAAGTATCACAGCTCCCAGAAAAGCGGGATCAGCCATGCGCTGAAGAACATTGTCAACGGCGAAAACATTCAGCCACTCAACGCCCTTGTTTTTAATTTCATCAAGAAGCCCCGCCCTGACGATTGATGAGAACCAGCCGCCGTTTCCGTTCGGGGACATGGAGATTGAGCATTTGCTTTCCATTAAAACCTTTCCGTCACAGTCAGTTGACACTGCCATATCCTGAACAAAAAATTTGATATATTCGCCATTATATCCGAAATTATTTTTCTCTCTGAAAAATTCCGCAGTTTCTCCGTAATTTTTTTCACTTGTCATTATATAAAGGGGAATCCAGGCTCCGGCCTGCCTCACAACGTCAAGGAGATTATTTATCAGGCACTGGAAAATATAAACCTCATGCTCCACGCCCATGTTGTACATACCCTTCGGCTTATCAAAGCCAAGTCTTGTGCCTTGTCCCCCTGCTAAAAGGACAGCTGCCGCCTTCCCCTGCCTGATTGCATCGAGTCCGACCTCCGAAAAGGCGTCGTGATTTTTTTCTATTTCATCGGCGGTAACAGCACCAAGGGGTTCAAAGCTGCCTCTTTTGCCGCCGAATTCTTCCGAGCTGTCAAGGCTTTCAAGAACGGAAAAATCAGCTGATTCAATCTGTGTCAGCAGATTTGCTTTTTCCTCCTCCGAAAGCTCGTCATAATATTTAAGAATGTGCATTTGATTATACTTTTCAAGAATTTTTTTTGCTTCATTCAATCTTAACATTTATAGCCCCCTGTTTTCAAAAAAGTTTGTTATTTTATACAAGCACATAATCGGAAATAATGCAAATATTTCCAACACAGCAATGATATTATAACATCTTACAGACGAAAAATCAATATAATTTTTTATTCCTCCGGAAGTAAACCGTAAGGGCTTCCGCTGTCAAGGCTCTCCACGGAGCTTAGCTTGCGGTTGATCTGCCTTGTGCGCACGCCCACAAGCTTATCGAGATCCTCATCAACCTTCTTGATGTGCTTCTGCGTATCCTCAAGAGCCTTTCCGAATGTCTGGAACTCCGACTTGACCGCTCCGAGTATTTCCCAGACCTGACTGCTGCGCTTCTGTATCGCAAGCGTCTGGAATCCCATCTGAAGGGAATTAAGCATAGCCGCCATAGTCGATGGACCTGCCACGCTGACATTGTAGTCACGCTGAAGCGTTTCAATCATACCGCTGCTGACGACCTCGGAATACAGACCCTCAAAGGGCAGGAACATTACTCCGAAATTTGTCGTGTAGGGCGGTTCAACATATTTATCGCGTATGTCCTTTGCACACTTCTTAACTACATTCTGCAAATTTTTCTTCGCAGCGGCAATTGCCTCGGTATTTCCCGAATCATAGGCATCCTGAAGAGCAGCATAGGTATCTCCCGGGAATTTCGAATCTATGGGGAGATATACGCATTTTTCATCGCCGCCGCCCGGAAGCCGAACTGCAAATTCCACACGATTTGCGCTGCCCGGAATAGTTGCAATGTCCTTATCGTACTGCTCGGGAGCGAGTATATCCTCAAGAATAGCTCCAAGCTGTATTTCTCCAAGGATTCCCCTGTTCTTTACGTTGGATAGAACCTTTTTCAGGTCGCCCACTCCCGAAGCAATGTTCTGCATTTCGCCCAGTCCCTTGTAAACCTGTTCAAGGCGCTCACTTACAAGCTTAAAGGACTCGTTCATCTTGCTTTCAAGCTTCTCATTGACAGTCGTCTGAATTGCGTCAAGCTTTTTGCTGTTTTCCTCGCTGATACCGGTCAGGTGCTTCGTCATGGTTGTACGCATTGCGTCAAGCTTGCTTTCGTTATTTGCCTCAAGTGTCTGAAAGCGGGTTTCAAGGAGCTTCAGCTGCTTTGCCAATACATCGCTTGATGTCTGCTGCTTCTCCGAGAGGGATTTATCCATTTCGGAGAGCTTCTGAATCATCCTGTTATTCATGCTTTCAAGCTTTGCATTAACAGTCGTCTGAATTGCATCAAGCTTTTTACTGTTTTCCTCGCTGATACCGGTCAGGTGCTTCGTCATGGTTGTACGCATTGCGTCAAGCTTGCTTTCGTTATTTGCCTCAAGTGTCTGAAAGCGGGTTTCAAGGAGCTTCAGCTGCTTTGCCAATACATCGCTTGATGTCTGCTGCTTCTCCGAGAGGGATTTATCCATTTCGGAGAGCTTTTGATTTATTCGGTTGTTCATGTCGGTTATTTTTTCCGACTGCGCTTCTCCTGCGGATTTTTGATTGCTGCTGAGCATTTCGCCGAGATTTTTCACAGATGTCTGAATGCTCGCTGAAATCTCCTCACGCAGCTCACGCTGAGATGCGGCGTTCGCGCTTTTTATCTCCTCAAGCAGCTTGTCCGAGCTTTCACCGCTGTCCATCTTAGACACCTTATCAAGCTTCACGATAGCTATAACCGCAAGAGCTATAAGTATTATTACCAAAATTAAAATTACTATATCCATTTTTTTCTCCTTTGTTTTACAGTGTTTTGATTTATTATACCATATAATGCCAATTTTTTCAATCCTATTTTTTGCCTGATTTTTATGAATATAAAGCTGCTTCATCGCCATTGACAAAAAATCGCCTCGGCTGTATAATTATCTGAGAATGAATTTTGTGTCGTAATCGGAGAGGGAGAATTAAACATGACGTTAAAAAATCTGGAAATCGGAGAAAAAGCCGTTGTTGACGCAATCGGCGGCGAGGGCGCTCTGAGACAGCATTTTCTGGATATGGGCGTTATCCCCGGAGCTGAAATTACTCTGGAAAAATACGCTCCTATGGGCGACCCTATGGAGCTTCGTATACACGGCTATGAGCTGACGCTGCGAATTGCAGACGCGGAAAAAATACAGGTGCATAAAGTCAAGTCCAATTCCACGGTAGAGCCTGCGAAAAGGCATAATTACGGAGAAAAAAGACCTGCCGAGCATCCCGGGCTTGGCGAGGGCGGCAGATACCACGTAAAGGCGCTGGAGCATCCCCTGCCGGAGGGAACTCAGCTGACCTTCGCCCTTGCAGGCAATCAGAACTGCGGCAAAACAACGCTGTTCAACCAGCTTACCGGTTCGAATCAGCACGTCGGAAACTTCCCGGGAGTTACCGTTGACAGAAAAAGCGGCTCGATAAAAGGCAAATCAAATACCCTCGTCACCGATCTTCCCGGAATTTATTCCCTCTCCCCTTATACAAGCGAGGAAATTGTTTCAAGGCAGTTCATTCTTAATGAAAAGCCAAGAGGAATTATAAATATCGTTGACGCGACAAATATTGAACGTAATCTTTACCTGACAATGCAGCTCATGGAGCTTGACGTGCCTATGATTCTCGCCCTGAACATGATGGACGAGGTTCGCGGAAACGGCGGCTCTGTACATATTAACGAGATGGAGGCAATGCTCGGCATACCTGTCGTACCTATATCAGCCTCAAAAAATGAGGGCATTGATGAGCTGATAAGTCATGCGCTTCATGTTGCGAAATATCAGGAACGTCCCGGCAGAACGGATTTCTGCGGTGAAAACGACAACGGCGGAGCTGTTCACAGATGTCTGCACGGCATAATGCATCTCATTGAGGATCACGCCGTAAGTGCGGGGATTCCCGTGCGTTTTGCGGCGACAAAGCTTGTGGAGGGAGATTCGGATATAAAAAACGCCCTGAAGCTAACCCAAAACGAACAGGAAATGGTTGAGCATATTATCTGCCAGATGGAGGAGGAGCGTGGCCTTGACCGTGCAGCCGCAATTGCCGACATGAGATTCGCCTTCATTAAAAAATTGGTAAGCTCCTGCGTCGTGAAGCCAAAGGAAAGCAAGGAGCGTGAACGCAGCCGCAAAATTGATAGGATTCTTACGGGAAAATATACCGCTATCCCCTCATTTATCGGAATTATGGCACTCGTTTTCTACCTGACCTTCAACGTTGTCGGGGCGTGGCTTCAGGAGCTTCTCGAACGGCTCATTGATTACCTGTCAGGGCTTGCGGACGCGGGACTGACCGCATGGAACGTAAATGAAATACTGCACTCGCTGATTATCGACGGCATTTTCAACGGCGTCGGCAGTGTTCTGAGCTTCCTGCCGATTATCGTTACACTGTTCTTTTTCCTGTCCCTGCTGGAGGATACCGGCTACATGGCGCGTGTCGCCTTTGTCATGGATAAGCTTCTGCGAAAAATCGGCTTGTCGGGCAGAAGCATTGTTCCCATGCTGATTGGCTTCGGCTGTTCAGTTCCGGGAGTCATGGCAAGCCGAACTCTGCCGTCTGAGCGTGACCGAAAGATGACAATCATGATGATTCCCTTTATGAGCTGCACGGCGAAGCTGCCCATATACGGATTCTTTACATCAGCCTTCTTTCCCGAACACAGCGGTCTGATTATGGTTGCTCTCTATTTCGGCGGAATCGCTGTCGGAATACTCACGGCTCTTATCTCCAAAAATACGGTATTCAGGGGTGAGGCTGTCCCCTTTGTAATGGAGCTGCCCAACTATCGTATGCCGGGGATAAAAAATGTAGCGCAGCTCCTGTGGGATAAGGCGAAGGATTTCCTCCAGAGAGCCTTTACCGTAATTTTTATTGCGACAATTGTTATATGGTTCCTCCAGACATTTGACCTGCGCCTGAACGTGGTGACGGATTCGCAGGACAGCATACTTGCGGTAATCGCAGGAATAATCGCCCCCATTTTCGCCCCGCTCGGGTTCGGCGACTGGAGAATATCAACTGCGCTTATTTCCGGATTCATTGCCAAGGAGAGCGTTGTGTCAACGCTTTCCATACTCTTCGGAACGACAGGCTCTCTCCTCGAAGCAATTACTCCTGCCGCAGCCGCAGCACTTCTGACATTCTGTCTGCTCTATACGCCATGCGTGGCGGCAATAGCCTCAATCAAGCGTGAGCTTGGGGGAAAATGGGCAGTCGGCATTGTAATCATGCAGTGCGTCATAGCGTGGATCTGCGCATTTGCTGTTCACGGAATTGCCGTGCTGATATGATAAAAAATATTAAGGGAACGGTTATTTGCCGTTCCCTTTTTCATATATGGTGCTGCCTCAGAGCTTTGCAAGCTTTGAAAATTCTTTCCTGAGGGCAGGATAAATCTCCCTGTAGAGCTGATAGTATTTCTCGTATTCCGGAACATTTTCGGGATTCGGCTGCTGAACCTTGTCGGTTTTTACTATCTCTCCGCAGGCTTCGGGAACGCTGCTGTATAAGCCTGCGCCCACGCTTGCGAGGATTGCCGCTCCAAGTGCAGGGCCTTCCTTTGATGCCGATGTCTTTACGCTGCAATTGTAAAGATCCGCAAGCATACTTCTCCAGAGAGGTGAAGCTCCTCCGCCTCCGCAAGCCATCATATCGCTGACGCCTACGCCCATTTCACGGAACACCTCAACACAGTCACGGAGCGAATACGTAACGCCCTCCATAACGGCACGCAGCATATCTCTGCGTGTGTGAATTGCCGATAATCCAAAGAAAACTCCTCTTGCGTCGGGGTCAAGATGAGGTGTTCTCTCACCCATGAGATAGGGCAGATAGAGAAGTCTGTTTGCTCCCACGGGAACCTGCTCAGCCTGCTTGTCCATGAGGTAGTATTCATCAACTCCCATGAGCTTTGCCGTTTCCTTTTCGGTCATGCAGAAATTATCTCTGAACCATTTGAGAGAAAGTCCCGCACCCTGAGTTACGCCCATAACGTGCCATGCATTGGGGACTGCCGCACAGCAGGTGTGAACTCTGCCTGCCTTGTCGATTGAAATATTTGAGGTATGCGCGAAAACAACGCCCGATGTACCGATTGTAGTGAACGCCTTGCCGTCCTCAACAACACCTGTTCCGACAGCAGCGGCAGCATTGTCGCCTGCGCCTCCGACTACAATTGTTCCCTCGCAAAGTCCAAGCTCGTCAGCCATCGGCTTCGTGAGAGTTCCCGTAACCTCGCAGGACTCGTAAACCTTGCCAAGCCAGCTCTTGTCAATTTCAAATGCGGAAAGAAGCTCGTCCGACCAGCAGCGGTTCGGAACATCAAGAAGCTGCATTCCCGAAGCGTCAGAAACCTCGGTAGCATACTCATGAGTAAGCACAAAGCGGAGGTAATCCTTCGGCAGAAGAATATGAGCAGTCTTTGAATAAATCTCAGGCTCGTTGTTCTTAACCCAGAGAATTTTAGCGGCAGTCCAGCCTGTCAGGGCGGGATTTGCGGTAATTTCAACAAGCTTTTCTCTTCCGACGGTTTTGTTCATCTGCTCAACCTCAGCAGCAGTACGCTGGTCACACCAGATAATCGAACGGCGGAGTACGTTATTATCCTTGTCAAGCATAACAAGTCCGTGCATCTGACCGGAAATACCGATTCCCTTCACGTCCTCCTTCTTAACGCCGCTTTTCGCCATAACAGCCTTGATTGTGTTAATCATCGCTGCTGCCCAGTCGTTTGGATCCTGCTCCGCATAGCCGTTCCTTGGCTGATACATAGGATATTCTATTGTGTGGGAGGCTGTCACGCTTCCCTTTTCGTCAAACAGGACTGTCTTTGTACCGCTTGTACCGCAGTCCACACCTATAACATATGACATATTTAACTCCTTTTCAAATAAAAGGACGCAGCCACGCAATCTATGCGGCGACTACGTCCCGTAATCTTATATCAATGTATCAGTAATATCAGAGGCTGAACATAATATTGTTCATAATAGCCTCAAGCATTTCCTGACGTCCGCTGCCGAGAGAATCCGTAACCTCTCCCTTTTCGAGAGCGTACCTTTCAAGGTCAGCCATAGAAGCCTTGCCGTCAATGATGTCCTTGCCGATTCCTGTTGTCCATGAAGCGTATCTGTCCTCAACAAATTTATCAATTCTGCCGTCATCAATCATCTTCTGCGCAATTCTGAGTCCCAGCGCAAATGTATCCATACCTGCAATATAGCTGTGGAAAATATCCTCCGGTGTGAATGAACCTCTTCTTGCCTTGGAATCAAAGTTAAGTCCGCCGTTTGTGAAGCCACCTGCCTTGAGAACCTCATACATACAGAGAGCTGCTTCGTAAACGTTTGTCGGGAACTGATCCGTATCCCAGCCGAGAAGCGTATCGCCCTGATTTGCGTCAATTGAACCGAATGCTCCGTTCTCACGCGCAACACGAAGCTCATGCTGGAATGTATGCTGCGCAAGAGTTGCATGATTAGCCTCAATGTTCATCTTGAAATCCTTTTCAAGGCCGTATTTGCGGAGGAATCCGAGAACAGTAGCCGTATCAAAATCATACTGATGCTTTGTAGGCTCCTTCGGCTTAGGCTCAATGTAGAAATCGCCTGTATATCCGATAGAGCGTGCATATTCAACAGTCATCTTCATAAGACGTGCCATGTTGTCAAGCTCAAGGCCCATATTTGTGTTAAGAAGAGTTTCGTAGCCCTCACGGCCGCCCCAGAAAACATATCCGTTGCCGCCGAGCTTTACTGTAGCCTCAACAGCCTTCTTAATCTGAGCTGCCGCAAATGCGAAAACGTCAGCGGAGGGGGAGGTTCCTGCGCCGTGCATATATCTCGGATGGTCAAAGCATTTTGCGGTACCCCAGAGAAGCTTTTTCGATGGATTGCATTTCATGATATCTGCAATATATGCCACGATTTCATCAAGCCGTTCATTGGTTTCCGCCAGGGAACCGTATTCCGGCGAAAGGTCACGATCATGGAAGCAAAAATAATCGATGGACAGCTTATCCATAATTTCAAACGCTGCATTCACCTTTGCTTTCGCTCTTGCGGCAGGCTCTGATTCACCCCATGTCTTGTCAGCCGTGCCAACGCCGAACATATCTGTTCCGTCACCGCCCATTGTATGCCACCATGAAAGGGCGAATTTAAGCTGCTCACGCATTGTCTTGCCGCCGATAACCTCATCGGGATTGTAGTACTTGAACGCCAGAGGGTTAGTGGAGTCCTTTCCTTCGTACTTGATTTTGCCGATTTCTTTAAAAAATTCGCTCATAATAACCTCCTATAGTTATTAAAATATATTTTATTGGATCAGTTCAGCACCGTACAAAAGCCGCAGTGCAGATGCGAAGCCTCCCGCCTGTACGTCAGACGGATAAGACGATTCGTGCGGCGTTTCCCCGAATCCAAATTCAGCTGAGTAGGGAGATTGAAAGACTTCTGTTGTCAATATCAAAATAGTCCTCAAGAATTGCCACATAGTAGCGGAAGCAGATTTCTCCGTTAAACGTCATAACATCGCCGCTTTCGGGAACTCCGAGCATTTCAAGATTCTCATCGGTGAGAGAGGAAAGAAGAACGGAGTCATCCTTTTCCACATTGTATTCGCTCTGCCAGCTGCTGCTCAGTTCGCTGAAATAGACCGTATCTCCGCTTTCCTTGTCTATATCCTCGAGCAGCTCCGCCGAAGGATCGAGGACGTAATAGCGTCCGCTTTCGGTTTTGCCTATTCCGAAATACGCAAGCTGCTCCGTTGTAAGCTCATCAAGGTAAATTGCGTCAATATTTGAAACCGAAATTCCAATATCAAGCTTCTGGTCGCTTGTAAGGTCGGAGAGAATAAGCTTGCCGTCATAGGAATATCCCAGCGCTTCAAGCTGATCCTCACTGAGGTGAACAGCAATGGAATCTGAAATCGAATTGAGATACGAGGTTATTTCCTGACGTGTCTGAGTTGTCCACTGAACGTCAATTTCCTCTGTTATGGGACGTTCAAGATAGACGACACGTTCTATTTCTTTAAGTGAAAATGTCACGAAGGGATAATGCACATCGGCGTAATTCGGCTCAACATACACAGCCGTGCTGCCGTTTGAGGAATCCTCTGTATTTACAACGCTGTAGCGGTACATACCTGACGGCGAAACTCCCGACTCCACGATCTGCTCCGCAGCGGAGGTCACAAAAAAGGAGGTCACAAGGAAATACGCCAGCGCTCCGAATATGTACAGCAGCAGGAAAATCGTTCCGAAAGCCGTTTTGAAGCCCTCCCCCGAACCCGAAAGCAGGAGAATTATAATTCCTACAGCGATAATCGGGATTATCATTCCCCACTCGCCGAAATAGAGCAGCACCACCGGAAGCATTGCAGGAATAATGACGATGCTCGCGATGCGGGTAAGCACCTGTTTTTTGGAATAAAGCATAATAACAAGCGAGAAGAGGGAAATGCCCGATATTAAAAGGCAGAGTGAAATACGAGAAGAGATTTCTATATCATAAAATATTGAATAATAGCATAAATAACAGGCGCAAAAAGCGTACAGCGCACTTACCAAAGAGGCTGCTCTTTTCGTCCAGATATTAGCGAGAAAGTTTTTCATTATTACCTCCCTTTTAAGACAGCTCCACATAAGCTGCCTAAACACATTATAGCACTTTATATTATAGCATTTTTCATCGGAAGATACAAGACATTTTTAAGAATTTTTTCATGTAAAATAACAAATACGCTGTCGTTATTGTGCGCAGCCTTTACATTTTTCAAAAAATGATGTATAATAGCAAAGGTGTCATTCAGGAACAGAGGGGGATTCAGAATGCGGCTGATTAAAAGTCCAATCAAAAAATATCAAATAGTTTTCGCCTGCCTGAGCATTCTTTGCATGGCTGTCATATTTTTATTCTCAAGCGAAAACGGCGATGCTTCATCAGACACAAGCGGCTTCTTTACGAATATTATCGCGAAAAGCTTCGTAGATAATTATGATGCCATGACCTCGTCCGAGCAGGCCGATATAACATCCGTTATTGACCATATCGTGCGCAAAACAGCTCATTTCTCCATATATGCGGCACTCGGTCTTTGCGTTTCATTTGCTGCCGGCAGACGCAGATTCTTTTCCGCAGGCACAGCCGCAGCGCTTTTGATTTGCTTCTGCTACGCCTGTACAGATGAGCTGCACCAGCTCTTTGTGCCGGACAGGAGCTGCCATTTCACCGACGTGCTTATCGACACCTGCGGCAGTCTTGTGGGAATTTCAATATCCGTTTTATGCATGAAGCTCCATAAAAGCGGCACGACACAAAAAACGTCCTGAACAGGACGTTTTTCATTTTTTGTACTGATTCAACTCAGCCCTCTATGAATTTTTTCATCATCGTGAAGCCCTGCTCGATATAGACTCCCGTTTCCTTTGCCGTTTTTTCGCTGAATCCGTCCTTTACGCCCTCCGCAGGCTTTGCGCTGCTGTAAATCAGGAACGGTACAGCGTCGTTCGTATGGGTTCTCAGGGCAATGGGAGTGGGATGATCGGGTGTTACGAGAACCTTGAAATCATCAAGCTTTTTCAGCTCCTCAACAACAGGGCCTAAAATGTATTTATCGATAAGCTCAATAGATTTTACCTTGTTTTCCATTTCATTTCTGTGACCGCACTCATCGGGAGCTTCAACGTGTATGTACACGAAATCCTGACCGCGCCTGAACTCATCAATTGCAGCCTGAGCCTTGCCCTCGAAGTTTGTATCAATATAGCCTGTTGCTCCGTCAACGCTGACAACAGCCATATTTGAAAATTTTCCAATACCCTTCAGGAGATCCACAGCCGAAATCATTGAACCTGACAGACCGTATTTTTCCTTGAAATCATCGAGATTTGCGCGGACGCCCTCGCCCCAGAGCCAGATACTGTTCGCAGGACGCAGACCTCTTTCGACTCTTGCCTTATTCACAGGGTGATCCTTCAGCAGGTCGTAGGATTTTTTCATAAGTCCGTAGAGCTTTGCGGCATTCTCGTGCTTTGGTACGTATTCCTTAATCGGCTTGCCTGTAATGTCGTGGGGAGGCGTCATTGTTCCAATATCGAGAGTACCGTTATTCCAGATAAGGCAGTGTCTGTAGCTCACACCGCTGTAGAAGCTGAACTCATCGTCATTCAGCTTTTCCGCAAGAAAATCTATTAAAATTTTAGCCTCTTCGGTGGAAATATCGTCAGCGCAGTAATCAAGAATTGTTTTGTCCTCATATTCAGGCTCATCGGAAAGAGTAACCAGATTGCATCTGAGGGACACATCGGTTTTTTTCATATCAATTCCGATGCTTCCTGCTTCAAGGGGAGAACGTCCGGTGTAATACACCTTCGGGTCATAGCCGAGAACGGAAAGATTTGCAACATCGCTTCCGGGCTTCATTCCGTCAGCAACTGTTTTAACAAGACCTACCACTGCTGTTTCGGCAAGCTTATCCATAACGGGCGTGCAGGCAGCCTCAAGAGGTGTTTTGCCGCCAAGAGCTTCAATGGGATAATCTGCCATACCATCGCAGAGCATTACAAGATACTTCATAAGTCATATCTCCTTTAAAAATTATTACAGATATATTCTATCACATAGGATATAAAAAATCAATAGAAAAAGGAGAGTATCAGAACTCTCCCTTTCCGGAGCGTGTTTACATAAAATATTTTACGTGAACACATTCCAAAGTGACCAGACCGATAAGCCGAGTTCTGTCGTGTGCGGTAATTTATCTACGCATACTGTCGCCGGTATGCTCAAGCCGTCATTGCCATGCATCCGCCGAGCAGACGTTAAGATACACAGCACCAATAGACGTTGCATCGGATAGGGTTTACATAGCAGTACAGTCTCCTGCACTCTGGTGAGCTCTTACCTCGCCTTTCCACCATCGCCCTGAAGCAGGGCAGTATATCTCTGTTGCACTTGCCCTAAGGTCGCCCTCGGCTGCCGTTAGCAGCTATCCTGCTCTATGATGCTCGGACTTTCCTCGTAAACTAAATCGTTTCCGCTACCGCATAGTCTGCTCACATTTATTATATCATTTTATCCATAGCTTGTCAAGCCTTCGGGAGAAATCCGAAAAATCAAGCGATTTAATTTTAAAATCATTCTTTACTATCGGCGGAAAATATGGTATAATAAGAAAAACCCACTAAGGAGATAAGGAGATAATAAAATGGCAGTTACCGAAGCAGTTGAAAATTATCTTGAAACCATACTCATTCTTTCCAAGCAGTCCGACGAAGTTCATGCGATAGATATTTGCACCTACATGGGCTATTCACGTCCCACCGTTTCAATTATCCTGAAAAAGATGAGGGACGACGGACTTGTAAATGTCGATTCGGATAATCATATCACTCTGACCGATTCGGGAAGAGAGGTCGCCGAACGAATTTACGAGCGCCACATTATTGTTTCCAAGCTCCTCATGATGCTGGGAGTAAAAAAGGAAACAGCGCTGGAGGATGCCTGCAAAATCGAGCATGACATCAGTCCCGAAAGCTTTGAGGCGCTGAAGCAGCACTATCTAAATCTAAGCTCCCTTATGAAAAATTCCGCAGAGCAAGAATAAATATTTTTCGGAGGTATTAACTCATAATGAACAAATACCAGCAATTCAGAAGTTCAAATCCTGTTTTCCTGTATAAAAGCTACCATATCGTTGAAAATGCCGATAAAATAAATGTAAGCTATGATTTTGAAATTCCCGCATTAGCCGAATTTCACCCGAAATGGAGCTTCCCTAAGCCTGCTTCATGCAGCGTCACCTTTTCCGACAGCCGCATTTTTGAGCAGCTCGTTTTTTCCCTCGGAATGGCTGAGGCTATAAGCTACTGGAAGTCCACCTGCTCCCCCGAGCTGAGAGTGGAATGCGGCGAGCTTTCCGCGGAACAGGCGCAATGGTGGAAAAAGCTCTATTTTATGGGGCTTGGCGAGTTCTTTTACGTAAATAAAATAGACGCGGATTTTGATTCCTTCGTCACCATCAATTCATGCGGACGATTCAGATGCGAGGAGAAATCGTTACCGAGAGAGCCGCAGGGCTGCCTTGTACCTATCGGCGGCGGTAAGGATTCCGCCCTGACTATCGAAGCTCTGAAAAATGCAGGCGTAAGCTGCAAATGCTACTCAATCAACAGCCGCCGCTCCATAAGCGAGACTGTACGGGCGGCAGGGCTTGACGAAAGCACGCTCATTACCGCAGGACGTATCTTCGACCGTTCACTTATCGGGCTGAACAATAAGGGATATTTCAACGGCCACACGCCCTTTTCCGCTATTGTGGCATTTTCGGCTGAAATCACAGCTCACATACACGGCTTGAAGTACATCGTGCTGTCCAACGAATCAAGCGCAAACGAAAGCACGGTTGCGGGTCGGGACGTTAATCATCAGTATTCAAAAAGCTTTGAATTTGAAAAGGATTTTCATTACTATGAGGAAAAATTTCTCGGCACGGGAGCTTATTATTTCAGCTTTTTGCGTCCTCTCACAGAATTTCAAATTGCTAAAATGTTCGTGAGCTACGAGAAATATCTCCCCATATTCAGAAGCTGCAATCTGGGCAGCAAGGTTTCCCCTGATATATGGTGCGCCGACTGCCCGAAATGCCTGTTCGTATGCCTCATTCTCTCGCCCTTTGTAAGCCGTGACAGACTCTTGGAAATTTTCGGCAGAGATTTGCTTGACGAGCCGGAAATGCTGCCGTATTTTGAGCAGCTTACAGGTCAGGCGGAGCATAAGCCCTTTGAATGCGTCGGCAGTGTAAATGAGGTTAAGCTTGCCGTGTCGCTTGCCATAAGAAGCAGCGAAAACAGCGGACTTCCGCTGCCGCTTCTCTTTGAAAAATTCAAGGAATCGGGACTTTATCACCCTGAGCAGATTGACGGGATTTTGCGGAAATATTATTCCTCATACGATGAACATAATCTGCTGCCTGATGAATTTAAAATCATATTACAAAACGAAATGGAGAGAATCTTTTGAATAATTTTGCAGAATATCTCAAAAAATATACCGACGGCAAAAGCGTCTGCATACTCGGCTTCGGACGGGAGGGCAGAGCAACTCTCCGGCTTCTTCGCAAATACTGCTCGTGCAGGAAAATCGTCATCTGCGACCTGAACGATGTTGACCGCGAAGGAAACGAGATTCCCGATGAGATTGAAATAATTTCAGGCGAAAAATATCAGGATTCCCTCGGCAGCTTTGATCTGGTTTTCAAAAGCCCCGGTATCGTCATGACAAACACGGACTGCAATATAACCTCGGAAACACAGGTCTTTTTTGAATTTTTCCGCAGTCAGATTATCGGAATTACCGGAACAAAAGGAAAAAGCACAGTTTCATCCCTGATTTACCACATTCTCAGGGAAAGCGGCAGGGACTGCCGTCTTGCGGGCAATATCGGCATTCCCGTTTTTGACATTGCCGAGGATATTTCTCCCGAAACAATTATTGTCTGCGAGCTTTCCTGCCATCAGCTGGAATATATGAGCGTTTCGCCCCATATTGCCCTTATGCTCAACCTCTATGAGGAGCATCTCGACCACTACGGAACTATGGAAAAATATGCCGCCGCAAAGGAAAATATCTACAGGCATCAGAAGGTCGGCGACAGGCTTTTCTGCAATTACGACATACTTCCCGAAAGTGCTGAAGCCACTGTCTTTTCGGTTTCCAATACAAACCGCAGGGCTGATTTCTTTGTGGGGGATTCGCGGCTCACCTGCAACATGGGGCCGATTTATAAAATCCCGACCGACAAAATAAAGCTTCTCGGAATCCACAACCACTACAATATTGCAATGGCTTATCT
>JAJQGO010000026.1:50570-144435 GCA_021200415.1 Ruminococcus sp. | reverse complement strand
ACAACAACAGAAGAACCTGTTGATGGTACAACTACAACTACAACAACAGAAGAGCCTATCGATGGTTCGACAACAACCACAACTACAACAACAGAAGGGCCAACCATTGTTTCGGCTTATGTGAGCGAGGTAGAAACTGTTACAGGCTACTACTTCTCACACGATCCCCGCGAGTTCGCAGCGTCTGACCTCATTTCAAGCCTGACAGTAGTATTCGTTTACTCCGACGGAAGTGAAGCAGCTGTTGACCTTGCTGAATATGCAGACTTCGGCGGCGCAACACCTGAAAGCACCTACGAAGGAGAAAATACTACATTCAAGTATGAGGTTCCGATCTATATTTCTGAATTCTCGGATTATGTTCTGACTGACGCAGACGGCAATGCCGTAACCGCTACAGTTTACATCGGCGTTAAGGGCGATGCTGACCTGAGCAATGTTGTTGACTCGGTTGACGCTTCATATGTCCTCAGCTACTACGCAAAGGAACAGACAAGCGCAACTCAGGATAAGAGCATTAAGCTTACACAGGACGATGAGGATCTTGATAAGCTGGCAGCATTCCTCGCAGACATTGATGTTTACGAGAGCGATTCAGAGAACATCACTCGTGATAAGACAAGCAGACATCTTGATGCCATAGATGCTTCGCATATGCTTGTTTACTACAGCAAGCAGCAGACTTCTACTGACTCAAGCTATGACATTTGGAACAGCATTGTTCCTGAGTTCATGATCCAGAGATAAGCACACACACTTTATGGTAATGTTAAAGTCTGCCGTCTATTCGGCGGCAGATATAACATAAATAATAAATAAATTTGAAAGGAAAAAATTACAATGAGAAAGAATTCATTAAAGAGAATTTTTGCAGCACTCTCACTTTCTGCAGTTGCTGTAACATCCGTAACCTGCATTGGCGCTTCTGCTGAAGAGGAAACAACAGAGGCTTCTGAGGAAACAACAGAGGCTTCTGAGGAAACAACAGAGGCTGAGGACGATTCCACAGATTCTTCACTTACACTTGGCGCTCAGGATGACGGCGGCTGGGTTTACGAAGATGTTGACGGCTCATACGTTAAGATTGACGCTGACACAATTGCTGATTCACCTGCTAAGAACTACATCACTGTTGATGAGGTTGAAGGTGCAGCTGGCGAAGAAGTTACAGTTAACGTATCTATCCTTGGTGATGGTGACTGGGTTGCTACAGGTATCCACGTATACTACGACACAGAAAACCTTGAGCTTGTAAGCTACGGTTGGGGTGACGGAGTAAAAGACAGCCTCGTTATTGGTGCTAAGACGATTGCACTTGGTGATGATGGCAGCGTATTCTTCACAACAGGTGGTACAGGTGCATCAGGAATTACTGATTTTGCAACACTTACATTTAAGGTTACTGATGATGCTGTAGCTGGCGATTACTATCCTGTTTCAATCAGCTATGTTGCTGGTGACCTCTGCACAAATATTGAATATTCTTCATATGATCAAAAGGTTATCACAGGATTTGCATTCCTCAACTACACAAACGGTGGTGTTTACATCCCTGAGGAAGAGACAGAAGCTACAACTGAGGCTACAGAAGCTACAACAGCTGACGAGGAAGAAGAAACAACTACAACAACAGCTGCTGCTGCTGCAACAACAACAACAACTACAACAGCTAAGGGTACAGCTACAAGCTCACCTAAGACAGGCGTTGCAGGCGTAGGCGTTGCTGCTGCTGGTCTTGTTATTGCTGCTGGCGCTGCATTCGTTCTCAGAAAGAAGGAAGACTAATTTAAAATAGTCGGTACTTAATAAACAATCAGGCTCTCCAATAGGAGAGCCTTTGTTTTATTCATTTACATTATAGATTTCCGGATGCGCTCCGCCCCAGCCGTCAACATCGGCACGTTTCATTGCGCCAAAAATTCTGTCCTTGAAGCCGTGGTCGGCACGTTCCATTTCAGCTAAAAAATCCTTCGTTTTTTGTCGGTTTGTGTGACCGTCAGCAGGGCATTTTGACTTAACTATCGGCAAATTATTTTTTATGGCTGCTTTGCTGATTTCCCTTTCAGGAGCAAATACAAGTGGTCTGATCAGGTGTATTTTTTTACGCGACAGATACGAAATTGGCGAAAAGCAGCCGATTCTGCCCTCCGTAAAAAGATTCATGATAAATGTTTCAACTGCATCGTCGTAGTTGTGACCCAAAGCAATTTTGTTGCAGCCGTATTTCAGCGTCGCATCATGAAGCGCACCTCGGCGCATACGCGCACAAAGACTGCACGGATTCGGCTCCTTCCGCACATCGAAAACGATTTCCCCGATTTGCGTCCGAATGACGTGATACTCCACATTATGGGACGCGCAAAGCTCCGCAATAGGGGAATAATCGCCCGCCACGCCGCCGAAGCTCGGGTCGAGAGTCACGGCAACCAGCTCGTAGTCAATTCCAATGAAGCGGCGCAGCAGAGTTAATCCATTTAACAGAACAAGGCTGTCCTTGCCGCCGGAAACGCCCACGCAAATCCTGTCGCCGTCATGAATCAAATCGTACTCCTGAATCGCTTTTCTCATATATCCTAAAATTTTTTGCATTTTAACCTCCAAAGCATAAATATAGATAATTATACCACGAATCGCCGAAATTTGCAAATATATCTTGCAAAAACCTCGGAAATATACTATAATAGTATAAGGCATCACCATCATAATTTTTTGGGAGGAATAATCATGGGAAAAATCCTTGTTACGGGCGGTTCGGGCTTCATCGGCAGTCATACCTGCGTTGAGCTGCTGAATTCCGGCTTTGACGTTATAATTATGGACAATTTAAGCAATTCTAAGATGGCGGCTGTCAGCCGAATTGAAACAATAACAGGTAAAAATGTTACCTTCTATCAGACGGACATTTGCGATTACGAGGGCACGACTAAAATTTTTCGGGAGAACGATATTGACTCCGTTATCCATTTTGCGGGACTTAAAGCTGTCGGGGAATCCGTGGCTAAGCCGATTGAGTATTACTCAAATAATATAACAGGTTCACTTGTCTTGCTGAGGGTCATGAAGGAAAACAACTGCAAAAAGATTGTCTTTTCATCCTCTGCAACAGTTTATGGTGTTGACAATACTGCACCCTACACGGAGGATATGCCGACCTCCTCAACGAATCCCTACGGCTACACGAAGGTCATGATTGAGCAGATTCTTCGTGACGTCTGCACTGCCGACCCCGAATTCAGCGCAGTTGCCCTCCGCTACTTCAACCCGATCGGCGCGCACAAAAGCGGTCTGCTGGGGGAGGATCCGAACGGAATCCCGAACAACCTCGTGCCCTATATTGCGCAGGTTGCAGCCGGCAAGCTCAGGCAGCTCAGCGTTTTCGGCAACGATTACAATACACCTGACGGAACAGGTGTTCGCGATTATATCCACGTAACCGACCTTGCAAAGGGTCACGTCTGCGCAATTAAATATGCCGCCGACCATTCGGGTTTTGAGGCGGTCAACCTCGGCACGGGCAGAGGCTCAAGCGTTCTGGAGGTTGCGGATGCCTACGAGCGTGCCTGCGGCAAGGAGATTCCGAGAAAATTCGCTCCGAGGAGGGCAGGGGACATTGACGCTTCCTTTGCCGACGCTTCGAAGGCTGAGCGGATTTTCGGCTGGCACGCAGAGGCGGATATTGACGAAATGTGCGCCGACAGCTGGAACTTCACCAAACTGAACCCCATGGGAATAAATTGAAAGGAGCGGCACATTTGTGTCGGGAGAGAAAATGACAGATCAGATGCGAAATCTAATTATTCTTTTGTGCGCAATCGCAATTGTTTTGCTTCTTGTGATATTATTATTTGCGGGCAAAAGTCCAATCAGAAAGCTTTTATCGTCGTTCCTCGATGATAAGGACGACCACAAGGGAAATGGTTCGGGCAAGAAAAATCAGCACAGCGGAAATGTGAATACCTCCCAGAAGCACCGCCCCAACGAGGATTCCCAGAAGAAAACCTACGAGCCGATTGTTGAAATGGCGACCCTCATCAGGAAGAGCGACGACCGCCTGAGAGTTATCGAAAGCACGGGGCAGACGAGGCTCATTGACCCGTACTATGAGCTTGTTTTTGTAACGAGAAAGGGCAAGACGCTGAAAATCGAATGCTCACGCGCCGCCTATGACAAGATACCATTCAATCAGCAAGGCTCGCTCACCTACAAGCGCAACTCCCTTGTGAAGTTCAAATACTACGGGGAGACGATATACAATTAACCGGAATCGGGCGGCTTTTGTCGCCCGAACCTATAATCGGGAGGTTTTTATGGTTCAGTTCAACAACGAGTGGGATGAGCTTCTGAAGGACGAATTTAAAAAGGATTACTATTTGCGGCTTCGCAGCACACTTGTTCGGGAATATAAAACGCAGCGGATTTTCCCGGGAATGTACGATATTTTTAACGCAATGAAGCTGACTTCCTACAGCGATGTGAAATGCGTAATTATCGGGCAGGACCCGTATCATGGGGAGGGGCAGGCTCATGGTTTGAGCTTTTCCGTGCGGAAGGGCGTTGCTCCTCCGCCATCTCTTGTAAACATTTTTAAGGAAATTCGGGACGATGTGGGAATCGACAACACCGGAAAGCACGGCGAGCTTACAAAGTGGGCGAAAAACGGCGTGCTGCTGCTTAATTCGGTTCTGACGGTACGTGCGAATCAGGCACGCAGTCATCGCGGAATCGGCTGGGAGGAGTTCACAAGCGACGTTATAGGTCTGCTGAATCTCCGTGAGAAGCCAATGGTGTTTATGCTTTGGGGAGCGGACGCAAAGGCAAAGGCACAGCTGATAACGAATCCAAATCATCTTGTACTCAAGGCTGCCCACCCAAGCCCCCTTTCGGCATACAATGGATTTTTCGGATGCCGACATTTTTCACAGGCAAATGATTTTCTTCGGGCAAGGGGCATGGAGGAAATCGACTGGTCAATAGAATAGGAGATATATATTATGCGAATCAGAGAATTATTTGACAAAAAAACTGTTTTTTCATTCGAGGTTTTCCCTCCGAAAAAAACAAGCTCAATTGACGTAATTTACAACACACTCGAACAGCTGCGTGACCTTTCCCCCGACTTCATAAGCGTTACATACAGCGCAGGCGGAAGCGGAAACGGCCACCTTTCATGTGAAATCGCATCGAAAATCAAGGACGAATACGGAATCACACCTATGATTCATCTGCCATGCATAAATTATGACAAGGCTGAAATTTCCGCTGTCCTTGACGAAATCAAATCACGGGGAATCGAGAATATTCTCGCCCTGAGAGGAGACATCAATCCCGACATCGAGCCGAAGAATGATTTCAGAAACGCAGACGAGCTTGTGAGATTTATAAAATCAAAAGGGGATTTTGATATTGCCGGAGCGTGCTATCCCGAGTGCCATGCGGATTCCGACAGCCTTGTTGAGGATATACTCAATCTTCGGAAAAAGGTTGACGCAGGCGTGGATCATCTCATATCGCAGCTGTTTTTCGACAACAGCGCATTTTATGAGTTCAGGGAAAAGGCTGCCATTGCGGGAATCAACGTGCCTATCGAGGCAGGAATTATGCCTGTCGTAAACAAGAACCAGATTGAACGCATGGTCAGCACCTGCGGAGCGAGTCTGCCGCAGAAATTCGTGAAGATTATGCAGAGATACGAGCATAACCCCGAAGCCCTGAGAGATGCGGGAATTGCCTACGCTGTCAACCAGATTGTGGATCTTGTGGCAAACGGCGTGGACGGAATCCACCTCTACACGATGAATAACGCCTACGTGGCAGCTAAAATCAGCGAGGCTGTATCGGGTATTATAGGAGCGTAAAATGAACCTGACTTCCATTTCAAAATCAGAGGCTGCACGCTACATGGGAATAAAGGGCAAACCCGATTCACAGATTCGGGAGATTCTCGACCGTGCGGAAAAAACCGTCCGTGAGAATGTGAAGCCGAAATATGTCTACAGAGAGGCTCCGATTTCATTCACAGCGGACGGCGTGAAGGTTGAGGGTATGTCTGCCCCTCTCACGGGAAAGGACATTGTGAAGCATTTGAGCGGCTGCAATAAGGTCATAATCCTTGCGGCAACTCTTACCGGCGACGCCGACAAGCTAATCCGTCAGACGGGCATAAATGGAATGGCTGAGGCTCTTGCGGTTGACTGCCTTTGCAGCGCGGCAGTTGAACAGGTGTGCAATCGGGCGGAGGAGGAAATTTTCTCCCACACGGACACTGCCTATCGGACATGGCGGTTCAGCCCGGGATATGGGGATCTCCCACTTGAGCTGAACAAGGATATTCTCGTTTACCTGAACGCGGCGCGCAGAATAGGTCTGACGGTTACGGAGGATTCTCTGCTGATTCCCTCAAAGTCGGTTACGGCAATTATCGGGATTTCAGATAAGCCCGTTCAAAAGGGAGCAAGGGGCTGTGCCGTCTGCAATATGCGTGACAGGTGCGCTTTCTCCGGCAGCGGCGGCTGCGGCAGGAACAATTGATTGAAGCTCACAAAATACAACAGCATTTTTTGTGTGGTATTGCCCAATAAAGCAGTGCAAAATCTATTAAAAGTGAACATTGACAGAATAGGCTTAAAAATGTTATAATGAGAGAAGCTAAAATTGAACCGGTTAATAAAGGAGAAAATTCCAATGAAAAAACTAAAGGCTTTCATTGCGGCTATCCTCTCAGCTGCAATGTCCATGTCGCTTATTGCCTGCGGCGATGAGGCGAGCGACTCTACCTCATACGACAAGGATCTTGACTCCTCCACAAGAGATGAAATCAACAGTATCGCTGCCGAAAGCGACCTTCTCACCGGCGAGCTGGAAAATAAAACCATCAAGTGGATGTCCGACTGGGATATTAACCCCGATGGCACGGGTAAAAACGTCCCGACCGACCTTGCCGTTTTTCAGGAGCGCTACGGCGGCGTTGTGGAGTATTATCAGGTAACATACGAAAACCGCTACGAAAAGCTCGCTGAGGCAATTAACAGCGGCGAGGGAATCGATTTCTTCTATTCGGGAAATCTCGATGCCTTCCCCAAGGGAGCAGTTCGCGGTATGTTCCAGCCAATTGACGACTACATAGATTTCAGCTCACCCCTCTGGGAGGGCGTTCAGGAGGTCAATGACAGCGCGCTCTGGAACGGCAGTCACTATATGGCTATCGTTCAGGCTACAGGCGACCTCTGCGCAGTTATCTACAACAGGAATACCATTCAGGAGGCAGGCTTCGAGGATCCTGCGGAGCTTTACGAAAAGGGCGAATGGGATTGGGACGCTTTTCAGGAGATGCTTGAAAACTTCGTTGATACGGATAACCAGAAATACGGCATTGACGGCTGGTGGTTCGAGTTCGGACTTATCGATACAACGGGCGTTCCCGCAATCGGTCTTGAGGACGGTCAGCTTGTAAATAACCTGAGCGACCCGAGCATGGAGCGCGTTCAGAACTGGCTCTACGAGCTTTACAACACCAACTGCGTGGCAATCGGTGTCGGCGATTACGGCTGGACGGCTAAGCCTCAGTATATCGGCGAGGGCAAGACGCTCTTCTACCCTTGCGGACTTTATACGCTCTACAGATCCATCGACCAGTGGCAGGGCGATTTCGGCGAGGACGCATTCTTTGTTCCCATGCCGAAGGATCCGGATGCTGACGAGTATTATATCCCTGTGGGCATGGAGTCCTACGTTATGGTAACGGGTGCGCAGAATCCGGAGGGCGTTGCGAAGTATCTGGACTGCAAACGATTCGTGCTTATCACGGAGGAGGCTAAGGAAATTGCCGATCAGCAGATGATTGATGATTACGGCTGGACGCAGGAAATGGTTGACATGAAGAACGAGATGCAGGAGCTTGCGGACGCAAATCCGATTTTTGACTATTCTAAGGGAGTTTCAACCGACTGCGGAGATCTCCTTGACAGCAACCTGAGAAATGCCGCAAGAGGCGTTCCGTGGAACGAAACATATGACTCGATTTACGCAACCGTTGAAACATATATCAACGAAATCAATGAGAATCCTGTTGCGAATTAAAATAAATAATACAAAAAATAAATAATACAAAAAGACACCGGTCATGCGACCGGTGTTTTTGTTATTCCACAACAACATAATTGTCAGCTGCGGTTTCCTTTGTGGCGTGTTCTGTGACGTTAGTTACCCTGAGCTTCAGGGGACGTGTTCCCATGTTTATTTCAATTATATCGCCGACCTTGACATCATAGGACGCACGGGCAGGCTTTCCGTTGACGCAGACCTTTTCCGCGTCGCACGCCTCATTTGCGACAGTACGGCGCTTTATCAGACGTGTAACCTTGAGATATTTATCAAGCCTCATTCTGCAAACAGCTCCTTTCGTAAAATAAAAGCAACACCGTACAAAAGCGAGTGCGGTGTTGCCTGCGACGGGTATCATGCCCTTTTAAACTGAATCGGAATTACTTATTGACAGCTTCCTTGAGAGACTTACCTGCCTTGAAAGCCGGTGCCTTGCAGGGAGGGCAAATCATCTTTTCCTTAGTCTTGGGATTCATGCAGGTCTTTTCGCCTCTCTCACGAACCTCGAATGTACCGAATCCTGTGAGAGCTACCTTATCGCCGTTTGCAAGAGCCTCTGTGATTGCTGCGATAACAGCGTCGAGAGCGATGCCGGCGTCCTTCTTTGAGCTGCCTGTCTTGTCAGCGATTGTGTTAATAAGATCTGTTTTAGTCATTTTTAGTTACCTCCGTTATTTTTTAAAAAGTTTTTTGATTTATCCCAATAAACATCAAGCTCTTCAATAGTAAGCTCTTTCATGTCGAGGGAATCTTGAGAAACAAGCTCCTCAGTTTTCGAGAAGCGCAGGATAAACTTGTCCGTAGCTGCCTTGAGAGCAAGCTCGGCGTCAACTCCCAGATGACGGGCAGCATTGACGCAGGAAAACAGAAGATCGCCGAGTTCCTCCTCAATTTTCTGCTTATCGCCGGAAGCCGCAGCCTCTTCAAGCTCAGCCTTTTCATCGGAGATGCACGCCATAGCGTCCTCCGCCGATTTGAAATCCATGCCGGCACGCATAGCCCGTTTGCCCACCTTCTGTGCCCGCATGAGGGCTGGAAGTGACTTGGCAACGCTGTTGAGGGTATCGGAATAGGTTTCCTGACTTTTGGTTTCCATTTTTATGGAATCCCAGTTTTTAAGCACATCATCGGTAGAATTAACGATAGTATCGCCGAATACGTGTGGATGACGAACGATCAGCTTTTTGCATATTCCATCGCATACGTCGTCGAATTTAAAGGAATCGTTCTCCTCCTCGATAACGCTGTGGAAAACTACCTGAAGAAGCACATCTCCCAATTCCTCGCAGAGCAGCTCGGAATCCTCGAGATCGATAGCCTCGATAGCCTCGCACGCCTCCTCGATAAATTCGCTTTTAATGGACTTATGGGTTTGCTCCCTGTCCCAGGGGCAGCCGCCCTCGCCTCTTAAAAGCCGGACAATTTCGATTAAATCGCCGATATTATAAAAATCCTTTTGTTTGAATTCGACCATTGGAAAACACTCCCTTAAATGACGGGCTAAGTAATATAATACCCTAAAATTCGTTAAAAAGCAACCCATTTTTTCATTTTTGTATATTTTGCGTAATAAGTGCCGAATCGGTGATTGCTTTTGTAAAATTTAACAAGAGAAAATGCCGAGGATTAGGTCTTATCGACGAATCCGACCTTCCTGTAAACCTTGGAAACGATTCTCTGGGAATATTTAAGTGCCTTTTCAGCTCCGTCCGTATAGCATTCCCTGAGGTACGCCTTATCCTTGCTAAGACGCGCAAATTCCGTGCGGATAGGCTCAAGGTGATCCGCAACAGCCTCGCCCACGGCAAGCTTGAAGTCTCCGTAGCCCTTTCCTGCAAATTCAGATGTGATGCTGTCGAAGTCCTTGCCTGTGATTGTGGAGTAGATAGACATAAGATTGTTTATGCCATCCTTTCCCTCACGGTAGCAGACCTCCGATTCGCTGTCGGTAACGGCGCGCTTGAACTTGCGGATAATGGTATCCTTATCATCAAGAATGAGAATGCAGGCGTTGGGGTTCTCGTCCGATTTGGACATTTTCTTTGTAGGCTCCTGAAGAGACATAACCTTCGCTCCCACGTCGGGAATATACGGCTCGGGAAGCGTGAAGAACTCGCCGTAGCGCTGGTTGAAACGCTGTGCGACATTTCTCGCAAGCTCCAAATGCTGCTTCTGATCGATGCCGACAGGTACGAGGTCGGCGTTATACGCAAGAATATCCGCTGCCATAAGCACAGGATATGTAAACAGACCTGCGTTCACATCGTCCGCATGGCGCTGGCTCTTGTCCTTGAACTGCGTCATGCGTGAAAGTTCGCCGAACTGCGTATTGCAGCTGAGAATCCAGCTAAGCTCCGCATGAGTTCTCACATGGCTCTGAATGAAGAGTATGGATTTCTGCGGATCAACGCCGCACGCCATAAGAAGCGCATAGGCGTTCATGGTGTTCTGGCGGAGCTTTATGGGGTCCTGACGAACGGTAATTGCGTGCATATCCACAACGCAGTAAACGCAGTTGTATTCCTCCTGAAGAGGCTTCCAATTCCTTACAGCCCCGATGTAGTTTCCAAGTGTGAACGTACCCGTGGGCTGTATGCCGCTGAAAATCAGCTTTCTGTCTTTATCCATGGTAAAAAATCTCCTTACTTTCCGGAATTTTTGCGTCTTTCAGCCTCGTCTTTGAGCTGGCAGTTCCTGATTTCGTTGAGGACGCGCTGATAGAGAACGTAAAACGAACGAAGCTCAGGCTCGCTCTCGGGGATAAGACCGGGACGGAGAACGATTCTGTAAATTCCGCCCTTTGTGAGAAGATAGATGTTGTGGCTTCTTCCCGTGGGGAGGTCATAGGACTTCACCTTTGTGCCCTTTTTGAGAACCGTGCCTGCGTTTGCGACAAGGGCGTATGAAGCCTGAACGAGATTTCTGTATCTCTGAGCAGCTCCCGAATATTCCGTTCCGTTGTTGAAATAGAGGTTTGCTGCTCCGTTGACGAAGCAGACCATAGTTGCGAGAATCTGTGGGCTCATGGGAATATCAACAACAACGCCGTAGACGTCGTCCTTTTTCAGGTTCATTTTAAAGAATGATACCGGAAAATTTATTGCCTGACCTCTTGTCATGAGATAGGACTGGGTAACTGCATATCTGTCAGATGAATTTCTGTTTGCCATAGTAAAAATCCTTTCTAAATATGTATTAAAACTTAATCAAGCATTTCTCTTGTCATTGCCGCAAGAATTTCCATTCCATCGGAAATCTGCTGATTGGTGGGTGTAGAGAAGTTGAGACGGATGGAGCTTGTTTTGTCGGTTTCCCTGATGGAGAAGGCGTTTCCGGGGACAACAGCGATTTTGTAATCCCTGACAGCCTTCGTGCAGAAGGCGGGCATATCGCAGTCGTCGGGGAGCGTACACCAGATGAACAAGCCGCCCTCGGGCTTCGTGTAGGTAATTCTCCTGGAGAAGCCGTTGTCTATGTAGGAACACATAAGCTCGCATTTTTCCCTGTAGATTTTCCTCAGTCCCGCAAAATGCTCATCGAGATTTACCGATGTCATGAAGCGGTGGCATACCACCTGCGCCCATATGTTGGAGTGAACGTCGGAAACCTGCTTACAGACGATGATTTTCTGGATAATCTCGGCAGGTGCGGAAACGTATCCCGTTCTGAAGCCCGGGGAGAGAATCTTCGAGAATGTGCCTGTATAGATGACGCGCCCCTCAGTGTCAAGGCTCTTGATTGACGGGATATTTTCGCCTGAAATGCGGAGATCGCCGTAGGGGTTGTCCTCGAGAATGATGAAGTCGTACTTGCAGGCAAGCTCATAGACAGCCTTTCTCTTGGCGAGAGACGTGGTGCGTCCCGTGGGGTTCTGGAAGTTGGGGATAAGGTAGAGGAGCTTGACATTTTTCTCGGTCTTGAGAGCGTCCTCAAGCTTTTCGAGATTTATGCCGTCCTCCTCCATTTCAACGCCCACAAGATTTACGTTGTAGGATTTGAATGCGTTGAGCGAGCCGATGAAGCACGGGGATTCGCAGATAAGTGTATCCCCCTCGTTCAGAAGCACCTTGCATGAAAGCTCGTTTGCCTGCTGCGCTCCCGAGGTAACAATGAGATCGTCAAAATCGGGATTGAAGCATCCTCTTGATTTCATCCATTCCTTGAGGAAGTCACGCAGAGGCGTGTAGCCCTCGGTAATGCTGTACTGGAGAGCGAGAATCGGGTCGCTGCGGAGGAGATCGTTTGAGATTTCCGCAATTTTTTCAGATGGAAAAGCTTCCGGAGCAGGATTGCCTGCGGCAAAGGATATAACGCCCGGCTCGGAAGTAAATTTAAGGATTTCCCTGATAGCGGAGGCCTTCAGATCGCTGACCTTATCGGAGAATTTATAATCCATATAATAATACCAGCCTTTCTTAAATCGGATTTCAGACATAGCCTGAATGTGTTCCGAAGATAAAACTACATATAATTATACCACATAATTTGAAAATTAGCAACATATATTAAAAGAAAAAAAGGGTTGATTTCCATGAAAAAGCAGAATTTTCTCAAAGGGTCGCTGATACTTATGGCGTCGGCAGTGCTGGCGAAGCTGTTGGGGGCGCTTTTTAAGATTCCCCTGACGAATATTTTAGGGGGAGTCGGCATGAGCTATTTCAGCTGCGCATACAGCCTTTTCATGCCGATTTACGCCCTCACCGTAACGGGACTTTCCGCCGCCGTCGCCCGAATGACGGCTCAGAGCGCGGCACTTGGAATGTACGAAAACGCCAAAAGGGTAAGGCGGACTGCTCTTGCTCTTTTTTCAGCGGCAGGGCTTGCAGGGAGCGTCCTGATACTGCTTCTTGCGAAGCCCTTCTGCGTTTATGCCGTTGACTGTTCGGAGGCTGCCGCGGCAGTGGCAATGATTGCTCCGTCGGTTTTTTTCGGCTGCGTAACGTCCGTGGAGCGCGGCTACTACGAGGGACTGAGCAATATGTACCCGACCGCCCTGTCGCAGCTTGCGGAGGGTCTGGTTAAGGTTGCGGCAGGACTTTCCCTGTGCAGCTTTGTTACCGAAAACGCTGAGGCTGTAATGGAAAAATTTCCCTGCATAACGGATATACGAGCATTGGCTGCTGCGGCAGGAATCCTTGGCGTTACGCTGTCCTCGGCAGGAGCTGCGCTGTTTTTCGCCGTTGTCCGGATTTTCGACAGAAAACGCTTTCATGAGGGGGAGGGGACTCTTATGGGGCATCGTGAGATTTCCCGTGAGCTTGTATCAACAGCTCTTCCGACAGGCGTGAGCGCAGTCGTGACGAATCTGACAGGTCTGATTGATATGGGAACTATGATAGGCTGCATATCCTGTTTCGGGTGCGGATTTGCCCCGCCGTCGGGAGTTTCGGAGGAGGAGCTGCCCCATTTTGTATACGGCTCGTTTGCGGGAATCGCCCTTACCGTGTTCAATCTTGTTCCCTCCGTTACAAATATGCTGGGGAAGGGAATACTGCCGTCAGTTACGGAGGCTTGGGAAAATCATGACGTGAAGGCGCTCAGTCAGAGGGCAATGCAGGCGCTTCTCACGGCAGCTGTAATAGCTGCTCCTGCGGCGTGCGGAATGGCTGCTCTTTCGGGGGAGGTGCTTCATTTTCTCTTCCCGAAGCAGTCCGACGAGGTTGAAATCTGTATAAATTCTCTGCGGCTGCTCATGCCGGGAATGGTGTGCCTGTGCCTGTCCTTTCCGATTTTCAGTATGCTTCAGGCAATCGGCAAGCCCTCGTCTCCGTTGAAAATAATGCTGCTCGGGGCGGCTGTGAAGCTTGTGGGGAATCTGGCTCTCATACCGATTATGGGTGCGGACGGAGCTGCCCTGTCAACGTCAGTCTGCTATGGGCTGATACTTGCCGTATCGCTCAGGCTTTTGCTGAAAAAAACGGGAATCAGGCTGCGGATAAAGCCCTTTGGGGCTGTGGCGTATTCGGGAGCAATGTGCGGAGGCTCGGCGTATTTCGTGTCGGATATTCTCGAGATGAGGGGCTTTGGAGAGGTCTTTACGCTGTTTTGCGCCGTGGCGGCCGGCGGAGCTGTCTATCTTGCGTCAGCCTATGCCATGAGAGATACGCTTGGATTCGGCAGTCAGACTGTGCGCATCTCAAAAAATACCATATAACTACATAAAAAAGGACTCTTGCGAGTCCTTTTAAATTTGTATTTTAAATCTGTTTAAGCTCTAAGCTCTGCACCGATGGCTGACAGCGCCTTGAGAGCCTTTTTAACTGCGTTGTCCGTCTGCTCGTCCGTGAGAGTTCCGTCATGCGAACGCATGGTAAGAGAATAGGAAACGCTCTTCTTGCCGTCCGCAATCTGCTTGCCCTTGTAAACGTCAAATAATGTGACCTTTTCAAGGATTTTTCCGACTGAGCCTTTTATTGCCTTTTCAAGCTCCGCAACGGGAACGGAATCGTCACATATAAGGCTTAAATCACGTGTTGTGGCAGGGAATTTCGGCAGCGGTCTGTATGTGATTTCAGTTTCCGCGCTGCTCATCATTTCGGGAACGTTCAGCTTTGCGATGTAAACCTTAGTTCCGATGCCGTAGTTTTCCTGAACGTCAGGGTGAATCTCGCCCATAATTCCAAGGGGAGCGCCGTCCTTGAGGATAACTGCGCTTCTGCCCGGGTGCATACAGGATTTTTCGTCAAACGGGCAGCCTTCATCTGCACGGACGTATTCAACGCCGTTTATGCCCATTTCCGCAAGAGCCGCCTCAACGATTCCCTTGAGGTCGTAGAAATCAACACCTCCGCCGTACATACCGAGTGTAAGTCTTTGCGGCTCGTCGGGAAGCTCTTGTCCCTCGACGGGAATGTATTCCTTGCCGATTTCAAACAGGCAGGCTTTCTCGTTGCGGTTGTTGTAGTTGAAGGAGAGAACCTCAAGCATGGACGGAATTGTGGTTGTTCTCATGACGCTTGTGTCCTCGCCGAGAGGATTCGTGATGGTTACTGTGCGGCGAAGCGCGCTTTCGGCAGGAAGATTGATTTTGTCGAAATATCTGGGGGAAACAAATGAGAATGTGGCAATCTCATATCCGCCGAGGGCAGCCATTGTACTCTGGAGGCTTCTCGTGAATTTCTGTTCAGGAGTAAGCTCCGCTTCGGCAACGCCTCTGAATTCCGTGGAGGGGATATTGTTGTAGCCGTAAATTCTTGCGACCTCTTCGGCAATATCAGCCTTGCATTCGATGTCGATTCTGAACGATGGGGCAATTACTTTTCCGCCGTCAAAGGTGAAATCAAGGCGTGTCAGGTAATCCCTCATAAGCTCCTCCGAAATATCAGTGCCGAGGAAATCATTTATCCACTGTGGGCTGAATTCAACTGCGGAGGGCGTGTAATCGGAGTGATTGCAGTCGATTACGCTGCGGAGAACCTCGCCTGCCCCAAGCTCCTCAACGAGCTGGAACGCTCTGTTAAGGCAGGTCATGCTTACAAGGGGATCAACGCCCTTTTCGTAGCGTGCGGAGGCATCCGAGCGCATACCGAGCTTTTTGGCTGTGCGGCGAACCTGTGTAGGCTCAAAATAAGCGGATTCAAAAACAACGGTAGTCGTATCGTCCATAATGCCGCTGTATTCGCCGCCCATAACTCCTGCAACGGCAACAGGCTTCTTTTCATCGGCAATAACGAGCATCTCGTCCGTGAGTGTTCTTTCCGTTCCGTCAAGAGTTACGATTTTCTCGCCGTTTACAGCGTTTCTCACGTTAATGTGCGCGCCCTCAACATAGCGCAGATCGAATGCGTGCATAGGCTGACCGTATTCGAGCATTACATAGTTTGTGATGTCAACGAAATTGTTGATTGGTCTGACGCCGCTTGCGCGAAGTCTTTCACGCATCCAGCGCGGAGAGGGTTCGATTTTTACGTTCTTTACGATTCCTGCGCAGTAGCGCTTGCACTTTTCCGTGTTGTGTATATCCACACGGAGCATGGAGCTTATATCTCCGTCAACGCCCTTGAATGACGGAACAGGCACGCTCACAGGGAGATTGAATGTTGCGGCTGTTTCCCTTGCAAGACCGATTACGCTGAGGCAGTCGGGGCGGTTTGATGTGATTTCAAATTCAACGGACGTGTCGTTCAGACCAATTGCGGACTGAATATCCTGACCGATTTCGCAGTCCTCCTGTATGATGAAAATGCCGTCCTCGATGGCGTAGGGGAAGTCGTGCTTATTGAGTCCAAGCTCTCCCAGGGAGCAGAGCATACCGTTGCTTTCAACGCCGCGGAGTCTGCCCTTTTTGATTTTGATTCCTCCGGGGAGAGCTGAGCCGTCCATAGCGACGGGGACAATATCTCCCGCATTGACGTTTGAAGCTCCGGTGACAATCTGAACGGGAGCGTCCTTTCCGACATCAACCTGACAAACAACAAGGTGGTCGGAGTTTTCGTGAGGAACAACGGAGAGGATTTTTCCCACAATTACGTTTGAGATTTCCTTTCCCTCGGTTTCGTATCCCTCAACCTTAGAGCCGCTCATGGTAAGAGCGCTGCAATATTCTTTAATGGGCATATCCGCCTTAACATAGTCGGCAAGCCATTTCATTGATAAATTCATAAATTACCTCCGTATAGCAGAATTTTGATTGGCAATCAGAACTGTTCCAAAAATCTGACGTCGTTTTCGTAGAGAAGTCTGAGATCGTTAATGCTGTAGCGTCCCATAACCATTCTTTCAAGGCCAAGTCCGAACGCGAATCCGGAGTAAACGCTGCTGTCGATTCCGCAGCCCTCAAGAACCTTCGGGTGAACCATGCCTGCGCCGAGAAGCTCGATGAAGCCCTCGTCCTTGCACATTGAGCAGCCCTTTCCGCCGCAGTTGAAGCACATGATGTCAACCTCGCAGCTCGGCTCTGTGAAGGGGAAGTGATGCGGACGGAAGCGCAGTCTGCATTCGTTTCCGTAGAGCTTTTTCATAAGCATTTCAAGCGTTCCCTTGAGGTCGGACATTTTTATGCCCTTGTCAACGACGAGTCCTTCAATCTGGTGGAAGAGGGGGGAGTGCGTTGCGTCAACGGCGTCTGAGCGATAGACACGTCCGGGGGAAATAATTCTGATAGGCGGCTTCTGGGTTTCCATAACGTGAACCTGAACGGAGGACGTCTGGGTACGGAGGAGAATCTTGTCGTTTATATAGAATGTGTCCTGCGTATCTCTTGCAGGATGATCGGGCGGAAGATTCAGAGCCTCGAAAACATGGTAATCGTCGTCAACCTCCGGACCGTCCGCAATATTAAATCCCATTCCCATGAAAATATCACGTATTTCGTTTTCCACCCTTGAGAGGGGGTGAAGCTTGCCTATGGTCTGAGCCTTGCCGGGGAGAGTAATATCAATGGATTCCGCAGCAATTCTGGCAGCCTGTTCGCTTGCCTTGAGGGAAGTGAGCTTTTCGGAGAGAGCCTCCTCAATATCCGCGCGAACCTTGTTTGCAAGCTGACCCACAACAGGACGCTCCTCAGCGGAAAGCTTACCCATCTGCTTCAGGATAGCCGTAAGCTCGCCCTTCTTGCCGAGATACTTGATTCTAAGGTCGTCAAGCGCCTTGATTTCGGTACATTCCGCAAGCTCAGCTTTAGCAAGCTCCTCAATTTTTTTCAGTTGTTCTTTCAATTAGATCACCTCATGAAATAAATTAAAATAATTAGAATAATTTATGTGCAGGCACAGAAAAAGCCCTGCCCAACAGGACAAGACCTACACCTTGCTTATAACCACCTATCAGTCAGGAGAGCCGACACCCTCTTGTCTTTAACGCAGACGTACGTCGCAGTCTACTCGGAATGCCCGTTCCGCCGCATATACGGCATACGGAGCATTGCCTTTAAAAAGCGCCACTCGTGAGTGAACTTCAGACACGCATGGCAGCAAACCGCTTTCAGCTTTGCGGTTCTCTCTGTAAGTGCCCGGCGATGTGCCCTACTCTCCCAGTCATAGTGTTCTAAATCATTATAAACTTAAAATAAAAAAAAATCAAGTGTTTTTATTGTAATTCATGATTTTTTGTGCTATTATTATATACGATACGGCTGAAATGATGGGTTCTTATATCCATTTTTGCCAAATACAGCCAAATACATCTTAAGAGAAACGGAGAAATGATAATATGGATAATTTTGCAGAACAGCTCGTCAGAAGAGAGCCAACCTCCTCGGATAAAACGAAAAAGATTCTCATTTACGGCGGAGGTATTCTGCTGACCGTGATTCTTATCGTTGTCGCCTTTATTCTCGGGTTCGGCTCGCTCCTCTCCATGCTCAGCGTGATTCTTGCCGTGGGTGCGGGCTACGGAACATACTTCCTCGGGCAGTCAACCTACGTGGAGTATGAATACACCTTCACAAACGGCGATCTCGACATCGACAAGATTGTCGCGAAAAAGAAGAGAAGCTCCCTTATTTCCGCAAACGTGAGGAGCTTTACCGCCTTCGGTAAGTATAATGAAAATCTCGAGGAAACAAGCGATATGACCGTTGTTTTAAGCTCCGACAATATCGCCTCCCACGAGTATTACGCCGACTTCGAGGACGAGGAATACGGCAGCGTAAGACTGATTTTCTCGCCCGATGAGAAAATGCTTGAGAATATCAAGAGAGTGCTCCCCCGAACTCTCAGATATTCCCTCTGAGGAGAAAGCCTATGAGAATTTTATCGCCCGGACAGATGAGAGCTGCGGAGCTTCGTTCCGAGAAAATCGGCGTGTCAAGAGGTCAGCTCATGGAAAATGCGGGAAACGCCCTTGCGGAAATTATACGTAAGCGATGCACGGAGAAAATTAACGCTGCTCCCGAAAAAATATCCGTGGTCTTTCTGGCAGGCTCGGGAAACAACGGAGGCGACTGCTTTGTCGCGGCACGCCGCCTGTCGCAGCTGGGATACAGCGTTACCGTGGTGAATCTCTGCGGCAAGCCGCACACGGAGCTTGCACGCAATGCCTTCAAAAATCTTGCGGGAACGGGAGTCCGTGCAATAAAGGCGTTCCGCGGACAGAATATGAAATCCCGAATTGAAGCCGCCGAGCTTGATTTTATGACGCTCCCGAGAGATAACGACCTGAGCGAGCTTGTCGATTCCCCTCAGCCCTCCGCTCTTGAGAAAATACAGCTTGAGGAGGAAAACAGAATCAGACAGGTGACGGAGGCTCTGGCGAAAGCCGATATAATCGCAGACGGCGTTTTCGGGACGGGCTTTCATGGTCAGCTGGACAGTGAAATTATAGGCTTCCTGAATGCGGAAACACATGGATATAAAATTGCCGTTGACGTCCCGAGCGGAGGAAACTGCGCTTCGGGAGATGTCGCCGAGGGAACATTCCGTGCTGATGAAACAGTCGTTTTCGGAGCTGTGAAAATCGGCATGACACAATATCCTCTGAAGGAGTTCTGCGGCAGGCTGAGGCTTGCCGATATAGGGATTCCCGAGGAGGCGTTCACGGAGGAGAGCGAGGAAAGGGTATACCGCCTTGTTGACAATGAGGAGCTGACGGGATTCCCGAGGTCAAGGAAAGGGGATTCCCACAAGGGGAATTTCGGACGTGTTCTCTGCATTACGGGCAGCACGAGTATGCGCGGAGCTGCCGTGCTTTCTCTGCTTGGGGCATTGAGAAGCGGTGTGGGAATTGCCGTGCTTGCGTCAGTTGAAAAAACCGTCGATACAGCCGCCGTCCTTGCCCCCGAAGCGATGTTCCGCGAGCTTGAATGCGACGATTACGGATATATGCTCTGCGAGTACAATACCGCCCTCCTGCGCAGCGAAATTGAAAAAGCCGATGCAGTTCTGATAGGCTGCGGCATGGGAGTGACTGCGGATACCTGCGCTCTGACAAAATTCGTCATTGAAAACACAAATTGTCCGCTGATTATTGATGCCGATGGAATAAATTGCATAGCGTCGGACATAGATATTTTATTAAAGAAAAAGACAGACATTATCCTTACGCCCCATGTGGGAGAAATGGCAAGGCTTACGGGGAAAACAACAGCCGAGATAAGCAGTGACAGATTTTCAGCGGCTGCGGGGCTTGCCGAAAAATACGGCGTAACGGTTGTTCTGAAGGGAGCAGGTACGATTATTGCCGATTCCGCACGAACCTCCGTTATAGATACGGGCAATGCGGGCATGAGCCGTGGAGGCAGCGGAGATGTTCTTGCAGGAATTACAGCCTCTCTTGCGGCGCAGGGCTATACGCCCTATGATGCAGCCCGATACGCAGCCTATACTCACGGACTTGCAGGAGATATTGCCGCTGATAAGCTGGGATATGAGGCAATGCTGCCGAGGGATATTATTGATGCCCTGTCTGATTCGTTCGGAATGATAAAATCAAGTCAGAACCGCAAAAGGAACGCCTGAACTGTTTGCGGAAAAATAAGACGGCTTATGCCGTCCGGATGTGAGGAGCTTTAGCTCCGAAAGTCAGAATAATATAATACAGATTGGAGAAGGTATTATGAAAAGACTTATCACATTCGCTGCCGCAATTGTTATGGCGGTGTGCCTTTGCGCGTGTTCATCTGTCAGCGGAGGAGATTCCACAATGCCGAACGGACTCGGAAACCGCTTTCAGGCGGCTGTATCTGTTACTATCGACGAGCTTGACGCAGAGGGAACACTGAAACGCTTCGGGGACGGTATGTGGGAGGTTGAGTTTTCATCCCCCAACACTTTGAGCGGAGTTATGCTCTCATTCAGCGAGGGCAGCGTTACGGCGTCCTATAAGGGACTGAAATTTTCAGTTCCCCAGTCGGCTTTGCCTGTCAAGGCGATGATGCTCAATCTTATTTCAGCCGTGGATGATCTTGCGAAAAATCAGGAGCTGACGGGCACGGAGGAAGATGGTATGCTGAAAATCAGCGGAACTCTTGAGGGAGGGGAATATACTCTCTGCGTTGATGGGGACGGAAATATCGCCTCATTTGAAATGCCCAACAATAAGGTGGAAATAATTTTCAGCGGAGTAACGGAAATTGCAGGAGATTCGTCTGAATCTGAATCTGAATCTGAAACGACAGCTGAAGCCACACAGGAGGAAGCCTCCGCAGAGGAATCAACGGAGGCGGCTTAACTTTCTGATGGGAAATAATAGTCCAGCAGGAGGTTTACAATTCGGCTGTAGCTTTCGATTCCGTCCTCCACACCGTTTATTTTAAGGCTTGTATCTGTAGCCGCAGAGGAAATTGTATCGACCGTTTCGGTTGATATGATTTCCTTTTCTTCGTTTTCCTCCCAGTAATCCTCCGGCAGAAAGCTGAACCAGTCATGCTTAACCTCATCGGAGATGGTGTCGGTCAGGTAGTACGCCTCTGTAATTTCATTTTCGTATATCTGATTATGTACATATTCAAGGGCGTTCAGATAGCCGCTGTAGCGGAAGTCGGCGCTGTCGCTCCCCGTTGACGCGATAAACGCAATGAAGCCCGCCTCGTCCTCCTGAATAACGCCTTTCAGGTGGGCGTATTCGTGACAGATTGTGTTGGGCAGATTCACCTCGCACATATCGGCGTTGTAGTTGGATTCAAGGGAAAAGGGAAAATAGATTCCGAGAAGTCCCGCCTGACTCATAAAATAGGAGTTGATTATAGGCTTTGCGTCGGGATAGTAGCCGCTCAGCTGGGAATATTGACTTGACGCAGCCTTCATGGCGGCTTTCGCGTACTCGTCCACATCGTCCGTGAGAACAAAGCAGCCGTTATCGTCACGGGCAACCTGATCCGCAAGCTCGTTTGATTCGTCAATGATAATCTCATACAGCTCAATCAGCTGACTTCGCGTATGCTCCGAGGAATCGAAATAACGCTCCGAAAAGGGCGTGCAGTGGTACATGATAAAGCAGTTGAGCGTTTCCGTCGTCACGACGAAGGTTACAATCCACAGGGAGATGAGTGTGACAATGCCGGCTGTTTTTCTGCGTGATTTTCTCCTGACGATTAAGAGGATGATGGACAGGGGTATGCCGATGACAATCAGCAGAATTGCGATGATTATCATGATTTCTCCGATGGAAAACGGGAAAAGTCCGCTGATAAATGAGAATGTGTTTGTCAGGAACGGGAAAATGTGCAGGACGTAGAAGTCGGCAAATGAGGTGCTAAGCCATGACACGGCGTTCAGGATTGCCATGAGGGAAAGTATGCAGAGAGGGATAATATAGCGTTTTTTCACAGGAATTCTCCTTTCTTAGGCAGCTTTTTCATATATTATATCACAAGAATATACATATTACAATGTTAATTCCTTCCTGAGATGAAAAAATCATGAAAATTTGAAAATTTTATGGTAATTTACGGAAGATTGTGATATAATAAACGCAGGCGTTTATTGTGCCGTGCCGTTAGTCAGGGCAAATTCAGAATCGGCGGGCACAATAACTAAGGCAATACCGCACAAAGCACGCCTGACGGCTTTGCCGCACATCTGCTTGTATATTTTCCGTCATCTTGCACAAAAACTCCTTGACATACGTCAGTATGCCTGCGTCGCTTTTATACAATCTGACGAAAAATCTAACGGCGCATCTGCACATCAATCTTTGTGCGGTATTACCTTAAGAATAAAAATCAGAATGGAGTGTTGCCCCAGATGAAATACAACAGAATCGCTTTTGACGGAAATATTGGTTTTTCGTCCGTAACAGACGAGAAATTCAAGACAAATTTCCTGATTATCAGGTTTATTACCGAGATGAGCGGCAGGGCTGCGGAAAATGCAATGGGTATAAGCGTGCTTTCGGATTCAAGCAGCAGATATAAAACAATTGCCGCTCTCAACGAGAAGCTTTCCTCCCTGTATGGAGCTTCTCTGTCCTCCACAGTCGCAAAAAGAGGAGATCTTCAGATTCTCGGAATCAGCTCCTCATGGATAAGCAATCGCTATGCTCTTGACGGTGAGGATATTACAGGTGAAATGCTTGACATCGTATGCGGCTGTCTTTTCGAGCCGAACGCTGCCGACGGTAAATTCTGTGAGGACGTGTTTAAAATCACGAAAAAGGATCTCCTCGATAAAATAGATGCCGAAATCAACAACAAGAGAGGATACGCTGTTTCAAGAGCCTATGAAACGGCTTTCAGAGGCGAGCCTGCGGAAAATCCACGCAGCGGAACGCGTGAGGCTGCCGAAAGGGTAACTCCCGAATCGGCGTACAGAGCTTATACCGAGCTTCTTGAGAAGGCGCAGGTGGAAATTTTTTATATCGCTCCCGAGGAAAATCCCCATGTTGAAAGCCGCCTGAGAGAGGAATTCGCAAAGCTCCGCCGCTGCGGACAGGAGTGCCGCTTTAACGCCCCAAGCCCTCTCAAGAGCGTTCCCGAAAGAGCCTCCGAGGAATTTGACGTGCGGCAGAGCAAGATGGTTCTCACATTTAAAACGGCTACAGACGACAGATGCGCCTTGAAGCTTCTCAGCATGATTTACGGCGAAACGCCCGTATCGAAGCTTTTCATGAACGTACGTGAGAAGATGAGCCTTTGCTACTACTGCGCAAGCAGAACTATTTTTGCCAAGGGTGCGCTTATGGTTGACTGCGGCGTGGAAAAGGAAAATATCGAAAAGGCTGAGGCTGAAATCCTCCGCCAGCTTGACGAGATAAAGAACGGCAGCTTCACCGATGAGGAAATCGAGAGCGCTCTTCTGAGCCTTGAAAACGCAGCTTCATCTGTGGGGGATACGCCGTCCTCCTACGTGTCGTGGTACTTTGAACGCTTCTGCGAGGGAAATATTATCACTCCGCAGCAGCTTATGGACGAATACAAAGCCGTTACAAGGGAACGAATTGTTGAGGCTGCGAAATCACTTGCCCTTGACAGCGTTTATCTTATGCTTAACAAGGAGGTTCAGGAGTAATGGAGAAAAATATTTTGACAAGCCCCCAGACAGGCGACAGCTGTATTCATGTGAAGCATCCAAGCGGACTTGATATTTACATCTGCGAAATGAAGGGCTTCAGCTCCGTTGAAGCGCTTTTCGGCACGAAATACGGCTCCATAAACACCATGTTCAAAACGGATGAGGATAAGGAATATACAACCGTTCCGGAGGGAATCGCACACTTCCTTGAGCATAAGCTTTTCGAGAATGAGGACTGCGATGTATTTGAGCTGTACGCGAAAACAGGAGCAAACGCAAACGCCTTCACCTCCTTTGATAAGACCTGCTATCTGTTCAGCTGCTCGAAGAATTATCGGGAGTCGCTGAAAATCCTCCTTGACTTTGTGCAGAAGCCCTATTTCACGGAGGCAAGCGTTGCCAAGGAGCAGGGCATAATCGGGCAGGAAATCAAGATGACAAATGATAATCCCGAATGGCGTCTTTTCTTTAATCTGCTGAGGGGAATGTATCACAACCACCCTGTAAAAATTGATATTGCAGGAACTGTTGAAAGCATTGCCGAAATTGACGCGGAGCTGCTCTACAAATGCTACAATACGTTCTATAATCTCAATAATATGGTTCTTTCGATTGCAGGAAATATAAGCGCTGACGAGGTTCTTGAAATATGCGACGAGTGCCTGAAGCCCTGTGAGGACAAGGGGCTTGAAACGGTATTCCCCGATGAGCCTGCGGAGATAGTCTGCGCCGAAATACGTGAAGCGCAGCCGGTGGGCACACCTATGTTCAGCATCGGATACAAATGCGCACCGTGCATGGGCATGGAAAGACTTAAAAAATCCATGGCTGCTGCCGTTACGGCGGAGGTTCTGTCGGACGCGTCTTCGGATATGTACCAGAAGCTCCTTAACGAGGGACTTATCAATTCAAGCTTCGGAACAGAGGTTTTCTGCGGAGACGGATATTTTACCGTGATTTTCAGCGGCGAATCCTCCGAACCTGAAAAGGTCAGAGATGCCGTTGCTGCGGAGATTGAGAGAGTCAGAAGCGAGGGGCTGAACGAAAAGGACTTCCAGCGCATTAAAAAATCCACATATGGAATCCTCATACGCGAGCTGAATAATGTTGAGGCTGTTGCAAACTCCATGATAAATTCCCACATGGACGGCGTATCCCCCTTTGATGCTATAAACGTTCTGTCGGAAATGACAAGCGAGGACTGCATGAATTTTATCAGAAGCGAGCTTTCGGGCGATAAGCTTGTTATGTCTGTTGTAGAAGGGACGGTGTAAGTCATGACGGAGGTAGAACGCATTACAGACCCGTATGAAATCGTATTTCCTAAGCTTGGCTGGGAATTTCATATAAATCCCACGGCGTTTACGGTTTTCGGAATTGAAATTCAATGGTACGGAATTATAATCACCCTCGGGCTTATCCTTGCAATGCTGTGGTGCTTCCCGAAAATGAAGCGCTTCGGTCTTGACTCAGACCGCACCATAGATGTCGTCATAGGCGGCGTTATCGGCGGAATCATCGGCGCGCGAATTTATTATGTCCTCCTGCGCTGGGACGAGTATTCGGGTGACTGGAAAAGCATTCTCAATTTCCGCGGAGGCGGACTTGCTATATACGGCGGACTTATCGGAGCAATTGCCGTGGGACTTCTCATGTGCAAAATACGCAAGGTAAAGGTGCTGCCTATGCTGGATATTTCAGTTGTGGGATTCCTCATCGGACAGGGCATAGGACGCTGGGGAAATTTCGTGAATCAGGAGGCGTTCGGCACAAACACCGACAGCATCCTCGGCATGACGGGCGGAACTATTCAGCAGACGATTATCAATGAATCCGCCTACCTTGACGGCTCGATGTATCAGGCAGGCATTGAGATTTCCGAGAGCTATGCCGTTCACCCGTGCTTTCTGTATGAATCCCTGTGGTGCATACTGGGATTTATACTCCTGTCGATTTTCGCAAAGCACAGGAAATATGACGGACAGATGTTCCTCATGTACCTGACATGGTACGGCGCAGAAAGATTTGTCGTAGAGGGACTTCGCACAGACAGCCTTATGATAGGCAATCTCAGGGCATCTCAGGCTCTTTCGGCAATACTTGTAATCGTATCTGTTATACTCCAGATTATCATGGCGTCGAGAGTAAAGCGAGATCCCGAGGGACACGTGCTGTACTGTAATACTTATGAATCAAAGGAGCTGCTTGCCGAAGCCGAAAGGCGCAGAAGCGGCTCAGGCAAGGATAATGGAGAATCCGAGGAGAATACGGATTCCGATGAAAAGACTGAGGACGAGGAAAACGAAGCTGACCTGACGGAAACGGAGGAGTCCGCTGACGAATCAAAAATTATTCCTGACGATGACGAAAAGCCCGAGGCTGCTTCGAGCAGGGATAATCAGGAATCCGTGGAGAATACGGATTCCGATGAAAATAATGATAAGGAGAATGAAAATGGCACAGATAATTAGTGGTAAAGAGGTTTCGGCAAGGGTTAAGGCAGATGTGGCTGCCGAAACGGCTCAGCTCAGGGACGAAAAGGGACTCAAGGTAGGACTTGCCGTTGTAATTGTCGGAAATGATCCCGCATCGAGAGTTTATGTAAACAACAAGAAAAAGGCTTGCGAGGAGGTTGGATTCAAATCCTTTGAGTATGCCCTTGACGAAAGCACAACGGAGGAGCAGCTTCTTGATCTCGTTGACGTTCTCAACCGTGACAGCAGAGTGAACGGAATACTTGTTCAGCTGCCTCTCCCGAAGCACATAAACGAAACGGCAGTAATCAACGCCATTTCCCCCGAAAAGGACGTAGACGCGTTCCATCCCGTAAACGTGGGAAAAATCATGATCGGCGAGTATTCCTTCCTCCCATGCACACCTGCGGGCGTTATGGAGCTTATCGCAAGCACGGGAACTGAAATCTCGGGAAAAAGCTGTGTTGTAATCGGCAGAAGCAACATTGTCGGCAAGCCTATGGCAATGCTTCTCCTCCATAAGAGCGGAACAGTAACAATCTGCCACTCGAAAACACGCAATCTCAAGGAAATCTGCCTTGGCGCGGACATTCTCGTAGTTGCAGTCGGCAAGGCGAACTTCGTAACAGGCGATATGATTAAGGAGGGAGCAGTTGTAATTGATGTCGGCATGAACAGGCTTGAAAACGGCAAGCTCTGCGGAGATGTTGAATTTGAATCCGCCGAGAAAAAGGCATCATATATTACACCTGTCCCCGGCGGCGTTGGCCCGATGACAATTTCAATGCTCATGAGAAATACGCTTACTGCGGCAAAGCATCAGGCAGGAATCGAATAATCAGCCGCAGCGCCGGCACTGAATTTTTGACATAAGGAAAATCCGAGTTTGATTCGGGAGCTTCGGCGATATGAAAGGAAAAGGGAATCCCAGCAACGGACTGCATAAAGAGGGGCTTCGGGAAAAATACATCTCCGAAGGATTTGAGAGCCTTTCCGATACAGAAATTGTGGAGCTGATTCTTTCCTGTTCATCGAATGATGATAATATCGCTGAAACCGCCCGTGAGCTGATTCGGCAGTACGGCACATATTATGCGCTGCCGGACGCCGATATTCCCGATCTCCGCAAAAGGTTCGGACTTTCCGATAACACCATAGCTTTATTCAAGCTTGTTCCGCAGCTGAGTAAAATATATTTTCGTGATGACGGAAAAGCTCCCATGCTCAGCTCAACCGCTGCCGCCATAAAATTTTTCGAGAGCTGCTTTATCGGTGCGCTTGATGAGGAGGCTGCGGCTGTCTGCACGGACGACAGCTTCAATGTAATCGGCAGTGTAATGATATTCAAAGGCTCAATAAATTCGGTGAATCTGTCCTGCCGGAAGGCTGCGGATTACGCGATGCAAAACAATTCTCACAGAATTTTCATTGCACACAATCACCCTTCGGGGAGTGCCGCTCCCTCGGCAAACGATTACAACGCAACGAATATGATTTTCAATATTCTGCGTGCCCTCGGGATTCACCTGATAGACCACATAGTTGTCGGGAAGCAGTCGGCTGTTTCCATGCGTGAGCTGCCCTATACTCTGCCGTTTAAAAAGGACGAAAGCTTCGGATATATCATCAGCAGTGAAAAATGAAGAGATACAGAAAAAATCCCTGTCCGTCATGGTCAGGGATTTTTCGTAAGATTATTTATATGAATGTAAGAAGCTTGTGTAGGTATTATGCGAGAAGCCTGCGTAGGTATTATGCGTTTCCAAGCTTGGAATTGTAATCAGCGTTAATCAGATTATGTGCCTTGATAACCTTGTGCATGAAATAGAAAGGACAAATAATAGTGATTGCGAGAAGTACATCGAAAATCCAGAATTCAGCGGGACTGATGCTGTAGCTGATGCCGCGGTGCTGAAGCTCATCTCTGAGTCTGCCCATATATTTGTGCATATACACGAAATAATAAATATAGAGTGTAATGCAGAATAAAGGTGTTGCTTCATAAGGGCTGAGCTGGATTTTTCCGTCTCTGTCATAAGCTGCAAGGTTTAATTCGTGAACCATTTTGCACTGTGCGACTATCGGATAGATTCCCAAGGTGATGATTCCGAGGAGAATCCATTTCAGCAGTGAACGGTTTGTGACAAGTGTTTTGTTATTCATAGTTACCCCATTTCCGAACAGTGATAATCCCTGTTCTCATAAAATAATAAAATATGTTTGTAATCAGTCAAATCCATGTAAAATCTTATAAAATGCACAAATTCGACCTGATACAACATAATTCTACATCACCAATGTGACAAAAAAAAAAAAAACGGTGATAATTTTGTGAAAATTGTATCACATTCGGGAAATGTCAGGTTGAGGTAGTGACGTACAAATTCTGCTTGAAAGCGTCAATGCAAAATACGGCACAAAGCGTTTCATTCACTCCTCCCCTAAAAATCAAACCCAAACGCGGCATTACTTCTCATGGAAAACGTTCTGTCGAAGCTGCATAACACGTAATCGTATACTTCAATTCCGAGAGGTGAGAGGGCGTCCGCAAGACGGCGAATCTCGCTGTAATCCTTTTCAGTCGGAATAAGCGGACGGCTTTCAGAGCAGCTTCGGGCAATAACTATGCGGTGGAGATTGCTGCGCAGGGCGGCTTCGGCAATTCTGCGTATAAAGGCTTCAGGGGAATCGTCGCTCCTGCCATCGGGGAGGCTCAGAACGCTCAGAAGCTCCATCTCCGTGTTGAGACTCAGAATGAGAAGCATATCGGAATCGGAACGCCTGAAATAGTCGGAAATATATTTTTCAAGCTCCTTCGTCGAGCTGAACTTTACGGTGCGGTGAACTGAAATTGCGTAGCTTCGGCACAAATCACGCATAAATTTTATCATTGACGCCGATTTGCCGCTTATCCCCTTAACTGCCGAAAGCTCCCGAATATCCGCGTCCAAAACGGCTGAAATGCTGCCAAAGGCGTTTAAAAGCTCGTGGGCGATTTCGTTTGTATTTTTTCTCGGGATTGCGTAAAATAAAAGTAGCTCAAGAATTTCATGGTCGTGAAAGCCGCTGACTCCCGTTTCAAGGAATCTTTGCCGCATACGTTCACGATGTCCCCTATGGAGAGCATTTGAACTCATTTTATCACATCCAATATACATATTATAGCACAAATATTATATCATATAATTTTTTGCAATTCAACTGAGAATTACAAATAAAGCATTGACTTTTTTGTAAAATTAGGCTATTATATAAGAATAGGGATAATTCCGAAATCTGGAGGCAGAAATAATGAGAATAATTTTTGTAAGACACGCAGACCCTGATTACAGTATCGACAGCATTACTGAAAAGGGCGTTGCTGAAGCTCAGGCTTTGAATCGTCGTATTCTCACATGGAAAGATGATATTGACTACTATTGCTCAATGCTGGGACGTGATAAGCTTACCTGCGAAATCGCCCTGAACGATACGGGCAGGGAGGCTGTAACCCTTGACTGGCTCAAGGAGTTTGACGTACTGGTAAAGGACTGGAACGGCGCACGCAGAGTTCCTTGGGATTTCCTCCCGTCCCACTGGACGGAGGACGAAAAGCTGCTTTCGTACGACAAGTGGAGCAAGGCCGATATTATGAAAACCGGCAATGTTGCCGAGGAATACGACAGAGTCGTGAAATGCTTCGATGAGCTTCTCGAAGGCTACGGCTACAAAAGAAATAAAAAATATTATCGCTACACGGTACATTCGGAAAAGACGCTTGTGTTGTTCTGCCCTATGGGCATGGCGTTCATGCTCATGAGTCATCTTATGAATATGTCGCCTATCAGCATGATTCACGGAATGTGTATGCTGCCATGCTCCCTGTCGATTTTCCAGTCGGAGGAAAGAGAGCGTGGAATTGCGTCATTCAGAGCATCTGTAATCGGCGACACGACTCATCTTCATATGGCAGGCGAACCGCTTTCGGATGTGGGGTACTTCGGAAAGGCGTTCCGCGATTGATTTTGAATTACCGCATATTTCATTTTCTTGTTTTATATTTTTTGTCCGCGCAGGGATTTCCTTGTGCGGATTTTTTTATCATGTAAAATAATCCACTCCTCTCCGGACGATGATTCAAAAATGCATATGCGGACTTCACCTGATGTTCATAATTTGAGGAAAATTTGAGCGTATCTTATATATTTCACGTGTTGACTTTGAAAATTGTATATGATATTATTAGATTAAAGAAAATAAGCGAAATTTCATATGAGTTTGGAGGAATTTTTATGAAGCTTAAAAAAATCATAAGCTGTATGACTTCAGTTGTGCTGTCGCTGTCGGCTGCTGCCGGTCTGACCCTCTCAAAGCCGGAAACGGGCAGTTCAGCTGACGCAGCGGGTGAGGTTCTTATGTTCGATTTCGGCAGCGGCGGCACGGAAAGCGGATATACGGGAGTTTCCGCTTCCGAATCCTATTCTTCGGACAAGGGATACGGATTCAACACACCCTCAAATATGTCCGATGTTTCGGCGGCAGGCTCGGGTGCGCTGAGCGACGCTGTACAGTTCAAAAGCACTGACGATTCGAACACGTTCAACGTGGATCTGTCAGACGGACTTTATCAGGTTACTGTTTACTTAGGCAACACAAACAGAACAAGCGTCAAGGCGGAGGGGATGCTCCAGATTATCAACATGACGGGCAATAACGCTGTTGATACCTTCCAGATTCCTGTTACGGACGGTCAGCTGAATATTATGGCGACCGAGGGCAAGGCAGGATACGCATTTACCATGAGCGCACTGGAAATCGAGAAAATTTCCGACGACCCCACAATGAAGCCGACCATCTGGATTTGCGGAGATTCCACGGTCTGCAACTACTACCCTCTCGATACAAGCACTCAGGGCGGCTGGGGACAAATGCTGAATCAGTATGTTGATACAAGCGTTTACGAGATACGCAACATGGCGGCAAGCGGTCAGTACGCAAAGGGCTTTGTGGACGCGGGACAGTTCACACCTATTGAGTATTACGGCAAGGAGGGGGATTATTATATAATCTCCATAGGCATAAACGATACGAATTATTCTACTGCCGATGAGTATTACGAAACGGTTACATACATGGTTGAAGCCGCAAAGGCAAAGGGCATGGAGGTAATTCTTGTGAAGCAGCAGGGCAGAAACGGCGACTGCTCGAGAAGTCCGCTCCTCACGGGAAGATGGTTCGGAACACAGCTTGACCAGATTGGCGATGAACAGGACGTTCAGGTTATCGACCTCTTTAATCTGTGGCAGGATTACTGCCTCACGCTTACAACCGATGAGGTGACGGCTCTCTACATGGACGGCGATACGCTTCACCCCAATAGACAGGGAGCAATAAAGCTTGCGGAGCTTGTGGCATCTCAGATTGATTTCTCGGCTGACGAGCTTCTGACAGGCGCTGAAATGGACGAAACAGCGTATTATATGTTCCGCAATGCGAACAGCGGTCTTTATATGGAGGTTCAGGACGGCACGGCTGCCGCAGGAACAAATGTACAGCAGTGGGGAGCAGACGGTGCAGCCGCAAATAATACATGGCAGGTTAAGGCTGCCTCGGACGGCTACTACTATATCCTGTCCATGCTCGGGGACGGGCAGACGTATTACCTCGACCTCGATTACGGACTGGCGGACAACGGCACGAATATCGGCATTTACACGAATACATATTCGGACGCGCAGCTCTTTAAGTTTGTGGATAACGGCGATGGCTCGTATACAATCGTGACGAAAAATTCCTCGGATAAGAGCGCAGTTGAGATTATAAACGCTTCCACAGAAAGCGGAGCAAATGTTCAGGAGTGGGAAATAAACGGCTACAGCTGCCAGCATTGGTATGCCGAGGCAGTTCAGTACCCGCCGGAGGAAACCACAGACCCGACAGAGGACACAACAGCTACAACGGAGGAGCTTACCCCCACACCCGCAAGCGTGAACAGGGCAGGTGACGCAAACCGTGACGAGGTCGTCAACATAAGCGACGCGGTTGCAATTCTCAGCTATGTAAACAATAACGAGAAATATACCCTTACGGCACAGGGACTTATAAATTCTGACGTGAACCAGAAGGGTGACGGACTCAGCAACATGGACGCTCTCGATGTTCAGAAGTATCTTGTCGGAACGCTTGAGCTTGAATCAATGGACACTGTGTACTATTACGCAATTGATGCCGTTTACAACAACGGCGTGACCGAAACGGTAAACGAGGGATTTATGGGCGACGCCTATGTAAATCTTGACAACACAACCGAAAGCGATATTACATGGGTTCTTGACGTTGAGACTTCGGGAAATTATCTTATTACATTTAAGGTTGCCAACGGCAGCACCGACGACAGACAGATGAAGATTGAGGTGAACGGAGCTTCGGATTATTGGGTACAGTCGTTCCTGACAACGGATTCATGGACAAATTGGGAGGAGAGAGGAATCGTACTTCCCCTGACGGCTGGAATAAACGTAATAAAGCTTACCTCGCTGACCTCAGGCGGCGGTCCTAACTTCGACTACATCCGCTATGAGCTGACGGAAGAACCTGTTGCGGAAACATATGTTCCCGAGGAAACAACATTAGTTATCGAAAACGAAAATCCTGTAATTTATATTGCAGGCGACTCAACAGTTCAGAGCTATCGTGAAAGCTATGCTCCGCAGCAGGGCTGGGGATATTATCTGGCTGACTATTTCACAGAAAATGTAACTGTTTCGAATCAGGCAATCGCAGGCAGAAGCTCCAAGAGCTTTTACGACAACGGACGTCTTGATACGATACTCAGCACCATCAAGGAGGGAGATTATCTCCTTGTGCAGTTTGGCATAAACGATTCGGCATCATCGAATGCGGAGAGATACGCTCCTGTCTGCGGCGATGCGGAAAATCCCACGGAAGGCTCATTTGAGTATTACATTGAAAAGTACATCACGGGTGCGCTTGAAAAGGGAGCAACACCTGTAATGGTTACAACGGTAATCGGGCTTAAGGCGTACTCTAACGGACAGTTTGTAAACAGCTATACGGAATACTGTCAGGCAATGAAGGATATGGCTGAGCTGTATGATATTCCGTGCATTGACCTGAACAGCCTTATGGTTGATCATTATAATTCAATCGGATATGACGCGGCATATTATTATCATCTCATATCGACAGATCTTTCAGACACGGATATGACGCACTTCACCGAAACAGGCGCAAATGCGGTTGCGGGACTTGTCGCAAACGCAATCAGGGAGCTTGATATTCCTCTTTCGCAGTATGTGAAGTAAATAAAGGCAACACCAAAAAAATAAGGACGGTTCAGATGAATCGTCCTTTTTGGCATAAAGAAATTTTGCCTGAAAAAATCAATAGCGTTCCGGAAGGGAACGCATAAAATGATTTGAAATTCAACCAATGTACGCAATTAAGCTCTCTCAACCTTACCTGAACGCAGGCATCTTGAGCAAGCGTAGATATGACAAGGAGTACCCTTGACGATAGCCTTAACACGCTTTACATTAGGCTTCCATGTTCTGTTTGAGCGTCTGTGTGAGTGAGAAACTTTAATACCAAAAGTAACACCCTTTCCGCAGATATCACATTTTGCCATTAGGTCGCACCTCCTTCATCGTTAAATTGCCTTATAAAAATACAACATTAGTATTTTACCACATATCACAGAAAATTGCAAGCCTTTTCCGAAAAAAAATCAGAAAAATTTTTGTGAGCGAAAATTTCACATACCACTTGAAAAAAAAGAGCATTCATAGTATAATATAGTTTGATTACATTTTTGAAGATGCGAATCAGACCGCAGAAAAACGTCAACACTGAAAAGTAAGAGGTAGATTATGAGTACGACTTTTTTAAAATATTTGTCAAGGGCGCTGACCCTGTTTCTTGTTATTCCCCTCCACGAAGCCGCACATGGATTCGTGGCAAAGAAGATGGGCGATGATACTGCCGAAATGCAGGGCAGAATAACCCTGAATCCCTTTAAGCACCTCGACCCTATCGGATCTGTTCTTATGCTGCTTACGGGATTCGGCTGGGCGAAGCCTGTTCCGATAAACCCGACACGTATGAGAAGCTATCGCGGAGGAGTTGCCCTGACGGCTCTGGCAGGCCCTGTTTCAAACCTGATTGCTGCCTTTATCAGCGGACTTGCGTTCAATCTTTTGTATTGCTCGGAAACTGTCGCCCTCCAGTACGTTGAATATGTGTATTACGGCACGGTAACTCCTCTTGTGTGCCTTATGCTGATTTTGCAGTACGTTTTCAGCATCAATGTGGGACTTGCGATTTTCAATCTCATCCCGATTCCGCCCCTTGACGGATTTAACGTGCTGCGCTACTTCACAAGCGAAAGGGTAGACCGCTGGTTCTATATGCATCAGCGTGAGATTTCCATAATATTTTTAGTTGTGATTCTCCTTATAAGCCGACTTCCCTCGGAGTACAACATTCTGTACAAGGCTACGGACGCGGTAAGCGATCTCCTCTGGAACGCGGTTAGCTGGATTCCCGAAAAAAGATGGAGCTAATTTAAATGAGTACCCTTTCATTTAAGCTTGATGTGTTCGAAGGGCCGCTTGATTTGCTCCTGAGCCTCATATCAAAGCATAAGCTGAATATCTGCGATATTGAAATTTCCGAGCTTCTGGATCAATATCTGCTGTATATAGATCAGTGCCGTGAGCAGGATTTAGAGCTTGCGGGGGAATTTCTCGAAATGGCGGCAAGGCTTATCTATATAAAAACTGCGTCCCTCCTCCCACAGCCGGAGGAGGCTGAACAGATGAAAAAGGAGCTTGAGGGCGCGCTTATTGAGTATTCAATCTGCAAACAGGCGGCTGAGGTGCTTGCGTCACGCTATGTGGGCGGAGATATTTTCGTAAGACAGCCCATGAAAATCAAGGTGGACGCCACATACAGCCTTGTCCACGAGCCTGAACGCCTGACGTCGGCTTATTCCGCCCTGTCGAATAAAAATCTCACGCCCGAATCAAAAAAGCTGCACATTGAAGATAAAATAAATTCCGTGGTGAAGCGGAAAATCGTTTCCGTTTTGTCGAAGGTGGTTCATATTCTCCGTGAGCTTTACGGAACGGGAGAGGTCTGCATGGATAAGCTCTACGATGGCATCACCGACCGCTCCGAAAGAGTCGCAACATTTCTTGCCGTACTCGAGCTTACAAGGCACGGAAGAATCTGCATCAGCGACGACAATCTCACTGTTTATTTCAAGGGAAGAAGGGACGGCGAAAAAAATCATGGAAATTAAAGAGCAGCTCGGAGCTATCGAGGCAATTCTTTTCGCCAGCGGTGAGCCTGTGGAGATTTACAGGCTTTCGCAGGCAAGCGAGGTGGAAACGGGAAATATCCCTGCCATGATAAAGCTCCTTAACGACAGATATAACGACTGCGGAAGCGGCATCTGCATAAAAAAGCTGGAGAGCAGCTATCAGATGTGTACAAGAGCCGAATTTGCGCCGCAGATTAAGCTTGCCCTTGAAACGAAAAAATCAGCGCCCCTTTCGAATGCCGCAATGGAGGCATTGACTGTCATTGCCTACAATCAGCCTGTATCCAAGGGCTTCGTGGAGAGCGTCAGAGGTATTGACAGCTCATCCGTGGTGAATAATCTCGTGGAAAAGGGACTCGTGGAGGAGGCAGGACGCCTTGATGTTCCGGGAAAGCCCATCGTCTACAAAACAACAAGCGTTTTTCTGCGAAGCTTCGGGTTAAATTCCCTTGCCGACCTTCCGCCTCTGCCGGGACATCCTGCCGAAAATCGGGAGGTCGAGGCTTCGGATTCAGATGAAGCAGCTGTCGAATAATTATTTTTACAGGGAGAAGCAGCGATGATAGTGATAAAGATAATTTTATTTATACTTCTTGCCATTTTAGGCATAATATTACTGCTGCTGCTCATGCCGGTAAGGGTGGAATTCAGCTTTATCGGGGACAAATTAAAATACAGCCTGAAATATTCATTCGTTAATATTATCAACTCCGACGGCAGCGGAATTATAGGCGGAAAGGGTCGGGGCGGCAAGCCTGAATCCAAGGGCAGCTCCCGAAAATATGAAGCTCCTGCGCAGGAGGCTAAAGATGCCCAAGAGGAAAGCAAGCCCGATACCGAAGCTGAATCGGGGGGCGGCAGTGATCCGCAGGACGAAGCCGAACCGGAGGCAAAGGAGAAAAAAACTCTCGGGGAAAGAGTTGGTCTGCTCATGGAAATATGGGGCTGCGCCAAGCATCCGCTGGGGAAGCTCCTGAAGGGATTCCACATTAACGATTTGTATATTGATTTCCTTGTCGCCCATGAGGACGCGTATAAATGTGCTTTAAGGTACGGCAAAATATGCGGAGCTGTTTATAATTCTATCGCTTGTATGCAGAATTTATTTACGGTGAGGCTTAAAACTGTTGACGTTGAATGCGGTTTCGGGAAGGAAAAAAGTCGGTGGGACGCAGGCTTCAATGTGCGTTTTCTGCCGATTACAGCTGTTATCGCAGGAGCATGGTTCCTGATAACATATATTTTCAGGCTCTATCTGCCTGAAAAGAGAAAAAATAAAAAAGCAAAAAGTCAAAAATGTGAGGCGAAGTCCGCGTGACTAAGCTGATTTTCGTGGAATCTCCATTGCCGCTTTGGGGATTTTGATTGAATTAAAGCGGCAGAACGGAGAATAGATATGAATTCAAATCAGACGCCAATCAGCGAGCTTCTGGGAGTTTCAATGGAAAAGGTCAGGGAAATGGCTGACATCAATTCGATCATCGGCGACCCCATCAAGCTTGAGGACGGAACAACTATTATCCCCATATCCAAGGTTTCCTACGGATTCGCCTCGGGAGGCTCAGATCTGCCGTCAAAGTCCGAGAAAAAGCTTTTCGGCGGTGGAGCAGGAGCGGGAATTTCCATAAAGCCGGAGGGCTTTCTCGTTATTTCAAACGGAAACGCAAAAATGGTGAACATTGAAACGGGCAGCGACCCCATCAGCAGCCTGATAAATACAGTTCCCGAAGCTGTTGACAAGATAACAAGCTTCATAAAAAAGAGAAAAGGCGATGATTCGGCTGACGTGACGGAGGACACGGAGACTCTGTAAAGTCATATTGCGGCTGAAATGTGCATACTCTGTAATAGCATAACGGACTTGTTACGGAGGAATGTACATTGAAAAACAAATTTATATCAATTGCCCTGTCCTTGCTGATAGCTGTAAATATTATCCCTCGGATTGATTCCTACGGTGATGATAAGCCCTCAGTTTCCGCACTGGCGGCAGTTCTGATTTCAGCCGACACGGGAGAAATAATTTACGCAGTCAACGAAAAACAAAAGCTCCCTATGGCAAGCACAACTAAAATCATGACCACGCTTCTCTGCATAGAAAGCGGAAATCTCTACGATGAATTTGTTGTGGACAGCGAAGCAATCAAGGTTGAAGGCTCGTCTATGGGCTTGCAGGAGGGCGATATTGTCACGAAATACGCCCTTTGCTGCGGAATGCTTCTGCCCTCGGGAAATGACGCTGCCAACGCGGCAGCTGTGGAAATTGCAGGGAGCATTGACGCCTTTGCCGACATGATGAACGAGCGTGCGGAGGAAATCGGGCTGACCGCAACGCATTTTGTTACGCCCTCCGGTCTGGAGGGGGAGGGGCACGGCTCCTCCGCATATGATATGGCGCTCCTCGCCCGTGAGGCACTGAAAAATGAGGTGTTCCGCGAAATATGCTCAGCCGAAACAATTAAGGTGTCCTTCGGCAATCCCCCATACGAGAGGTGGCTTACGAATACAAACAAGCTTCTCTCCATGTATGACGGCGTTTACGGCGTGAAAACGGGATTTACCGATGAAGCGGGAAGATGCCTTGTTTCGGCTTGCGAGCGTGACGGGAAAAATCTCATCTGCGTCACGCTCAACGATAAGGACGACTGGAACGACCATATCGCCATGTACGATTACGGATTTCAGGCTGTGACGTGCAGCAGTCCGGAGCTTTCCGAATGTGTGGAGCTTGATATTGTCGGGGCGGCGGAGGAAAAAATTCTGCTGAAGCCTGATTCGGATTTTGCGGGAATTACAACGGCTGAGACTGATTTGTCCGAATTCTCGTGCTGCGTCATATCGCCGCCCTTCGTCTATGCGCCCGTATCGGACGGCGAACAGGCGGCATTGCTGCGTATTACATATAAGGGCAGAGAGGTGTGCGAAATTCCCCTTTGCGCCGATGGCGATTACGAGGCTGTCCGCCCCGATGAGGATAATGAGGACAGCAACAAGAAAAAAAGTTTAATAGAAAAAATAGCGGCACGGCTGAGAAAAATCTTCAGCTGAACCGCTTGGGAGGTAAATGTGGAAAAAATCAGGATTCAAAAGATGATTGCCGATTCAGGCTTCTGTTCACGCAGAAAGGCGGAGGCTTTGATTACACAGGGCAGAGTCAGGCTGAACGGCCGCAGCGTCAAGCTGGGCGACAAGTGCGGATTCAAGGATATTATAACCGTTGACGGCGAACGCATCGCTGTTCCGAGGAAAAAGAATTACGTGTACATCATGCTCAACAAGCCCCGTGGCTATGTTACAACCGTTTCGGATGAGCTTGACAGAAAATGCGTCATGGATCTGCTGACGGACGTGGAGGAGCGTGTGTACCCTGTGGGACGTCTTGACAGAAATTCGGAGGGTCTGCTTCTGTTTACGAACGACGGCGAATTTGCGAATAATATCATGCACCCGAGCCGCCATATTTCCAAAACATACCGTGTGACGGTGCGCCCCGACATAAGCGACGAGCAGCTTGTGAGGCTTTCCGAGGGAGTTGAGATAGACGGCAGGAAAACTCTCCCCGCAAGCGTGGTGGTGAAGGAAAAGGAGGCAGGCAGAGTTGTTCTGCTCATAACCATCAGGGAGGGCAGAAACAGACAGATACGCAAAATGTGTGAAGCTGTTGGTCTTGAGGTTGCGCGTCTGCGCCGGATCAGTATAGGTCCGCTGAAGCTGGGAATGCTCAAGCCGGGAACGTACAGGGAGCTTACCTCCGAGGAGCTGAGGGCGCTGCGCAGCGCAATGGGTAAGGAAAATTAAGGCGGTCTAAATGAAAGGAGTAATTTGAAATGCCAATCAGAATTTCATCGGAGCTTCCGGCATTCAAAACCCTTGGAGAAGAAAATATATTTGTCATGTCCAGCGAGAGAGCTGAGCATCAGGATATACGTCCTCTCCGCGTTGTTATATTAAATATAATGCCTAAAAAAATCGAAACGGAAAGTCAGCTGCTGAGGCTTCTCAGCAACACGCCTCTTCAGGTTGATATTGAGCTGCTTCACGTTGCGTCCCATGTATCAAAAAACACCTCGCAGAATCATCTGGAGGCTTTCTATACAACATTTGACAAAATAAAGGATAAGCGCTATGACGGCATGATAATCACAGGCGCGCCCGTGGAGCTGCTTGAATATGAGGATGTCGATTACTGGGAGGAAATCTGCGAGATAATGGAATGGTCGAAAACTCACGTATTTTCAACTCTCCATATATGCTGGGCGGCTCAGGCGGGGCTTTATTATCACTTCGGAATCCCGAAATATCCCCTTGAGAAAAAAATGTTCGGAATTTTCCCACATAGGGCGGAGGTTGAAAACTGCGCTCTTTTAAGAGGCTTTGACGATATTTTTCTTGTTCCCCATTCGAGAAATACGGAGGTCAGGCGAGAGGATATTCTGAAGGTGCCGCAGCTTGAAATACTTACATCGTCCGAAATTTCGGGAGTTCATATTGTCGCCAACCGCAACGGCAGACAGTATTTCATAACGGGGCATTCGGAATATGACAGGGAAACAATCGCAAACGAGTATTTCAGGGATCTTGAAAAGGGAATTGATATTCAGATACCGTATAATTATTTCCCGAAGGACAACCCCGAAAATACGCCTGTTTTTTCATGGAAATGCACGGCGAATCTGATGTTTGCCAACTGGCTGAACTATTGCGTTTATCAGAAAACGCCCTATAATCTCGAGGAGCTTGAAATTCGCAACTGGCTCTGGGAAACAAATGTTTAAGGCAGTTTTAAATCACATCGCCGCTGTGGGGACTTCCCCGATAATGGCGGCAGAACGGAGAATTTTATGAGCAATGATTATTATATAGACAACAATGTTTACTATCAGGAGGAGGAGCCGGATAAAAAAAGCGGCAAAAAGGGCTTCGCTATAGCAGCGCTGGTGCTTGGCATCGTAAGCGTCGTATGCTGCTGCTGCGGACTGGGCTTTATCGCAGCTCCTCTTGCGCTGATTTTCGGCATAATCTCACTTGCAAAGCACCGCGGCGGAAAAGCCATGTCCATCGTGGGAATCGTGCTTGCGGCGATTTCACTTATATTCACCCTTGCGTATACCGTCCTCTACGGCCCGACGATAAAGCAGGTGTACGGCGACTATATAACCTTTGTGGGCGAGGCTGATACGGTAATAGAGGAATATCAGGAAACAGGCGAGCTTCCCGATTATCTCGAAAAATACAACGATGATGAATACGAAGCCTTCTGGAAATCATACGGATATGAGAGCTTCAACGAATTCTTTGACGATTTTATTGATGGGTACAATGAAGTAGCTTCGGAGGATTCAATAATATAGTGCTGCCTATAAATTTATAGGAGCAAGAATGGGAAAGAAATTCCTGAGAATAAAATATACGGCAGCTATCCCCGCGGCAATGTAAAAAAATGCATTGCTTCGGGGAATTATTTTTACCCTTTTCCCGAAAAGAGCAAGAAGATTCTCGATATAATACAGCACGAGGAGGAAAATCAGTCCCACCACAACGGCATTGCAGCGAATAGCCGAAAGGAAATCTCCCCGAAGGAGGGCGTAAACGCAGCGTGTAGCTCCGCAGCCGGCACAGTAGATATGGAGAAAGCCTCTCACGGGACAGGGCATTATATATATTTTGACGTAACGGAAATAGATGTAAGCCGCAAGGTAGGCAAGCGGAATTGCCACAAGGGGAAGAAGCGCTATAATCAGGCTTTTGCGGCGGCGGAGCTGTGTAATGTTCATTGTTATTTTTTATCTCCCTTCGAGCAGCTTTTGCATATACTCCTCAGTTGAGTAAAGACCACTGCGGTTGTATCTTCCCAAGCCGAAAAGGCAGTCGGCGTCACGGGTTATGTAGTTCGGAATTTCACGGCAGGTCAGGGTTATGAGAAATCCGTTTTCCCTCAGCACGGGAAGGCTTTCACGGCTGACGATTCCATAGGGATAGGCGAATACAAAGGGAACAGACCCCGTGTACAGGCACATTTCCGATTGGAGCAGTGAAATATCCTCATTGAGAATTTCGGCGTATTCCTCATTCGTTTCGCCGTCATTGATGCCACACCCACGGCGAGCGGAGGTGTCAGAATGCATATTATATGTATGGCTGCCGATTTCGATTCGTCCCGAGGCAAGAAGCTCGTTTATATCCTCCCACGTCAGGTACGAATATTCGGGAACGTGAGGGTCGGCGGCAGCGTTATTGTCTGTGTAGCTCCCCACAACTGAAACAACTGCGTTCATATCATATTTTTCAAGGAGGGGGACGAGATAGCAGAGATTGTTATAGAAGCCGTCGTCAAGAGTAATAAGCACGGGATTTTCCGGAAGAGAGCCGCCGTTGTAAACGTAGTCAACAAGCTCCTGCGCGGAAACGGAGGTGAAGCCGCCGCTTTTCAGGTATGCCAGATCCGCCTCGACCTGTTCCGGCGTAACGGCATATTCCTGCGGAGTTCCGCTGCGTATGCTGTGGTACATTATAACCGGAAGAAATATTTTATCCTCATCATTATCCCTGCCCGCCGCGGAATAGACGATAGCTTTCCCGATGAAAAACAGTACGAAAATGATACTGAAAATTATCATATCGAGCATAACGAGGCGAAGGAAGCGTTTTGCGCTGCAGCATTCATACATTATTATCATCTCCGTGAAAAAAATGGGTAATAATAGAATATGAGCGCGGTAAAAATAAAATGCATGGGAAACAGCGCAATTATACAATCACATAATTTCGGAAAAAGGTGAGTATAATTAAGGTAGCACAAGTATTAACGAGGTGAGCTTATGACAAGGCATAAGAAAAGGAAAATCCTGAGCATAATAAAGTGCTGCACGCTGCTTACGCTCCCCCTTGCGGCGGCAGCTCTCATGAGCAGCGCATCGGATATAGGAGCTTTTTTCAGGAAGGCGGGAAGCGTGAATCTCGGCAAGACAAATCAGCTCGAGGGCAATCTGAATGTTCAGGACAGTCAGTCCTATTACAGCATGGAAATTCCCGAGGACGCCGAGGACGTTATAAATGAGGAGTATATTCTTTCGGAGGGATACGGATATGCCGAGGAGGAATACGATGAAGCCGTAATATCCGGCTCGGAAAATCCCCTTGACGCAGTTTCGGATGATCCCGGGCCGAAGCCGTATCCCACGGAGGACGAGTGGACTCAGGGAGGCAGCATTATACGCACCACCTATGGAAAATTCAGCGGAACAACCTACTTCGACCTTGAGGGCTGCGGACAGGTCAATAATAAGACATCCGTTTCGAATGAAACGCTTTTGGCGGAGAGCAAGTATCTCCCCGATTTTACCATAACCGACACGGACGAACCGCAGGTTCTCATATATCACACCCATACCACGGAAAGCTTTGAACCATATGTGCGGGATTTCTTTGACGCAAATTTCAACTACCGCACAACCGATGAAACGAAAAATATGGTAATGGTGGGGAATGCAATCTGCGAGCAGCTTGAGGCGGAGGGAATCGGCGTTATTCACGCAACGGATATACATGACTATCCCTCGTATAACGGCTCATACGCGAGAAGCAGAGAAACGGTTACGGAAATTCTTGAGCAGTACCCGACAATTAAGGTTGTGCTTGATATACACCGTGACGCAATACAGAACGACAGCGGAGCGTATCAGCCTGTTGTTGAGATAAACGGCAGGGAGGCAGCGCAGGTCATGATAATATCCGGCTGTGACGACGGAACGCTGGATATGCCGAACTATATGAAGAATTTCAGATTTGCTTCAAGCCTTCAGCAGCAGCTGGAGGGGGATTATCCGGGATTTACCCGACCGATTTTGTTCGATTACAGGAAGTATAATCAAGATCTGACAACGGGAAGTCTGCTGATTGAGGTAGGCTCGCACGGCAACACACTGGAACAGGTTCAGTATTCGGGGGAGCTTATAGGAGCCTCCCTTGCAAGGCTGCTTAAATCCCTTATGTAACGGGAAAGGAGAAAAATGAAAAGGAATAAGAAAAAAGCTGTAGTCAGGGCGGTGCTGTTATACCTTCTGCTGGCTACAGGATTATGGATGTTTTTGATGTCATACGCAAATTCCTACAACAAGCTTACCACGGAAAAGATAAGCCCCGCAAGCCTGACGTTGAGGAATGAAACAGTTGAAATGAAGATACTTGAGGAAACATATGAATTCAGCATTGAGAGCATAATGCCGGAGAGCAGATTATATTATATACTCTACATGACAGCTCCCGATGAGGTGAAGCTCTATGGTGTGCTAATATCTCTGCTCGATTAAATTTGCGTGCATATTGTAGTAGAAATTATTAAGCTCGCCCTGATAAACCAGAGCCGCCCCGGGGAAGTTTCTGAAATCGTCGGGCGTATAGAGGCAGAAGGGCTTTTTCAGCGGAATCCCCATTTTGAGCATGGTGTATGCGACAAACTGTGAGCAGAGGAAATTCTTTTTCCTGTTCCACTCGATGTTGAGGTAGACTGCCAAAAGACCGAGAATATTATAGGAGTAGACCTTTCTGTTCTTGCTGAAATGGTGAATGATGTGTTCATATGTTCTTTTTTGCCTATGTGTAACAGGAATCTGATAGATTTCACACGGTATACTGTTGAACTGCCCCAAGGTTCCCTTACCGACTATCTCCTTGTTAAACGTGGCGGGAATCGGGAACGGACGGTATGTACGGCAGAAGCTGTACATCTCCGAAAGATTTATATCCCTGGATAATGAAACATGATTGTACGGTTTTTTAGTGATAAATTTAAAGAATCTTGCAGGCCGTGTACCTGTCTGCGCAATGATCAGATAAATAAAATCGTCCAAAAAATTTCTCCCCTTAAATGATGAAGATTGTTATCAAAAAATATTATATCACAGGGGCTTGCAAATTTCAAGAGTTTTTGGTATAATAAAATCAATGTGCTTTCACATGATGAAATTGTCACAATTTTCCGTGCCGCCCGACGGGCATTTTTTTGCGGTTCTGCACAATGAATCATGCGAAGCATCAGAAATGCGCCTGTAGCTCAGCGGATAGAGCAATGGCCTCCGACGCCATGCGCGATGGTTCGATCCCATTCAGGCGCACCAAATCCCCACCAAACCGAACGGAAGAACCGTTCGGTTTTGTGTTTTGCAAAGAAAAAGCACTCCACCCTCCGGTTCAGAACCAAAGGGTGGAGTGTTTTAGTAGAAATAAATTAGGAAGGAGTTTATTATGAAAAAAATGGTGCGGATAACAGGAGTTGAACCTGCACCGAGTTGCCCCGACTGGCACCTGAAGCCAGCGCGTCTGCCTATTCCGCCATATCCGCAAGCTGATTAGTCAACGCTATATATTATACCACAGGGAATTTGAAATGTCAAGGGAAAAACAGAAAAAATCCTGCCGATTGTGAAGTTTTAGGCAAAAGTGTACAAAGCCTTTTCAAAATGTGCAAATTATCATTGACTATTGATGCGAAAATTGTTATAATGGAATAAACAACTCTCTGTATACCGCGGAAATAGGTTTGCGCGGTGCTGCCTACAGAGATTTATACAGGAGGAAAATTTAATGAGCAAAACCAAAAAAATACTCTCTCTGCTTTGCTCAGCGGCGCTGACGCTTTCGGCGTTTGTCGGCTGCGGTTCAAAGGACAGCGAGAGCGAAGAGAAGAATGACGGAAATTTCACCGTTTCTGTGGCGGATATTGCAGCCGATATGGGCGCAGGCTGGAATCTCGGAAACACCCTTGAGGCTAACAGCGGCGGTACTCCAATCGAAACGGCGTGGGGCAACCCAGAGGCAAGTCAGGAAATGATTGACGCGGTTGCCGAAGCGGGATTCAATACCGTGAGAGTTCCCGTGTCGTACCTCAGCAAAATCGACGACGCTAACGACTACACGATTGATGAGGAATGGCTTGACAGAATCGAAGAGGTCGTAAACTACTGCTACAATAATGATATGTACGTTATTATCAATATCCACGGCGATGGATATAATTCCGTTGAGGGCGGCTGGCTTCTCGTAAACGGCGATGATCAGGATACAATCAAGGAGAAATACGAAGCCGTCTGGAGGCAGATTGCCGAACGCTTTGCCGATTATGACGAGCATCTGATTTTCGAGTCAATGAACGAGGTGTTCAACGGCGAATACAGCGATCCGCCGGAGGAAATGTACGCAAACCTTGTTGAGTATAATCAGATTTTCGTTGATACGGTACGTGAAACAGGCTCAAACAACACTCACCGCTGGCTTATGGTTCCGGGCTGGAATACCGATATTAACTACACCTGCGGTGATTACGGATTCGAAATGCCGACAGATGAGGGCAATTCCGCAGACGAAAACCGACTCCTTCTCTCGGTTCACTGCTACGACCCTTGGGACTATGCAGGACAGGAGGATACAAGAACGTACCTCTGGGGCGATATGGGTCAGCAGATTGTTGAAGTTAATCAGGCAAGCCCGAACGCAAAGGCTTCATGGGGCGAAGAGGAATACGTCGAGGAGCAGCTCCAGAAGCTCAAAACGCAGTACGTTGATCAGGGAATACCGGTGGTTATCGGCGAATATGGCTGTATTGACAAGTCGTCCGCCAATTCGGGCATTATAGATGAAATCACCCTGAACCGCGTTTACTATGACGGATTTGTGGCAGGTACGGCGGCTTCAATGGGAATCGTTCCCGTTTACTGGGATAACGGATATAACGGAAATTTCGGCTTTGGCTTGTTCAACAGAAGCACATACGAGCAGACGCAGCCGGAAATTATTGAGGCAATTGTTACAGCCGTAAGGGATAAGAATCCTGAGGTCGGCATGAGCATGACGGTAACTCAGAAAACCGAAACGCAGTCGGAGGTTCATGCGTATATAGGCATTCAGACACAGGCTTACACATTCAGAAATTCCTATACGGACGGCACATACGGAGCAGATTCCGAGTGGTTCAACACCCTTATCAAGTGGGGCGAGGACGATGAAATAATTGATACGGGAGCTGTCTTTGAGGACGCGACAATTACAGGTGACGGAACATATACTGTCGGAGTTTCAGGCTATGATTTCTCACAGGACAGCGAGGGTCTGAATATGCTCTTTATCAGCACGGATTTCCCGTACTACAGCACAATGGGAATCAAGGATGTTGTTCTTTACTGTGACGATACGGAATATGCCGTAAAGAATCCTATAGTTTCCACGGATGACGCGGGAAATCTGTATATTGAAATTGTCAACATTTACAATACGGACACATCGGAAATGGAATACGAAATGCCCACGGACAGCTTTGAGGTAAGCTTCACAATTACAGGAACAGACATGGTTGTTGGCTAAGCCGACAGAAAATAACACAAGAAGCCCGATGCTTTTGGTATCGGGCTTTTATTATAATAAAGGCAACACCGCACAAAGAACGCCTGACGGCTTTGCCGCACATCTGCTTTTATCTTTTCCGTCGTCTTGCACAAAAACTCCTTGCCATACATCAAGTATGCCTGCGTCGCTTTTATACAATCTGACGAAAAATCTAATGGCACATCTGCACGACAATCTTTGTGCGGTGTTGCCTAAAAAATCCTCCGGCAGCTGTCGGAGGATTTATATTTATCCGGATTATTTATCCGTATTTTCGGTATCGGTTTCAGCTTCTTCAGATTCAGATTCCGATTCAGCTTCAACGCTCTCAGCTTCTGCAAGAGCCTTTTTCTTTTTGCTTTCGTTGATGATTGCAAGAACAAATGCGGCACATATATAAACCAGAACGAGCAGAGCTTCGATTACAACCAAAGGAACCATAGCGCTGCTGATGGTGCGCTTTACAAAGCTTACTGCGCCTGAGCCGGAGGCAGGAACGAGAATATTATATGCGTTTGCGAACGGAACATTTTCATAATACTCCTCGGCAGTGGTGTTTATATCGTCAATCAGCTGATTAACCTTGTCGCTGAGTGAAGCGAGATCCTCCTCAACCTTTTCAACGTATGTATCCGAGCCTGCGGCCTTTGATTTAAGGGCTGTGATTCTCTGATTGTAGTAATTTATGCGCTGAGTTGCAGTTGAAACCTCAGTCTGAGTTGAAATTTTCTGCTTGATGAGAGTATCATATTCCTCGGAATACTGGCTGTATTCGGTATCGGTTGTTTCAGTTCCGTTGCCGAAAACCATAATTGTATCCTTCTGATAATTATCAATTGATTCAACGATTGACGCAAGCTTTTCCTCCGCAACAGTTTTCTCACGGGTGAGGGAATCAATTCTGTACTGATAATAGGTAATAAGAGAATCCTTGTCCTTTGTTACGTTGTTTACCGTGATGTATGAGGAGAGAATATCGAGATCCATGCTCTGGATAGTGGAGATGGATTCGGAAAGGTCGGAGAAGGTATATCCTGTTGAATTTGAGCGGAAGCGTGTTGTGTCCTCTGAAGCAAGGTCGTTCACGTAGCTTTTGAGAGTTGTGAGAGTTGAATCAAAGACATCGACAGCCTCTGCGTAGTCGTATTCTGTGTAATCGATTGATTTTACGGCGCTTCCGAGAGCTTCATTGCTGCCATAGGTTGAAATGAAGTAATCACGGTAGCATTCGAGCATTGTGTTGAACACATCGACAGCCTCGTCCTCATCAAAGCCTGTAGAGCTGTAATTGAAGGTGACCTTGAATTGCGTAGGGTAGTAGGAGGTATCGAGCATAGCCTGAGCAGCCGACAATGCGCTGCTTGAGCCGGACGCGCTTTCGTAGACGCTCTTGTATGTAGTTATTTTATCAATAGCGTCGGAAGGAATGATACCGTCAATAGAGATATTCTGTCGGATTTCCTCAAGGCTTTCAACGGAAAGTCCAAGCTCCGTCAGAGCCGATTCGATAACAGTTGGATTCTTGATAGTGTTGACATCAAATGTGTTTCCCTCAGGGTCAAGACCATCTTCAATTCCGTCGTAGGAAAAGCTGATTAAAGCGGTTAAGCTTTTGTTCTGATTACCGGAGGTTATAGCCGAGCAGGTAAACACAAGGACACCTGCCACAACGGCGGTAACGATCCAGATCAGGAAATATTTTTTTAGCATTTTGAAAATTCCGGAAAAAGAAACGATAATGTCGCCGCTTTCATCGGATTCATTTTTCAGTGTTACGTTAAGGTAACGCTCATCTTTTTTTGCCATTTTGCCCTCCATTATAAAATAAATTGAAAATACATGAAAATACATAGCGTGTAGCCGCCATGGATCCTATTATATCACAAATCTTCAAAATTGTAAAGCATTATGAAAAAAGTTACAGATATTTCTTTTTTGACGTAGGATTGGAAAATTGGGGGTGCTGTTGGAAAAAGCTTGACAATAGTAAAAAAAGTGATATAATGTAAATATAAGGCGATTTATGAATATAGGAGAGGAGTATGAAAATATGCCTGTTGTAAAAAGCTACACCTGCCAAAGCTGCGGTGCGTCTATTGATAATCTGAACAAACCCACGGGAAAATGCGAATATTGCGGAACATCCTATGTAATCGAGAGCCTGAAGGAATGTCAGGAGCTTGCGAAAACAGAGAATGTCATAAGCGGCGTGCCATTTAAAGCGTCGTCAAAAAGACTGCACGAGGTCGTTGTCAAGTATCTGACATCAAACGAAGCAGCACCTCTTGATGTTCTAAGCGCGTCTGAAATAACCTCTGCGGAATATCTTTTCGTTCCTGCGTATTATTATCACGCAAACGGCACGTCCGACTATCTTTGCGATATTGGCAATGACAATACCCGAACATATAAGGACAGCAACGGCAGTAAAAATCAGGTTGTTGAAACAAACTGGTCAACTGTCAGCGGTAACGTTCGTGGAGAATTTGAACGAATCGTTTCGGGCTACAGGGATTATGATTTTGTAATTGATAAAATGTATTCACCTTACAAAAACGGCGTATTGGTGGACGTGGAAAGTCTGGAAATTCCGCTTAGTGCCACCACATTGAAGTTTACCCGTCCTGACTCGGAGCTTATGGATAAATATGTTCGTCCGGATATGGAGGAAGCCTTGAAGAATAGCGCAATCAAGCAAATCGGCAATAGAAAATATCGCAATCTCAATATCAGCGGGAACTGCAATATGGAGGTTGATAAATCTACAAAGGTTCTGGCGGCGATGCATAAGATTAAAGTTACATACGGCTCGGGTGTTAACACACTTTATATTTCCGGAGATGGAGAAAAGCTTTTTTATGATAAGGATTCACCTGTTGACCCTCAGCGTGCGCAGGTGTATAAGGATTTAGTTGCCGAAAAAAAGTCTGTTCAGGGGAAAATGTCGTTTTTCAAGGCACTGATGGTTATTGGTATAATTCTGGCACTCGGATTTTTCTTATTCGGCGACGGTGGTTCATCGATCGTATGGGGCATTATCTTCGCAGCTGCGGCAGTTTTGGGATTCGTGCAAAACAGAGCGCTTCGTGTTAAAAGAGATGAATTACAGCAGCAGATTGACTTCTTCACGCAGCAAATTAAAAACATAAGAACAGCATTTTTAAACGAAAATCAAAAGCTCAGGGGAGCGGAGCATCTTGGTACAGATGATTAAAGCAACACAGCATCTTGCGCAAACGCAGGGTGCTGTTTTTTATTTTGCATTTCCACGACAATATTTCCTGTTGCATTATTTCAAATAAAATGGTATAATTACAAAGTAATCATACAACATTTTTGATTGGAGCAAGCAATGAATACATCAATCTATACAAATCAAATCAATAATATAATTTCAGAGGTAAAAAAAGCCGTTGTGGGCAAGGATACTGTGATTATCAAGGTTCTGCTTGCGATTCTCTGCAAGGGGCACATTCTCATTGAGGATATTCCCGGAGTCGGCAAAACAACTCTTGCCCTCGCCTTTTCAAGAGCATTGTCGCTGGAGCATAACAGAATGCAGTTCACGCCTGATGTTCTGCCGTCCGATATTACGGGATTTTCCGTCTGCAACAAAATGACCGGAAAGTTTGAGTTCCGCCCCGGTGTGGCATTCTGTAATCTCTTTCTTGCGGACGAAATTAACCGTACCTCAAGCAAAACACAGTCGGCGCTTCTTGAGCTTATGGAGGAAAAAAGCATTACCGTTGACGGTGTAACATATAAGCTGCCCGAGCCGTATACCGTTATCGCAACTCAGAATCCTATCGGCTCTGCCGGCACGCATAATCTTCCCGATTCCCAGCTTGACCGCTTCATGATTAAGCTTAGCATGGGTTACCCCGACCATGAGGGGGAAATAGCAATCCTGAAATCAAAAAGCAGCGCAAATCCAATTGACAGCATAAGAGCCGTTGCCGACGCAGGCACTATTATGCAGCTCCGCAGCGCTGTTGATTCCGTATATGCCGACGACCGTATCTATGAGTATATAGTCAGCCTTTCCGCCGCAACAAGAAATCATCCGCTTCTGAAGCTTGGCGTAAGTCCCCGCGGAACTCTCGCACTTATGCAGATTTCAAAGGGAATCGCTCTCGCTATGGGACGCAGCTATATAATTCCCGACGATGTTGTGTATATCTGCCGCGACGTTTTTGAGCATAGGATAATTCTCAATTCCAAGGCAAAGCTTGCCAATAAGTCGGCTGCGGATATAATTTCTGACATCATAAGCAATACGCCCTTACCGAAAATTAAGTGATATAAAATGACTTCTGTAAAATTTATGTTTATTTTCCTTATCGTCATAAGCGCGGCGTTCTACGTCCTGTACGTCTGGGATTTCTCCCTCGTGCTGCTGATAGTTGTAATCGCCCTGCCCGTGCTGATGTTCATCATGACGCTGATTACAAAAAAGCTCATTACCGTCAGCCTGAACGTAAAGGAAACAACTGCCGCAAAGAACGAGCCTTTCGATATTCAGCTCAGCATTTCAAACCGCAGCATATTTCCTGTTGCCAAGGCTGAAGCCTTTATCGAATACTATAACATTTTCAACAATCAGATAAATTATTTTGAAATCCACTTCCCCATACAGCAGCGGAACAGTCAGCTTATGACGTTTCAGCTGGAATCCAAATTCTGCGGCATAATAAATATCAGCACGGCGGAAATCAACATCTACGACCCCCTGAGAATTTTCAAATTCCGCATAGGCAAAAATATCGGCGATGATATTGTAATTCTTCCGGAGGGGCACAGCATAAGAGCCTGTCCTGGCAGCTGCGACATGAGCAGCGATGAAAGCACCGCTTTCTCCGAACACAGGACAGGCGACGATCCGTCCGAAATTTTCGACCTGCGCGGATTTGTTGACGGCGATAAGCTCAACCGTGTTCACTGGAAGCTGAGCAGCAAAAGCGACGAGCTGATTGTCAAGGATTTCGGTATGCCTATAGATTCGCGCACGGCTCTTTTCCTCAACCTCCGCTGCTCTGAAAATTCAGAATATACACTGCCCATATACGATACGCTCATAGAGGCGCTTGTATCCCTGTCCCAGTTTCTGATTGAAAACGAAAGAGCGCATACGATCATCTATTACAGCGCTTCGGAGTCGTGCTTTGTCCAGCGCCGTGTTGACAGCGGAGAATCCCTTTCCGAGGCAGTTTCCGAGCTGCTTGTTTCACTCGGAGATGATCTGAGCTTTCGTCCGCCGGAGGAATTTCTTCCGGAATGCGTTGAAAAGAGCTTCACCTCCTTTACCTTCATAACTGCGGAGCAGGATAAAAAGGCTTTTGATTATATCGACAGAGAAATCAGCTCTGAAATTAAAAATGCCGTTGTTGTCGTCAAGGACGAGGCTTCAGCTGAAATTGCCCGTGACTGCTGCCCCTCGCTGAGCGTTACTCCCGTTGTAATAGGCAGAATCTCATCGTCCGTCAAGGATATTGAGCTTTGATTCTGAAATCTGAGGATACAATATGAAAAGCAAAAAAAATAAAAATTTCAGCGGCATTGTTATCTGCGACAGTATCTCAATGTCCCTAAAAAAGAACAGACGTGATTTCAGAAAGCCCGAATCCGTCCTGATTGCCATAATCGGATTTGTGTCCGTTATCATGTCCTTTCTTGATATGTTCGACACAAGCTACAGCACCGGAGCTGTAATTGCAGCCGCGCTGATTTTCTCGGCTGTTCACATCGGGACAGCCCTTTCAGGAAAAAAATCCCTGTGGCTTGCGGGAGGCTCATTTGTCCTGTTTGCCGCGGCTCTGTTCAGATTCGCCGAAGCCGTTACGGACGGCTTTAAATATGTCTACAATATTATCTACAGCGTTTCCCATCACACGGAAATAAGCTATTATAAGCTCCTCGACCCCGACAATGAGGTCTATTGCACGACGGTATTTTATATTTTCTGCATCTGGCTGCTGGCAATTGTAATATACACCTTTACAATAAGCCGTACGAATCCGCTTGTAGTTATGATTTTTACATTCCCCATCATCGAAATCGGACTCTACAACGGCATAAATATTCCCGTGTTCTGGGGGATTCTTACAGTTGCCTACTGGTTTGCGAATGCGTCAATGTTTATCGTTGACGCAGGGGAATATTACGGCGGAAACGGCGGATTTGCCCGCAGGGGCGACGCATTCTTTCCGAAAAGGCAAATGCGCTTCAAGGTAACAGAAAAATGCGCTCTGGGCATGATTTTTACCATTGCCGCAGCCGCTGCCGCAGCTCTCGCAGTTATGAACGCTGCCGGCTATGAGCGCAGCGACAGCCTAAATCAGAAGCGTGTCGATATAAAGGAGGCTGTGAACTCGTTCAGCATGGACGACTTTTCATCGAGCATCTCGGACCTCACCGAAGCCCTCGGCTTCACGTTCAGCCTCGAAAGCCACAAGCTTGGAAATGTAGATCATATAAAATACAAGAACGTTACGGATATAACGGCGACCTTTGATAAAAAATGCGACGGAGCTGTGTATCTCAAGGGCTACACAGGCTCGGTTTACGGCGACAACGAATGGCAGGTGCTGAAAAATCCCGTCTACAAAAACAGCAGCGGGCTTTTTGACTATTTCAGCGAATTTGAAATATATCCGCAGGATTATCCCCATATAATTTCGGAGAGGCTTTTACCCGACAGCTCCGATATAACCGTCTGGATTGAGGCAAAGCGCAAAAAGAACAAGAGCTATGCTCCCTACGGCACGAATAATTACGGCGATATGGAATACATAAACGATACCCTTGTAAGCTCCAAAGAGGACGATGAAAGCGAGTATTCCTACAAATTCACGGCTGTCGATACGGAGGAAATCGCCCAATATCTCGAAACCGAAAGCATTATCGGCTGCACGGCGGACGATATTTCCGATGAAACGCTTCGTCAGATGATAAGCGGCTTCTGCGAGGAAAACGGAGTTGACGCTTCGGAGGGCTTCGGATTCAGCACCACGCTGAGCATGGATTCGCTGCGTCAGTGCAATGCCACGTCTGACGGCGAGCTTGTTCTGACGTTCCTCCTTGAAAGCAACTACCGAAGCTTTGTGTACAAAAATTATTTGCAGGTTCCCGAAAATGAAGATATGGACGATGTTCGTGAAGCCTTTGCGGATATTCTCGATTCAGCCTCAGAGGCTGAAACAGCTGCGGAGAAGCTTGCCGTTCTGGACGAAATACGTGAACGAATTGCCTCTATGGCGGATTATACCCTGTCCCCGGGGGAAACGCCCTCAAACCGTGATTTTGTAAGCTACTTCCTTTTGGAAAATCATGAGGGCTACTGCGTTCATTACGCCACCGCGGGAGTAATTCTTGCACGTATGGCAGGGATTCCCGCACGATATGCCACGGGATATGTTGTTGTCGGGGACGATTTCAATGAGGACACCGAAAACAGTGACGGAACGTATACAATCAATGTTCAGGACAACCGAAGCCACGCATGGGCGGAGGTCTACCTTGACGGTTACGGCTGGGTTCCCTTTGAATTTACCGAGGGGTATACAAGCAGCAGCATAAGCAATACCGAGGAAACGGAATCAGCTACAGACGAAACAACCCAAAGCAACACAACGGAAACGACATCCGAGGCTGCATCGGAATCGTCCGAAAGCACGCAGGAAATCACATCGGCTGAAAGCAGCTCCGAGAGCAGCACTGTATCCGTAACGGCAGCTGCATCACAGACAGAATCGACGGATGAACAAAATAACGGCATAGGTCTTGGCGACGGCAGCGGCGAGAGCGGCATAAGCCGAACGAATATCGCAGTCCTTGCGGCAGCGGCAGCTTTAATTTTGATTGTACTGTTGATTTATTTGCGGAGATGTATTATAATAAAAGCAAGACGGAAAAGGTTTGCCAAGGGAACAAACAGAAGCCGCGTTTCAGCTATGTACGGCTACGTTGAAAAGCTCCTTGCCGCCATTAAAATAAAAAGAGGCGGTATGCTCTATTCGGATTTTGCCGAATATGCCGAGAGATTTCTTGTTCCGGAATACTGCGGTTCGGGGGAGTTCATAAGCTTCATGAGCTGCGCTCTTGAGGGCAGCTTCGGCGGCAGCGACCTGAGCGGCGAGGATGTAAAGAAGGCTCTTGAATTTACTGAAGAGCTTGCCGAAAATATAAACAAAAATATCGGCTTCTTCCGCAGGCTTTACCTTAAAATAATTCCCGTACTTTTTTAGGAGTGATAGCTTTGAAAAAAATAAAAATTGACTCATATGTGAAAGGAATCGTTCTTCTCGTGGCAGGAATTTTCGTACTCTTTCTGCCGAAGCTTCTTTCGGGACTCTTCTACTTTGCGGGAGCCGCGCTGATTATCTACAGCATCATAAGTATGGCTCTGGGCATCTCACGGGGAACGTACGCAACATCAATTCCAAAGGCGATTGTTGAGATTTGCATTGGCTTTGCGCTTATTGTTTTCCCGAGGTTTGTCGGAATCGGCGTGCCGATTATTCTGGGAATCCTGTTTCTCCTGTCGGGCGTGGACGGATTTTTCAGCGCAATTGAAAAAAGAAGGCTCAATCCTAAGCGCTGGATTTCCTCCGCAGTTTCATCGGTTCTGCTGGTTGTATGCGGACTTTTCCTCATCACGAATCCCGTAAATGTTGGTTCATTTATAGTAAAGGCTGTGGGAATAATACTCCTCGTTGGCGGAATTGCCCTCATTGCCCTTGAATTTCTGCGAAGCAAGAAGCCGCCCGAGGACGACTCCGTTATCCATGTTGACGATTACTCAGTGTCGGACGACAAATAAATATCCGCCGAAAAAGGCTGCACCGCACATGAATCTGCGATGCAGCCTTATATTATTTCAGAATCCCGATAAATCTTCTGAATCCATTCATTCCGTCGGCGTTACGCTTAAAGACGCCCGCGTCGCAAAGAACCTGTTCAAAGACAGCTCCCACCTCCCGACGCAGTATTTCATCTGCGTTTTCGGGGGAGAAATCCCTGTGGCGTTTGAGAATATCCTCCGCCCAAGGAGCATGAGCCGCCGTTGCGGAATCTGAAGAAAGCTCCGCTCCCTCAAGCATAGCCGTTTTGAGGATTTCAAGCTCCGAAGCAAGCCTTGCCGGAAGAACGGCAAGCCCCATAACCTCAATCAGTCCGATATTTTCCTTTTTTATGTGATGGAGGGAGGGGTTAGGGTGAAAGATACCAAGGGGCAGCTCATCGGAGGTTCGGTTGTTCCTCAGGACAATGTCGCATTCGTAAAAATCGCCGTTCATGCGTGCAATGGGAGTTACCGTGTTGTGGGGAGTTCCGTCCGTTTCCGAAAAAATTCCCAGCTGCGGATCGCTGTAGCCTCTCCACCTGTCGAGAATATACGTGCCTGCATCGGCAAGCTCCCTGCGGTTCATGCTGCGCAGACGAATTACCGACATGGGCCATTTAACAATGCCTGCGCTGACGTCCGGGAAGCTCTCCATCGGGAACGGCGTTTCCACAGGAGCCTTTGCCATAGCGAAGGTATAATTTCCCCCCTGAAAATGCTCGTGCGTGAGAATCGAGCCGCCGACAATCGGCAAATCGGCATTCGAGCCGATAAAATAATGGGGGAGAAAATCAATCACGTCAAACAGCTTTTCGAAGACTGCGCTGTCGATTTTCATTGGGACGTGCTTTTCGTTGAAAACAATGCAATGCTCGTTGTAGTAGCCGTAGGGGGAATACTGAAGCTGCCAGTTCTCGCCGTTTACCGTCATTGGAATCGGCCGGAGATTCTGCCTTGCAGGGTGATCCTGACGTCCCGCATAGCCGGCGTTTTCGGGGCAGAGCTGACATTTCGGATAGGCTGCGTTTTTCTGCGAGCGTGCAGCCGCAATATCACGGGGATCCTTTTCCGGCTTGGAGCGGTTGATGGTAATATCAAGGGTGCCGTATTCCGACTCGTACTGCCATTTCAGATCCTTGGCGATACGTCCGCTGCGAACGTAGTTGACGTTTTTGTTGTAGTCGTAATACCAGTCGGTTGCCGCCTTCGGGGACTCCCTGTTGTAGAGGCTGATGAATCTTCCGATAACCTCGTGAGGAATCGGAGTGAGAATCCCCATAAGCTTCGTGTCGAACAAATCTCGTGAAGCCGTGGTGTCCCCGATGATATTGTTTTCGCAGGCGTAATCCGTAAGGCGTGCAAGTATTTCGTCAATATCGGGCATTTCTCCGTCGGGCGCAGGGGATACCCAGTCGGTGAGCATGAGGGCGTCCATGAGCTGATTTCGCACAACGAAAACGTCCTCCGGAGCGATAAGGGACTTTGCCAGCCCGTAATCAATAAGCTTTTGAGCGTATTTATAAATCATTCTGCATTCTCCGTTCATACAATTTCAATTCCGCCGACAGGTCTGATTCTCAGGATATGGCAGCTGTCCTCTCCGAAAATGCGGTTCATTTCACGGGAATATTCCTCCGCCGTGTCCGTGGGAACGAAAGCCTGAATCGTACCTGCGAAGCCGCCCCCGTGAACTCTCACAGCTCCGCGCCCTCCGAGAATGCGCTTGCTCATCATTATGGCAAGGGGGATTTCCTGATTAGTCGGCTTGCGGACGGAATAGAGATTCTGGAGGAGGCTTGCGGAGGAATCCCCCGAGCAGCGCACGATTTCAAGGAACCTGTCAATATCGCCTGCCGAAAGAGCCTCAGCCTCCTGCGCGGCTCTTCTGTTTTCACCGAAGAAGTGGGCTGCTCTGAGAATTGCCCGATCCGAGCATTTTTCACGGAGCTTCGGCAAAGCGGAGTAAAACTCCTCCTCGCTGACATCGCGCAGAAACTCCTTCCCGAATTGCTGAGCAACGCTTTTCATTTCGGTGGGGACGGCGACATAATCCTCCGTAAGGTCGGAATGACTTCCCTTTGTGTCGGTAATGCAGAGGCTGTAGCCTGCCCTGCCGAAATCGAAGCTGTGCCTGTGAATTACGGGATTTTCCGTATCGTGAAAATCAATAAAGACGAATCCGCCCACAGAGCTTACCATCTGATCCATAAGTCCGCTGCCCTTGCCGAAGTAGACGTTTTCGGCAAACTGACCTATTTTCGCGATTTCAACAGCTCCTGCCCTGCCCTCGTTGTAGTGCTTGTCGATGACAGTTCCCACGAGAACCTCAAATGCCGCCGACGATGAAAGTCCGCTGCCGCCGAGAACGTCCGAGGTTGTATATGCGTCGAAGCCGTCCATTTTAACGCCCATTTCCGCAAATTTTGCGGCAATTCCGCGAATCATGGCGTTGGAGGTTCCTTTTTCCCACGGCTTGGCGTTCAGGTCGGACAGATCCACGTGATTCTGCTTGTGACCCGATGATTTCAGACGAATAACGCCGTCACGGTGAAAGGAAACGACTGCGATTACGTCCAGATTTACAGCTGCCGCAAGAACGCAGCCGTGCTGGTGGTCGGTATGATTTCCGCCTATTTCGGTTCTGCCCGAAGCCGAAAAAATATGCACATCGTCACGTTCGGGATAGATTCTCATAAACTCTCTGACTGCCGCTATATATCTGCTTCGCTGAGATTCAAGGTCGGCAGGGGAGCTGCCGTAGAGAAGCTCCAGCTGAGAATCAAGCTCTCCTCCGCTGATTTTTTCTATAAGCTCATTTGGTTTCATGATGTTAAATCTCCCCATCTGTAATATTCAGCGCGTCTGTAATAGTCTTGTTGTGGGCGAGAGAGCCGTGCTTGTCCACGTCGATACGGTTTCTTTCGCTGTGGGTGAGGCAGCCTGCGCCGCCAACGCAGCCTCCGGTACACGCCATGCCCTCAATGAAGTTGTTTTTCAGCACCTTCTTATCAGCTCTCATAAGAGCTGAGCGGCATTCTGAAATTCCGTCGCAGACAAGCGGATTCAGCTGGAAGTCCTCGTTGCCCTGTTCCTTGAGCGCCTGTGCGACGGCATCGCTGAGACCGCCGCAGCGGGCGAAGATTCTTCCGTAATACGAAGCTGTGTCAAGCTCCGATTCCTCCAGAGCCGTAATGTCGATGTCACGGCTGTCGAAGAGAGCCTGAAGCTCTTCAAAGGTAATAACGCTGTCGATATAGGGGCGGACGGATTCCTTCTGGAACTCCATTTTCTTTGCTGTGCATGGACCGATAAATACCACCTTTGAGCCGGGATTGTTATCCTTTATGTATTTGGAAATGGAGGCGGCAGGTGAAAGATTTGTTGATACCTTGTCCTTGATGTTGGGGAAGGACTGAGCATATTTAACAAAGGCAGGGCAGCATGAGCTTGTGAGGAAGCCCTTTTCCGCAAGCTCCTCCGCCTCGGAATAAGCCACCATATCAGCTCCCAGCGCGGCTTCGACAACGGTGAAGAAGCCGAGCTTTTTAATGCCGGTTATGACCTGTCCGAGCTTTGCGTAGCGGAACTGACTTGCGATTGCGGGGGCGACAACGGCATAGACCTTGTATTCCTGATTATCCGAGCTGCCCTTTATGAGGCTGATGACGTCCAGAATAAAAGATTTATCCTGAATTGCTCCGAATGGGCAGGTGTAAACGCACGCTCCGCAGGAGATGCATTTGTCGTTGTCAATCTGAGCGTACTGATCCTCGGCGATGGAGATAGCCTTGATTTTGCAGGCGTTAATGCAAGGACGTATATGGTTTACGATGGCGTTGAAGGGGCATACCTTGGCGCATTGTCCGCATTCGACGCATTTTGTTTTGTCGATGTGAGCCTTCTGCTGACTGTCAAAGGTGATAGCTCCCTTTCGGCAGACGTCCTCGCAGCGGTGAGCCATACAGCCGCGGCACGCTTCGGAAACCTGATAGCCGCCCATAGGACATTCGTCGCAGGCAATATCGATAACCTCGATTACGTTGGGATTGGTCTGGTCGCCGCCGATTGCGAGCTTCACACGCTCCTGAAGAATTGCCCGTTCCTTGTAGATGCAGCAGCGCATAGTAGGCTTAGGACCGGGGATAATAAGCTTTGGTATCCTGAAAAGATTCTGGAGGAGAGTATCGTCCCATGCCTGACGGGCGACCTCCCTGAGAACCTTGTATTTATGATATTGAACCTTTGTGTCAAATTTTCTCATTATGAAAAACTCCCTTCGGGACATATTATATACAGTACAGGCAGAAAATGCCTATAATTTATCATTTTAATTATAACAATATAACAAGATTGTGTAAAATATAGAAAAAGAATATGAAAATATAGATTTCTATATATCACACAAAAAAGCTGTTTTTACTTGACTTTTACTCGACAGCAGTTGACTTTGCAATGAAAAGAGGCTATAATAAAATATGTATATTCTCTCCGGAACAGGGCAAAATAACTATGCTATACCGCGCATAAGCTGATGTGCGGCGATATTTCAGGGAGGGTATATTCAATGTGCAGCGAAAATAAAGATACTGAAAATCAAAAGGATGAGGCTCTCGATGAAGCTGAGCTTGCCGAGAAGCTGGGGAAAACTGTTTCTCAGAACGCAAAGCATCTCATACACTGTCTGACGGTTATCGGTCAGATTGAGGGGCATTACGTCCTTGCCGAGCAGCATAAGACTACAAAATACGAGCATATAATTCCCGCGCTTGTGGCAATCGAGCAGGACAGAAGCGTTGAGGGGCTTATGATTATCCTCAATACCGTCGGCGGAGATGTCGAAGCGGGACTTGCGATTGCGGAGCTGATTGCGGGAATGAAAACGCCTACCGTTTCACTTGTTGTGGGAGGCGGCCATTCAATCGGAGTTCCGCTTGCCGTCAGCGCGAAATATTCGTTTATAGTTCCATCCGCGTCCATGACTATTCATCCTGTGCGCATGAACGGTACGGTTTTGGGAGTACCTCAGACTCTTTCGTATTTCGATAAAATGCAGGACAGAATAATTAACTTCGTTCTGAAAAACAGCAATATCAGGGAGGAAACCTTCCGCAGCCTTATGATGAATACGGAGGAGCTGACGATGGACGTGGGCAGCGTTGTTGAGGGAGAAAGGGCAGTCGAGCTTGGACTTATTGACGAGCTGGGAGGTCTTAGCGACGCTATGCAGTGTCTTTACGATATGATTGAAAACAGCGAAAAAAGATATATGTGATATATATATTAAAAGATATAGGTCATGCTCAGGAGGAGAATCAATGGCAGAAAGCACCAAGAAAAAGAAAACTGCGGCTTCGGGAAAGTCGTCCGCAGGCAAATCAGAGGGGACAAAAAAGAAAAGCACGGCTTCAAAAAAGAGCGCTTCATCGGGTCAGGAGGACTCGGTGAAAAGCTCTCCCAAGGAGAAAAAAACCGAGGAAAAGGGTCATGGCAAAAACAGAAAAAATCAGTTCTGGTCGATAATTTTGTTTGCGCTGGGAATCCTCATATTCCTCATGGCGGTTATCGAGGGAACTGCCGGCTGGAACGCAATACATAATTTCCTTTTGGGAGTATTCGGAATTTCAGTATTTTTCGTTCCGGTTGTTTTTATCTACACAGCCGTTCTTATCGGATTGGAAAAAAGTCAGGAATGCGTTTCGGGACGTGCAGGCTGGGGAGTAGCCTTAACGTTTCTCATCAGCTCGGTTATACAGATTTTCGGTGTCGGGAAAATCCCCGGCAGCGGCTTCTTCTCCAACGTTACGGCTCTCTACAGGGCAGGCAAGCAGCTGAAGGGCGGCGGCGTCGCAAGCCTTTTAATTTCACTGCCGCTGCTGAAAATATTCGGGAAAACAGGAACGCAGATAATAATTGTCATTTTGTTTTTCGTGTTCGTCATGCTCCTTTCGGGAAAGGGACTTATTGAATTTCTTGAGCTTCTCAGCCGACCGTTCAGGTTTATCTGGAAATGCATTATCGGCTTGAAAAACGTCATTACAGGCGGCGATTTTGAGGACGCCTTTGACGACGATGAGGAGAAAAAGGACTTTGAAGCCGATATGGAGGCAATTGATCTTGTCAACAAGAAAAATACAAGGAAATCCGCAGCCTCACGTTCAAAGGAGGACGACACAGAGGAACGTGACTTTCTGTTTGATGTGCCGTTGCCGACAGATAACGTAAATGCCGCCGCCGAAAGCGGGAAAACCGAAGGCTCCGATAAAGGCAAAGCTCCGAAGGCTGCCGAGGAGGAGATTTTCCTTGACGAAAACGGCGAGCCGCAGCCGCCCGTGGAGGCGCTTGATGTGCTTATATCTCAGGCTGCCGATTCGGCACAGAAGCAGGGGGATTTCCCAAGCGAATACTACGAGCCGCCTGCCATTGTGGAGGAAGCTCCGAAGCCCCAGTATAAGCTGCCGTCCCTTGATTTTCTGACACCTCCCGATAATAGATTAAATTCTGAGGAAGCCTCCGCCGAAATGCATGAGAAGGCTGAGAAAATAGTCAACACACTCAAAAGCTTCGGTGTAACCGTTCGCATATGTAACATCTGCCGAGGACCATCCATTACACGCTATGAGCTTCAGCCGGGGGCAGGCGTCAAGGTTTCCAAAATAAAGGGACTTGAGGATGACATAGCGCTGAATCTCGCGGCATCGGGAGTCCGCATTGAAGCTCCTGTGCCGGGCAAAGCCGCCGTAGGAATCGAAGTCCCCAACGCAAAAAGAGATATGGTTACTCTGAGGGAAATTCTTGCGTCCCCCGAATTCCGCAGCACAAAGAGCAAGCTCACCTTTGCGGTCGGTAAGGATATTGCAGGAAATGTCATTCTGGGCGACGTTGCGAAAATGCCCCACGTTATTATTGCAGGTACTACAGGCTCGGGTAAGTCCGTCTGCACACGTTCGATAATTATGAGTATCCTCTACAACGCAACTCCCGATGAGGTAAAGCTGATTCTCATTGACCCGAAAATCGTTGAGTTTAAAACATTTGACGGAATACCCCATCTTCTCATTCCCATTGTCACCGACAGCAAGAAGGCTGCCGGAGCCTTGAACTGGGCGGTCAACGAGATGATGCGCAGGTATCAGATGTTCGCGGAGGACGGAGCTAACGATATAAAGTCCTACAACGAGCTTGCTGAAACAAATGAGGAGGTTGAAAAAATCCCTCAGATTGTAATATTTATTGACGAGCTTGCCGATATGATGCTTGTGGCAGGCAAGGAGGTTGAGGATTCTATCTGCCGCCTTGCGCAGATGGGACGTGCTGCGGGAATGCATCTTGTCGTTGCTACACAGCGTCCGACAACCGATGTAATTACAGGTCTTATCAAGGCGAATATCCCCAGCAGAATCGCCCTTTCCGTTATGTCGCAGGTGGATTCGCGCACTATTATAGATCAGGCAGGAGCGGATAAGCTTCTCGGCAACGGCGATATGCTCTATATGCCTATCGGCACGAACAAGCCTGTGAGAGTTCAGGGCTGCTTTGCCTCAAGCAGTGATATTGACAAAACAATTAAATTTATCAAGGAGCAGGTTCAAGGCGATTATGACGAAGAGATAATTCAGGCTGTGGAAAGCCTTGTTCCCGTAACGAAAAACGACAGGGACAGCATAGCTGAAAGCCCCTATGCGGCAGGAAGCGATGAGGACTATATCGAGAGAGCTATGGCAGTCGCCGTTGACAACGGTCAGCTTTCAACCTCTATGCTCCAGAGAAAGCTCAAGCTGGGATACGCAAGAGCCGCAAGAATTATGGACGAGCTTGAGGAAATGGGCGTAATCGGGCCAAGCGAGGGAGCAAAGCCACGTAAGGTGCTGATGTCGAGAATGCAGCTTGACGAGCGCAGAGCAAGAATGAAGAGCGAGTAACAGGCGGAAAGGAACAGAAATGTACGAGGGCTTTTTACCTACAACAAAACAGGAAATGGACGAGCTGCATATAGAGCAGTTCGACTTCATCTATATAACGGGCGATGCCTATGTGGATCACCCGAGCTTTGGGGCTGCCATTGTAACACGGCTTATTGAGTCCCTTGGATACACGGTCGGGATAATCTCACAGCCGGACTGGCATGGTGATAAGGACTTTAAACGCTTCGGCAGACCGAAATACGCATTCCTTGTGACCTCGGGAAATATAGATTCTATGGTGGCTCATTATACTGCCGCAAAGAGAAAAAGATCAGATGACGCTTATACTCCCGGAGGAAAGGCTGGCAGGCGTCCCGACAGAGCCGTTATAGTCTATTGCAGGAGGCTTCGGGAAATTTTCGGTGATGTTCCCATTGCAATAGGCGGTCTGGAGGCATCCCTCCGCCGCTTTGCTCATTATGATTACTGGGACGATGCCGTTCGCCCGTCTATCCTTGTGGACAGCGGAGCGGATTTGCTCATGTACGGCATGGGCGAGCATCAGATAACCGAGCTTACGGGGCGGCTTGCGGCAGGTGAAAAAATCGGTGAAATCCACGATATACGCGGAACGTGCTATATGACCGAGCCGATAAATACTCCTCTCGGGGCAGCACAGTGCCCCTCCTTTGAACAGGTGTGCGCAAGCAAGCCCGAATACGCAAAGGCAACTAAAATTCAGTACGACTGGCAGGACGAGGTGTACGGAAAAACTATAATTCAGCGTCACGGAAAAATGATGCTGGTGCAGAATCCCCCTGCCCTCAGCCTTACAACGGAGGAGCTTGACAAAATATACGAATTGCCCTATATGCGGACGTATCACCCCTCCTACGAGAAGCTTGGGGGAGTTCCCGGAATCGAGGAGGTTCGCTTTTCCATAACCCACAACAGGGGCTGCTTCGGGTACTGCAATTTCTGTTCAATCGCCCTTCATCAGGGCAGAAGAGTTACCTGCCGAAGCGAGGAATCCGTTCTCCGTGAAGCCGAAAAAATCACAAAAATGCCCGATTTCAAGGGCTATATTCACGATGTGGGAGGACCTACGGCAAATTTCAGGCATCCCTCCTGCGAAAAGCAGCTCTCCAAGGGACTTTGCATGGGGAAGAAATGTCTTGCTCCGAAGCCCTGTCCTGCCCTCAAAGCCGACCATACGGAATATCTCGCAATGCTGCGTAAGCTCCGTAAGGTCAAGGGCGTCAAGCGAGTTTTCATACGCTCGGGAATCCGCTACGATTACCTCATGAAGGACGAAAACGACGAGTTCATGCGTGAGCTGATAAAATACCACGTAAGCGGACAGCTCAAGGTTGCCCCCGAGCATTGCTCAGCGGCAGTTCTCGATAAAATGGGCAAGCCTCACATTGAGGCGTACAAGGCGTTCCAGAAGCGCTTCTACGAAATCACAAAAGGCATCGGCAAGGAACAGTATCTCGTGCCGTATCTTATGTCCTCCCATCCGGGAAGCACCCTGAAGGAGGCTGTGGATCTGGCGGTTTTCCTCAAGGAGAACAAGATACGTCCCGAACAGGTTCAGGATTTCTATCCCACGCCGGGTACGATTTCAACCTGTATGTTTTACACGGAGCTTGACCCCTATACGATGGAAAAGGTGTATGTTCCGAAAACTCCCCATGAAAAGGCAATGCAGAGGGCGCTTCTGCAATATTATCTCCCGAAGAACAGGGAGATTGTTCTCGAAGCCCTGAAAAAAGCGGGCAGGAGGGATCTCATCGGCACATCGCCGAAATGTCTCGTGGAGGACTTTCCGGCAAATAAAAATACTAATAAGAATGCGAAAAAAGGCAGTGGAAATAAATGGCAAAGCAAAAATCAAAAAACAGGAAAACAGACAAAAAGAGGAAAATCTCAGGGGCGCGGATAATCGGCGCGCTTCTCGTATGCTGCGTGATTTTTATTGCGGCAGCCGAGGGTCTTGGATACGACCCCTTAAACAGCATTAAGGAAAGGCTTGACGATACCCTCTCCTCTGATGTCAGCGATGAGCTGACCGTGAGCTTCATTGACGTGGGACAGGGAGACTGCATTTACATAAGCACCGGAGATGAAAATATGCTCATTGACTGCGGCGAAGCCTCGGAGGCGGACAGGGTTGCCGCGTATCTTGAGGAGCTTGGCGTAAGCAGTATAGATTACGTTGTCGCAACTCACCCACACTCCGACCACATGGGAGGCATGAGCGAAATTGTGTTGAATTACGAAATCGGCGAAATGATTATGCCCCATCTTGACGACAGCGACATACCGACTACACGTTATTTCGAGAAATTTCTCGATGCCTGCGAGGAGAAGGATTTACAGGTTACGGAGGCGCAGCTTGGAAGAGTTATTTCCCTGGGCGATGCCGAAGCGGAAATAATTGCCCCCATAAGTGAGGATTACAGCGGAGCTAATAATTATTCCGTGGGAATAATCCTGACGCACGGCAGCAACAGCTTTCTTTTTACGGGTGACGCGGAGGAGCTTGCGGAAAGCGAAATGCTGGAGAGCGGCAAGCTCAGCCACGTCCGTGTGTACAAGGTAAATCATCATGGCAGCGATACGTCCTCGTCGGAGGAATTTCTTGAAGCCATATCTCCCGAATACGCAGTAATAATGTGCGGCGAGGGAAATTCCTACGGACACCCTCATGAGGAGGTTCTTGACAGGCTTTCGGAGTACGTGAAGCAGATTTACCGCACAGACCTGAACGGAAATGTTATTTTTGAGTCCGACGGAACAACGCTGGTGATTCGGACGGAAAGGTAATTATGATTATTATTGACCGATTTGAAGGAGATAAGGCTGTCCTTGAAACGGACGGCGGAATGATGAATGCCGACAGAGCCTTGATTTCCGCAGATGCCGCGGAGGGCGATGTGCTGCGCCTTGAAAACGGCGTATATGTTGTAGACGCCGCCGCAACCGAAGCAAGGCGACAGGAGCTGCGGAACAGATTCAACAGACTTCGGAGGAACAGGGAAAATGACTGATACTATTATAATAGGAGCGGGAGCGGCAGGCTGCTTTTGCGCAGTCCATGCCGCAAGGCTTGGCAGGAGCGTGCTTGTGTTCGAGAAAAATGACCGCATTGGCAGAAAGCTCCGCATTACGGGCAAGGGCAGATGCAACGTCACGAATAACTGCACGGAACGTGAGCTGATGGACAACATTCCCGTGAATCCACGTTTCCTCTACAGCGCGTTTTCCATGTTCACGCCGCAGGATACCATGAGCTTTTTCGAGGAGCTTGGCGTTCCCCTGAAAACGGAGCGCGGAAACAGGGTTTTCCCTGTAAGCGATAACGCGGAGGATATTGTAAATGCGCTTGACAGGGAAATGAAGCGTCTCGGGGTAAGAATTATTCATGAAAAGGTGCATAAAATAATCTGCGAGGACGGTGTGTGCAAGGGAGTTCGGGCAGGCGGCAGGGACTATTTTTCACAGTCGGTTCTGATTGCCTGCGGCGGGAAGTCTTACCCGAATACAGGCTCAACGGGGGACGGCTACAGGCTTGCCTCGGAGCTTGGGCATACGGTAACGGAGCTGAAACCCTCGCTCGTACCGCTCGTTTCGCCTGACAGGTACTGTGCCGATTTAATGGGACTTTCCCTGCGAAACGTCACCCTGAAGCTTTACGACGGAGATAAGCTCATCTATTCCGAGCTTGGGGAGATGCTCTTCACCCACTTCGGCGTGTCGGGGCCTCTCGTGCTTAGCGCAAGCTCTCATATACGTGAGATGTCCCCGAACCGCTATAAGCTGCTCATCGACCTGAAGCCGGGTCTGACGGCGGAGCAGCTGGACGCAAGGCTTCAAAGGGATTTTGCGGAGAATATCAACCGTGATTTCGTAAACGCAGTCAGAAGGCTGCTGCCGTCAAAGCTGATTCCCACGGCAGTCGGGCTTTCGGGGATACCTCCCGAGCAGAAAGCAAACAGCGTTACAAGAGAGCAGCGCCATGCATTCGGCAGGCTTATAAAGGCTTTCCCCGTGAGAATATCGGGATTCCGTCCCATTGACGAGGCAATTATCACAAGCGGCGGAATTTCCGTAAAGGAAATCAATCCGAAAACTATGGAATCGAAGCTTGCTTCGGGATTGTTTTTTGCGGGAGAGGTCATAGACGTTGACGCGTACACAGGCGGCTTCAATTTGCAGATTGCCTTTTCCACGGCATACTGCGCGGCTTTGTATATGTAAAAAATAAAATAAAAGGAGATAACTTATGAGTACAGTTAATGTTGCAATTGACGGGCCTGCGGGAGCAGGAAAAAGCTCCGTAGCAAAGGCGGCTTCGGCACAGCTTGGATATATTTACGTTGATACGGGGGCGCTTTATCGGGCTATAGCTCTGTTCGTGACGGAAAATAATATCAGCGATGGGGATATAGCGGAAAATCTCCCGAGAGCGGACGTTTCACTGCGCTTCATAGACGGCGTTCAGCGTGTTTTTCTCGGGGAAAGGGATGTTTCCGATTTGATAAGGACTCCCGAGATTTCAATGGCTGCCTCACGAACCTCATCCATTCAGGCGGTCAGGGATTATCTTTTCGAAACGCAGCGTAAAATTGCCCGTGAAAATAATGTCATAATGGACGGCAGAGATATTGGAACTGTTGTGCTGCCCGATGCGGACGTGAAAATCTATCTTACGGCTTCGGCGGAGGAACGCGCGAACCGCCGCTTCCGTGAGCTTGCCGGAAAGCAGGACTGCCCGACGTATGAGGAGATACTGAAGGACATCATCGAGCGTGACTATAATGATATGAACCGCAGCACGTCGCCCCTGAAGCAGGCGGAGGATGCTGTACTTTTTGACACCACGGGAATGACGCTGGAGCAGTCGAGCAGCCGTATATGCGAGCTAATACGTGAAAAGCTGATGGGAGATGATAAATGATGTATCATTTTGCAAAGGTATTGGTCTGGATAGCGTTTCATATAGCTTTTAACTTCCACTACGAGGGCAGAAAAAATATTCCGAAAAAAACGCCTGTGATATATGTTTCAAATCACAGGACGAATGCCGATCCGCCTATGGTGGGGGCAGGAGCGAGAGGAGTTTTCTCGTTCATGGCAAAGGAGGAGCTTTTCAAAAACAAGCTTTTTGCATGGTTTATAAGGGCTTTGGGAGCGTTTTCGGTTTCGAGAGGAAAGGGCGATCTGGCAGCTATAGATACTGCCGTTGAACGCCTGAACAGCGGACGAAGTCTGGTAATTTTTCCGGAGGGAACACGCTCTAAGGACGGCAGGGTTCACAAGGGCAAAAGCGGAGCGGCTCTTATTGCCGCCAAATCGGGAAGGCAGATTGTTCCCGTAGGCATTGTTTTCGGGGAGAAAATGAGATTCCGCTGCAAAATCACGGTCAGGTACGGCAAGCCCATCAACACTGCCGATTACTGCGAGATTGGCAAGGAACCCGACCCGCGCACCCTTGTGAAGCTGAAAAATGTCTACATGGCTGAAATAGTAAGGCTTGTTGAGGGGGAGGTCCCCGAAAAAAACGAACGAAAGCCCGAGGTGAAGGCAAATGAGTAGTATTACGGTTGCGAAATCGGCAGGCTACTGCTTTGGCGTGGACAGAGCCGTAAAAATGGTGTACAATGAGCTTGAGGGAAACTCGAGGGTTGCGACACTCGGCCCGATAATACATAATCAGGACGTTGTAAACGATATGCAGGCGAAGGGAGCAAGGATTATAAATTCCGTTGACGAGCTGCGTGACGGTGAAACGGTTGTTATACGCTCCCACGGCGTGGGACGTGATGTGTACGAGAAAATCGCCCAAAGGGGCAGCAGAATGCTTGACGCCACCTGCCCGTTCGTTTCCAGAATACACAAAATCGTGGCTGAAAAAACAGCGGAGGGATATTTTATTCTCATTGCAGGTGATTCATCTCATCCGGAGGTTCAGGGAATCGTTGGTCATTGTGACGAAAATTTCTTCGTTTTTAAGGATAATTTTGAGCTAAAAGACTTTTTTGAAAAAAAATATGTAAATTTGAAAAAAAGGGTTGCAATTGTCGCGCAAACGACGTATAATATAGTAGTATGGGGGGATTGTATAAAGGTGATACCTAAGAACGATCCCGATGTCGTTATCTTTGATACTATTTGCAGCGCTACCGATGCAAGACAGTCGGACGCACGTGAACTTGCGCAGTGCTCAGACCTGATGCTCGTCGTGGGAGGACGCCACAGTTCAAATACTGTAAAGCTTTTTGAAGTGTGCAGCAAATATTGTAAAACCTATCACATCGAAAACGCGGACGAGCTTCTCACTCTGCATCTTCCCGCTGCTGAAAAAATCGGCATTACTGCCGGAGCTTCAACTCCGGCTTATATAATTAAGGAGGTACAAACCAACATGACAGAGAATGTAAATCTCACAGCAAATCAGGACGAGGAAATCAATTTCGCGGAGGCGGTTGATCAGTCCTTCAAAAAAATACATACAGGAGAGAAGGTTAAGGGCAAGGTTGTTGCCGTTAATAACACAGAAGCTATTGTAGACCTCGGAACAAAGCACACCGGCTATGTTTCACTCAGCGATCTCACCGACGACCCCACAAAGAAGCCTTCAGACGTTGTCAGCGTTGACGACGAAATCGAGCTTGTTGTACTGAAGGTGAACGATCAGGAGGGAACTGCTGCGCTTTCCAAGAGAAAGGTTGACGAGCAGGCAGGCTTCGAGAAAATTGTTAAGGCTAAGGAAGAGGGAACTGTCCTTGAGGGCACTGTTCAGCACGTTGTAAATAAGGGCGTAACTCTCAGCCTCTATGGCGTAAGAGTATTTATCCCAGCTTCGCAGACAGGTCTTCCGAGAGGCGCAGAGCTTGATCAGCTCCTTAAGAAAAAGGTTGAATTCATGATCATTGACGTTACAGAGGGCAGACGCCGCGCTGTAGGTTCAATCAGAGCCGTAATCAACGCTAAGAAGGAAGAGGCTAAGGCTAAATTCTGGGCAGCAGCAAATGTCGGCGATGTTTATACAGGCAAGGTTAAGTCACTGACAAGCTTCGGCGCATTCGTTGACCTTGGCGGAATTGACGGAATGGTTCACATCTCCGAGCTTTCATGGAAGAGAATCAAGCACCCCAGCGAGGTTGTAAGCGTTGGCGATACTCTTGAGGTTTATATCAAGGATCTCAATCAGGAGGAAAACAGAATCTCCCTCGGCTTCAAGAAGGCAGAGGACAACCCTTGGGAAATCTTCAAGGCTAACTACAAGGTTGGCGATGTTGTTAAGGCAACTATCGTTTCAATCACTTCATTCGGCGCTTTCGCTCAGATTATTGACGGAGTTGACGGCCTTATCCACATCTCCCAGATTGCTGACAAGAAGGTTGAAAATGTTAAGGATATTCTCTCTGTAGGTCAGGAGGTTGACGTTAAGATTATTGACATTGACACTGACGCTAAGAGAATCAGCATTTCCATGCGCGCTCTCCTTGAGGCACCTGCCGAAAAGGACGAGGAGGAGGAAACTCCCGCTGAGGACGACGCTGAATAATTTGCTTCAGAAATTGAGGACTGTGCTTCGGCGCAGTCCTTTTTGCTTTCCGATAATCACGCCTTCCGATGATTACAATAATTACAGCAAAAATTTGTGCAAACTTCCTAAAATTAAAATAGGTTCTGCGGCACTCTTGACAAATTGGAAATAATGTTGTACATTTAATGTGTATAGGTGCAGCGGGAGGCTGTACTGAATCAATATCGCACAAGATGCTTGCGGCCTTGCCGCATATCTGCACAGCGCTTTTGCGGTATTGCAGTAAAATTCAACGAGAGGGGAAATCTTATGGTATTTAGGAAAATTGCCGCCTGTGCGGCTGCGCTTGTTCTTACGGCAGGAACAGCGTCTTATCTTCCGGAGCAGCAGGATTCAAACGTAAGCGCTGAATCCTCAAGCAACTATAACTACGCTGAGGCGCTCCAGAAATCCATGTTCTTCTATGAGGTTCAGCAGGCAGGCACTCTGCCGGACTGGAATGAGGTATCATGGCGTGCCGATTCAATGTTGAAGGAGGACGGAACTTCAGCCGATGTTGTTGACGGAGGCTGGTTCGATGCGGGGGATCACTACAAATTCACACTCACGAACGCATACAGCGCGTCTGTTCTTGCATGGGGCTATATCGAGTATCAGGATGCAGTTGACGATGCGGGACTTGGCGAGCTTTACCGCAACAATATCCAGTGGGGTCTTGATTACGTTATGGCTTGCGATGAAGGCGACAAAATGATCGGAACAATCGGCGATGCCAACGATCACGTTGTATGGTGCAGCGCCGAGGTTTACATGAGAAAGCATAAGCTCAATTACGGCGATGAGGAACGTGCCTACGATGAAATAACCGATTCCACAACCGTTGCCCTTTCAGCGGCAGCTCTTGCGGAGGGATACATTATATTCAAGGACTACGATTCCGAAAAGGCTGAGGAGTATCTCACTCACGCAAAGAGCCTCTTTGAGCTTGCAGATTCCACACGAAGCAATGATGATCAGGGAACACAGAAAAACTACTATCCCACAACAACATGGGTTGACGACCTTATGTATGCGGCAAACTGGCTGTATATGGCTACGGGCGATCAGAGCTACCTTGACCTTTGCGAAACCGACTATATTCCGCAGTTCCCGACGGAAAGTCAGTCAACCGAATGGAAGTACACATGGGGCTTCTGCTGGGATGACACAACTCAGGGAGCAGCGCTTCTCTACGCTATAAACACAGGCGATCAGGACTGGATTGACCACATTTCACATCACCTTGATTACTGGATTGACGGCTATGGCGGAAAGCAGATTCAGTATACTCCCGACGGACTTGCGTACCTCATGAACTGGGGTTCGCTCCGCCATGCGGCTAATACGGCTTGGCTTGCGGAGCTTGCCTGCGATACGATTTTTGCTGATGATGAGGAACTTGTTGAAAAGTACAGCACATGGGCAAAAAGTCAGATGGACTATTGCTTCGGCGACAACGACCTTGGCATGAGCTACGTTCTCGGCATGGGCGATCTCCAGCCTACGGCATTCCACCACAGAACGGCTTCGGGCATCCATGACGACCACTGGAACGATCTCGGTCAGGAGTCAAGCAGTGACGGCTGGCAGACTGAATATGCCCACACACTTTACGGCGCTCTCGTGGGCGGTCCGGACAGCTCCGGTCAGTACGTGAACTCCGTTGCGCAGTATGAGTATTCGGAGGTTGCTATCGACTACAACGCAGGATTTACAGCTGCCCTCTGTGCGCTTATTGACGATTACGGCGGCGAGATTCTTGAGGACTTCCCCGAAACGGAAGAGCCGAAGTGGGCTGAATGGGAAATTTCCGCAACGCTCAACGGTTCTGGCGACAGCTACACCGAAATCAAGGCATGGGCAATGAATCATACAGCTTGGCCGGCACGAGTTGAGGAGCATATCTCATATAATTATTATTTTGACGTTTCCGAGATACTTGAAGCGGGTCTTTCCATTGATGATATAACAATTCAAAGCAATTCGCAGCAGTATCAGGAGGGCGAACAGGGCTACGCCACCGTTTCAGGGCCGTATCTCTATGAAGGCGACCCGACGGGAAATACCTACTACGCGAAAATAGAGTTCGAGGACGCAAGGGCGATTCAGCCGACCGGTCAGAGTGAACACAGAGATGAGGTTCAGTTCAGAATCTCGATTCCCGACGCTATAAACGGACAGTCCACAAAGGGAGCTTGGGATCCGACAAACGACTGGTCTTATGAGGGCGTTGCCGATGCTCCGAACGACCTTAACTCCGATGACGCGCTCAACGACCACATCACAATGTATATAGACGGCGTTCTTGTCTGGGGTACAGAGCCGGACGGCACAACTCCCGACACAGCAGTCAGCGATACTACAGACGCAAGCGATACAACGGATGCGACTGAGGAAACAACCACATCAGGACAGCTTTTCGGTGACGCTAACCTTGACGAAGCCGTTGATATTTCTGACGCTGTGGCAATTCTGAGCTACGTAAATAATGGCGAAAAGTATCCTCTCGAGGAACAGGGAATTGATAATGCGGACGTAGATCTGCGCGGCGACGGACTCAGCAACATGGATGCACTGTCGGTTCAAAGATATATTTCTGAAGTAATATCTCAGCTGCCGGAGTCATATTCGTAGAATCAAAAAACTTATTTATAAAAAATCAAAAGGAGGCGTTCGACCTCCTTTTTGATTTGGTTTTGAAATGTGCAAGATGCACAAAAACGGATTACCGATATTGGAAATTTGCACGAATTTCCAGAAAACTATTTACATTTTTCGAGGATATAGTATAATGTTAATGAAAGGTGAAGAACCGGTGCTTGCTGTGTGACAGCTCTTCATCTTCCATCAAATATGTAGTATAACCGCAATGTTTTGCACTGGCATTGCGTTATAGTTTAAATTTTTTCAAATTTCAAGGAGGGTACATTAATGCACAAGCATAAGAAATTTGCAAAAGCTATTACCGGTAGCCTTATTGCTGCAACAATGCTCGCTACTTCAGCAACAGCATTTATTCCAATGAGCGCTTCAGCTGGTGATATGCTCGGTCAGCATACCTTTGATGAGGGTATTGGACTTCCATGGCACGTGTGCCAGACAAACCCCGCTAACCAGTACTTCGAGCTTACAGATGGTCAGTATGTAATCACTATTGACAATCCCGGCGGAGCTGCTGAGGGCGGCGAATCAAGATGGGACCTTCAGTTCCGTCACAGAGGACTTAAAATTCAGTCCGGCCATACATATACTGTTCACTGGGAAGTAGAAGCTTCAGCAGATGTCCAGATCTACACAAAGATTGGCGACCTTAGCGGCGACATCGAGGTTTGGCACAACAACTGCAGCGACTCTACATTCAACGAGAAATGGGAAGCTATTCAGGTAAGTGCCGGCAAGCATTCCTATGACTCAACATTTACAGCTACTCAGACTCTTGAGGTTGCTGAGTGGGCATTCCACTACGGCGGCGCAGGCGACTATCAGGCAACTGACTGTACAAAGTCCGGCGACGTTCTCAAGTTCGATAATATGTATCTCACTTGCGAAACTTGTGACGATACATCAGGCGAAGGCTGTAACTGGGATCAGTCAAACGAAATGGGCGTTATCACTCCAAGAAGTGACGTCAGAATCAATCAGGTTGGTTACTGGACTAACCTCACAAAGAAGGCTTCATACGCTACAGATTCGGATCTTGACCCTGTAACATTCCACGTTGTTGATTCTTCAGGCAACGTTGTTTACACAGGTACAGGCGAGAAGTTCGGCTACGATGAGTCCGCAGGTGAGTATGTTCAGATTCTCGACTTCACAGATGTTGATGTAACAGGTGAAGACTTCCACATCGAGGTTGAGGATGAGACAAATACCTACTACAACGAAAAGAAAGATACAACATATCAGATGTGGGTTAGCCACGACTTCGACATTGTTGATCCTTCAGAAGACAGCGTATACGACACTGTACTCACAAACGCTTTGAACTACTACTATCAGAACCGTTCAGGTGTTGATATTGAGTCAGCTTACATTACATCAGGCGATAAGACAGCTCTTGCACATCAGGGCGGTCATAACCCCGATATGGCTTATGTTCAGTCCCAGTGGGTTAAGTCCTACGCAAGCGACTTCTCCGATGGTGATAAGACATACCAGATCGACGGTACAGGCGGTTGGTACGATGCTGGTGACCACGGTAAATACGTAGTTAACGGCGGTATCTCTGTATGGACGCTCCAGAATATGTATGAGGTTTCAGCTCAGCAGGGTACAGATTCCAAGTGGACGAGCGGCACAATGGTTATTCCTGAGAGCGGCGACGCTAATCCTGATATCCTCGATGAAACAAGAGTTGAGCTTGAGTGGATGTTCAAGATGATCGTTTCTTCGAGCGATCCTTACTACGGCTCAAACGGTTCAGTCGGCAACTATACAAACATGGTTTACCACAAGCTCCACGACCACAAGTGGACCGGACTTGCAACAAGACCTTGGGACTATGCAGACGAATGGGGAACTGTTCGTATTGTTAAGCCTCCGTCGACTGCAGCTACACTTAACCTCGTAGCTTGCGCTGCACAGGCTGCACGTCTGTGGGAAGGCTATGATGATGCTTTCGCTGCTGAGTGTCTTGCAAACGCTAAGAAGTGCTACGAAGCTGCTAAGTCTAACCCCGATGTTCTTGCTCCTCTTGATCAGGCTATCGGCGGCGGTGCTTACGGTGACAGCTACGTTGAAGATGACTTCTACTGGGCAGCTTGTGAGCTTTACATCACAACAGGCGATACAACATACTACAACGACCTCAAGAGCTACAGCAATCCTAACGATGAAACAGGCAAGGATAAGGCATTCAGCCTCACAACAAACCTTACAGGCGGTGAGAATGCAGGTTCATTCAGCTCATTCAACTGGGGCTGTACAGCTGGTCTTGGTACTCTTTCACTTTACCTCCACGAGGATCTTCTTACTACATCTGAAGCAACAGCTGTAGAAACAGCTATCACAAATGCTGCTGATGAGTATATCGATCAGGAAAACAGCGAAGGTATGGGAATTCCTTACCGTGGAGCAACATTTACTGACCCGATTAACATTGGTTACGATTCCAACGGTAACGCAATCGAGGTTACAGGTTATGAGTGGGGTTCAAACTCATTCGTTGTAAACAACGCTATCGTAATGGCTTATGCTTACATGATTAACGGTACTAACGAGTACATCAGCGGTGTGTCAACAGCTCTCGACTACATCTTCGGACGTAACGGACTTGGCATCTCCTATGTAACAGGTACAGGTACATACCACACAAGCAATCCTCACCACAGATATTGGTCATATGAGCTTGATAACTCATTCCCGATGGCTCCAGACGGCGTTCTCTCAGGCGGACCCGGATCAGGACTTCAGGATCCATACGTTGGTGGTCTTGGCTACACAAGAGGCGAGGTTGCTCCTCAGAAGTGCTATGTTGACTCAGTTGAAGCATGGTCTGTAAACGAGGTAACAATCAACTGGAACGCTCCGTTCGCTTGGGTAATCTCATTCCTCGAGGACGAGATTGTTGAAGCTCCCGACGTTGAAGAAGATCCTACAGATGGTGATCTCGATGTAACCCTTTGGGGCGACGCAGACGTTGACGGCGATGTTGATATTGCAGACGCTACACTCATTATGTCTTATGTAAACAATCCTTCGAAGTATCCTATTACTGCACAGGGACTTGTAAACGCTGACGTAAACGCAAACGGCGACGGCATAAGAAACAACGACGCTCTTGCAATTCAGAGATTGCTTTCACAGGTAATTGATTCACTTCCTGAATCATATTCGTAATCCTGAATCAATTTAAAAAAACAGGGATGCAGAAATGCATCCCTTTTTTTATGCTCCGGTGAATCTATGGAATCCCGATTAAAGAAAAACAGCAAAAAAAACATCCCCAGACGGGGATGTTTATTTATTCGAAATTTAAATCAAACTCCGTACTTTGTTGTAGCAACGGGAACTCCGGGGCCCATAGTAGAAGTTACTGTGCAGGACTTGAGATAAGTACCCTTAGCTGCTGCCGGCTTAGCCTTAACGATAGCCTCCATAAGAGTATTGAAGTTCTCCTCGAGCTTTCCTGCGCCGAATGAAGCCTTGCCGATGGGGCAGTGGATGATATTTGTCTTATCAAGACGATACTCAATCTTACCTGCCTTTGCCTCTGTAACTGCCTTTGCAACGTCAGGTGTAACAGTACCTGCCTTGGGGTTCGGCATAAGACCACGAGGTCCGAGAACCTTACCAAGACGTCCAACAAGACCCATCATATCAGGTGAAGCAACAACAACATCGAAGTCCATCCAGTTTTCCTTCATGATCTTATCAACGAGATCCTGACCGCCGACAAACTCAGCGCCAGCAGCCTTTGCAGCCTCGTACTTGTCTTCTTTGCAGAAAACACAGACTCTGACATTCTTACCTGTACCGTTAGGGAGAACAACAGCTCCTCTAACCTGCTGATCAGCGTGTCTTGAGTCAACGCCGAGGCGGATATGTGCTTCAATTGTTTCATCAAACTTAGCCTTTGCGTTCTTGCAGACCAAGTCAAGAGCCTCTGTGGACTCATAAAGCTTTGCAGAATCAACAGCCTTTGCGCTGTCAACATATTTCTTGCCGTGTTTCATTATATTTCCTCCTATTTAAGTGGTAATATCGGGAGCTTAAACGCTTACCCGATTAGCGGAATTTTCCTCCCACCATGAGAAGTCAGAATAAGAACTGGTGTTCTTTATCTTCATTCAAAATTGATTAGTCAACAACTACAACGCCCATTGAGCGAGCTGTACCTGCGATCATGCTCATAGCTGCTTCGAGTGATCCTGCGTTAAGATCGGGCATTTTCTGCTCAGCGATTTTCTGGACCTGCTCTTTAGTGATATTAGCAACCTTAGTCTTGTTGGGGACTCCCGAGCCGCTGTTGATATTGCAAGCCTTCTTAATGAGGACAGCTGCGGGAGGAGTCTTTGTGATGAAAGTGAAAGAACGGTCAGCGTAAACTGTAATAACAACAGGGATAATCATACCGATGTCGTTCTTTGTTCTTTCATTGAATTCCTTTGTGAATGCCATGATGTTTACGCCGTGCTGACCGAGTGCCGGACCAACAGGCGGTGCAGGAGTAGCCTTTCCTGCTGCGATCTGAAGCTTAATGTAGCCAACTACTTTCTGTGCCATGTATTCGCACCTCCATAAATGTGGTAAATGGCGAGATAAGAATTATTTTATCTCTCCCACTGAAATCCCTGCGGATTTCCTTTTGACCTGAACTAATCCTCCACGAGAACAACCTGACTGACAGGCAGCGTCGCGGGGGTTTCACGACCGAAAATTGAGACAAGCACGTCAACAGTTTTCTCGTCGAGATTGATGCTCTGAACTACGCCGACAAATCCGTCCATAGCCGAGCCTGAGATTCTTACTCTGTCGCCCTCCTTGAAGTTCACCTTAACAGATGAAACGTCAATTCCGAAGAGCTGTTTCACCTCTTCATCCGACAGGGGAGTCGGTTCGGAGGCAGGGCCAACGAAGCCCGTACAGCCTCTTGTATTTCTTACGACATACCAAGAATCGTCGGTAACCACCATCTTCACCAGCACATAGCAAGGGTAGGTTTTATGCTCAACCTCCTTAGTCTTGCCGTCGGTGATTTCGGTTACCTTTTCTGTAGGAACTCTAACCTCCTGGATAAGATCATGAAGCTTCCGGTTTTCGACAACCTTTTCAATATTCTGAGCGACTTTATTTTCGTAGCCCGAATAGGTATGAATCACATACCACCTTGCTGCTTCTGACATTGCAAATCCTCCTTAGATTTCCTGTGATTAGTGGTTATAGATCAGATCCATAATTTTTAAGAATCCTGCATCAAGCGCACCGACAAGAATTGCTGCAATTGCGACTACCGCAACGACGACAGCCGTATTATTGACAACAGTTTTTCTTGTGGGCCAAACCACCTTTTTAAATTCGCTTCTTAAGTCCTTAAACCATTTAACGACCCTGTTGGGCTTTTTCTTTTCTGATTTTTTGGACTTCTTTTCCGGAGTTGTATTCTCTTTTTCCTTAGCCATAAAAAATACCTCCGATTACTTTGTTTCTCTGTGAAGAGTATGCTTTCTGCAGAACTTACAATGCTTTTTCATTTCAATTCTGTCAGGGTCATTCTTCTTGTTTTTCTTAGAAACATAGTTGCGCTGTTTGCACTCCGTGCAAGCTAAAGTAACCTTTACTCTCATATCGGCACCTCCTGAAATAATACTTCTTCCGTTAAGCGGAAGGTAGGTTGTTTGCCTCCCTCAACCGAGGACAAAAAAATAGACCCCATGCGAGGTAACTTCATTATATCACAGAGCGTCGGGCTTGTCAAGGGTTTTTTGGGGCAAATTACGATATTTTTTCGATTATTTTCAAGCCATTGCGAATCGTGAAGCGACTGAAGCTGACTGATTGTGCGTGAAAAAGTATGAAATGAGCATAAAAAATCAGTTATTAAGTACTATTCATCATTGAAAAGGGGGCTTTTTTACAGTATAATGATAACAATGAGTAAAGCTGATGAAAGCTTTCACAATCCGGATTAAACACATATTATTTTTCAAAATTCTTTAGGAGGAATTAAAATGAAAAATTCAACTATGAAGAAGCGTATTGCTTCAATTGCGGCAGCAGCTGTAATGACCATAACGGGCATCAGCGGAGCAGCTTTCGGAACAGCAGAGATTGCCGCACCCTTCGGAACAGAAATTTCCGCATATGCCGCAAGCAGCAGCGTTGTATTCACGGCAAGCAAGGGCTACGCAGAGGGCGTGTATGCCGAATGGTCGCCTGTAACAGATGCGTCGGGCTATAATGTTTACTGCGACGGCGTGCAGATTGATTCCATGCTCATACGCCAGTATTCCGGCTATTTCAGAGCCGATGCCGTAGGTCTTGCGGCAGGCAGTCATACGCTCATGGTAGTTCCCGTCATCAGCGGAAGTGAGGATTCCTCAAAGGCAGCCTCCGTAACGCTCACAGCAACAGCTCATGACAGAACAGGCTTCGCATGGGTTGACGGAACAGCCTCGGGAGCATACAATGAGGACGGAACTCTCAAATCTGACGCTGTAGTGCTTTACGTCACTGAGGATACAAAGGATACGGTTACACTTGACGTTGTAACAAGCTCAAAGGGAGCTACAACAACCTCAACGGGCTTGCAGAATATTCTCGACAGCTACAAAAAGGGTTACGATACAAGACCCCTTGACATCAGAATTATAGGCACGGTTACAGATCCCTCCTACCTGACAAGCGGAGATCTCGTAGTCAGCGGAAGCGGCGATTCGAAAAGACTTTCATGCGGCATTACAATTGAGGGTATCGGCTCGGACGCAACGCTCAACGGCTTCGGCATCAGACTCAAGAATCTTTCAAACTGCGAAATAAGAAACATCGGAGTAATGCTCGTTGACAGCGACGAGGGTGATAATATCAGCCTCCAGCAGTCCTGCGACCACATCTGGGTTCACAACTGTGATTCATTCTACGGAATGCCCGGCAGCGATTCCGATCAGGTAAAGGGCGACGGCGCTCTTGACTGCAAAAAGTCCACATATATCACATTCTCATACAACCATTTCTGGGATAACGGAAAGTGCAATCTTCTCGGTCTGAGCGAGGGCACTACGGACGGACTTTATATCACATATCACCACAACTGGTATGACCATTCGGATTCAAGACATCCTCGTGTAAGATATTATTCTGCACACATTTATAATAACTACTATGACGGCAACTCAAAATACGGAATGGGTTCAACTCTCGGTTCGTCCCTTTTCGCTGAATCAAATTATTTCAGAAACTGCAAATATCCTATGCTGACATCAATGCAAGGCTCTGATATTGCCACAGGTACAGGAACCTTCTCAAGCGAGGACGGCGGTACAATCAAGGCATACGGAAACTACATGGAGGGTCAGACGGCATTTGTTCCCTACAGCGAGGATAATGTTGAATTTGACGCGTACGTTGTAGAAAATAAAACCGATACAGTCCCCTCAACTGTAACATCAAAGCAGGGCGGAAATACCTACAACAACTTCGACACAAGCAGTGTGATGTACAGCTATACAGCTGATGACGCAGCTGATGTTCCCGAAAAGGTAATGACCTACGCAGGACGCCTTGACGGCGGAGATTTCGATTTCACATTCACAAGCGATGATGATACAAGCTATGCTGTAAATGATGAGCTTATGGCTGCTCTTCAGGCTTATACTCCTTCTGTAATCGCTATCGGCAGTGGATTTACTTCGGATTCAGGCACAGCAGCTGCAACCACAACCACAACCACCGCAGCAGCAGTCACAACAACCGTAACAACGACAGCTGCCGCAGTGACAACAACTCAGACCCCCGTAACAGGCGCAGATGTAATCTACTGCTCACCAAGCGGCGGCGGCGACGGCAAAACAATAAGCACGCCAACAGACGTTCTTACGGCTATAAGCTCCGTTCAGGCGGGCGGAACTATCTATCTCCTTGAGGGAACATACAGCTTCAGCTCCACAATCGTTATCGATCAGGATAATAACGGCGAATCGGGCGCGCTCAAGACAATTTCGGCTTATCCCGGCGCGGAGGTTGTGTTCGACTTCTCGGAAATGGCAACATCGGATTCAAACAGAGGCATCGTCCTTGACGGCTCATACTGGCATTTCTACGGCTTCGAGATTACAAAAGCGGGCGATAATGGTATGCTTCTTTCGGGCAGCAACAATACAATCGAAATGATGGTATTCAACGATAATCAGGATACAGGACTCCAGATTTCACGCTATCGTACGGACTGCGCAACAATCGACACATGGCCGTCAAACAACTATATTCTCAACTGCACATCGAAAAACAACTGCGATGACGAAACAATGGAAAATGCCGACGGATTTGCGGCTAAGCTTACCTGCGGAGAGGGCAACGTATTTGACGGCTGTATGTCCTACAACAACTCGGACGACGGCTGGGATCTCTACGCAAAGGAGGAAACAGGCCCTATCGGCGTTGTAACTATCCAGAACTGCGTTGCTTTCAGAAACGGATATACGGAGTTCGGCGAGGGCTACGGCGATTGTGACGGCAACGGCTTCAAGCTGGGCGGCGCAGGCGTCGGTACAGCTCATATTGTCAAGAACTGTCTTGCCTTCGAGAACCTTAACTGTGGCTTCACCGACAACAACAACCCTGAACTGGGAAGTCTTACGGACTGCACAGCCTACAATAACGGCGTTGGCGGAAACGGCAAGCCTAACTTCTCGGTATATCGCTGCACATCGGGCTGTGACTTCACAAACCTCATGTCATATTATAACCTCGACCTTGTTTCCGACACAGGAGCATCGGGCATTTCAATTGCCAACGATAAATTCTACGGAACAGTTACAAATTCAATCTACTACAACTCAAAATACTACTACACAGTTAGCTCAATCAGCACAACAGGCAGCTCTGTTAAGCTTGGCGATATTGTAACTCCCACAGAATCTGATTTTATCACTCTCAGCGTACCCGCAATGGGAACTGATTTCCACACGGCATGGAGAAATTCCGACGGCAGCATAAATACAGGCGGATTTGCCGAAACAACAGGAACATATGAGAGCCTTGGCTATCATTTTGACAGTGCATCGGTAGTTTCACCGGAAACAACAACAACTGCCACAACAGCCTCCGCACAGGCAGCAACCACAACAACAACAGCTTCCGCACAGACAGAGGTTTCAGGCGGATATGTTCACGACTTCACAGAAAACGGACTTTCCAGCAGCTTTTACACGATTTCAGGAAATCTTTCCACATCAAAGGGAACGGTAGAATACGCAGGCAAGGTGCTTACACAGTGCCTTAAAATGGAATCCTCAACAAGCATTACATTTACAGCTGCAAACAGCGGTCAGCTTACGCTTGTATTCCTTGAATCGGCAGCAACTGTTTATGTTGACGGAGTTAAATATACCTCCTCCGGAGACGGAATCATTACGGTTGACCTTGAAGCGGGCGACCATACGATTACAAAGGCTGACACGGCAAATCTCTACTACATGATTTATTCTGAGGACTCCACATCAGCCACAACGACAGCAGCGACAACAACAACTGTAACGACTACTACAACTGAAACAACAACAACGCCGGATGACGATATTCTTTACGGAGATGCAGACCTTGACGGTGTAATCTCAATTGCAGATGCCGTAAATATACTGAGCTATGTATCAAACAACGAGAAATATCCTCTCAGTGATGAGGCACTGAATGTTTCGGATGTAAATCAGCGCGGCGACGGAGTAAGCAATATGGACGCACTTGCCGTTCAGAAGCTTATTTCGCAGGTATTAACCTCTCTCCCTGAATCATATTCGACTGATTATTGATTTAGGTAAAAATAAAAAGGAGATGCAGAAATGCATCTCTTTTTGTTTATGCTGATATAGTATTATATATATGTATGCTTTCGGAGAATAGCTGAAATTGTTCGGGCAATTATAGTCAGATAATTTGTATCCGTAACCGACCATTTTTTAAATCTGTCAATGTAGCAGAAGGAGATAAGCCCCTTGATCATGCTGTCCTCGGTGATCAGATACTGAACCGCGCCGCCTATGTGCTGGGAGGTCATTATTTCAAAGGCGTTGTCGTCCCTGCCCTCAAGCTCGTTTACGTTGTCGATAACGAAGATGCTGTCGCCGGAAAAGCGGTCAGTGTAGTTATTTTCCAGTATATACACCGCATTTTTTGCAGCGGCGTTACCGCAGCTTATCATGAGGCTCAGCTCATTTCCCGCAAAGACGCATACATCGTCAATGGCGAAAATGGAACGTATCTGTTCAAGGAGAACCATAATATCGGGAATTTTTCCAAGGACAAGCATATCCGCCAGATCCCCGATAAAGGCAAGCTTTTCGGAGGCGTCCTTCTTGCTGCTCAGAAAGACGATTTTATTTTCCAGATCCTTTTCAACAGGGCCGTGCTTGTTGATGTCGTAGATGACATAGCGGTTCTGCCCCTTTTCCTTTGCGAGGTAGAGTGCCTTGTCCGCCTGCATGAACAGCTCGTCATAGCTTCGGCTGTCGACAGGATAGGTTGATACGCCCATTGAACAGGTAACTCTGAAATTATCGAATCTGTCCGCAAACGCCCATTCCGTTTTGGTGCGTATAGCTCGAAGGATACCACGGAGATCCGTTTCATCTCTCGTATTCTCCACGATTATCTGAAAATTTCCGCCGCCGGTTCTGCCTGCGATTCCACGGGAGCCGATTTCATTTTTAATTATTCCCGCAACGGTATGTATAACCTCATCGCCGAAGAGATGCCCGTAGCTGCTGTTTATCTGCGAGAAATTGTCAATATCCAGAAGAATAATGTTGACGTTGTAATTTGGCTTTGCGTTGAGTATTTCGTTGGAAAATGAGGTTATGGCGCGCTTGCTAAGCAGCTCCGAGATGGAATCCCTGTTCGATTCGATGGTGATGTTCAGATCCTTTGTTTTGTTTCTTGAATTTATCACGGAGATAATTCCCGTAACCTTTTTATGCTCAGGGTCGTCATAGCGTGTCAGACCGCGGAACAGGTACATTTCACGTGTCTTGCCGCCTGTCAGCAGGCTTGCTTCAAATTCGCAGTCGAATCGGTACACGCCGCTTTCGATGCTGCTGCACAGGCGTTTGAAGGTGTCGATATAGCGTGAGGAAATATAGCCGGAGTCAAGAGCGTTCTCACGCCATTGGGAGAGGCTGACCCTTGTGATAGTTATTTCACGAAAGCAGTCGAACATATAAATCCTGATGAGCTTTGTTTCGAAGCTGTATTCGAATGCAAGGTCGCTTGTCATGCTGAAAACGTGGCGGTACTCCGCAATACGGCGTTCACGGCTGTATGCCAGAGCCTCGAGGGAAAAAATATCGCTCAGAGTAATGCTGTAGAGCGGCTCGGCGGAGGTATCGGACAGCATTTTCACAGTTGCCAGCATCCAGCGGAAATCCGTATCAACGCCCTTCATGCGGACGACGGTTCGGAGAGCCTCTCCGCACACAGCCGAAGCAACGCAGCCCTCAAGGCGTGGGAAATCCTTTTCATGGACAGTTCTTTTGATTGAGTAGATAACGTCGTTTCCGAAAAAGCGGAAAAATTCCTCATCGGCGCTTTGGGTGTGAAAGCTCTTGTCAACAGTAACCCTGCCGACGGTATACAGCCCCTCGGAAAGGGGATCATTCAAATCGTTCATATGGCAGCTCCTTTTTTTGTTACATTATAACAATTATAACATTTATTTTCCCCAAGGTCAACAAAATCTGCATTCATCAAAATAAACATCTGATTCATTGAAAATTAACAATTTTTTCCGTGACATTGATTCGCAGGTGGAGTATAATTATCTGTAGGAAACAGATTAAAATAAGGGGGAGAATGCGTTATTCTCAACGCTGTGAGTCTATGGAGAGAAAAGAATTAAAAAGATGCCTTATAATTTCAGCGTTTATAGTTGGAATTTGCGTAGTAGTAAAAAATTTATCGTGGTTCGGCGAAATAATAGCGCTGCTTTTTTCCGCCCTGTCGCCGCTGCTTATCGGCTGCGCCATCGCATATGTGTGTGATATTATAATGTCGTTTTTCGAGCGTCACTTTTTTCCGAAAAGGCAGACCGGCTTCATTACCTACATACGGCGTCCCGTATGCCTTGTGCTGACGTTCGCAATTATAATTTTCGTTATCGCTTTGCTGCTTAACATTGTAATCCCTGAGCTTGTGGACGCAATGAAGCTTGTTTCAGCTGAAATTCCGAAATATGCCGTAAAAATAAAGGACTACATAGTTAAATATATGGAAGATTATCCCGATATTCAGAGCCAGATTTCGAATATCGAAATTGACTGGAAGGAGCTTTTAGACAACGCATTTAATATTGTAAAGGTCGGAGCAAGCGGAATTATAACAACAATTGCCGAGATTGTAAGCTCCGTTGCAATAACAGTAACACATATCATTATTGCTATAATTTTTGCAATTTATCTGCTTCTGCGCAAGGATAAGCTCAGGTCTGACCTTGTCAGAACGAAAAATGCGTACCTGAACGAGAAGGTCAACAGGAGCCTGACAAAGGTTCTGCACATCACTCACGACACCTTCAAAAGCTTCTTCGTGGGACAGTTCACGGAGGCGATAATCCTTGGCGCTCTCTGTACGATTGGAATGTCCATCCTGAAGATTCCCTATGCAGCAATGACCGGAGCTGTAATCGGCGTCACGGCGCTCATACCCATTGTCGGTGCGTACCTGGGAGCTGCTGTGGGAGCGTTCATGATTTGCACGGTTGACCCCATGAAAGCCCTTATTTTCCTGATTTTCCTCGTTCTGCTTCAGCAGTTTGAGGGAAACGTCATCTACCCGAAGGTCGTGGGAACGTCAGTCGGACTCCCGGGAATCTGGGTTCTTGCGGCAGTAACCGTCGGCGGCGGACTTTTTGGCATTCTGGGAATGCTGCTGGGTGTCCCGACATTGGCAACTGTGTATAAGATTTACCACGAAAAGTTAAATGAAAGGGAATTGAAGCTGGGAATTGCAGATCCGCCCGAATCGGAGGGAAAACAGGAGAAAAAGAAACAATCAAAGATAAGAAAAAAATTCAGTTTTAAATTTAAAAATAAAAAGTAAAATCCAAGGGCGGACGGCGTTCGCCCTAAAGATTTGCGGAAAGGGATTGTTATATGATTTACACGGTAACGCTGAATCCTGCCGTTGACTGTGCCATGGCGCTTGACGAATATTTTACCGGCAGAGTCAACCGTGCGGACAGGGAAATCCTGACGGCAGGCGGCAAGGGGATAAATATGTCGGTGATTCTGAGCCGTTTGGGAATCCCGACAATTGCGCTGGGATTTAAGGGCGGCGACACGGGAAATCTCCTGTGCAGGCTTCTGGAGCATGAAAACTGCCCCTATTGCCTGAACGAGCTTGAGGGGCAGCTGACGCGTATCAACGTTAAGCTTCACGCAGGCGCGGAGGAAACTGAAATCAACGGAAAAGGCCCTGAAATAGGCGAAAAGGAGCTGTCCGAATTTATCGGAACTCTCACAAATACGGTATCTTCGGGGGACACGCTGATTCTTGCGGGGAGCGTGCCGAAGTCCGTGCCGGACAGCATTTACGCTGAAATTATGAGGTGCTTTTCGGGAAAGAATGTTAAAATTGCTGCGGATACTTCGGGTGAACTGCTTGTTGAACTGCTTGAGATGAAGCCGTTTCTTGTTAAACCGAATAACTTTGAGCTTGGAGAAATTTGCGGATATGAGATAAATACGCGAACTGAAGCCTTTGAGGGAGCGGAAAAGCTGCAAATGATGGGCGCACGGAACGTCCTTGTGTCGCTCGCAGGGAACGGTGCTGTCTTGCTGTGCGAGGACGGCGAAAAATTCGAGATCGAATCACCTGTGGGAACTGTTAAAAATTCTGTCGGTGCAGGAGATTCTATGGTTGCAGGCTTCTTGGCGGGACTTGAATTATTTAATGATTACGAGGTGGCACTCGCCCTTGGAACTGCCGCAGGAAGCGCAACGGCGTTTTCCGACAGACTGGCTGAAAAGCGCGAAATCGAAGAAATTTTTCGTGGATTTTACCCGAATTTATCTCTTTGACGAAATTTACAGAATATTGTGAAAAATCAGTATAATTATAGTCATATCGCTGAAATTTACTTTCGTTTTTTAGAAATTCGACCGATTTAACTTGTTTTTCTGAATCTACGGCTGATTTTTTAGTGCAAAATGTTGAAAATACTTTACGATTTTTAAGTAATTGTGCAAAATCACCAAAAATTGGCATTTAAATTTTAAAGCGATAGTGCAATATGTATATTGACATTCTGCCGCAGATGTGGTACTATAAATTAAGACAAAAATCTTCAATATATATTCAAAAGGAGAGAAGTTAAACATGGAAAAAACATTGCCCCAGGCTTGGGAAGGCTTCGTAACAGGTAAATGGTGCGAGCGTATTGATGTCCGTGACTTCATTCAGAAAAACTACACGCCCTATGACGGCGATTCCTCATTCCTCGCTGACCCTACGGAGGCTACAAAAACCCTCTGGGATCAGGTTCTTGACCTCATGAAGCAGGAAAGAGAAGCCGGCGGCGTTCTCGATATGGATACCAAGGTTGTTTCCTCACTCGTTTCACACGGTCCGGGCTACCTCAACAAGGACCTCGAGCAGATCGTGGGACTTCAGACAGATAAGCCCTTCAAGAGAGCGCTTATGCCCTACGGTGGTCTGAATATGGCTGCTAAGGCTTGCGCTGACAACGGCTATGAGGTTGACGACGAAATCAAGCATATCTTCACCGAATACCGCAAAACCCACAATCAGGGCGTTTTCGACGTTTACACACCTGAAATGAGAGCCGCAAGATCCAACAAGATTCTTACGGGACTTCCCGATGCTTACGGCAGAGGACGTATTATCGGCGATTACAGACGTGTCGCTCTTTACGGTGTTGATAAGCTCATCGCTGACAAGAAGGCTCAGAAGGACTTCTATACCCGCCCGATGACCGAAGAAAAAATCCGCGCACGTGAGGAAATTGCTGATCAGCTCCGCGCTCTCGAGAATCTCAAGAAAATGGCTGAGCTTTACGGCTGCGATATTTCTAAGCCCGCTACAACCGCTAAAGAGGCTGTTCAGGCAGTTTATTTCGGCTACCTTGGCGCAGTTAAGGATCAGAACGGCGCAGCTATGTCCCTTGGACGTACATCAACCTTCCTCGACATCTACTTCGAGCGTGATATAAAGAAAGGTATCCTCAACGAAACACAGGCTCAGGAAATTATCGACCACTTCATCATGAAGCTTCGCCTTGTTCGTTTCGCAAGAACTCCCGAGTACAATTCGCTCTTCTCGGGCGACCCTCAGTGGGTTACAGAGTCTATCGGCGGTGTCGGAATCGACGGCAGACACATGGTTACAAAGAACAGTTTCCGTTATTTACATACTCTTGAAAACCTCGGAACCTCACCTGAACCGAACCTTACAGTTCTCTGGTCAACAAGACTTCCTGTCGGATTCAAGGAGTATGCAGCTTCGATTTCTATCAAGACATCCTCTATCCAGTACGAGAACGATGACCTCATGCGCGTAACTCATGGCGACGACTACGCTATCGCTTGCTGCGTATCTTCAATGAGAGTCGGCAAGGAAATGCAGTTCTTCGGCGCAAGAGCTAACCTCGCTAAGTGCCTCCTCTACGCTATCAACGGCGGTGTCGATGAAAAGACAGGCGTTCAGGTTGGACCTAAGTATCGCCCGTATGAGGGTGAATACCTCGACTACAATACAGTTATGTCCATGTATGACGACATGATGACTTGGCTTGCAGGTCTGTATGTTGATACACTTAACTGCATTCACTATATGCACGATAAGTACTGCTACGAAAGCCTCCAGATGGCTCTTCATGACAGAGAGGTTAAGCGTTACTTCGCAACAGGTGTTGCAGGACTTTCAGTTGTCGCTGACTCCCTCTCCGCAATCAAGTACGCAAAGGTTAAGATTATCCGCAAGGACATCGAAATCAAGAACAAGAAGGGCGAGGTTACAGGCGTTGCAAAGAATGTCGCTGTTGATTATGAGATTGAGGGCGATTTCCCGAAGTACGGCAACAACGATGACAGAGTAGACTCAATCGCAGTTGAAATTCTTGAAAAGTTCATGAATAAGGTTCGTCAGCAGCACTGCTACAGAAACGGCGTTCCCACAACCTCTATCCTTACAATCACTTCCAATGTTGTATACGGCAAGAACACAGGCAGCACACCTGACGGACGTAAGCTTGGTGTTCCGCTTGCCCCCGGTGCAAACCCGATGCACGGACGTGATACTCATGGCGCTGTAGCTTCACTTGCTTCAGTTGCTAAGCTCCCCTTCACAGACGCACAGGACGGAATTTCAAACACATTCTCGATTATTCCTGACGCTCTCGGCAAGGACATGAAGGTATTTGTCGGTGATATTGACATCGACAAGCTCGGAGAATAATTAAAATGAACGATAACAAAAATGCTGAAAAAGCTGCCGAGCTTGCAGAAATGATTGATAAGCTCATGGCAAGCGGCAACGGCAGTGTGAATATTTCGGCTCTGGAGGACGGTGACGGATACTCCGTAACTACCGTGAACAGCAGGGAGTGCGGCGGTAAAAAGGGCGCTTGCTGCCAGCCGACAGAGCTGGAAACCGAAGAAGACTAATTTCAAAAGGAGGATTCTATTATGGAAAACAAAAAACAGGTTGATAATCTTGTTGAACTGCTTGACGGTTATGCTGAAAAAGGCGGTCATCACCTCAATGTAAATGTTCTTACAAGAGAGACACTTTTAGACGCTCAGAAGCATCCGGAGAATTATCCTCAGCTCACAATCAGAGTTTCAGGTTACGCTGTAAACTTCATCAAGCTCACGAAAGAGCAGCAGGATGATGTAATCTCCAGAACATTCCACAGCAATCTCTAATTAGCTAAACAAATTTCAACCGCTTGCCGGAAACGGTAGGCGGTTGTTTTTAACTAAAAGCAGTAAAATTTTAACTGATGAAAGGCGGTGTATACGGTGAATCCGGACGAAATTCTGAAAAAGCTCGGTGACGCGGGGTTTGAAGCCTACTACGTCGGCGGCTGCGTCCGCGACAGGCTCATGAATAAGCCAGCCCACGACGTGGACATCGCCACAAATGCCCTGCCGGAGGAGATAATGCGTGTTTTTTGCCGATATACCGTGATTCCGACAGGTGTGAAGCATGGCACGGTTACGGTTGCGGTTCATGGGGATTCCTACGAAATCACCACGTTTCGTGTGGATGGAAACTATTCCGACAGCCGCCGCCCCGACAGCGTTACCTTCACGAACCACATTGAAACTGATCTTGCACGGCGTGATTTTACAATGAACGCTATTGCAATGGATGTAAACGGTAAAATCATTGACTCATTTGGTGGAGCAGATGATATAAAAAATAAAATAATTTGCTGTGTTGGCGAGCCGACTAAGCGTTTTGGCGAGGACGCGCTGCGAATCATGCGTGCCGTGCGATTTGCCGCGCAGCTCGGGTTTGGCATCGAAAAAAATACGGCGGACGCTGTTCACGAGATGTGCGGAACGCTGAACAGGATTTCCCATGAGCGCATCCGGAACGAGCTTGACAGGCTCATTTGCGGCGAGGGCTGCGTTGATGTCATGCTGAATTTCAGCGATGTGATTGCGGCTGTAATTCCCGAATTTTCCCAGTGTATAGGCTTCGAGCAGCATTCCGACTACCACTGCTACGATGTCTGGGAGCATACTGTGCGGGCGATGGCAAGTGCGCCGACCGACAATCTGCGGCTTCGGAGGAGTCTGCTGTTCCACGACGTTGCGAAGCCTCTTTGCGCAAAATTTGATTCTATGGGCAAGGGGCATTTCAAGGGTCACGCCGAAAAGAGCGCGGAAATGGCATTGGAAATCATGAAGCGGCTCAGGTATGACAGTGTTTCGGCTGGGGAGACGGCGCTCCTGATTCGCCATCACAGCGATAAAATCAGGACGAAGGCTCATGTGAAAAGGCTTCTGAATGAGCTTGGGGAGGCACTCTTTTTGGAGCTGATCGAGATGAAAAAGTGCGACAATCTGGCGAAAAGGGACTTCGTGCTGAAGGAAAACGAGGAGTTTGACGAATTTGCGGAAATGGCACGTGAAATTTGCAGGTCGGGGGAGTGCTATTCCTATGGTCAGCTTGCGGTGAACGGCAATGATTTGCTTGAACTCGGGCTTTGCGGAAACGAAATAGGTAAAATGTTAGAGGAGCTTTTGAATGCTGTAATAGATGATGAGTTAAATAATGATAGAAAGACTCTTATAAATTATGTGAAACGGAGGTTAAATTTATGATTGGACATATACATTCAACGGAAAGCTTCGGAACCGTTGATGGTCCCGGAGTGCGTTTTGTGGTGTTTTTTCAGGGCTGCCCCCTGAGGTGCCTTTACTGCCACAACCCCGATACTTGGAATTTCAACGGCGGCAAAGAAACTACGGCGGAGGAGCTTCTCGAGGAGTACGATTCCTACAAGGAATTTCTGAAATCGGGCGGAATTACGGCGACAGGCGGTGAACCCATGGCTCAGCCGGAATTTCTTGCGGAATTTTTCGCGAAGGCGAAAGCAAAGGGAATCCACACCTGCCTCGACACGTCGGGTGCGGTGTTTAATCCGAAATCACACGAGAAAATTGACAAAATTATTGACAATACAGACCTTGTAATGCTCGACATAAAGCACATCGACAGCGAGGAGCATAAGAAGCTCACGGGCATGGGAAATGAACATATACTGGCGTTTGCGGAGTATCTCCGCGACAGGAATGTTGACCTGTGGGTGCGTCACGTTGTTGTTCCCGGAATCACGTACAACGAGGAGTATCTTTTCCGCTTGGGGGAGTATCTCTCAACGCTCAAAAATCTCAAGGCGCTGGACGTCCTGCCATATCACGACATGGGCAAGGTGAAGTACGAAAATCTGGGAATCGATTACGCTTTGAAGGACGTAGAGCCGCTCCCGAAGGAGGAAGCCATCAAGGCACGTGATATTATAATGAACGGATTGAAGTCAAAGTTAAAACACAAGGGATAAATAAAAAAAGGCTGTATCGTTTGATACAGCCTTATTTGTGCTAAAATTATTTTACGTATATGACTCAGGAAGTACAGATAGATTGTTTGAAATAAATTTCTGAACGGAAAGTGCATCCATGTTGTTTAAGCCGTCGCCACGCATATACACATCGGCAGCGTCAATCTGCTGCTCTGACAATGCGTACTTATCAGAATTTGAAACATAGCTCAGAATTGCAACTGCGTCAGATATATTGACATCTCCGCTTAAATTGGCATCACCATACAACACATCTGATTTGACGGTGATTGTTATTGTATATGGCACATTGTTGATTTTCGCAATTATGAGAACCGTGCCTTCGCCCATGGCGGTTACAACTCCGTTTTCGTCAACAGTCGCAACGTTAATATCGGTCGAAATCCATTCGGGCGTTTCGTCCGTATTCAACACGGTCAGGGCAAGCGTATTGCCAATGCCGCTTATCTCCGTGGATTCGGCGTATATCTCAATCGCAGCCACAGGCGCATACTCGGACGTTACGTTCATGACGTAATTCACGCCGTTTATGAGGGCGATTATCTGACAGCTGCCGCTTCCCACGGCGGTAACAACTCCCTCCTGATCCACAACGGCAACGCTTTCATC
>JAJQGO010000026.1:0-50470 GCA_021200415.1 Ruminococcus sp. | reverse complement strand
CGCTTCCCACGGCGGTAACAACTCCCTCCTGATCCACAACGGCAACGCTTTCATCTGAGCTGCTCCATTGAACGGTTGTTCCGTCCGGAACTCCCGAAAGTGTGATTACTGATGAATAATTTTCATTTGTCAGTGTTATTTCTCCCAAAACAACTGTATCTGTCTGAACCAATGACGGGTCGTATGTTGATGTGATGTACGTGATATATTTTACCTCATCAATCAAAGCAATTATCTGACAGCTGCCGCTGCCCACAGCAGTAACAACTCCCTCCTGATCCACAACAGCAACGCTTTCATCTGTGCTGCTCCACTGAACAGTTGTTCCATCGGGGATTCCGCTCAAAGTGATCGCAACCGAGCTGCTGCCGTTTGAAAGCTCCACAGAGCCTAATTCAACCTCCGTAACAGGGTCGGTGGCAGATTGTTGTTCGTATGTGGAGGTGATATTCACGATGTAATTTTTTCCGTCAACTGACGCGGTAACGATGCAGCTGCCGCTTCCAACGGCGGTAACCGTGCCTTCCTGATCCACAACGGCAACGCTTTCATCCGAGCTGCTCCACACGGCATTCGTCAGGTCGAGGCTGCCAAGGGACAGCTGAACCACAGGCAAATCGTTTGAAAGCTCCACGCTGCCGACAACAAAGTCGGTTTCCTCTTCGGGCAGAGTCACGGTGACGCTGAAGGACAGCATCTGGCTTGAAAAGACGGCATAAATGGTGCATGAGCCTTCGCCGACGGCAGTAATTGTTCCCGAGGAATCGACCGTTGCGACATTGGAGTTGTCGCTGTACCAGACGGGGGTTTCGGTGGTGTTGCTGATAGTCACCTGAGTGTACTGACCGATAGCGGTGAAGCTGATGTCGCTGGAGGAATCGGCAGCGTTGGCTGTGAAGGTCAGGCTGTCGGGGGATTGCTTGTACGTAATGCAGGATGCTGCGGTACAGAGTGCGCAGGCGCATAAAACAAGAGCTTTGTAATTCATTTTAATCTCCAATCTGCCGTTTTTGCGGCGAAAAAAGGAATGTTCATGACATCATTATAATCCCGAAACGCCGATTTGTCAAGGGGCTGGGCAAATTATCGCAGGTCAGGTTGACACAAAAGGGAATTTATTATATAATGTAATTGCAGTTATGGGATGCTGACGAGGAATAAAAATTAGGTTGTGGTTATTTGATTAAAATTGCTGTTGCGGACGATGAAATGATTATACTCGATTCGATTCACAAGCGAATAGATGAAATTCTTGATAAATTCGGAATTGAACATGAAATTTACGATTACGCCGAAGCCGCCCCTTTGCTGGAGGACTCCGAAAAAATGAGTTTTGATATAATTTTTCTGGATATTGATATGCCGAATATTTCCGGCATGGAGGCAGCTGAAATTTTGCGTGACGGAGATGACGAGGTTGATATAATTTTTATAACAAATAAAGATGAGCTTGTGTATGATGCGATAAAATTTGCGCCGTTCAGATTCATACGCAAGTCTAAATTTGATTTAGAAATTGAAGAAACATTGAATGACTTTTTAGCTAAACGAAAAAAGAACAATGAACGTTATATGTTTTTAACTGCACAGGGCAAGAGATGGGTGTTCCCATTTAAAATTAAATACATTGAAGTTACAAGCCATAAGCTAATTATTCATGAAAATAAGGAAACTTTTACAATAAACGGAAATTTAAAGGATATTGAAAATACATTTCACAATTATGGCTTTATTAGAATACATCAAAGCTATCTTGTAAACTATAGATTTATAAATCTTATAAAATTTAGGGAGGTTCTCCTTGACGATGGGACAACACTGCCGCTGAGTCGGAGCAGATATGAACAGGCAAAAATCGATTATATGCATTTTTCGCGGGAGAGTTGACATGGTTTGGAGCATTTTTGAATATATCGCCACCTTCGTGGAGTACGCAATATACGCCGATTTCATGGTTCGGTTTCTCAATCCGAAGAAAAAAGAGCGCTCGCTGCTGTGCTTTTTGCTCATTTTCGCCGTCAATTCAGCCATAACGCTCATTTTCAACCATTTCATGAGCTACGAGGGAATCCTCAGCGTTTTGCGAATTTGCGCGAATTTCGGCCTCGCTTTTCTGCTTCTTAATGGCACGACCTTTGAAAAGCTCTTTGCGGCGCTGATTCTGGACATTTCCGCGATGATGATCAGCTTTTTGTCCCTCGGAACGCTTGGACTTCTGACGGGCAGAACCGTGGAGGAAATGATAGAAATACGCGGATTGATAAGATTGCTTGTTCTTTTTATTACAAAAGCTCTCCTATTTATGGTAACACGGCTTCTTTTACGAGTTAAAGGCGACAAAAGATATTATTTTTCCGCAAGTGAATGGATTACAATTGGTGTAATCTTTATATTAACTATGCTTATTGGACTGAACATATTCCAAATTGATATGGATACAGGCATATCAAGTGAAACTCCAATGTCAATTATCATTGGTGTCGAGCTAATTATGGTAAATGTTTTGGTATATTTCCTTATGAAAAGAATCAGTGAAAAGAATGCTGAAAAAACAAATTTAATAATTGATAAAATGCAGGATGAGCTTCACCGTACCCAGTATGAGGAGTTCGAAAGGCGGTTCAAGGAGATAAATCAAATCAGCCACGACATGAAAAATCATCTGCAATGCATTGAAACGCTCATTTCCGAGAAAGAATACGGCAGAGCTGAGGAATACATCGAGGATATGCTTGACAACAAGCTCAATTTCAAGTATGACAGCGTAAATACCGGCAACAGGGTTGTGGATATTGTGTCGAACACAAAGCTCATGCAATGCAGGAATGAGGACATATCAGTTATTGTATGTTCGGGCAAATTTGAAACTGATATAAAGGACGTGGATATGTGTTCCCTCCTTGGAAATATTTTTGACAACGCAATCGAGGCTTGCAGGAAGGTCGAGAAAAACAGGGAGATTTATTTCGAGATAACTCAGCAGAAAAAATACATCCATATTATTTTAAAAAATTCAATCAAAAAATCAGTCCTTGAGAGTAATCCTGAACTAAAAACGACAAAGGTTCAAAAGAAAATTCACGGATACGGACTCAAATCTGTCAGGGATATAGTAAATAAATATAATGGTATGATTGAAATTTATGAGAAAAATGGTCTTTTTATTATGGATATTTGGATTCCAAGCGAAGATTTTTGATGCTGTTAGAAAACAAAGTGCTAATTAGGAAAAAAAGGTGCTAATTAGGAAAGAATATTGAAATTCCGCAGGAAATCAGCTATAATTTTCTTAGAGGTGGTGATTGGATTGATACACCGACTAAGCAAAAGGATAGCTGATTTTTTATTGGGCAAGGGTGCGATTTCTCAGTCCGAAATCGACATCTGCATTTACGGCTACGAAACCATTTTATTGGGCATTGCGGATTTGGCAATCGTCCTTGCGGTAGGACTTCTCAGCAAGCAGCTGCTTGTAATGCTTCTCTTTTTCGTCATGTTTATATCAGTCAGGCTCTACACGGGCGGCTATCACGCGGAAACATTTTTGGGCTGCAAGGCATCTTTCACCTTGATTTGCCTTTCAGTTGCGCTTATTTCTGAACTGCCGTTTTCCGAGATTTCCTTTTTCCCCGTGCTTTGCATTCTGATAATGCTGCTGTTTGTGATAACCTGCGTTTATCTTGCACCTGTGGAGAATCACAATAAACCGCTAACCAAAAAAGAACAAACGAAATACCACAAAATCAGTATAGCAATTTCACTATTTTGGACTGCTGTTGCTGCTTTTACGTATTTCTTTGCTATAAAAATTTGCTTCATCATAATCTTGACAGCCTTGCTAATAATGCTGTTGATGTTTGTTGGGCAATACGGAAAGGAGGAAAACAGTGATGAAAATCAGCAAGATTTATAAGCTCATCGCTGCTGTAGGCAAAAAAGCTGCGTCAAGAGCAAGCGGAACTGCTTCAGGCTTCGGTACTTATCAGCCTGTTGAGCCTGAATCACTCAAATCCTTCAAGAAGTAAGACAGAATTTTTGACATCATGCAATGACACAAGGCAAATTTGCCATCCAAGTTTTATGCCGTTTCCTTAACAAAACGGAAACAATTTTATCAGCTCTATTTATTAAAAATATAACCGTCAGCTTTATCCCGATAGCCGACGGTTATATTTTTTGCTATTTTATTTTGCTTAATCAAAATGCTTTGCATTCCTGAAGCTTACCGCACCGGAGAATGAATCATAAACAATATCCTCGTTTTCACTTTCCATTACGAGATAAGAATTTTTATAAAATACGGGAACATACGCCATTTCATCAATTATCATTTTCTCGGCAGCTGTAAATTCCTCCACAAGCTCCGAAGCGTCAGTGCATTTTCTCAGCTCCGCCACAGCGGCATTTGCCGAATCGGAAAGCTGAATATACTCATCGCCCGCAACCTGTTCAAGAACCGATATTCCGCTGTTGTACAGCCCCCTGACAGGATAAAGGGCAAGCTGATAATCTCCGTCCTCCAGACGCGAGTAGAAATCCTCCTCCGAAAGCTCCTCAATGCTCACATAGAAGCCGAGTGCGTCCTGCCACTCCCTCGACAGAACGTGAACCAAGGAGGAATCCACAGTTCCCGAAATGACGAGCATTGTAATCGTCCCGAAGGATTCCGCGTTCAGCTCGGATTTGGCAGTGCTGCACAGCTCAGCTGCCTTGCCCGCGTCATAGGTGTCGAAAGCCGTGTCAGCGGACAAATCCCTGTATGACCTCCCCAGAAGATTTACGGCTGGGGGAATTATACCGTATGCGGCAGATGCGTCATCGTCCGCCTCATCGCTCAGGGACTGGCGGTTGATGCTATAGCAAAGCGCTTTTTTAAAGTTTTCATTTGAACATATTTTATCACTGCTGTTAAAAATCAATCCAAGAGTAATACTCTGCTGTGATTCAATTGTGTATTTTTTCTTTTCAAAGGAATTTTTATTCAGTGTAGTGAAGCAGTCGATTTCCGCGTCAAGGAACATCTCCCTGATGTCGGACGCGCTTTTTTCAATCGTGAAGCTCAGAAACGATGGGTAAACTCTGTTTTCATCGGTGCTGTTGGCGGAATTTTTTTTCATATACAAAATATTGTTGCTGCCGTAGGCGTCATAGAACCACTGACGCACGAAAAACGCGCCGTTTGACATGACCGAATCATCATCGAGTCCGTATCTGCCCTTCGTGGAGAGGAAAAATTCCTCGTTGCACGGATAGGCGGCAGGCGTAGCCATGAGATTTATGAAGTCAGCGGAGGGATATTCCAGCTGAATGACAAGCGTTGAGCTGTCGGCAGCGTAAACCTCGATTGAATCCGCTGAGGACGTGCCGTTGGCAGCCGCCTCGCCGCCCTTTATGCAGGTGAAATACTCCGAGTAGGGCGACTGCATTTCGGGATCGAGAACCCTCTGCAAGGCGAAAACGTAATCCTCCGCCGTAACAGGAAAGCATTCGTCATCATCAACCGTATCATCGTCATTTTCATCGAAAAACCAGTAATTATCGCTCCGCAGATTGAAGGTGTACGTCAGACCGTCCTCGGATACGGTGTAGCTTTCGGCGTTGCAGCAGACGGCAGTTCCGTCATCGGCGAATTTCATAAGTCCGCTGTAGAGGTTGGCAATGACGGTATTTGAAGCTTCATCGCAGGCATACTGTGGGTCGAGGCTTTCGGGATTATTCAGAAGCGAGGCGTTGTACATCATGCCGCTGCCGTCACTCCGGGAGGTATCATCGCTTTCGTCACCGCAGGAAAAAAGCGGAAGGACGAACGAAGCCGCGAGGATAAGAGCAAGTATTCTTTTCAAGTTGAACTCCTTCTGTATTCAGAAAAGAGCTAAGGACAATTCCATAGCTCTTTTCTCTATTTAGTTATTTTTTTATCTGATTAAGCAACTGTAACCGTAACAATAAATCCGTCTACGTTGTTGCCTGAAATGGTATACGGCATAGTTGAGGGAACCGGAACATCCGTAACATCGTTTACATTGGCTGCCACGTAGTACACCTCATACTGGGAAGTGCCGTTAGTAATTTTAAGCGTATTGGTACTATTGTATGATTTAATCTGGTCGATATACTCCTCAAGGCAGAGGTTATTCTGCGCCATATAAACAGCGTGGGGAATGCCCACATATCGGTAGGTGTAGGTGCTGGAGCTTTCGCCTGTTGAGGATTCCTTGCCCTCAGGGTAGCGGAGGATAAATCCGTAGCTTGAAGCGTTTTCATTGAACCAGCCATAGTTGATGGTTTCGGAGTAATCGGGGGAGTAGTAGTTCGAATCGCTTCCCTCGGGGAAAATTCCCACATCGATAGCTCTTCCCGTGTGATATTCCGAATAGCCGCCTGCAATATCGGTCAGACCGCTGTTGTATTTGTCGTTCTGCACCTCAAGCGATCTGTAGCCCGTAATGATACGGAGATCCGTATTTGAGGTAGCGGCGTAATATGCCTCCATAAAGGTGTTGAGCTGTGTGATTACGTTTGAATCCAGCATAACCTCGTTATCCTTAACGCTGTAGCAGGTGCTTCTGTTTTCGTAGACTGTAACGAGATTTGTATCGCCCTCTGCAAAGGTGTACGGGTGGAGGGAGTTTACAAGAATCAGGTCACCCATGTTGACCTGTGCATATTCGACGGACTGAATGGTATATTCCGTTTCCGCAGCAGTTGCTGCAACAGCATCTGCGGCTGTATCGCCCTCTGCGGCTGTTGCGTCAGCGCTTTCGTCGGAGCCGCTTGTAAGCTCGTCCACAACGGAGGACTGTGTTTCGGTATTCTTGTCGTCATCGTCCTTGCTGCATCCCTTGGAGCATGAGGTGATAATAACAATCAAAACAATCAGCACGAGAGCGACAGCGATAACCCTGTCGTATCTCAATTTATATTTTCTTCGGCTTCTTCTTCTGTTTCCATTACTCATAAAAGAATTCCTCTCACTTTTTTCAATAATGATATATTATACCACAAAAATCGTCCGTTGTAAAGTAGAAATAATAGATTTCGGCAAATTTTATAAAGAGCGTATTCACATAAAATACAACGCACGTATTTTCGGCAAATTTTAACAACTACTGCGTTGAAAACATTTGACGGGCGTCAGCCCGTCTGCATATTTTCGCCTTGTATTCGTCAAAATTATGCTCGAAAACCCGCACATTTATTTTACGTGAACACGCTCAGAAACCCTGCACAAATAAAGCTGTTGAAATTTAGATTGATTATTTTCCGCAGTTGCATGAAAACCGTCTGCGGTATTCCGAGGGCGTTAAGCCTGTGTGCTTTTTAAACTGGCGCATGAAGTAGGAATCGCTGTCATATCCGCAGATTTCGGCAATTTTGCTGACGGAGGTGTCCGTGCTGATGAGCATTTCGGCTGCGAAGCTCAGGCGGTTTTCTATGATGTCCTGCATACAGGTTACGCCGAACGCAGAGAAATAAATTCTGTGGAAATATGTTCGGCTGATGTTCATTTCAGAGCATATCTCATCAATGCTCCAGCGGCTTGTAGGGGAGGCGCAAATGCTCCTCCGAAGCTCCAGAAGCTCCCTGTATCGGGGAACATCGGGAATCTCCGTTTCCTGCGGACTGCGCAGCTGTTCGCTGATGTTGAGCAGAATCATGCGCAGTGCATAATCATTGAAATCGCTGTCGGCATTGTTGTAATAAATCTGCTGTGTGTGCATGGATTTTACAAGATTGTGAATAACAATATTTTCGCCCAGCTGAACCGGCTTGTTCAGGGGAATATTCAGCTCGGAGAAAAACTGACGGTCGGCGGAGGTCATGCCGAAGCCAACCGTGTCGAGAATCAGGGGATTCCTGTCGGCACTGCAATATGTGCGGTAGGAATTCTGCCCATATATAATAATTGTATCCGTAGGGCATGATACGTCCTTGCCGCAGATTGTGAAAACAATCGGAGATGCTGCGGATATGAGCGTATAGTCCTCGGAGATTTCGTTGCAGACAGGCTTATCCTGCTGAAAATTAAAGCAGAATTTATTGATTTTCATATTATCACCCAAAATTTAAAATAAAGCGTTTTAATAATGTTGTCTTAATACTATATTACAATATATTTCTCAATTTGTCAATATTCGGGAATGCGCCGAATGGCGGATGCGTGAAAATATCGCGTTCGTCTTGTTGACATTATGTGAAAATGTTGGTATAATAAATGTATAAAATAAGGCTTGCCGCACAATAAGCGCTTGCCGGCTTTGCCGGTTATCTGCACAGCGATTTTTATGCGGTATTCCCTTAGCAGCACTTTAGACACACAAATAACATTATTCATTTTATGATCGGAGGCTTAACTATGAACAGAAAAATCAGAAAAACGCTTTCCATGCTTGCTGCGGCAGCTGTAGCCGCAATGGCGTGCGCACCTCTCTGCAGCTCAGTTTCAGCTGAAACCGAAACTGTTGTAAGAGGTCTTGGAACGTATGAAGCCGAGGAGCTTGACATTAACGGTCAGGACGTATGGACGAGTGTCTATGGAACTCAGATTCCCGGATATTCCGGAGACGGCTTCATCTATCTCACAAACACACCCTTCTCTATTACGATTGAGGTCGAGGAGGAGGGAATGTACTCCCTTTCAGCGCGCTGTGCGCAGCTTCTCAGCGAGGACGGAAGAATGCAGACATTTTCAATAAACGGTATTGATTACACATACACCTTGCCCTATCTCACCGAATGGACTGACGTTGACTTCGGCGTATACCGCCTGAAGGAGGGCGAAAATACTATCGAGTTCAAAACCTCATACGGCTATGCCGAGTATGATACGATTACCGTTGCCGAAGCCGAGCTTGATGAGCTTGTGGGCACGGGAGTTCCCTGCGACCCCGACGCAACCGATGAGACAAAGGCTCTCTTGTCCTATCTCAATTCCGTTTACGGCGAACACGTTCTTTCAGGTCAGCAGGAAATTTACGGCGGCGGACATCAGGTTCAGACGACTATCCGCTACGATTCCTCAACAAATACCTGTGTGGATTCGGACGGAAACACCTACACCTTTGACGAATCAAGCAAGGATACTGCCGACGACGGCTCAACTTTTGTCTGGACCTGCTACGATGAGGACGGTCAGGCATATAATTATGATTCCCAGAACCGCAGCTACACCTACAACGACTACGACAGAGAGTTTGACTACCTCTACGAGCTGACAGGCGAATATCCCGCAATAAGAGGCTTCGACTTCGGCAGCTACTGTCCGTGCTACGCATGGGACGACGGCGTTACGGAAAGAATGATTGACTGGGCAGTTAATCAGGGCGGTATCGTTACTGCTTCATGGCACATTAACGTTCCTGTAAAGCTTTCCGACTACACTCTCGGTGAATCACTTGACTTCTCCAAGACAACATACGGCGTAGGCACAGACTTCGTTACGGCTAACGTCCTTGTGGAGGGCACGGTTGAGTATGAGTATTTCAAGCTGTGTATGGAAAATCTCGCAAACGAGCTTCTCCAGCTTCAGGACGCAGGAGTTCCCGTTCTGTTCAGACCCTTCCATGAAGCGGAGGGCAACGGAGGCACAGACGGCTCGGGAGCTTGGTTCTGGTGGTCGAAGGAAGGCACGGAGGTCTACAAGGAGCTTTGGAAGTACCTCTACACAACGCTTACCGAGGAATACGGACTCCACAACCTTATCTGGGAGGAAAATCTCTACGCATGGTCTGATGAATCAGCCGAATGGTATGTAGGCGATGATTACGTTGACATTGTGGGCTTCGATAAGTATGATACGGAATATAACCGCCATGACGGACTTACAAGCGGCCCTAACGAGGACGCTGACAGCTCTGTTTTCTGGTCACTGGTTGATTATGTTGACAATGCGAAAATGGTAGCAATGCCCGAAAACAGCACAATTCCGAGCGTATCGAATATGACAATCGAGCACGCAAACTGGCTCTATTTCTGCACATGGTATGATGAGGAGAGCAGCCCGAAATTCATTTCAGGCTCAGATTACAACAATGCCGATACCGTTACGGAAACATATCAGAGTGAATACTGCATAACTCTCAGCGAGCTGCCGTCGGATCTCTATGTTTATGACGATTCGGAAACAACAACCGCAGATACATCATCTTCAGATGACGATATTCTCTACGGTGATGCAAATGTTGACGGGGCAATTGATATAAGCGATTCAGTTGCAATTCTCAGCTACATTTCAAATGCCGAAAAATATCCCCTTAGTGAACAGGGACTTATAAATGCCGATGTAAATCAGCGCGGCGACGGAATCAGCAACAATGACGCGCTTGCAATTCAGAGATTGCTTGCACAGGTTATTCTCTCACTTCCTGAGTCATATTCATCATAATCATAATCTTAATCTCCAATAAATCGGCGTCACAGCCGAAAACTCAAAATCCTGTGGATTATTCCGCAGGATTTTTTGTGTTATCAAAAAAACCCTTGACAAATGAAGAATAATATGGTATTATGATGTTAGGCAATGCTAACATAAGTGAGGTGAGATGATGAGTGTTGTTTTAGTGGGCGGAAATGACCGCATGGCTGGGAGATATAAGGAAATATGCAAATCATATAACTGCAAATCTAAGGTGTTTACGCAAATGCCCTCCGACTTTGAAAATAAGCTGGGCACGCCCGATTTAATGGTTGTATTTACAAATACCTGTTCCCATAAAATGGTGAATCGTGTTAACCAAAAATCCGCTAAGCATGATATTCCTGTTGTGAGAGTTCACAGTGCAAGCGTCACAGCATTAAAATCCATACTTGACAGATACTGTAAATAGAAATACGAATGCCGCTGATTCAGGATAATATTCAGCGGCATTTTTTTATTGTCTTGATTTATCCCTCAATCTGCTTTGCAAGGAACTGCGCCGCTGCATTGATAAGGCTTTTTTGCAGCTCCGAAGCCTCTGCGTTCTGACTGCTTTCAAGGAATACAACAGCTCCGGCAATATCGCCTGCGGAAATAATCGGGAGCGCGGCAATTGCGGCTCTGTCGATGCCCTCCGCACCGTAAAGCTTCTGATTCGCCTCACGCGTTTTGAAATATTGTCCGCGCGATTCCATAAGCTCCTCAAGCTGAGCCGTAACACGTCTTTCGGCAAATTCCTTGCGTGAAACGCCTGCCGACGCAACCACGTGATCCTTATCAAATATCAGTACCGGGCAGCCTGCTATCTTGTACATTATGTCCGCCACATATACGGCATTTTCACTCATTTCATTTATCGCCGAATATTTCTTGAAAATTACCTCACCATCGCTGTTTGTATAAATTTCCAGCGGATCTCCCTCACGGATGCGCATTGTGCGCCTGATTTCTTTAGGAATTACGACACGTCCGAGATCGTCTATTCTTCTAACAATACCTGTTGCTTTCATTTGTAGTGTTCCTCCGTTTATACAGAATATGCCGCTTAATATTTTAGCGGTCTGCCCTTCTATTGTTTGTCGAAAATCCGGTAATATGCATATCCGACAAAATTTCGCCCTCAATAGCAGTCTGCCGAAATTTGACAAATTCGCCGATTTATGGTATAATAAAATTTAGCGGCGCTGCATATTTCTGCTGCGGCGACTAAAATGAAAGGTTGATTTTATGAAAAAATTAAAACAAGACTCGTTATGTATTTTGTCGGACTGTTTATCATGACAATGGGAATTGCCCTGTCAGTCAAGTCCAATCTCGGAGTTTCACCTGTAAGCTCCATTCCCTACACATTAACCTGCGTATGGGGAATCGAAATGGGCAAGGCAACTATATTGTTCCACGCCGCGTTGGTTTTCATTCAGATTCTGCTTCTCAGAAAAGCGTTTCAGATAAAAAATCTGCTTCAGATTGCAGTCGGATTCATCTTCGGCTATTTCACCACCTTCTGTAACTATCTTGCGTCCTTCCTGCCGACGCCCCACAATCTGGCAATTCGTTTATGTATGGTTGCCGTAAGCATTGTCCTTGTCGCCGTGGGAATTTTCCTCTACGTCCCTGCCGATATTATGCCGCTTGCAGGCGAGGGAACGATGAAAACTATCTCTGATATGAGAAATATCGAGTTCTCAAAGGTGAAAATCGCATTTGATGTTACAATGGTCGTTATATCACTTTGCGTCTGCCTGTTCATGCTTCACAGCTTCGGAAGTGTTGGAATCGGAACTGTAATATCCGCAGTTTTCGTTGGCGTGTGCCTTGGAGCTATTACAAAATTATTTGGCGGCAAGCGTGACAGAATGCTGGCGGAAGGGGTATAACTGTGAAAAAATTTGTCCTGAACGAACTGAACACTAAACAAATCGGAAGAACTCTCATCAGCGGAGAGGTATTGAAGCTCATAATGTCCGCATCAGGCTGCGAGTTCCGCTTCACGGGACGCAAGCTTAAAATTGCAATTGGCTGCGATGAGGGCTGCCCTCATGAGCTTCTGCCGAGAGTCGCCGTACTCGTAGACGGAAAAATTGTCGTGAAAAAGGTCATCAGCTCGTGCCGTGAAAGCTTCACCGTGTTTCGGAGCAGCAAAATCAGGACGGTCAGCGTGAGAATTATTAAGCTCTCCGAAGCCGCATTTGCCGCTGCCAATGTTTTCCCCGTTGTGACGGAGTATGATGAGCTTATAGAGCCAACCTGCGAAAAGCCCCTGAAAATCGAATTTATCGGGGACTCGATTACCTGCGGATACGGCGTTGACGACAGCAATGTGGACGGGATATTTTCAACCTGCGCCGAAAACGCTATGAAGTCCTTCGCCTACCTGACAGCCGAGCTTCTCAATGCCGATTACAGTATGTTTTCCGCAAGCGGATACGGAGTTATCAGTGGCTGCACTCATGACGGAATGCAGAATTTCCCCGAAAGAATACCGCCCTTTTATGAGAGCCTCGGATTTTCAAAATTTGCCGTTGACGGCTATGTTCTGCCGCAGAATATTCTCTGGGATTTCAGCAAATTCGTTCCCGATGCCGTGGTCATCAATCTCGGGACAAATGATCATACCTACTGTCTGGATAATCCTCTCCGCAGACAGGAATTTGAGGACGGCTATCTTGACTTTCTCCGCACCGTCCGCAGATGTAATCCCCATGCCGAATTGTTCTGTATGCTGGGAATTATGAAAACAGCTCTCTTCCCGCAGGTGCAGAACGCCTGCCGAAGATTCGCCGCCGAAACGGGCGATAGGAAAATCCACACCCTTGAATTTGAATGTCAGGACGGAACACTCGGCTTCACCATGAACTGGCATCCCTCCGAGGATACCCACCGCCTTGCCGCCGAAAGGGCAGCGGAGTTCATGAGAGAGTATCTTTGAAATTTTTTGAAAAAAAATTTCCGAAATCCCTTGACAAGAGAAAAAAGAGGTGCTATAATATAAAAGCTGCGATTCATGCAGTATATATCGTATTCTAAAGACAGCAGGCTGGATTTTTCCGTAAGACCCGCCGAGGAATTGCAATCAGTGATATTACTATTGTCCTTTCTCGTTTTGTCGGGAAAGGCTTTTTATTGCGCTTTCGGATACGATACCAATTATTCGGAGGTGAATACACATATGCCAAGCGAAAAGGTACTTGAAGCTAAGAAGGCTAAGGTTGAACAGCTGACTGATCTTATTAAGGCTTCCGTATCCGGCGTTCTCGTTGATTATAAGGGAATTACCGTTGAGGAGGATACAAAGCTCAGAAAGGAACTCCGTGAGGCAGGCGTTAATTACTTCGTTGAGAAGAATACTATGCTTGCGCGCGCATTTGCAAACTGCGGCATCGAAGGCTTTGATGAGGTGCTTAACGGTACAACTGCTATCGCTCTCTCAAATGACGATCAGACTGCTCCCGCAAGAATTCTCGGTAAGTTTGCTGAATCGGCAGGCGATGAGAAGTTCAATCTCAAGGCAGGCTACGTTGAGGGTGTTGTTTACGATCAGGCAGGCGTTACAGCTCTTTCAAAAATTCCGTCAAAGGACGTACTCCTTGCACAGCTCGTTGGTTCGCTGCAAGGCCCAATGCAGAAGCTTGCTGCTACAGTCAAGGCTGTTGCAGACAAGAAATCAGAAGAAGAAGCTGCCTGATTTTCTGCGCATTTACATTTTGGACGCTATCCGTCCGCAGCTTAAATATTTATAAAGGAGATTATTATCATGGCTTCAGAGAAGATTACTAAATTTGTTGAAGAAATTAAAGAACTCACAGTTCTTGAGCTTTCAGAGCTCGTTGACGCTATTCAGGAGGAATTCGGTGTAACAGCTGCTATCGCTGCTGCTCCCGCTGCAGGCGCAGGCGCTGCTGCTGAGGCTGCAAAGACAGAGTTTGACGTTGTTCTTACATCATTCGGTGATGCTAAGATGGCTGTTATCAAGGTTGCTAAGGACGTTCTCGGTCTTGGACTTAAGGAAGCTAAGGCAGTTGTTGAAAGCGCACCTAAGGCTATCAAGGAAGGCGTTTCACAGGCAGAGGCTGACGAAATCAAGGCTAAGTTCGAAGAGGCTGGCGCTACAATCGAAATCAAGTAATTTTATACTTGACGGATTTAAAGCCGCACCTGAGGGTGCGGCTTTTTTGGTAATTTTATACCTAAAAAAAGAACGCTTACGGCGTTCTTTTATTTTGAATCATTTGACCTCTTGCTGTAAACGCATCCGCAGTAATTCTGCCGATAAAGTCCGTATTGCCGCGAAAGCTCAATCGAACGTTTGTAGCCCTCATGCTTCTTGAAATCGGAAAAAAGATAGCTCACTCCGACCTCATCCGCCGTCACAGCACCGCATTCATTTATAAATGCGCAGTCCTTATGTGGACTTATTGTCAGCGTTGTTGTGAAGTAATCTGCATGAAGCTCCGCAGCCTTTGCACCTGCCATTTTCAGGCGGTATCCTATGCATCTGCGGCAGCGCTCCCCACGCTCGGGAAGATCTTCAAGCCCCTTCGCAAGCTCATAAAAGGGCGCAGGGTCATAGTCCTCGTCAATAATTTTTACGCCAAGCTTCATTTCCTCCACAAGGCGTTTCAGCTCGCTTTTCCGGTAATCATACTCCTCTTGGGGAGCAATGTTGGGATTGCAGAAATAGAGCGTAATCTCAAACAGCTCATGGAGATATTCCAGAACATAGCTGCTGCACGGAGCGCAGCAGGCATGAAGCAGCAGCGTCGGCTTTTCGCCCGTTTCACGCAACTCGTCAAGCTTTTTGTCGAGCATCAGACCGTAATTCACCTTTGGCATTTTATTTATCCTCAAGCCCCTTCAGAGCCTTGATTTCATCACGGTTTACCTTGATTTCGGCATCGCGCAGGAGCTTTACCTCGCTGCGGTCGAGAGTTATGGGAACCTCTGATTTTTCCGTTTTAATGCGCAGCTTTCCTGTTATGAGGTTAGCCTCCTCAACCTTGCCCTTTTCGCCGTTGGGCGTAACCACAAGCGCGCCGACCTTCGGCGTGATTTTCAGCAGCTCCTCGTAAGCATTCTGTTCGTTTTTAAGGCAGCACATAAGACGTCCGCACGTTCCGGAAATTTTTGTGGGGTTGAGAGAAAGTCCCTGTTCCTTTGCCATTTTAATGGATACAGGCTGAAATTCGCCCATATATCCCTTGCAGCAGAATTCACGTCCGCAGATACCGAGTCCGCCGAGAATTTTAGCTTCGTCACGGACGCCAATCTGGCGCAGCTCGATACGTGTTCTGAAAACAGCTGCAAGGTCCTTGACAAGCTCACGGAAATCCACACGGTTTTCAGCCGTAAAATAAAACAGCAGTTTGTTGTTGTCAAAGGTGCATTCAACGTCAATCAGCTTCATTTTCAGCTTTCTGAAGGCAATTTTTTCCTCACAGATTTTGAATGCTTCTTTTTCCTTGAGCTTATTTTTTTCAACTATTTTCAAATCATTTTCAGTTGCGATTCTGATAATCGGCTTGAGAGGGGAGGAGATTTCCTTATCGGGAATGCTGCGGTTAGCTATAACAACCTCGCCGCACTCAACGCCTCTCACCGTTTCAACAATTGCCATATCTCCGATTTCAGCCTGAATGCTCCCCGGAGAAAAATAATATATTTTTCCAACGCTCTTAAAGCGGATTCCTACAATTTCTTTCATTACAGCTCCATTCTGATAAATTACTGATGATTTTACGTATAAATGCGGCTGATTCACAGACAGCTGATTATCTCGCCGCAAAGCGCCGAAAGCGCAAGTGGAATGCTGACGTTGCATTCTATTGTACTCCATGCGTTCTCGATATATTGATGAATCCTTTCCGACTGACCTGCGGTTATCATTGATGCAAGAGCTTCTGCACCCTCACGCCAGCAGCCGATAGTACGCGCGTTTTTGTCTTTGTTCAGCACAGCCGCGTCACGCACAAGCATATCCAGCATAATCAGCGTATCTCTCACGTCCGAACGCTCCCTGCCCAGACCGAAAAGCGTCACATTCAGTGTGTACTCATCTCTTTTAATTATACTATCAGTCGCGCGTTTTGTCAAATCCACAGTCTGCCGCAGCTTTTCGTTGCTCAGGTAATCAATGCATCTGCCGATATTTCCGTGAAAGCAGCTGACAGCGTCGTCAATCTGTGCCGGAGCGAAGCCTCTTTCAGCCAGTGCCGCCCGTGAATCCTCCTCCGTGCAGAGGGAAGTCCCGAAGCAGACGCAGCGTGAAATAATGGTGGGGAGAAAGTCCGATTTCGATTCGCAGGTGAAAATAAAGTGGGCATAATCGGGCGGCTCTTCGATAATTTTCAGAAGTGTATTCTGAGTTCTCACGTCCATGTTGTGGCAGTCGCGGAAGATATAAATCTTGCGGCCGCTGCTGTTGTTAGGCTTGATGAAGGCGTCGCTGCAAATTGAGCGTGCCGTTTCAACGGAATATCCGCCGAGCTTACCGCTTGTTTCGGCATAGATAATGTCAGGGTGAAGATTTTTTTCGCCATTAACGCAGGCATTGCATTTTCCGCAGGGTCTGCCGTCAGTGGGAGCTTCGCAAAGCAGCAGCGCCGTATAATAGCGTGCCATGAGCTTGCGTCCGCTGCCCCTCTCGCCGTAAAAAAGCACTGTATGCGCGGCACGTCCGCTAAGCACCATAGCCGAAAGGGTATCCAAGAGATATTGATTTCCGTAAATTTTTTCCATATCAAGCCTTCCCGAAGCCCTTTCCGTCAGTCATGGGCATTGCAGCTCCGCTGCTTGCAAATATAAGCTTCATAGTGATTCCTCCTTGCCTATACCTTCATTTTACCACATTTACCGTTAAAATGCCATACCTTTTAAAAATATTTATGTGTTTTTCCGTTATAAGCTCGCCGCTGACAGCTATAGGCACGGCAGGCGGACACGGAATTTTTACGGATGCGCAGATTCTGCCCTCGGCACGCTCAACAGGTATCTCCTCCGACGGAGCAAACACGGCATTTCTGATGCTCATGATTTTTCTTGGCACGGGAAGTTCAATCCTTTCGCATTTCGGCTCGTGGGGAATCAGATTTTTCAGGGCATTATCAAGTGCCGTATCAAGACGCTGATAATCCTCACGGCGGTTCATGGGGGACATGAGCAGAACTGTAAGGCCGCTGTCGGCATATTCGCATTCAACGCCCTGAAGCCGAAGCTCACGGGCAAGGTCGATGCCGCTGTATCCCGATTCCGCAGCTCTTATCGTCATGTGAAAGGGTTCGCCCTCCGCAAAGATGAGCCTTCCTGAAAATTTTTCTCTGAAGCCTGATATATACCCGATATTTTCGGCAATATCCCTCCGTATATCCTCCGCAATATATTTATTGCACAGGTCAAGGCTTGCCATAATCAGGTATGAGGGACTTGTTGACGCAAAGAGAGTCATTGTCTGTTTAAGGCGGCAGGCGTATTCAGCCGACGAGGTGTGAAGCGTTGCAGCTCCCGTCAATGCAGGCAGCATTTTATGTGCCGAGTCGCAGCACAAATCAGCTCCCAAGGCTATAGGATGGCAGCTTTGCTCAAAGAAGGCAAGATGCGCTCCGTGTGCGCCGTCCACAAGAAGTCTTGCGCCGTATTTTTTGCAGATTGCCGAAAGAGTCTTTATATCCGCAGTTTTTCCCGTATAATCGGGGGAGGTCACGTAAATGCAGAAGGGCTTTTCGCATTTTGAAACAGCGTCCTCAACCTCATCATAGTCAATCCTGCACGACAAAATTCCGCCGCTGTATTCGGGAATAATCCACTCCACCTCAAGATCAAGGAGCGCAGCCGAATTAAGAAAAGCCCTGTGGACGTTTCTGACTGCGTAAACACGTCTGTTTTCCTGCTTCATGAGGGCAAGCATAGTCTGGATGCAGAGGGTCGAGCCTCCCGCGGAATAAACAGTTCCTGCCGTTTCGTACAGCCCCGACATATTTCTCTCGCTTTCCGCGATTATTCCATCAGCCTCAAACAGGCTGTCAGCTCCGCAGATTTCAGTTATGTCAAGCTCGTAGGGATTTTCGGGAATATCCGCAGAGCACCGCCCCTTGTGCCCGGGCATATGGCACCTGAGAGTGCCGCTTGAAGCATAGCTTCTCAAAAAATCGTAAACTGGCGTATTCAGGGAAATCACCTCCATCAGATGTAATACTGCAAATAGCGGTATATTGTAATGCGCGCACGCTTCATTGCCGCAGAAACAGCCTGCGGCGTAATGCCAAGCAGACTGCCAATGCGGACAATATCCATTTCCTTAAAATAGTATAGCATAATTATTTCCCTTTGTCTTGGGGTTAGCTCATTTTTTATGACATTTAACAATATTTTTTTTAGCCGGCTTATTCTGCCGTCCGGCTCATCATCAGCTTCACCCAGCAGCGCCCTTATACCCCTGTCAGCCTCACCGTTAAACGAATCAGAGTATGTTTCTCTTCGTGCCACGCTCTTCAACCCTCCTCATATAAGCCGTAAGATACTCGATTGTTTCCTGTGCCTGACGATGCTCAGTATACAAAAGTCTGATTCGCTGTTCAAGATTCAATTCCTCGATTTTATCCTCACCTCCGTTTTTGCGCAGCTCATTCATAGTCTGCGTCAGTTCGTCAATTCGTTCCTTTAGCATATTGCAGCCTCGTATGTAACCATTTATAAGCTCTTTCACAATATCACTCCTTAAATGCAGTCCACACGATAAGATAGCATAAGAACATTTGTTCTATTCCTTGTAAAGCTATTATAAAACAAATGTTCGGGAATGTCAATACCTCAGGAATATTTATTTTTGTTTTAATCATTAGATTTGGAATTTGTTTTTATTCGCCAAAATGTTGACAAATTTGAAAAAATACGCTATAATTATCATGTTGAAAGGTGATGCGACTTAATACCTGCAAGCATTGCCAAATTTATTTAATGGAGGAAAAAACTATGAAAAAAAAGCTATCGGTTCTGCTCTCAGCTGTAATAGGAATCTCTGCTCTCTGCACGCCGTTTTATTCTACTGCTGAAAGCTCTGCGGCAGATGAAACACTCGTAATCTTAGGGGACAGCATTGCTTCCGGATACGGTCTGACTGACGGGGAGTATAACTACGGCGAAATATGCGGTGACTATCTCGGCTGGGACGTTGAAAATTATGCCGTAAGCGGCTATAAAACAGATGACCTTTATGCTCAGCTTACCGGAACTGCCGGAATTGTCGATGACGCGGAGGTCGTTGTTGTATCAATCGGAGGAAATGATATAATCCTCGAAACACTCAAATATTCATTGGATTTTGCCGCTTCAAACGATATTCTCGCAGAGGGCAAAACAGCTGATGATATTCCCGAAAATCCCACAATTGCGGACGCTGAGGAGCTTCTCGATCAGGATATACTTATGGATTATCTCTCCTCGAATCTTCTTCAGGCAAGCGCCTTCATCAGCGGACTTAAACAGGATCTCGCAGGAAAAAGCGGCGGCACGGGATACGTTCAGGACGAGGTTATCCCCAACATTGCCGAAATCATTGCGCTGATTGATGAGTATAATCCCGATGCCGAAATTATTGTTCAGACTGTTTATCAGCCTCTCCAGTTCTCGTCTGAATACTGGGATTCAAAATTCGGAACGGGAGCTGATTACGCAAGCTATGCTTCGGCAGTAAAGCTTCTGAGAAACACCTTTAAGTATGTCATGGACGCTTTTCAGGAGGATCTCACGTCGCTGACATCTACATATGAATTCAAAATTGCCGACATCTACGGCGAGTTCACATCAGGTGCTGCACAGACTGACGCTGATCAGGGATACGCTTACTACTTCACGAATATTCAGCTTTCGGGCGACGACAGGGACATTCACCCTAACCAGAAGGGACATCTTGCAATTGCGGCTGCTGTTCTTGAGCAAATCGGACAGCTTAAGGATGCGGATGAATCAAGTCTGCTGAGAACGGTATATTCCAACATTACGGCTGACGGCGTTGAGTATCCGGAGGTAGCGTACGAAACATACACTCTTGTGGCAGGCGAGCTTCCCGACCCTGTTGAAACCACGACTACAACAACTACGACTACAACGACAACTACAACAACAACAACTACTACGACAACCACGGAAGTAACCACCACAACAACTACAACCGCAGACCCTGTTGAAACCATATCACCGTTTTCATATGAGATTTTAGACGATGGAACAATTGAAATCACGGGCTGCGACCGCAGTGTTGAGGGCGATTTGGAAATCCCGTCTGAGATTGATGGATATACAGTGACGAGTATTGGATATGAAGCATTTTGGGACTGCGCTCGTTTGACAAATATTACAATTCCGGACAGTGTAACGAGTATTGGCAATGAGTCATTTTGTCTCTGCACTGGTTTGACAAATATTATAATTCCTGATAGCGTAACATATATTGGAAACGGAGCGTTTTCTGAATGTATTGGCTTAACAAGTATTACGATTCCGGACAACGTAACGAGTATCGGGGAAAGTGTATTTGAGAGCTGTACTGGATTAACGAGTATTACAATTTCAGATAGTGTGACGAGTATCGAAAGATATGCGTTTACTGGTTGCACAAGTCTAACCGACGTTTATTACACAGGCACAGAAAGCGAATGGAATGAGATTACTATCGAAAACGGCAACGAATGCCTCACAAACGCTACTATTCACTTTAATTCAGCAGATACAGTAGCTCTTGGCGATGTAGACGGAAACAACGTCATTGACGCAATTGACGCTTCATACGTTCTCTCGGAGTATGCTAAAAAGGCAACCTCACAGCCCTCTGATTTCACAGAGGCACAGGAGCTTGCGGCTGACGTGAACGGAGATTCCGTTGTTGACGCAGTTGACGCATCGTTTATTCTGTCGTATTACGCTTACACGGCTGTCGGCGGAACGGATACCTTTGAGGATTATATGACGGCATAATATATTAAAACAAACACAAACAAAAACGGAATACGGCACATAAGCCGTATTCCGTTTTTTTACATAACAATATCTTCGAATTTTCCGCGTATGGCTTTCACAAGCTCCTGTGGAGAAAGTTGAATCTGCGTCCCGATTCTCCCGCCGCTGATGTAGAACAGTTCAAGCTCCTCCGCGGACGAGTGAACAACGGTCATGAACTGCTTTTTCATGCCGATGGGCGTGCAGCCTCCCCGAACATATCCCGTAACTTTCGTTATATCCTTCACGTGGAGAAGCTCCACGGATTTTTCACCGACGCTTTTTGCCGCCTTTTTCAAGTCAAGCTCCATAGCCACCGGAAGCAGAAAGCAGTAATAATTTCCGCTTTTCCCCTGCGCAACGAGAGTTTTGAAAGCCTCCTCCATAGGCTGCCCGAGCTTTTCCGCCACAGTAACGCCGTCAATGAACTCCTCGCATTCGTAAATATTTATTTTATACTCGATATTATTTTTGTCGAGAAAACGCATTGCGTTGGTTTTAAGTTCCTTTGCCATATTATCACCTAAAATTCAAATGCAGGCACGTAAATGCCTGCATTTTTTGATTGTTTGAATGTTTGATATGTATAGATCAGAAATCAACGAAATCTGCCAAATCACCGTCTGAAAGGCAAACAAACCAGCCTTCGCCCTTGATTTTAACAACGATAATTTCTATATCCTCTTCGTCATCGTCGTCCTTGCCTTCGATTGTCAATGTACCGCTGACCTTGTAGCCCTTTGTGATTTCTACGTCCATGTCATAGTAATCATCGTAATCGTCCTCATAGTTGCTGAGCTTCTTGCTGCTGAGTTCCTTTTTATCCTCGAAATCGAAGGAAAGCTTAACGTTCTTGCCGTAGTAATCTTCCCAATCATCAAGCACATCCTCATATTCCTCGTCAAGCTCATCATAGAGTTCCTTAAGGTCAAGGTCTTCATCATCAGCCATTTCCTCAAGCCAATCCTTAGGGAAACAAGCCTCCATAACCTTCTGACTGTCAGCCTTGTTGATACCCTTAATGAAGTCATTGATAGGATCCTTATAACCGCCGCCTGCAATTGAGCTGATAATAGCGATAATAATGATAATAGCTACAACTGCGATACCTCCGGCAACAATGAGCTTCTTCTTATCGTTTCCGCCTGCGCCGCCGTCAGCGGGAGCCTGATCAGCAACAGGTGCCTGATCAACGGGTGACTGATAATTTACCTCGGGAGCAGGCTGTGCCTCCGGCTGATTAGCCTTGCATTCGTCACAAACAGTACCCTCAGAAATTTGCTTTCCGCAAAATTTACAAAATGCCATAAAACAATCCTCCATAGTAATTTTCATAATTTTTTGGCATAAAAACCATATAAATCTTATCATGTAAAACTTCGTCTGTCAAGCGGATTTTTGACATTTCGTTGATTTGCACAATGGGCTTATCTGAATTCAGACAAAAAATAAAAAATCGATACAAACAGAGGAATAAAAAATGGATTTCCATATTCGATTACAGCATACACTGCAAAGAGAACAGGCAGAAGCCTGACTGCCGCGAGGACAGGGGAGGAATACCGCATGAACCCGAACAGGAGATTCAGGGCAGCTCCGCCGTCAAGAAAGCTGTAGGGGAGGAGATTGAAAAGCGCCGCGCATAAATTGAGAAAGGCAAAATAATTTCCCGAATCCTTCAGGGAAAATGCTGCGAACAGCACAAGATTTGCCGCAGGTCCCGCAAGCAGCACAGCCAGCTCTCTTTTCGCGGACAAAAGCTTATTTCTTTGGGGAATCATTCTTATTCCCATGCCAAGGAAAATTATCTCGGAAAGTCTGCCTCCCACAAGGCGCAGTACGGCTGCGTGGGCTGATTCGTGAACAAGACACACCGTGAGAAAGGCAAATGCCGTGCGGCTGTCCCTCAGGAGAAAAAGCATAGCCGAAAACACAAGAAACGTAAAATCTATGCGCAGCCTTACACCGCCGATTGTCAGGCTCACAGGCGTGACAGAATTTCATCTATGGGATTTGGTATAAGCTCATGCCCGTCCCATACGAGGGCACATATTTTATCGTAGATGGGCGCGCATATTTCCGGACACGCAAAATTTGCAATGAGCATTGCCGCCGCTGCCAGCACGCACACAACAGCCTGCATTGCGAAAATATCATCCGCCCTCTGCGTCCGCTTCCTGTCATATTTTTTCAATAGCTCCTCCGCACTGTCCTCACAGGGAATTTCCGACTTTTCATCAGCTATAATTATTTCTTCATCGTTCATAATCCGTATCAGCTCCAAAAATATTATTGGCAAAGCCGCAGAGGATTTATGCGGCTCTCATTATTTCATATGATGAAAAAAGATGATTTATGCCTATTGACAACGGATAAATAATGTGCTAAAATTGAAATTAAGAATCATTTTCAATTTCATCGGAGGATTTCATGAAAACTACAAACGGCTACAAAACCAAACAAAAGGAAAAGCTCCTTGATTACCTCATGAGCAATAAGGACAGGCACACCAATGTTCGGGAGATAAGCGCTTTTCTTGATGGCGAGGGTACTCCTATGGGCACTGCCACGATTTACCGCCAGCTTGATAAGCTTGTGGAGCAGGGGCTTGTCCGCAAATATATTCTGGACGGGTCAACAGGGGCTTGCTTTCAGTACGTTGAAAATTCCGCCTCCTGCCATGAGCATTTCCACCTTAAATGCACCTCATGCGGAAAGCTCATTCATATAGACTGCCAGTACCTGACAGGCGTAAACCGGCATATTCTCGAGCATCACGGATTTACCGTAGATTCCTCACAGACTGTTTTCTACGGCAAATGCTCCGAGTGCGGCAAGGCGGGTCAGCCATGAGGAGGAAAATTATCTGCCTTTTTACCGCGGCAGTCATGTGCCTTTCGGGAGCCTTCACAGGCTGCTCCTCGTACGAAAAAGCTGACGACGGCAGACTTTCCATCGTAACGACGTGCTTTCCCCCTTACGATTTCGCAAGAGCTGTTACTGGGGGAGATGCCGATATAACAATGCTTCTCTGCCCGGGAGCGGAGGCGCATTCCTACGAGCCGACACCTCGTGATATTGCCGATATACAGCAGTGCGATGTTTTCATTTATATCGGCGGCGAGGGGGAGGTCTGGGTTGATGAAATACTGGAATCCTTCGACACGGAGGGCATAACCATAATACGTCTGTTTGACTTCGTTGACCCTCTCTGCGAGGAGGAGGTTCCGGGAGCTTCTCCCAACGGACACACCCATGAGCATGACGATGACGAGGATGACGAGGATTCCGATGAGGGCGAGTATGACGAGCATATCTGGACATCTCCGAAAAATGCGGAAAAATGCGTGGAGGGAATAAGGAATGCCCTTTGCGAAGCCTATGAGGAGGATTCAGCAGCTTATGATGAAAACGCTGCGGCTTATACGGAGCTTCTTGCGGAGCTTGACAGCGATTTTACCGATATGGCGGAAAATGCCCCGAATAATCTCATTGTTATCGGGGATAAATTCCCGTTCCGCTATCTGACCTATGATTACAATCTCGACTATCTCGCAGCCTTCAGCGGATGCAGCTCGGAATCCGAGCCGGGCGTGTATACAATGGCGTTTCTCATTGAGGAAATTCTCGAGCATGATATTGACACCGTTTTTTATCTGGAATTTTCCACAAAGAAGCTTGCCGAAAAATTATGCGACGCTACAGGTGCGGAGATGCTGCCCCTGCAATCCTGTCACAACGTATCAAAAGAGGATTTTGAAAACGGCGTCACCTACGTAGACCTTATGCGCCAAAATCTCGAAAATCTGAAGGAGGCTTTGTATTGATGGAAATTTTAAAATGCGATAATCTTACGGCAAGCTATGACGGAACAAACGTACTCAGCTCCCTTTCATTCGCAATCGATGAGGGCGATTATCTCTGTATTCTCGGCGAAAACGGTTCGGGAAAAAGTACCCTTGTAAAATGTCTGCTTGGCATAAAAAAATCCGACGGCGGAAAAATAACCTTCGGAAACGGACTCACTCACAAGGACATCGGCTATCTTCCGCAGCATACAGCCATGCAGAGCGGATTCCCCGCAACAGTCCATGAGGTGGTGATTTCAGGCTGTCTCGGCAGCCGTGGACTTCGGCCCTTTTATTCGGCAAAGGAAAAGGAAATCGCCGCACAGGCCATGGAACGTCTTGGTATTTCCGACCTTGCTTCACGGAGCTGTCGGGAGCTTTCGGGCGGTCAGCAGCAGAGAATGTTCCTTGCGAGAGCGTTGTGCGCCGCAAAAAAGCTGCTTCTTCTGGACGAACCCGTCACGGGGCTTGACCCTGCCGCATCAGAGGAAATGTACGAGCTTATCTATGAGCTGAACCGAAAGGATAAAATGACGATTATAATGGTATCTCATGATATTCCCAACGCACTGGAGTATTCAAGCAAAATTCTGTGCCTTTGCAGCTGCAGCACAAGCTTTTTCGGCTCGCCTGACGAATACGCCGTATCACATCTGAAAAGAAAAATTGGAGAGTAGCCCTATGTCAGAAAATATAAGATTGATGTTCACACCCGAATTTTTTCGCTCTATACTCCTGCCTGCGCTGATTGGGGGAGTTGCCGTTACCATATGCGCTTCGCTTCTTGGAGTAACTCTTGTGCTGAAAAAATATTCCATGATAGGGGACGGCTTGTCACATATTGGCTACGGAGCGCTTTCAGTTGCGGCAGTTATGAATCTTGCTCCGCTGAAGGTTGCGCTGCCCGTTGTAATAATTGCCGCGTTCATACTGCTTCGGCTCAACAATAACAGCAAGCTTCACGGAGATTCGGCAATTGCCCTGTTTTCCACAACTGCCCTTGCGATAGGTATTCTTGTTTCCTCAAAGGCGGGGCTTACAAATGACGTGAGCCATTATATGTTCGGAAGTATCCTTGCCATGAGCGACAGCGATGTTATACTGAGCGTTGTGCTTTCGGTAATCGTAATACTTGCGTTTCTGCTTTTGTACAACCGGATTTTCTCGGTTACATTTGATGAAAGCTTCGCTCGGGCAACGGGCGTCAACGCAGGAATCTACAGCATGATATTTGCCGTTCTCACAGCCATAACGGTAGTTCTCGGCATGATGATGATGGGTTCGCTGCTCATATCAAGTCTTATCGTTATACCGTCCCTGACGGCAATGCGGATATGTAAGAGCTTCAAGGGAGTTGTGCTTGTTTCGGGAGCTGTTTCCGTAATAAGCTTTCTGCTGGGAATGCTGATCGCGCTTATTTTCAACACAGCTCCCGGCGCAAGCATTGTCATTGTAAACGTCGTGTTTTTCCTTGCCTTTTCCGCTGTGGGAAGATTGGGAAGGCTTAAGGCTCATTGACTGCTCGGGAAATCCTTCTTTTTCGTGTCGTAAATTTTTACCGCCTCGTTTTCGGGAAGCTCCTTTGCCGTGCCTGAAGAGAAGCTTCTCGGGATATAAATTTTAACCGCCTCATCGGCCGGCATTTTGAAATCCATACCGTTCATGTGTTATCCTCCTGTTCTGATGTGTTAATATTATCTCACGGAATAACGCTCTTATGTATGGAAAAACTTAAAAAGGAAATTTTTGTTATGAAATATTTAAAAGCTATCGGCTATATAACTGCTGCGGAGGTCATGTCCCTTTTCATAGGTCTGACGCTTGCCACCTCCTCAACAGCAGTAATACGTTTTATCTGTGCTGTCTGCACAATCGGCATACTTGTCTGCCTTCTCGCAAGCTTCGGCTGGAAGTCAGCTTCGGAGGATATGAAAAGAGAACGCTCCGAGGGAATAAAAACAAGCCCGATAATTCCCGTAACCGTTGGTATAACGTCATCTCTCCCTGCGATTATAAGCTGGATTATCCTGTTTATTTCCCACTCCACAGGGGGCTTCGACTACTACAAATGGCATAAGCTCATCAACGCGTACTTTCTCCAGACGTACAACTTCATCAATTCGGACGCTTCAACCTCAGCGCTCACCGACACACAGGTCATGATAATGCTGCCCCTTGTAATTATACCCTTTCTCGCCTATATTATTCCCTATGCTCTCGTCCGCAAGGGAATTATTTCCGAATCGGCAAAATAAAAAAACAGGAATCGTGTTATGCACGATTCCTTTTTATACAGGCAATACACACGTATTGCGTAAGCTTGACGTCATGGAACAATTGCCTATGTTCCTTATTTTGTCAGCTTCTGTTATATAAACAATAATTCCTACCAATTTATTATATAAAACTCATTTTGCGAATGCAAGAGTTTCCGAAAAGTTTCCTCATTTTTCGCTTGTTAAAGAAACTGACATTGATTCATACATATTTCAAAAATTATCAAAGCCCGACGTTTCCTCATCCTCATCAGGTACAATACGCATATCCGACCTTTTTTCAGCATATTCTTTATCAAATGAAATCACTGAACTGAGGAGAAATGCAATGAAAAATGTAAAACGTAAAATCATAAGCGGAGCAATTGCAGCAGGATGCGCCATAATGGCTCTCGGCGGATACGCTCTGCTCAATAAGAATCAAAGCGGCGCAATTCCCGTATCTATCGACTACGAGGAGGAAAAGCCTGTTATAATTCTTGATGCGGGACATGGCGGAATGGACGGCGGCTGCTCAACGGCTGACGGCGTCCCCGAAAAGGGAATCAATCTGAACATTCTGCTTATGCTCCGTGATATGCTGCGGCTGAACGGCTATGAGGTTGTAACTACAAGAGATACCGATATTTCAATTCACGACAAGGGAGTTGAGGGTATCGCAAATCAAAAAAGCTCCGACATGGATAACAGACTTGCCATTTTCAATGAATATCCGAACGCAATTTGTATTTCCATTCATCAGAATCAGTTTACAGATTCGAAATACAGCGGAGCGCAGATGTTCTACTCCGACACCAACAGCAGCAGTGAGGAGCTTGCCCGAACTCTGCAAAATAAATTTGTGGAGTATCTCCAGCCTGACAACGACCGTGAAATAAAGCTGTGCGGAAAGGAGCTTTTTCTGTGCTACTACAGCGAAAACCCGACGGTTATGGTGGAATGCGGATTTCTGTCCAATCCCGATGAGGCGGAGCTTCTGAAAACTGAGGAGTATCAGGGCAAGGTTGCGTTTACAATTTTCTCGGCTATAAATGAGTTTGTTGACAGTAATAATTAAAACAAAAAGGACAGCTAAGCTGCCCTTTTGTGTTATATAGATTTATAGATTATCTCTCGAGAATCTGACTTCTGTCAGGGCCGATACCCACCATTTTAACAGGACAGCCAACAAGCTCCTCAAGTCTTTCTATGTACCTGCGGCACTTTTCGGGAAGCTCATCGAAGCTTCCGCACTTTGAAATATCCTCATCAAAGCCGTCAAATTCCTCATATACAGGCTCGCAGCCTGCAAGCTCCTCAAGAGTCGGCGGGAAGTTCTCGATAACTCTTCCGTCGGGCATTTTATACGCAACGCACATTTTCAGCGTTCCGATTCCCGAAAGCGTATCGAGCTTATTTATGGCAAGGCTGTCAAGTCCGTTGACTCTTACGGAATGGCGGACGATTACAGCGTCAAACCAGCCTGTTCTTCTGGGTCTGCCCGTAGTTGTACCGAATTCGCCGCCGAGATTTCTTATCTTATCGCCGATTTCATCATCAAGCTCAGTCGGGAACGGGCCTTTGCCTACACGTGTTGTGTAAGCCTTTGCAACGCCGATAATATTTGTAATTGTTTTCGGGCCGACGCCTGTTCCCACGCATACGCCTGCGGAGAGGGGATGCGAGGAGGTTACATAGGGATATGTACCGAAGTCAATATCAAGGAGAGTTGCCTGTGCGCCCTCAAACATAATTGTTTTGCCTGCCTTTGCCGCGTCAAAGGTGAGAACAGAAACATCGTCCATATACCTTGCGATATGCTGACCGTAGGCTGTGTATTCCTCAGTTACCTTGTCAAGATCGAAAGCCTCGCCGCCGTAAACCTCGGTAATAATTTTATTTTTAAGAGTACCCGTGGACTTGATTTTTTCAGCAAGAACCTCCGGATGAACGAGGTCATACATTCTGATTCCGCAGCGTTCATACTTGTCCATATAGGTAGGGCCGATACCTCTTTTTGTCGTACCGATGTCGCTGCCGCCTCTGAATTCCTCGGAAAGACCGTCAAGGGCGATATGCCACGGCATTACGATATGAGCGCGTGGGTCGATTTTAAGATTATCGGTTGAGATACCTCTTGCTTCGAGGCTGTCAAGCTCGCCGATAAAATCCTTCGGGTCGAGAACCACACCCGCACCGATAAGACAAAGAGTCTGCGGATAAAGGATTCCCGACGGGATAAGGTGGAGCTTATAAACCTCACCGTTATTAACTACAGTATGACCGGCATTATTACCGCCCTGTGAACGAACGACTACATCAGCACGGGAGGCAAGAATATCAATAATTTTACCCTTTCCCTCATCTCCCCACTGAGTTCCGACAACAATATTAGCAGGCATTTTTGTTCCTCTTTTCATAAATAACTTGTGCAGCTGTCAGAAGACAACCATGTTCTTATTATATCAAATTGCCATACAGATTTCAAGGGGTTGAGGTAAAAAAATATGATAAAAATCAGAAATGGGGGATTTCTATTGATTTCAGAGCAAAAATGTGTTATCATTAACGTATAGTCTAAGCAGCTTTTGCGCTGTATCATGAAAAAAGGAAGATATTATGCTTGTAAGTCTGACAAACATAAACAAATTTTATAACGGAAATAAAGTGCTTGATAATGTTTCCCTGACAATTGATGAAAGCGACCGCATAGGTCTTGTGGGAGTCAACGGCTGCGGAAAATCAACACTGCTGAAAATTATTACAGGTTCGGTTGAGCCTGACCGCTTCACGGAGCGTGACGGCGTAATTTCCTATGCCGCAAAGACCTCTGTCGGCTACCTCGAGCAGATGGGCGGTCTTAATTCCGAGAACACGGTAATTGAGGAAATGCGCGAGGTTTTTGAGCCTGTTCATCGGGCAATTGACCGTCTCCGTGAAATTGAGCTTGAAATCGAAATGGGGGATAATTCCTCCGCGGACGAGTATCAGCGGCTTTCCTCCTGGATAGAGGCAAACGATGGCTACAACACGGATGTGAAGATACGCATGGTGCTTAACGGAATGGGCTTTGGCGAGGATTCGCTTGAACGTACTGTTTCGGGATTCAGCGGCGGCGAAAAAACACGCCTTTCCATTGCACGTCTGCTTCTGGAGGAGCCGAATCTCCTTATCCTCGACGAGCCGACAAATCATCTCGATTTCAAAACGATTATGTGGCTTGAGGATTACCTGCGCAGCTACCGCGGAGCTATACTTGTTGTGTCCCACGACCGCTATTTTCTGGAGAGGGTCTGCACCTCCATCTGCGAGATTGAACGGGGAGTTCTGAAACGCTATCGTGGGAATTATTCCGCCTACGTCCGCCAGCGTGAGGAAAATGACGCGCGTCAGGAAAAGGAATACGAGCTTCAGCAGAAGCAGATTGCCAAAATGGAGGACTACGTGGCACGCAATATTGTTCGGGCTACCACCTCAAAACGGGCGCAGAGCCGCCAGAAGGCTCTTGATAAAATCGAACGCATTGAAAAGCCGTTCCATGAAACAAGGACTGCGAAAATCCGCTTCACCTATGCTGTAGAGCCGCCTATTGACGTGCTGAAGGTGAAAAACGTCGATATATCCGTAGGCAGCGGCGATTCGGCAAAAACTCTCGTTGACGGCATCAGCTTTGACGTCCGCAGGGGCGACAAAATCGGAATTATCGGCGATAACGGAATCGGGAAATCCACCCTTCTGAAAATTATTCAGGAGCAGCTGCCCCACAAGGGGGTTGTGCGCTGGAACAGTAATGTTAAAATTTCATACTTTGAGCAGGAAAGCACCAATCTGAATAAATCCCTCACCGTTATGGAGGAGCTTCACAGCCGCTATCCCTCCATGTCCGATCTTGAGGTCAGAAGCCTTCTTGCACAGGTGCGGCTTGTGGGGGAAAATGTTTTCAAGAAAATCGGCGTTATAAGCGGCGGCGAACGTGCGAAGGTCTGCTTCGCGATTATGATGCAGGAGCATGGCAATGTCCTGATTCTTGACGAGCCGACAAACCACCTTGACCTTGCCTCAAAGGAGACTATCGAGGACGCTCTTGCCGAGTATACGGGAACTGTGATTTTCGTTTCTCACGACCGCTATCTTCTTAGCAAAATCGCCGACCGCCTTATTGAGCTGAAGGACGGCACGTACAGGCTTCACGAGTACGGCTTTGATAAGTATCTTGACGTTCTGCGTGAGGAACAGGCTGCGGAAAAACGTGCTGCCGATGCGGAAAAGCTTGCGAAGGCTGCCGAAGCTGCAAAATCGAAATCAAACAAGGTCTACAGGACAAAGCAGCAGCGTTCGGCTGAGGCTGCGCGAAAGAACGAGATGAAACGCCTTGAAAATGAAATTGATGAGCTTCAGGCACAAATTGACGCTCTCACGGAGGAAATTTCCTCCGAGGCTGTCTACAGCGACTACGAATTGATGAATGAAAAATGTACAGAAATTGAACGCCTCAAGAACAAAATCGACGAGGATTTTGAGCTGCTTGTGGAACTTGACTCATAATTTCTGCACAGAATTATCTATTTTTCACTAAAAATTGATTTTGCCTTGATATTTTCCCGAATCCTATTGAATTTTTTCAGGAATTGTGATATAATGGTGAAAATGAATTTAGCGGCGGATGCCGCAACTTTTGGAGGTTGTATTATGAAGCATATTAAAACTATGAATAAGGCTAATCTCAAGGAATCTGCTCAGAAGGGCGGCTGCGGTAAGTGTCAGGCTTCCTGTCAGTCAGCTTGCAAGACTTCCTGCACTGTTGCAAACCAGAAGTGCGAGAGATAAGCTATCTCGTTCTGTACTTTAGTTTTATATTTTATTTTGCAGAGCCTTTGGGCTTTGTGGGCTGAAATCACGGCGTCGGCGGAATGTCCGCTTCGCCGGTTTACGGTCTATCTGAGGGACAGTTTATGTCCCTTTAATTTTTGCTGAAAGGTGAGTTTTATGATACATAAATATAAGCTGTGCGGTTTTAATATTGTTCTTGACGTCAACAGCGGAGCTGTCCATGTGGTGGACGAGCTTACTTATGATATGCTTTCAAACGTCGAGCCGCCCTTTGAGGAAAAATGTCCCGAAAGGGTTGCCGAAAAGCTTTCGAAATTCTACGAAAAGGAAGATATTGATTCCTGCTATGCCGAAATCGTGGAGCTTTACAACGACAAGCTTCTTTTTGCTGAGGACGATTACGAAAAATACGCAAAATATTCGGTTGCCTCCCCTGTTAAGGCAATGTGCCTGAATATCGCCCACGACTGCAATCTGCGCTGCAAATACTGCTTCGCTTCGACAGGCGATTTCGGCAAGGGACGCAAGCTCATGTCCTTTGAAACGGGCAAGCACGCAATTGATTTCCTCCTTGAAAATTCAGGCGACCGTGAAAATCTGGAGCTTGATTTCTTCGGCGGCGAGCCGCTTATGAATTTCAACGTGGTAAAGCAGATTGTCGAATACGCAAGAAGCCGTGAGGCTGAATTCGGAAAGCGTTTCCGCTTCACCATAACCACAAACGGAATCCTCCTTGACGATGATAAAATCGACTTCATAAACCGTGAGATGTCCAATGTCGTTCTTTCCATTGACGGCAGAAAGGAGGTCAACGATTATATGCGCCTCCGTGTGGACGGCAGCGGCTGCTATGACAGCATTCTCCCGAAGTTCAGGAAACTCGTGGCTGCCCGTGGGGATAAGGAATACTACGTCCGCGGCACGTTCACCAAGCATAATCTTGACTTCTCCGAGGACGTTTTCAGCCTGTATAACGAGGGCTTCGACCAGATTTCAGTTGAGCCTGTTGTGGGGGATTCCTCAGAGGAATACGCTCTCACGGAAAAGGAGATTCCCGCAGTTTTCGCCGAATATGAAAAGCTCGCGAGGAGAATCATCGAAAACGAAAAAGAGGGGAAAAAATTCAACTTCTTCCACTTCATGATTGACCTTGACCAAGGTCCGTGTGCTATAAAAAGACTTCGCGGCTGCGGCTGCGGAAACGATTATGTTGCGATAACTCCCGACGGGGACATTTATCCCTGCCACCAGTTCGTGGGCATTGAGGAGTACAAAATGGGCAATATTGACGAGTGCACGTTCAATCTCGACATGAAAAAGGATTTTGCGAACGCTCACGTTTACTCCAAGCCGGAATGCCGCCAGTGCTGGGCGAAATTCTATTGCAGCGGCGGCTGTAATGCCAACAATTACCAGTATATGGGCGATATTCACACAGCTCACAAGCTTTCATGCCAGCTTGAAAAGAAGCGTCTTGAGTGCGCAATAATGCTGAAGGCTGTCAGAGCCTACGGCGAACAGGAATAGCAAAAAATCCCGATGCTTACGTATCGGGATTTGTTTTTTATTTTACAATTCTGAATTTACGCTGATTACCGTCATGGATTTAATCAGATACGAGTCGTCTGATTCGACCAGTGTGAATTCAACTGTTTTTGAAACCTCGTTCTGATAATCGGGGCTATTTTCCATCCATTCGGGAATTTCCTGTAAATAGTTGACCGTGACCGTGTATTCGCTGCCGTTTTTGGATACAGCTTCAATTTCCGGCTTATATGTAAAGGTTACGGGATTTACCGGAACGTTGTAGCATTTTGACTCCGAGTTGTAGTAAAATTTCAGCTCGCCCGAGCCTACTGTTTCATGTGTCAGCTCAGGAACGTCGCTGCCGAAAATTTTTGCTGCGTAGGCCTCCACGTCAATCTCAGGCACGGCGATGACGTCAAATGTTTTTTCGTATTTATCCATATCGTCGTCGGACATAATCATTGCCCACAGGGAGGCGGAAATAATCTGATCGTTGGCAAGGTCTGTAACCGAGTCAAATGCCTGTATATCCATGATTACGGCGGGGTAGACGACCTCGGCAAAGTCGCTTTTGCTTTGCTCGCCGGAGGTGAAGCTGTGGAAAAGATTTGCGGCATATCTGACTGATGCGGCAAATCCCAGAACGGCAAAAAGTGTGAAAACTACGCCCAAAGCCGCATAGACACGCCTTTTGAATTTGCCTGAATTTCCTCCGCCGGAGCTTTCCTCATCAGGCTCTACCTTTTCGGCACGTTCGTCCGCAAGGCGATCGGGATCCTCCTGCAAAATATTTTCAAGAGTCGTCAGAAGACCCTTCTTCCTGCGCGGCTTCTTTTTTTCGGGGCTGCCGGAATCATTATCCGCTGCGAAATCGTTATTCTCAGCCTCCGCAGCCGGCTCATCCGAAGGCTCTATTTCAAATTCCGCATATGAATCGGCTGAAGGCTCCTTTTCCTCCTCTGTATTCTCAGAATCGGAATCAACGGCAGTATCAGCCGTCTCGCTGCTGTCGGTGACTTCGGCTTCGGTCGGGAGCTGCTCTCCGCTTTCGCCGTTTTTCAGCTTTTCAAGCATGGCATTTAGCTCATCTCTGATATCCATTCTGCTCTCCTTGAATCTAATTATCGAATCTGACCGCAGCCGTTGACAAGATATTTAACAGTTGTAAGCTCCGTAAGCCCCATAGGTCCTCTTGCGTGGAGCTTCTGAGTTGATATGCCGATTTCAGCTCCCAGCCCGAATTCTCCGCCGTCGGTGAAGCGTGTGGACGCATTGACGTAAACGGCAGCAGCGTCAACCTCTCTCTGGAACTTTTCCGCAGCGGCAAGGGAATTTGTCACAATGCATTCGGAATGCTTTGTTCCGAAGCGTCTTATATGCGCAACAGCCTCATCAACGCTGTCAACAACCTTTACAGAAATGACGTAATCGAGAAATTCCGTTGCGTATTCGTTATCGGTTGCAGGCAGAACGTTTTCCCCGAGAATTTCACGTGTGCGTGGGCAGCCGTAAATTTTCACGTCATGCTCCTTGAATTTTTCGGCAATCATGGGCAGAATTTTTTCTGCGCAGTCCTTATGAATAAGGAGGCTTTCAACGGCGTTGCAGACGGAGGGACGTGATGTCTTGCCGTTATTGACAATATCCACAGCCATTTCGGGGTCTGCGGAGGAATCAACATAAACGTGGCAGTTGCCTGTTCCCGTTTCGATTACCGGAACAGTCGCCTGATTTACGACAGCCTGAATCAGACCTGCGCCGCCTCTTGGAATAAGAACGTCGAGGTAGCGGTTCAGCTTCATCAGCTCGGCGGTTGTTTCACGGGACGTATTTTCCACAAGCTGGATAATATCGGCAGGAAGTCCCACCGATTCCACGGCGCTTCGCATAATTGCGCTCAGGCATTTGTTGGAGTTAATAGCCTCCTTGCCGCCTTTGAGGATAACGGCGTTTCCTGCCTTCAGGCAGAGTGCGGCTGCGTCCACGGTAACATTCGGGCGCGATTCAAAGATAATTCCGATAACTCCGAGAGGAACGCGAGTCTTGACGATTTTAAGTCCGTTCGGGCGGATTCCGCCGCTGATGACCTCGCCTACAGGGTCGCCGAGAGCGATAAGCTCATCTACGCCCTTTGCCATTCCCGCAATTCTCTTTTCGTCAAGGCGCAGTCTGTCCTGCATGGACTGGGACATTCCGTTTGCTGCGGCAGCGGCGAGATCCTTTGCGTTTTCGGATATGATAAGTACGGCGTTTTCCGTGAGAGCCTTTGAAATAGCCGATAAAGCGGCGTTTTTTAATTCGGTGGAAGCCGATGAAATATAAGGCTCGGCGTTTTTGGCATTTAAGCCGAGTTGTTCAACGTAAGTCATTTTATTACCTCCTGTATAATTATTATCTGTTGGCTAAAAATATAGTTCCGACGTCCTTGTCCTCAAACAGGTCGTAGAGGAGATCGGGGTTGTTGCCGTTCATGATTATCATGTCGATTCCTGCTTCTCCTGCAATTTTCGCAGCGTTTATCTTCGTGGTCATGCCGCCCGTGCCGAGGCTTGTTCCTGCGCCTCCGGCAGCGCTTTCAATTTCGGGAGTAATTTCCTGAACAAGGTGAATCGGCTTTGCGTCGGGATTTTTCCGTGGGTCGGCGTCATATAATCCGTCTATGTCGGAGAGAATCAGCAGCAGATCAGCTTTTGCGAGTGTCGCCACAATTGCCGAAAGGGAATCGTTTTCGCCGATTTCAAGCTCCAGCTCATCTATGGCGATGGTGTCGTTTTCGTTCACAATGGGGATAACGCCCATGCTCACCAGCTTCGTGACGGTATTTTCAAAATTTCTGCAATGCTCAGGTCGGGAAATTATAGTTTTCGTTAAAAGTATCTGTGCAACTGTAATGCTGTATTTAGCAAACATATCATCATAAATATGCATAAGCTCGCACTGCCCGATAGCTGCCACAGCCTGTTTTGTTCGGGTATCCTTCGGGCGCTCCGGCAGACCAAGCTTGCCTGCCCCAAGTCCGACTGCTCCGGATGAGACGATAATTATCTCCTTACCTGCGTTTTGCAGGTCGGAAATCACCCTGACAAGGTTATTCATGCGGCGTATGTTGAGCTTGCCCGTTTTGTGGGTCAGAGTTGAGGTGCCGAGTTTGATTACGATTCTTTTTTTATCAGAAATGCTTCTCATTGGAATGCTCCGTTCGATTCAATTTACTTTGTTGGTTGGATTGCCCTCAAGCCATGCCTTCAGGTTGCCGCAGACTATTTTCAGCAGACGTTCTCTTGTTTCCAGAGCCGCCCATGCGGTATGAGGCGTGATAACGCAGTTTTTCGCGCCCTTCAGGGGAGTTTCGCAGCTCATAGGTTCACGGTCGAGAACATCGAGATAGGCTGCGGCAATTTTTCCGCTGTTGAGTGCGTCTGCAAGATCCCTTTCCACGACAACTCCGCCCCGTGAGGTGTTTATAAGTATAGCGGAGGGCTTCATTAGGGCAAGCAAATCGGCGTTCACGAGATGACGCGTCTTTTCGGTAAGCGGACAGTGAAACGTCAGAATATCGGCATTTTCCGCAGCTGTGCGTATATCGGTAAATTCATATGGGCAATCCTTCGGGACGGTTCTTGAGTTGACGAGAATTTTCATTCCGAAGGCGTTTCCGATTTCCGCAGCAGCTCTGCCAATCGAGCCGAAGCCCACAATGGAAAGTGTCTTTCCCGAAAGCTCATGTGTCGGAATGGGAAAATATGAGAAAATTTCCGAGCTTTCCCATTCGCCGAGCTGAACGGCTGAATTGTAGCTGCTTACACGGCTGTACCAATCGAGGATAAAGGCGAAAACGTGCTGTGCAACGGCATTTGTGGAATACTGCCCTGCATTGCAGACGGTAATATTTTTCTCTGCGGCGAACTCCACGTCAATGTTGTTGTAGCCTGTGGCGAAAAGCCCGATATACCGCAGATTCGGGCATCTTTGCATAACCTCCTCCGTTATGGGGACCTTATTGCAGAGGACGATTTCGGCGTCGCCGATGCGTTCAGCCGCCTCCTCCGCCTTAGTCAGGGGATAGACAGTTGTTTCGCCGAACTGCCGGAGAACGTCAGGTGACAGGTCGCCGTTCATGGTCATTGTTTTCCAGTCGAGGACGACAATTTTCATTCCTCATCACCCTCCGGAGCGGCGTCAGCGTTTACGGGAGCTGCTTTATCCTCTCCCGAAGCATCATTTTTGTGCTTTGATTTGTAAATAATCGTGGATACGAGAGCTGCCACGAGCAGCGCAAGCTCCACAAGCCCAACGCCGTAAAAAACAATCTTGCTTTCGGAAATCCAGATAGCAAGCGAAAATGGAATAGCGACAGCCATAATGATCTGATAGGGCTTTTTCTGTGAAACGAAAAGTCCTGCGAAAAGGATAAGCGATATTATACAGAAAATCAGGTGCGTAGAAAAGGGAAACGGAAAAAGATTTGTCTGAGTTGAATCGGCAGTTTGTGCAAGTGTAACAATAAAATCAGAGGTATTCATTTAAAACTCCCATCCGCTTTTGCGGGACTGTATTTGCTCGGCGTACAGTCATGCCGTAATTACTTATAAGTATATCATAAATTTTACTGCATTACAAGTGGAATGAGGAAATTTTTGAATGCCCTGAATTTTACTTGCTTTTTTCCTACAGCTGTGATATAATAGTTCTAAACAAGTGACATGATTTTTTGGCAGCTTTGCCCAATCAATAATTACAAAACAGGAGGACATTATTATGAGATTTGAAAACAAAAGTGTAATCGTAACAGGTGCAAGCTCGGGCATGGGACGTCAGATAGCTCTGGATTTTGCCAGGGAGGGAGCGACCGTAATTGCCGTTGCCCGCAGAAGGGAGCGTCTTGAGGCTCTTGCCGTGGAGGCTGAAAGCTTCGCAGGAAAAATTATTCCCTATCCCGGCGACGTATCGCAGGAGGAAACGGTAAACGGCATGGTGGATTATGCCGTAAAGGAGCTTGGCAGGCTTGATGTCCTCGTCAACAATGCAGGCGTTATGGATGAATTTACACCTGTCGGCGAGCTGACAAACGAGCTGTGGAATAAGGTAATGAAGGTCAATCTGGAAGGTCCTGTATTCGCCATGCGCAGAGCCGTACAGGTAATGCTTAATCAGGAGCAGGGCGGAAATATTGTCAATGTAGCGTCAATCGGCGGAGTCTGCGGCGCTCGCGCAGGTGCGGCATATACGGCTTCAAAGCACGCACTTGTCGGCATAACGAAAAACACCGCTTATATGTACGTTGGAAAAATCCGCTGCAATGTAATTTGTCCCGGCGGCGTTGAAACAGAGGTTATGAACGGTCAGGACAACATCAGTCAGCTGGGCGTTGGACGTATTATGGCAGGTCTTGACAGGGCGATTCCGCAGGGACAGTCCGCTGATATTTCGTCTGCTGTTCTTTATGCCGCAAGCGATGAGGCACGCTTCATGACAGGCTCAGTTTTGGTTGTAGACGGCGGCGTAAGCTGCAATTAAGGCGTAAGCTGTGATTAAACTTTAAAATAAAACCGCCCGAATTTCAAAGCGTTCGGGCGGAATTTTTTATGCGAAAAATCTGTTGAAAAATTCTGTAATCCTGTCGAATGGGATAATATCGGTTCTGTCGTATAAATCGGTATGAACGGCTTCGGGGATAATCATAAGCTCCTTGTTATCGCCGGTCAGCTTCGCAAAAGCGTCCTTGCTGAAATAGCAGGAATGAGCCTTTTCCCCGTGAATAATCAGAACTGCGCTGCGGATTTCATGACTGTACTGCAAAATCGGCATATTCATAAAGGACTGACAGCCTGTTACGTTCCAGCCGCCGTTGGAGTTGAGGCTTCTCGGATGATAGCCGCGTTCAGTTTTGTAGTAGTCGTAATAATCCTTCACAAAGAACGGAGCGTCCTCAGGAAGAGGGTCAACCACACCGCCGCCCAATGCGTAGCTGTCGCTTTTATAATCGGCAATTCGCTGAGCGCAGAGAGCCTTCCGCTTCGCATAGCGTGCCTCCTCGCTGTCCTCGCTGTCAAAATATCCGTTGGCATTTACACGTGTCATGTCATACATTGTGGAAGCTATCGTTGCCTTGATGCGCGTATCCAGAGCCGCTGCGTTAAGCGCCATGCCGCCCCAGCCGCAGATGCCGATAATTCCGATTTTTTCCGAATCAACATTATCCTGAACGGAAAGAAAATCAACAGCTGCCATAAAGTCCTCAGTATTTATATCCGGCGAAGCCACATAGCGCGGCTGACCGCCGCTTTCGCCGGTGTAGGATGGATCAAAGGCGATAGTTAAAAATCCGCGCTCCGCCAGCGTCTGCGCATATAATCCCGATGCCTGTTCCTTGACTGCGCCGAACGGACCGCATACGGCAATTGCCGCAAGCCTGCCGACTGTATTCTTAGGCTCATATAAATCTGCCGCAAGGGTAATTCCGTAGCGGTTGTGGAAGGTGACCTTTCTGTGATTCACTTTTTCGCTTTTCGGGAAGGTCTTATCCCATTCATTTGTTAAGTTCAGATTGCTTTCCATAATTATATTTCATCCTTTCTCTATTATTTCAACACCCCATACTGACTGTCGTCCACAGGCTCAAGCCACTCGTTCGAGCCGTTTTCGGCAGGAACCTCAACTGCCAGATGAGAGAACCAGCTGTCGGGGGCAGCTCCATGCCAGTGCTTTACGCCTACAGGAATATTTATACAATCCCCCGGACACATTTCAACTGCCTCCTTGCCCCATTCCTGATAATAGCCGCGTCCTGCCACGCAGATGAGAATCTGTCCGCCGCCCTTGTCGCCATGATGAATGTGCCAGTTGTTGCGGCATTTCGGCTCAAAGGTGACGTTGAAAATTCCGACCTGTTCGGTTGAAACAGGAGCAAGATAGCTCTGTCCGATGAAATACTGCGCAAAAGCGTCATTGGGCGCTCCTATGGGGAAAATCATTTCTGCGGCATGAGCGGATTTTGCGTCGGACAGGTCAGCCTCCTCAGCCCATACCTCCTTTGCCATGTTGAAAACTGCCCAGCCCTTTGGCCAGCCGACATAAAATGCCGTATGTGTAACGATTGCCGCAATTTCCTTTTTGGTGACGCCTGCTCTTTTAGCGTTTTCGAGATGATATTTCAGGGAGGAATCCGTAACTCCCGAACTCATCAGGGCAACCACCGTAATTATGCAGCGTGTTTTGTGGTCGATGTCATGATTATTCCAGTTCTCACCGAAAAGCACGTCGTCATTGAAGCGGGCGAAATCGGGCGCAAATTTACCGAGAGAATCACGTCCGGCTGTCTGAACTATTTTTTCCATAATGATTACTCCTTATATAATTTCAATTTTTTCAATATCAATTATTCTTCTTTGAGACGATTCTGACTTTTTTGTATATGAATCTTTCTAAATTCAGGTTCATATCATTTCTCACATAACGCTGTCAACCCATTTTTTCAGCTCCGCAGCCGAAATGCCGCTGCTGAGAACTCTTCCCGAAACAATCGTGCAGGTAGAGTCAACGGATTTTTTCAGCTCTTCAGCCGTCTGACCGAAGCCGCTTCCGCCTGACGTCGCAAAGAGAATGATTTTCTTGCCGGAAAAATCATAGCTTTCCAGAAAGGTGTTGATGATAGTCGGCGCAACATACCACCAGATCGGGAATCCCAGAAAAATCGTGTCATAGGCTTCAATATCCGCGTTTTTGTCGGCAATTTGCGGACGGTAGCTTTTATCACGCATTTCAACGCTGCTGCGGCTCTTATCGTTTCTCCAGTTCAGATCGTCAGCGGTATAGGGAGTCTGCGCTTTGATTTCGTAAATATCGGCGTTTGCTGCCTCCGCAAGCTTTTTAGCTGTGGATTCCGTCGTTCCCGTTGCGCTGAAGTATGCAACTAAAATTTTACTCATGGTATATAACCTGCCTTTCCGAGCTGATTTTACAGCTCTGTAAATAATTATATCACCAAGCTTTCCCATATGTCAATAGCATACAGGAGGGCTGCACTGCGGTGAAAAATCCTCTTGACAGTGCCGATTCTATTTTATATAATGAGATTATATAAACTCTAACAGAACGGAGGATCTGATGATTTCAAAGGGAAAAATCGGCGTGATACTGCCTGATCTTATAGATTCGGTAAGCTTTGAGCTTCTCAGCGGCATTGCCGAAAAGGCTAACTCGCTGGGTTACGATGTTCTGCTCTTTTCCGGAATTTTCAATTCTCAGCCGGATCTTGAATATTATTCATACATAGAGGGCATGGACAATATCTATGAGCTTGTCTGCAAAGCCGATCTGGACGGCATTATCTTCGGAGCGGATTTCTTTAATAATGCCGATTTGAAAAATCGCATATACGGGCTTCTTGAAAAGCAAAAGGCTCCCTGCGTTGTTATGGGCGAGGAGCATGAGGGCTATGACTCCGTATTTATGAAGCAGAGGGGCAGCGTCAAGGAAATTACAAGTCATCTCATAAATGAGCATGGCTGCCGAAGCTTTTATTTCCTTTCGGGATTCGCCGGAAACCGTGATTCGGAGGAGCGTCTGGCAGGCTTTCGTGATGCCCTTGACGAGGCCGGCATTGCTTTTGACGAGAAAAATGTGTTCTACGGCAATTTCTGGGTGAAGGAGCCTGAAAAGCTTGCGGAGAAAATAGCCTGCGGCGAGGTTGAAATGCCCGATGCGGTGGTGTGTGCCAATGACGTTATGGCAATGTCCCTTGTAAACGCCCTGACCGCAAGGGGAATATCAGTTCCCGGGGATATTGCCGTTACAGGCTTTGACGGCAGGTGGGAGGCTTATATGATGTCTCCGCGCATTACAACTGTAATCGGGAGCTTCTATCGCTTCGGCTCGGACGCCGTAAGACGGCTTATGTCCCTGATTGGTCGGGAGGATACCTCGTCAGACAGGTCGTATCAGAGAATCCGCTTCGGAACAAGCTGCGGCTGCAGCTCCTTTGAATACGGAAGCGACTACAGCGACGACGCTTTCCTTAAATGTCACATATCAAGGCAAATGGACAGAGCCTTTAAGCAGAAGCAGTATATTGCCACGGATTATATAAGTCAGCTGTCAAAGGCGTCAACTATGGAGGAGCTGATTGAGCGCATGGACAGCCTTGCGCATATTCTGCCCTATTGGAAAACAATTGATTTTTGCCTGTGCGGCGATTGGTTCTATGATTTTTCAAGTCCCGATTCATTCCGCAGTCAGGGATTTTCCGACAAGACGCAGCTGATTTTATCCAAGCGGTATAATACGAATGCACGCTGCGGATATGATTTCCCTACAGGCTGGGTTGTTCCGGAGCTGAACAACGAGCATGAGCCGCGGATATGGGTGATAACATCTCTCCACTCCTATGAGAGGATACTCGGATATACGGCGGCATCATATGAAAGAGCGGAGGATGTGTGCCTTGACGACCTGTATGTGAACTGGATGGACGCGGTAAGCAACGGTCTTATTCTTCTGCGGCGCAGACTTTACCGTGAGTATCAGCAGAAGCAGCTTGAAATGCAATCGGCCCACGACCCTGCAACGGGACTTTACAACAAAAACGGATTTCTTGGGCAGCTCCCCGAATTTCTCTCGAAAAACCGTGACGAAAAGACGTTTCTCATGCTTATATCAAGTGTGGGAGGGGAAAATGTCCGTGAAAACGCAGGTGTAGACGTTTCACTTATAATAGCGAACGCGCTTCGTCTTTCGGCGGAAAAAAACGAGCTTTACGCAAGACTCGGCAGCAGTGTTTTTGCCGTTATGCTTGCGGAGGACAGCGGCGAGAATTTTCAGGAGGTATCGCAGAAGCGTATCCTTGCCCTTGAGAAGAAAATTCAGTTCCTACAGGGAAATATTGCGGAAATGCAAATGCCGGATATTATTTTTGAGGACTGCGGCGTTTCGGAGGATTCCGACGGCATGGAGGATTTAATTGACGAGCAGCTTCGGAAGATAACGGAGAGGGCGGCTTCGGCGGACGGGCAGTTTGCGGATTATCGTGAGCAGCTCAGGCGTCTGCGCCGTGATATATATCTGAATCCCCAGCTTGACTGGAATATTCCCGATATTATAAAGAGAATCGGCATAAGCCGCAGCCATTTCCAGAGGAAGTACAAGGAGCAGTTCGGAGTCAACTGCCTTGACGATGTTATTAACGCGCGCATGGAAAAGGCACAGCAGCTTCTTACCGGCACGAGCATGAGAATTGTTGAAATTGCCGCGGAATGCGGCTACAGCAATGAGGTTCACTTTATGCGGCAGTTCAAGTCACGCTTTGGTATTACGGCATCGCAGTACAGAAAAAACGGAACGGTGAAGGAATAGCTTTTATAAGCAAAAAACAGCGGACAGATTATCTGTCCGCTGTTTGATTTTTAATTATACGATTCAGGCAGCTCGGAGATTACATTTGAAATATACCTCTGCACCGCCAGCGCATCGGAGTTGCTTATGCCGTCGCCGTTCTGATTTACGTCGGCGTTCAGGAGTCCCTGTTCCGTCAGGGGATATTTTGAAACATTGCTTACATAGCTGAGAATTGAAACTGCGTCGCTTATATCAACTGCTCCGTCAACATTTGCGTCGCCCCATGCAGTATCTGAATCTTCTGTGGAGCTTTCCGTAATTGCGTCGGTTGTAGCTTCTGTAGTTGTTTCAGCTGCAGCTGTAGTGGAGCTTGTTGTCGTATCGTCAGCGGAAAGGATAGTGCCGCCGTCAAGGTTGCTGCCCTCAGTGTATGCGTAGGATGCGTAGAATTCGGAAAGTGAAATGCCGGTATCGTTGTTTCCGAGAGCCTTCTGATGATCAAGACCGATATATTTTCCCGTATCAAGGGTCTGCCAGAGAGCCTCCTCAACGAGAGCGTACTTTTCATCGTCCCATTCAATTGTAGTGCCTGTGTCAGGCGAATAGGAGAATCCGGTCCAAAGACCGCCCGTATCGCCGGAGTTGGTGTTGAGGCACCAGAATGTGTGGTTGATGTGGTTGTCAATCATGTAGTCGCGGAGAAGCTCCATCCACTTCTGATTTTCAGCGCCGTCCATATATCCGCCCCATTCGCCCACGAGGAGAGGAGCAATATCCTCAGCGTTGATATATGCCCATGTATCGTACCAGTAGTCGTCAAGAAGCGTTTCTGTTGTGAAGTCCTTGTCGAACCATGTCTGCGCGTAAACTGACGGGCCGTAATCGTGAGGTGAATAAACAATCTGACTTGTGCCGCTGTCGGGAACGATAGGATTATCCCTTACGCCGCGGAGCTGACCGCCCCACCATGCGGGATAATAGGGAGAATCGGTTTTTGAATCGGGCATACCCCAGTAATACTCAACGCCCTGTTCGGAGCTGATGCCCTCCTTGCACTGCTGCTCAACGCCCTCAACAAGAATCAGAGCGTTCGGGTTGACCTCAAGAATAGCGTTAGCGCACTGTGTAGCTGCGTAAGCCCAGTTGTTTTCATCGGTTGAATCGTCCCATTTAGCCGCGTCAGAGCCTTCCTGACCCTTTCCGTGAGGCTCATTTTTCAGGTCGTAGGCAAGAAGCGTGTCATCGTTTTTGTACTTGTCGGCAAGCCATACGAGAGATTCAATCCAAAGCTCCGTTGTAACCATAGTTCCGTCGGAGGTTTCCTTGCCGTACCACAGATTATAGTTGTGACCGGAGTTATCGGCGTTGGGGCTGTGAATGTCCACGAACGCCTTCAGACCGTATTCCTTGCATTTCTGCATAATGATGTCGAAAATCTCCATGCTGTTCTTGATAGAGCCGTCCTCGTTGCAGAAATCGGGGTTAATGGAGTAGTAGGGGTCGATGCTTGCGGATACGCTTGAAACCTCGTTGGGAGTTCCGTTCATCCAGGAAATAAGAAGCTCAGATGAGATAGGGAAGCGGATAACATTGATGCCATGGTCGGCGATGCTCGAAAGCATATCGTCAATGTCGGCGCTCCAGAGGTAGTGGGCGCAGTTTTCGGAGCAGTTGAAGCCGAACCAGTTTGCGCCGGTTAGCCAGACCTCGTTGCCGTCCATGTCATAGAGGCGGCTTCCGACAGCGTGAAGCCAGTCGTCGTTGCAGTCGTCCACAGCAGCCGTGCTGTCAGTTGCTGCTGTCACGGCAGAGATTCCTGTAGCAGCGCCCGAAGCTGAAAGCATAGTAAGCGCAAGGAAAGCTGCCAGAGCATTGCGGAATTTCTTCATAATAATTTCTCCTTTCAAAAATAGAGTTAAACGTATGTAAGGCAGAGCCTTATACCTCACCTTAATTTTAACATCTTTGCCCAAAAAAGTCAATAGATAATATGCCGACTTTTGTCGCATATATTGGAGTTCATGATGCCGCGGAGGAGTTGTCAACTTTTTTTAAAATAGTGGTTGACAATTGAGAGCGATTATGCTACAATAGTTGATGTAAGAAAAATATCCATCGAAAGGAAAATTAAAATGAACAGCGAAAAAATAAGAAACCTCATACTCTGCGCAATGTTTGCGGCTCTTACGGCAGTGGGAGCATTTATAAAAATCCCCATCCCATATGTGCCGTTTACATTGCAGCTCACATTCGTCACCCTTGCGGGATATATTTTAGGGGCGAAAAACGGCATGATAAGCGTCCTGATTTATATTGCTCTCGGACTTATCGGAATCCCTGTATTTACGGAGGGCGGCGGCATTGGTTATGTTTTCAAGCCCACCTTCGGCTATATCATCGGTTTTGCGCTGGGAGCTTTTGTTACAGGTCTTATTGCCCGAAAAAGCAGCAGACCGTCATATCCAAGGCTTCTTGCGGCAGGCTTTGCGGGACTTGTCGTTGTCTACGTAATGGGAATACTGTACTATTATCTAATAAGCCGCTTTTACCTCGGATCTGATGTAACCGTTCGCAGCGTGCTGCTGTACTGCTTCGTTCTGGTTGTTCCGGGAGATATTGCGCTTACATTTGTTGCTGCCCTTGCGGCAAAGAGGATTATTCCGGTTGTCGCCGCACATGATGTTGGCAGGAGAAAGGGAGACCGCGCTGAAAATGAGTAAGGGAATTTTTATAACGGCAACAGGTACAGATGTCGGGAAAACGTATATTACGGCACTTCTGGTGAAAAGGCTTCGTCAGGAGGGCTTCAATGCGGGATATTACAAGGCTGCCCTCAGTGGTGCTGAATCTATCGGGGAAAGCGACGCAGGCTATGTGAACCGCATTGCAGGAATCGGGCAGGAGGAATCGTCCCTTGTCTCGTATCTGTACAAAAATGCTGTTTCACCTCATCTTGCCGCAGGACTTGAGGGAAATCCTCCGGAAACGGCGAAAATCAAGGCTGACTATGACAGAGTTACCGACAGGTATGATTATGTTGTCGCAGAGGGCAGCGGCGGAATTGTCTGCCCCATACGCTGGGATGAATCTGAGCATATACTCCTTGAGGATATAATAAAGCTGCTGGAGCTTGATACGCTGATTGTGGCGGATGCGGGACTTGGCACTATAAATTCCATTGTTCTGACAGCGGAGTACCTGAAAAGCAGAAATATCAGGGTTCGGGGAATTATTCTGAATCGCTTCGGCGGTACTCTCATGGAGGAGGACAACGGAAAAATGGCGGAGGCTCTCACCGGCATACCCGTTATAGCGAGAGTCGGGGAAAATGCGGAAAATATAAGTGTTTCGGGGAATATTGCCGAAACGCTTTTCGGATAAGGAGATGTATAAAATGAACTATGCGGAGCGTGACTTGAAGCATATCTGGCATCCATGCTCACAGATGAAGGACTATGAGGAATATCCGCCCATAGTTATTGACAGGGGCAGGGGAGTTTACCTCTATGACGAAAACGGAAAGGAATATATTGATATTGTCAGCTCGTGGTGGTGCAATCTTCTGGGACACTGCAATCCGACTGTGAACGAAGCCGTAAAGTCCTAGCTGGACAGTCTTGAACACGTTATTTTTGCCGATTTCACCCACAAGCCCGCAATTGAGCTTTGCGAGCAGCTGATGAAGATAATTCCAAAGGGACTGACAAAATTCAACTTCTCCGATAACGGTTCGGCATCGGTTGAATGCGCGCTGAAAATGGCGTTTCAGTATCAGTATCAATGCGGACATTCCCGACGCACACGCTTCATGTGCCTGTCTGACGGCTATCACGGGGAAACCATAGGCGCGCTTTCCGTGGGAACTCTCGATCTCTACGCAAAAATTTACAAGCCCATGCTCATGGATACCATACAAATAGAAGCTCCCGACTGCTATCGCTGCAAATATGGAAAATGCCGTGACTGCTGCGGCTGCGAGTGCTTCGTCAGGGCGGAGGAGGCTTTTGCCGAGCATGGCGATGAAACCTGCGCCATTATAGTTGAGCCGCTTCTTCAGGGCAGCGCAGGCATGAGAATATATCCGCCTCTTTACCTGAAAAAGCTTCGGGAGCTTTGCGACAGATACGGCATACTTCTGATTGCCGATGAAATCGCGACAGGCTTCGGACGCACGGGAAAATATTTTGCCTGTGATCATGCGGGAATAACTCCCGATATAATGTGCGTATCGAAGGGACTTACAGGTGGCTATATGCCGATGGCGATAACCATAACCACAGATGAAATATACGATGCCTTTTACGCGGATTACAGCTCAGGACGAGCCTTCATGCACAGTCACACCTACAGCGGAAATCCTCTTGGCTGCTCCGCGGCAATTGCGGTTCAGGGAATTTTGCAGAACACAGATGTTCTTGAGAAGGCGCAGGAAAGAGGAGTCTATCTGTACGCAAGGCTCATGGAGACATTCGGCGATAACCCGAACGTAGGCGAAATACGCTCCATAGGGCTGATTAACGCAATTGAGCTTGTGGAGGACAGGGAAAGCAAAAAGGGCTTTGACAGCTCATTAAGAATGGGCTATCGTATTTACAGAAATGCCCTGACAAAGGGACTTCTTCTGCGTCCGCTGGGGAATGTCCTGTACTTCAATCCGCCGCTGATAATAAATGAGAGCGAGATAGATGCCGCCGTGGAGCGATGTGCAGCCGCAGTGAGGGAAGTTCTTTAATATTCATTGCAATACTCTTGAAAACGCTTTGCTGATGTGGTATAATAGATGTATATTATAGGCATATTAAATGCAACGGAGGTCAATATGAAAAGGATTATTTCAGGAGTTCTTGCGGCAGCTATGGCATTGTCCCTGATCTCGTGCGGAGCTGACGAGGAAAGCGAAGCATCAAAGGCTCAGGACATTACGTCTGCGGCGGAGGTGAAAAACAACGAGTCGGATTTCGGAAAATACGTGTCAAATACTTATATCGCAACCGGCAATAACAATATTGTCGGGGAGGCGGAAAGCGTAACGTATCGGGCGTATTTTCCTGTTGAGGAGTACGGCGAGCTGGAGTATTGCTTCTATTTCTCGAATACTGTGGACTCTACATACGATGACGGCGAGGAGGCATACGCCGGACGTGTGGGAGGCGATTACACCATTGAGAGCGCGTATATTGCCGACGGCGGCACAAGCATTGAGGATGAAATCACAGGCTATCAGGCAGTAACCTTTGACGGTGCGGAGCAGAAGTCGGTTTCGGGCGGTGAAACCTATTGGAGCGACCCCATAACATTTGACGTTGAGGAGGGGCACTATCTTGTCTGGGAGTGGACTCTGACGGGAACGGATATTCCTGCGATTTCCATGTCCAACCTCACAAAGGTCGGAGCTGATTACGGTGACGGAAACGGCCTTGTCTACTGCGATCAGGTTCCCATGCCGCAGCTTATCGGGGCAAGCCGTGATGTAAAATATAATATTGCGGCAATCGGCGATTCAATTACACAGGGCTGTCAGACGGAGGCTATGGCGTATGAGTTCTGGTCGGCAAGAATTTCCCAGAAGCTTGGGGATGATTACGCCTTTTGGAACTGTGGTCTTGGCTGGTCGAGAACGAGCGATGCAGCTCTTGACGGCGACTGGCTGGAGCGTGCCGCAGAGGCTGACGTTGTGATTGTGGCGTTCGGAACGAATGATATTGTTTCGGGAGAATACGGCGGTGACGGCGGCAATACGGCATCTGAAATTGACAGCTATCTCAGGACGGTTCTTGACAAGCTGAAGGAGAAAAATTGCAGCGTGATTGTGTTCAACGCGCCGTCCGAGGATTACCGCGAGGACATGGAAGCTGTCCGCACCGAATATAATGAGCTGCTGAAAAGCACCTGTGAGGAATACGGCGTGTTCTATTTTGATTTTGCGTCGCTCCTTTCAACGGAGGAGGATCCCGCGACAGCACTCTATGGCGGACATCCCAACGGCGAAGCGGGAGATATTGTTTCGGACGAATTTATAAATCAGTATGCGGCGTTCCTCGACGTTGAGTGATGCGTGCTGAAATCTGAATATGCAGAAAGCGCCCTTCGGGGCGTTTTGTTTTTTTGTGTTTATGCAAAATAAACAAAAAAAGAGGAGAAAAAAGGTGAAAAAATATACTTGACAAAAGGGGTTGGAGGTGCTATAATATAAAAGCTGTCTGAAACGGAGGCGAGCGAAAGAGGCTGCGACTTTGGGAAAAGTAAGAAAAAGTCTCGAAAAAAGCTTGACAAAG
>JAJQGO010000025.1:8453-10831 GCA_021200415.1 Ruminococcus sp. | reverse complement strand
TACAAGAAAGTCTTGAAATACGGTGTGGCGTTTTGCAGCGAAAAGGTTTGTCGGGTGAAATTAGAAGAAGAATGATTTGCTATATCATAAATGTATACGAATTCAAAAATGCCTTATAAAGAAGTCTGTAAAAAATCATCTAACTGTGATAAAATAGAAATAAAATCACAGAAGATTGAAGTTTTACAGACTTTTTTAGAGACTTATATCATTAAAGGTCACTTATGCTATTTTGCACCTGTAGCAAAAGTTTGCATCATTTTTTTAGATGTTGTGGGGATATTCAGAGATTCGCAGTCTTTGAAAACAGCCCATCCTATTTCCGAAACATTCTCTGGAATCTTAATAGAGGTTAGAGATTTACAGTTTTCAAAAGCCAAATCACCTATTTCTGTTACGCTCTCTGGAATGGTGACAGATAATAAGGACGTGCAATCAGAAAAAGCACAAGATCCTATTTTTTTCACACCATCAGGAAGCGCGATAGACGTTAGAGATCTGCAGTTTGCAAAAGCTAAAGATTCAATTTCTGTTACCCCTTTCGGAATCACAATATCTCTGCTGGATGTTGTCCCATCAATGAGATGCCATTCACAATTACCAGAGGATTTTCCTTTTGCTTTATCTTGAGCCAAGATGTATTTTTAAAGGCTTCTCTTCCTATTTTTTTCACACTCTTCGGAATTGTAATAGAAGCCAAAGATGCACATTCCTCAAAAGCACAAGGTCCGATTTCTACCACGCCATCCGGAATCGTAATGGAAGTCAAAGATGTACAGCCAATGAAAGTGGAATAACCGATTTTTGTTATTCCATTTGGTATTTTGACGGAAGTTAATGTATTGCAATCTGCAAAGGCGCAAAATCCAATTTTTTTCACACTTTCTGGAATGACCACATCTCCGCTGCACGCCGTGCCATCGATTAGTATTTCATTCACAATTACCAGTGAATTCTCCTTTTGCTTTGCCTTAAGCCAAGGCGTTTTATAAAAAGCATCATATCCAATTTTTGTTACAGTTTTTGGAACTACGATAGAAGCCAGAGCGGAACATCCGTTGAAAGCATTCCATCCAATTTCCGTCACGCCTTCTGGGATTATTATGGAGGTTAAGGATTTGCAATCTGCAAAAGCAGCGGTCTCAATTTCTGTTACGGTATCTGGAATCGTTACAGACTTTAAAGATGCACAGCCCATAAAGATGCCAAACGGAATTTTTGTAATACCCTTCGGTATTGTGACAGAGCTCAAGGTTTCACATTTCTTAAAAACCAGATCTTTTATCTCTGTCACGCTTTCCGGAATGACAATATCTCCGCTGCACGCTGCGCCGTCGATCAGTATGTCATTCACAATTACCAATGGATTTTCCTTTTGCTTTGCCTTAAGCCAAGCTGTGTTATTGAAAGCATCCGATCCAATCCACGTCACACCCTCTGGGATTACGATAGAGGATAAAGATTCGCAATCTTCAAAAGCAGCACATTCAATTTCCGTTACGGTATTTGGAATCGTTATCGACTTAAGGGATATACAGCCCGTAAAGGCTTCAAACGGAATCTTCGTAATGCCTTTCGGAAGTGTGACAGAACTTAAAGTTTTGCAGTTTTCGAAAACCCGTTCTTTTATTTCTGTCACGCTCTCCGGAATAACAATATCCGTTATGCCATCTTCTTCTTCGTAATCTACTAACACGCCATTTTTAATTGAAAAGCCCATAAATTTTTCCTCCTGTTTCTTAGTTTTTGTTCTCTATATCGGAGAACATATTAAAAGATTAGGGTTACACCGTCAGGAAAAGCATCTTCGCCTATTTCTTCTATGTTTTCTGGAATTTTGATAGAGGTTAAAGATTCGCAGCCATGGAATGCCTTCCATCCTATTTTCGTTACACTATCCGGAATAGTGATAGAAGTTAGAGAGCTGCAGCCATCGAATGCCATCCATTCTATTTCTGTTACATTCTTCGGGATATTGACAGAAGTTAAAAAATTGCAGTCCAAGAAGGTCTGAGTGCTTATTTTTATCACACCTTCCGGAATTGTGACAGAGGTCAGAGATGAACAGCCGGAGAAAGAACCGGCCTCAATTTTTGTCACGCCTTCCGGAATCGTGACCGAAGATAATGATTTACATCCGAAGAAAGCTAAAAGCCCAATTTCTGTTACAGTACTCGGAATCGTTACCGACTTCAGAGACGAACACTCGTAGAAAGTACCAACCTCAATTTCCGTCACGCCTTCTGGAATCGTGACAGAAGTTAAAGACGCACACCCATTAAAAGCATGCTCCCCCATTTTCTTCACACTTTCCGGGATAGTGATAGCGGTTAAAGATGAACATTCGTAGAAAGCACCCTTTCCAATTTCTGTCACGC
>JAJQGO010000025.1:0-8353 GCA_021200415.1 Ruminococcus sp. | reverse complement strand
ATAGCGGTTAAAGATGAACATTCGTAGAAAGCACCCTTTCCAATTTCTGTCACGCCTTCTGGAATCGTTACCGACTTCAGAGACGAACACTCGTAGAAAGTACCAACCTCAATTTCCGTCACGCCTTCTGGAATCGTGACAGAAGTTAAAGACGCACACCCATTAAAAGCATGCTCCCCCATTTTCTTCACACTTTCCGGGATAGTGATAGCGGTTAAAGATGAACATTCGTAGAAAGCACCCTTTCCAATTTCTGTCACGCTCTCCGGAATAACAATATCCGTCACGCCATCTTCTTCCTCGTAATTTACCAACACGCCATTTTTAATTGAAAAACCCATAAATTTTTCCTCCTGTTTTCTGGCTTTTGCGCTCCGTTTCGGAGAACGCATCTTGCTTCTTTGCCTTCTATATGTATTATATCATATCCCATCTGGGGAATTCCCCACTGCAAATATGGTATAATAAAAGGGAAGAAGAAAAAGCACCATCTTGAAAGGAAAAATACAACATGATTCTATACGCAATGTCTGATATTCACGGCTGTTTATCTGAATTTCTTTACGCTCTATCGTTAGTGGATTTATCCGGCACAAACAAGCTGATTTTACTGGGCGATTATATCCACTATGGCGATGAAAGCCACGGTGTCTTGGATAAAATCATGGAATTGCAAGACCAATATGGTAATGAAAAGGTAGTCGCCATAATGGGAAATCACGAAGAAATGGTAATTTCCGGCTATTCATCGATTGAAGAAATGGTAATTTCCAGCTATTCATCGACTTCGGATCGCAAAACAATTCGCGATGAGATTTATGAAAATTGGATGTCGAATCTTCCATTATATCATGTAGAAGATGATTTTCTATTCTGTCACGCTGGAATTGAAGAAGAAGCGGGGGAAGAATGGGAGTGGGCAACTGGCGATTTAATCTACACCGGAAAATATCCCGCGCAAATTGGCAAATTTGATGGAGGTATGATGATTGTGGCGGGACACGTCGGAACTTCAGGAATCGCAGATGATCCGCAATTCCACGGAATATATTATGACGGATTGTCGCATTATTACATTGATGGCACCGTCATAGAAAGCAGAAATATTCCCGTTCTTAAAGTAGATACGGAGACGAAGCAGTGCTATACTGTCACAGAACACGGAGATCTTCCTGTATATCCATATGATCCGGAGTGGTGATGTTTGCGAGTTTATAAAATAATGTTTCGATAAAACAACCCTCCCAAATACGTGGCGTATTTGGGAGGTGTTTTGTTATGATAAAATTCGGTTAATTAAAAAGTTCGTCAAGTCTTTTATGAAGTGCGTCGATCATTCGCTCTGTTCTTTTATTTATGCAATAAGCAGCGTTCTCGAAGAAATTCTTGAGTTTCACGTCTTTAAATTCATCTTTTTTATTTGGCATACCATGGGAAGCTTCCAGTGACTTTGTAGGTGCTTTTTGGTTCGAATCCGGTGTAGAGAACAAATCCAAAGGAAGTAGGTTTTCATCTACAAAGTCCTCTAAGAAATTTTGCATAACAAACGCTTCCCATGAGCCAAAAGCATTAAGCCAGCCAGAAAATTCATTCAGCCATTCACATTCTGTTAAGCTCTTATTTGAGTACCATTGATAAATACAGAAAAGTGTATCATCAAAAAAATCAGATGTTTTCCAATTTTTTGTCCTGTTAAAATCATTATGTGGGACAGGCATAAAGTTGCCGAGTGTGTGGTAGATTTTAACAAGACTTTCGACCTCATCTATGTATAGCAATTCATCTTTCCCAGTTATGTATTTCTTGTACTGTGTGTATGGACCATTTTCCCAAAGAGAGCTTAAAGCATTGGCAACAGAATTTATGGTGTCACCACAAATTCTTTTTCCTTTTTCACAAGTGTTTAAGAGCTTTTCATCCCAAAGAATTCTATAAATTAGTTGTAGTTTTTTGCTATTGCTATCGGGATCGATGAGTTCAAATTTGTTATCGAATTCCTCCCATGTATCAATACTTTCTTGAATAGGAGTCTTGTAGTCTTCCTGCTTTGGTTTGTTTGAAATTGAGATTTTATATACAAAAAACTTCTCCATAACGTCTGTCATCCGAATGAAATCAGCGTTGTTCTTGGCACATACACAAATATCATTTGAAAAATCATAGCCCCTCAATATATCGAGCAGCTCATTAATCAGCTTCTTCATCCGTTCCTCAGAATTCTTATCCATTACACATACCTAACCTTTCATAATTTTGACCGATACTCGGTCATGGTTTTTGTTTACAAGCTTATTATACCACACGGTCTATGGGGAATTCCCCACTATTGACGATAGAGCGCCAGCAACTTTTCTAAGCGGTTTCGCATTTCCTCTCGATATTTATCCGGAGAGACAATTTCAACTTTATCGGAATACTGCATGGCAAAATGCATCATACCGAACGGACTGCACGTTAACTCTATCTGGTACGTATCTTTTTTATGCTCTGTTTTTTGGATAACCATATCCTCACCAAAAGCATCGTAAAGAAACGTGAGCCATTTTGACTGCACTTTTAGCACAAATTTTTCTGGCTTATCGTAAGACATGCCATAATGCTGATGAATAAATTTGTCATCAATTTCTTGCGGAAAGGTATTTACGTCTTTCATCGGGATTCGTGTTTCGTCGTCAAGAATCTCTATTTTACGCATCAAATCAATGCGGCTTATAAACATAGAAGGCGACTTATCGTCAGAATCACCATCACGGATCGCAATCAAATAATATTTTCCATGATCAGAAATAATATGATAGGGGCTCAACATATGCATATAAGAAATTTTTAATGATGGCGGATAACCGTACCCATAAAAAGAAATTTGGATTTTCTTGTTCTCCTCCATTGCTTTCGTCAAAACATTGAGGCTTTGAGCAAGTATTTTCTGCTCTTTCTTCGGTCTATAGATTTCATTGTCACTTTGACTCACTGGGATAAGCGCAGAAGAAAGAGCACTGCGGATTTTTTTCATTAGTGCGTCCGCCGTATCAGGTTCGATAAAGTCTGATGACAGGATAGACCGCGTAATGTGATTTATTTCATCATATGAAAAAATGTGATTATAATAAATTGTCTTGAAATCAAAGCTGTCGAATTCCTCATCGAAATTGACCTCTAATTCACGTTGCAATCTGTCTGTAACAATGCGTTGGTCACTGATGTTATCGCTACACGCATCATTAAGAACAATCATCAAATCAGAAATTGCATTTTGAAAAGAGCGATTGTCTTTCCATATATTGTCGTCCAATTCACTTTGCAAGTTTGCTTTTGTAATGGGGTTCTTCTCGTCTGTGTGTTCCTTCAGAAAGGTAAGCAAACTAAAATATTTCGCTATTCTTGGAATATCTCCTTTTCGTTCTCTAGGCATGTAAACTCTCCTTATCTTTCGCAAAAAGTCCTTATCTATATTTTACTAAAACCTATAAGGAAAATCAAGGGGAATTCCCCATTACACCACGGCAACAGCATTTACTTTTCGAAAGAAGCGGTCTATTGAAAATTAGCTTCACTGGTGTTTGGATGTGATTTTTCATGAAGACGATTCAAGAGCAGGAAAAGATAATTCTCCTCTGTGCCTTAGTTTTATGAAAAATTGCCTTGCATCTTGTTTCACAAGATCGACATAAACGCATTCGCAAAACGGCTCATGTTTAGGATTGCTCTTGAACCTACTCTTTTCTTGATATTCTTTTTAACCCTACTTCTTTTACTCCTAAAAAGGAAATGTTGTTGCCGAGAAACTTCCTCGAATTTATCTTGCATTCCTCCTGAAAATATGCTATACTAAAAAATAGTGGAAATTTCGGAGAAAGTGAGGTAAGATCGCATGAAGGAATTCAAACCCATCCCGATCGGTGTGGAGGATTTTAAGGTAATTATTGACAAGGGCAGTTACTACGTAGATAACTATTTTGAGAATTTATATCGCAAAAATGAAATCATACTGTTTTACTCAGTATGATTTTTTTCGTCAATTTTACCCCTTGACGGAGTGAAAATCGAATACTTTTCACACAAATTTCGAGGGAATCTGTTATGATTATACCACGTTTTTTTCAAAATGTAAAGCACTTTTGCATGAATTCTAGATGAAAATATGTAGAAATCTAGAGCTTCAGCAGTCCAAACCGTAGTCAGGAGGAATCAATATGCCAAAAAGAAGAAGTAATATCTACAAAAGAAAAGATGGTCGTTATGAAGGAAGAATTGCCATTGGATATAAGGAGGATGGTTCACGCCGATACAAATTCTTGTATGACCACACACTTTCCGGTCTCAAGGAAAAGAAGGCACTTGATGTATTAAATACAGATGAGCGAAAAAGACTGGAGCAGTATTTGCTGCGGCATTTAGATAGGATGAATCTAGGGATTTTGCTCTGTCTGTTTACAGGACTTCGTATTGGAGAATTATGCGAGTTGACCTGGGGAGATATCGATTTCTCACACGGAATGCTATCTGTAAATCGAACTGTACAGCGTATCAACAAACATGGCAGTTCCGAGGTAATTATCGGTTCACCAAAAAGTCAGTCCTCTATACGCATTGTGCCGATTCCGGCATTCTTGTTAGAACTTTTAGCGAAACAAAAAGAAACAGATGAAAAGTATCTTCTCTCATCAACACTGCAGCCATTTGAGACAAGATTGATGCAATACCGTTTCAAAAAGATATTGAAGGATTGTAACATTCGAAGTGTACCGTTTCATATGCTGCGGCACACCTATGCTACGGAGTGGTTAGTGCTGGAAAATGGTGCTATTGGTACTGCATAGGAAAAAGGAAAAACGGTGTTTCCTGCCACAACAGAAATTTTGCGGATTATCAGCTACGCAGGATTTCCGCACAGGTTATGGGCATTTCGTCATTTTCAGAGCGTGAATTTGAAAGTCAGATTGAGAAAATAACGGTCACGGAGAATGGCGATTTACGGTATCAATTTCAGGATGGGAGTGAAAAGCTATGGCAAATGTAATCACAATTCCTGCGACAATGAACAGACACACGGAATCACCGATGCTGGAAATAAAGAAAAGACGTGTCGCAGCATATGCCCGTGTCAGTACAGACCACGAGGAACAGCAGAACAGTTATCAGGCACAGGTGGATTATTACACAAAATACATCAAGGAGCATGACGGCTGGGAGTTTGTTGCGATTTACGCAGATGAAGGCATTACGGGCTGCAATACGGCAAAGCGTGAGGGCTTTAAGAATATGATAAACGATGCACTTGCAGGAAAAATTGACCTGATTGTCACAAAAAGCGTCAGTCGTTTTGCAAGAAACACGGTGGACAGCCTGACCACAATTCGCAAATTGAAAGAAAACAACATTGAGTGTTTTTTCGAGAAGGAGTAAATAAAGAAACGCTCATATCTCGTATATGGGCGTTTTTCTTTGAATAAAGCACAATATATTGTGGTTTCGTGCAGTTTTCTAACGCTCTATTTTGTCGCTTGTCGCTTAAATCTACTTACGACACTCTTTTCAACTATTTTCGTCAGAATGTCGCGCACCCCCACTTCATACTCATTAAAGTCGTCAATATTGGTATCTTTTAACCATAATTGTCCTTCTCCAACATTTCCCCTGTGTTGTCCAGATGAGTAATACTTATTGTTTTTGACCTCATCACTGGATAGTACCCAATAACGTATCACATCGCGCCACACGGCTATCCAAACAAATACATCGCAACAGGCAGGTTTGATTTGTTGAAAGTTCATATCGAATCCGTATTTTGAATCACTAGATAAAGCCTTTATTATCAAGGAATCACCACTCTTCCGGCGAACTGCTCTTGATGCTTTCACTTCAATTCTTATGCCTTCATACCAAAAATCATATTGACCTGAATAATCAGGGTCGTAAGATGTCGATGGACGTTGCAGTTCGGGCACAACTTCATTCAGATGCCTTTGTGCCCAAGTTTCTCCAAACGTTCGTGGTGCTGTAATTTCAAAAACATACAAGTACTTATTGCGTTCCAAATATTCGTTGCGAATATTAAGGTATTGCTGAAGCGTAATGGTATCCGTGCCGATTAAATGGCTTATAATGTATTCAAATTTGTTAAATGGATATACGGAATACAGACTATCCAGCACCTCATCGCTAAGATTATACTTTCCGTCACACGCCTTATTCATAGCGGAAATTTGGACTTTGAGTTCCTTAATCAATTTTTCCATGTACTACACCTCTTACATATGTTTTTTGCTTATCAGATAAATTATACAGTGTAAATATATAATTCTCAATAGCTTCTATTTTTGAATTATCTCCCCCCAGCACGCTATCGACTAAGGTTGTTAATTGGTTATTGTCTTCTTCTGTTATTTCGGGAAATGGCAATTCGATTAAATTTCCTTTTAGAATTTTCACTTCGCCAAAAAGCTTAATATACAAAAACTGATACAAAGTTGAATTTAGAAATGCCATCACTGCTTTAATACTCATGGATGGAATAGAAGGAATCAGAATATTTGCACTATTTAAAAACAAACTTGCACTATCATCATAAGCAAAAACAAGCTTGTTTGATATGAATTTATATACCAATTTTTCAGGCGCACGATAGATTTCCTCTCTTGCGACTTGTTGCAAATCATCTCTATTATACAGGATATAGTTTTTTGCCGGGCGCAAAACGTATTTCTGTATTTCTTTACCAGTATATATTCTTTCCATGCCAGGGAGACATTCTGGAAAGAGTTTGCCCTTATTATCCCCAGTGACAACTCCTAATGCCCAAATACTATTTTGAAGCGAAAATTTTCCTTTATCTTTAACAAGCCGTATAATGGAGATATCATCGCCAGACAGGAGATTAAACACTAAATTTTCAGTTTCATAAATTGTTTCCACATCGACAGTCTTTTCTGTATTGCCCATATGTACACAAAAAAACTCATTATCAGCATTTTCTCCGCATTCGATATCTATATATTTTGTTGTTACCCCTGAAAACATATCATCATATGTCGTGATGCCTACTAGTCCGGCGATTTCAAGGATAAATTTCCTTATATCCTTATGTGCTTTAACATTTAAAATCGCCTCTGGAAAGAGAAATCTTATTGTCCCATTTTTTTTCAACTGCTCAAACGCTTTTACAAAAAAGCATGAAAACGATTCTTTTGATGTTAAGCAGTATGCAGATTCTATGTTGTTGTTCATTGCCCCCCAAGGAGGATTCGTGGCGATATAATCAAATTTCCTTCTGAAAATTGGATTTTCTTGTGTAAAAGAGTCCTCCGCCAAGTAATCTAAACAATAAATTTGAGGAATGAAGCTGATGTCTTTAAATTTGAGCAACATATTGATTTTAGAAATTAAGACAGCAACTTCATCATTATCTACGCCATATATCTGATATGGATTTTTCGCAGGGACGCTTAGCAAAAAAGCACCACTTCCGCAACACGGGTCAAAAAACAATTCTCCATTGGATAAGTTAAATTTTCCCGTCATATTACAAGCTATTTTTTGTGGTGTGTAGTATGAGCCTGTTATATTTTTCTTTCCTTCTTGTAAATATGATTGGTAAATCAACCCTAAAATATCAAATTCATCGTTTGGCAGCTTTAACATACCCAATTCACCATCTAGGTCAATATTAGAATATTCGCTTAAAGTCACGGAAACATTCTCTTTTTCATATATTTCTGCATTTTTTAGCAGAGTTATTCCTAAGGTGTAAATGGCGGACATTATATCAATATTATGGTCATCTATGTAATCGAGTACGTTTTGTAGAAATAAAATATTTTCTTTATTTGAGATGTACTCCAATGGTAGAACACGTTTTTTTGATTTTCTCTTATTGGCACGAGCAGTTAGACGACCCTCAGGTTTTGAGTTGAGTTTCTTCCAATTTCTGGCAGTAGCACTAGAAATGTCATGTTGTATGTTCTCCGGAAAATTGGATGATTTTTCTGGCCAGACGTCCACAATATCATCAAGCCCACAATTCAGGGCGGTACATATCTTTGCAAGGGTTTCCATTGTGACAGGTTCTTCCTTGCCCATTTTCGCAAGTATATTCGTTGAAATGCCCGCCTGTATGCGCATTTCCGTTTTCGTCATTTTCCTGTCTATCAGCAATTTCCACAACTTATCATAGTTGTACGTCATAACACGCCCTCCTGCATACTCAATCACTATCAGTATAGCACAGCGGCGCGGAAAAAACAATATAATATTGTGAATTACAATAAACTTTTTATTTACTCTTTCCTCTTACAATACAGCGTCAGGTCTGTTTTGTACCCCTCGAACGTGTCAATGCGGACAATCTCATATT
>JAJQGO010000045.1 GCA_021200415.1 Ruminococcus sp. | reverse complement strand
AATTAAAATAAAAAAACACAGAAGTTAACCTCACAGAACAGAAGACACTAGAACCTAACCCTTCCCACCAACCAGCAAAACGTTCCGAGCTGGAAGCAAAACGTTCCGAGTTGGAAGCAAAACGTTCCGAGTTGGAAGCAAAACCTTATACCTCGTCCGAGAAAAAGCAATATGCTGAATTTGTCAGCTTGACCGAAGAAGAATACAACAAGCTGGTTGACCAGCACGGTGAAGAAGCTACGCTTGAGTGCGTCGAAATTCTCGATAACTACAAGGGCGCAAGTGGGAAGAAATACAAGTCGGACTACAGGGCTATTCTGACGTGGGTGCTTGATAAATACCGGAAACAACACAGGGCAAAGCTCATGGAGGCAAGGGCAAGCCCTGCGAAGAATGACGTACAGGCGACTTTGGCGGAAATGAGACGGCGAATAGAAGCAAGGTATCAGAACGATGGACAAGCAGAAGCAGACCCATTCTAGCAACGAACTGGAAATTACTAAAGCCGTGGCAGGACTGTTTGCGGCATTTGGGCAGAGCGGCGACGTAAACCGCGTAAATATCTACACGCTCATGTTGCAGGATTTCCCTAGCGAAATTGTCAAAAAGGCTTGCCGCAAGGTTATCCTTGAGTGCAAATTCCTGCCGACTGTAGCGGAGATTGTGGCGGCAATTAAGAGCCTTGCCGGGACGGCTGACGAGAATATCCGCGTCAAAACGTGGGAGGAAGCATGGCGCGAGATTGAGAGAGCCATGTTTGACACGCCATGGGGAAAAACGCCGACATTCAGCACACCGGAGATAGCAGCGGCAGTTAGTGCCTTTGACTGGAATTCGTTGCAGACCAGTTTAGCAGCCGACATGTCGACGGTGCGAGCGCAAGTAAGGCGTTTTTACGAGGACGCTTGCAAACGCATTAGCGAAAAGCAGCGCAACGACTACGTAATGGGCAAAGAGCCTGTTACAGTGTTGATTGGGTATGGCAACGGTGAACGCAAGGGCAGTTTAAATATCGCAAGCGAGATTATGGAGCTGCAACCGTCGAGGAAAACAAACGGCGCAGAAACGAGTTCTTAACGCAGGTGCTGGGTGGTAAGCCGAAAGAGGGGGAGAACTGGGTAAAGGCAATGGCGAAAAAGTACGCCGTGCGGCACTACCCGGAATAGGCTAATCGTTTATGCGACGGGGCTTACACCGTGCCTTTGCGTCGTGGTGAAGTTTTGCAATAGATTAAAATTTGCTATTTATTTAAAACGCGGCGCAGGGCGGCGGCAGAACTGGCAGTGGATTGCATGGCGTACTTCCGGGAAGGCACTGACCGCCATATGTGCGTAGCGGTCGGGAACAAGGTAAGGCGGCTGTTATGGTGCCGTGGGAAAAGCCATGATGACATAAGGGGGAAACGATGATTAGAGCAGACATTTTAGACGCGGCAAAAGCCTGCGTATGCGTCGAACGTGAACAGGACTACGGCAAGCCCGAAGATAATTTCAGACTTATAGCCGACTTATGGACGGCGTATCTCGGTAGGACGATATTCCCGGAAGATGTTGCAATGATGATGTGCTTGCTCAAGATAGCGCGCATTAAGATGGGCGGCGGCACGCTGGACAGCTTTATTGACTTGGCAGGATATGCGGCTTGCGGCGGGGAGATTGCAAAAAGGGCGGAGGGCGGTAATGAGTAAACAAGCAATTATTAAACTGGCTAAAACTACCTGTTTTACGCTGATGTGTATAACTGCGATGTACTGGATTTGGAGGGATTGAAAATGACTGATGAATTTTTACTAGGTATCGGCACGGCTTTGGCCGTCGCCCTTGCCGTCCTAATCGCCGGGGGATTATTAAGTATCGTGATTGGAGGCAACAGGCGTGAGTAAAGAGAAAAATGTGTTTGATAAATACCAAACTAAAACCTTAAAATTTACGGTATTGGGTGCTGCCGTAGGTCAGCAGCGCGTAAAATTCGGTAATGGTCACGCGCACGAGCCAGCCAAAAGCAGCGTTGAAAAAATGCTGGTGCGTTCTATGTGTCAGCAGGCCATTGAGGAACAGCACTGGACGATGCCTTCTTCCGACATGCCCATTAAAGTCGATCTAGTTATTAATTGCCTATGCCCCAAAAGCAAGGCTCGATGGTTTAAGGAAGCGGCACAACGCAATCTTATCGTACCGCTGAGCAAGCCTGATTTGGATAATGTTGAAAAATTGTATCTTGATGCTTTGACGCACGTTGCATACCCCGACGATAAGCAAGTGTTTTCTTGCAATATCCGTCGTCAATACAGCAACATTGCAAGCATAGATGTATGTGTTACTGGTTATTTCTTAAATTACGGCGACATTAAAGCCATTTGCCTAGGTAAAAAGTAAATGTGAATATTTTATTGGAGGGATAAAGCATGAACCATATTGAATTACTTGGCAGATTAACCAAAGACCCCGAAGTGAAATATACTTCCAGCGGGAAAGCTGCTTGCCAATTTACCTTGGCAGTTAACAGGTCGTTTAGTAAGGCAGGAGAAGCAAAAGGAGCAGACTTTATCCCCATTGTGGCCTGGGGTAGAATGGCAGAAGCCATCGGTAATAATGTCTATAAAGGGCAAAGGCTACTAGTAGAAGGCCGCTTACAAGTCCGTACCTATATTGCAAAAGATGGACAGAAAAAATGGATTTCGGAAGTTGTCGCACACAACTGTGAATTTATCGAATACAGAACTAAAGAGCAAAACACTGATGTTGACGATAGCATACAATCACAGAACGTGTTTGAGTCTATGGGTAGCATAGAACCTGACTATAGCGATATAGATTTTTAAGAGGAGTCGGATAAAATGCCGTATAGATTACAAAGTGACAGAACATTAGAATTTGTTGTTCCCGGCAGAATATTACGTAAAGGTGCGCCGCCTAACAGATTTACAAGGGAAGCAGAAGAAAAAGAACGCCTCTCCGCTGAGAGTTATAAAAATATTATTCAATCATATGCTAAAACTGCCGCTGTGCAACAAGGCTGGGATGTCAAACCTGAAGATGCAGTATATATTGTTTTAAGTATTAATCTTAGGCCGCTAAGGTTTCGTCACGGTACTAAAAAGTTTCAGACAGTAACTGATACGGACGCAATCAAAAAGAAAATGGCTTGCGAACACGATCCGCATCTCCAACGTATAGTAAATCTTGTACTACAAAGTTTAGACGGGCTGGCCTATATCCACCGCCGGCAGGTTGTTGGCCTGCTAGTAGTTAAACGCTATTTCAAAATGGACGCTCTGGAAATACTTGTCGGTGTGGCTAATAGCTGGGGAGTGCTTAACCATGACTTACGAAACGCGTGATAATCCGCACTCAAAAATCACAAAAAACTGGCGTGCTGGGCATTCCTCCACCAAAAATAAAGAACAACGCGGCTTTGGTTTGGTAGAAAAGATGTTTTATTATTATCACCGCATCAAAAAAGCCGTAGAAGAAATACGCGCAGAGCAAGGATATTATCAAAGTACAGGGGAAACGGGCGGTAGCAGCAGTAACCACGCCTTTATCAGTGACCCTACGGCTATACTTGTCATGAAGCATTGCGAACCTATAGCAAAAGTTATTATTAGCGCAGACAAAATTGATGAAGAAGTTGTTTTTAATCCTGAAAAATGGCTCACTGTTGTTGAGCAGACTTTTATTTTCTTTGAAGATGAAGATTTAGTTAATGATGTTCTGCGTAGGCGTTTTTTTAAAAATGAACACATGTTAAGAACATGCTGCGATTTAGAAATAAACGATAACAAATATTACCGATTGCGAGACGCTGGTATACTATATGCACGCGAATGCGCCATACAGTTGGGATTGATAAAAATATTTAACGAAAAAGGGAAACGCCCTTCTCAATGAATGAAGGTCGTTTCCCTTTTTTTATTATTCATCTAAGCGTTGCGAAAACCACAATCTAAACGCTTTGCCTTCTGGTGCATCTGGATCGCACATATAAGCTTTCGCTAATTTAGCATAAGTGCTATTGTCATTGCCGATAATTTCAGAGAAATCACTGTGCAGCATATTAATCACATAATAGAAATCGTATTTCTCTTTAATATTATGTTGCATGGCCAGCGAATTTGTCTGCTGTATTGTCCAATGTTCACCGCTGGTGCCGTCAACATTACGCATCTCGGCAACTGCTTTCTTGGCAAGATGTTCGTCGAAATGTGGTCCATATACAAGGCAATGCAGCTTATACATTGTACTGTAAAATTCTTCGGGAGAACTTTTTCTAATCTTTTCCATTGCTTCGCAGACGATGTGTTTGAACTCTTTTTCCTTTGCTTCATCGCCTACAATCTGCTCTGCGTACTCAATTATCCTGTGCATAATCTCTCACCCCACCTATGCCAATTTTATCACGCTGATATTGGCGTTGCTAATCGTCCCTGCCGCGTTTACTTCTACTTGCAAAGTAGTTGTGTTATCTATAACCGGGCAGTTTGGACGCACTCTGACAACGGAGTTAAAGCTTACGTTAGCCGTATCCGTAGTCGCCCCGGTAACGGTTGCTTCTGCCCCTGCTACGTTTACGCCGTTAGCGACAAGTTGTAAAGTAATATCTCCTGCGGCAGCCGGCACAATGTCAGCGTTAAAGCTTACGCTGTACAGCCCCGGCTTTACAAGGACAATACTATTACTTCCGGCTATATGCTGGATAGCACAGCCAGTCAATAAGCTGTTGCTGTTGAAGTCTACAAAGCCGTCTGCGGCTACTGTCTGACTGGTAGTGTTCACAGCGTTCAAAGCAGATTTATAAAAATTGCACGTCATAATAATTACCTCCTAAATATAGAAATAGGACGGCTTGCACCGTCCTATAAAATAATGGTGCAGTTAATTGCACATTAGGCATTACAGCCATACCCGTTAGCAGCTTGATATGGGCTGCATGTAATATATGCCGGCTGCGGGAACGGGCGCAGAGACTCGATAATGTTGGCACTCTGTGCCTGTTGGCTAAGTTGGAAATTAGCCGTCTGCAAATCTCTGTCACGGTCTGCAAGCTTATCACGCAGGGACTGCATCTCATTAGCGCTAATCAGTGCGCGTGTTGCTTGTCCTTCGGCGTGTATAGCATTGGTAATATCACAGGTATTGCGATAGTTTTCTGCCCTTACTGCGTCAATATTGCGGTTCGTTTCGCAGTAGCATTGCTGTGCAGCAAAGCGGTTTTCTGCAATCGCGCTGCCGAGCTGATAACGGTTTTCCGCAATCGTAGCATTAGTAGTAGCAAAGCCTTGGCACAAGCTGTTTTGCAAACCGTTAAACCCTTGCAGCATAGTAGAGTTTTGCACATAAAAGCCATCACACAAGCCGTTCTGAATACCGCGGATGCCGCTTTTGATGTCGTTGCGCCCGAACTCATCAGCCATTTGGTCACGGGTTAAAGAACCGTTGGCAAATACAGCGGCAGTATCAAAACCGTTGTTGTTGCGGTTTCCCCAGCCGTTGCCCCAGCCGCCTATCAAAGCAAACAAAACGATAATCCACATAAACCACATGCCGCCATAGCCATAGCCGTCACCGTAGCTATTATTGCGGTTGTTCATATCCATTACCGGAACAATCCCAGTACCTTCACCCATAGTCATAATTTTGTCAGTCCTTTCAAAAATATATCTATCTAAAGCTCTTGACTGCGCGCATTGTCAGAGCCTTAAACCAAACTGTGATAAAAATTGGTTGAGCTGCCCAGCATCCATACCCTTTTGTTGTGCAAGGTTGCGGACGGTCTGTTGTAACTGTTCCGGGCTTTTGCCCTGCCCCATTTGTAAAGCCCGCTGCATAACCGGGTTATCGCCAAATATATTTTGTATTAAGCCCATAGGATTATTGCTGTTTTGCAGCTGCCCCATTAGCTGCATTATCTGCATTGGATTGAACATTTTGCCTTGCTCCTTTCACCATGCTTTCAAGCTGTGCCACTCTCTGCTGTAGCGCTTGCAATGCGCCCGCTTCTGCGTACACAGGCTGCTTTACATCTTGCGCCATTTGATAAACATTGAACACTGGCATACCATCTAAGCCTATATATTTGACATAGATTTTATTCTCTGCCGGGGCAGGGAAATAAACCGCCGTGCCGTCTAATGGTATCTGTGCCGCCCGTGCTTCTTCTATGCTTGTAACAATACGCCCGCTAATTCCGCTTTGTGGCGGTATCACTGGCGGCGACATATACGGCTGTTGGTATGCCTGTTGCCGTTGCATCATATTAAGCCTGCGCCGCATATCGGGAGCCGCACCATAGTTATTATATCCGTAGTCGTTATACATGACCTATCACCTCAACTATATTTTCTCAAACTACAGCCCTTGTAAACCATTACAGTGCCACCAGCTTTATATCTTAAAACCATCATCAGGGCAAAAAAATAAGCCCCGGCCAAAGCCGGGGCGCAATAACATTATATTACATATCTTTAAGCAGTATTCTGTTTATGGCTGCATATGCCGTGCTTATTTCTCTTTCCACTGTCGGGGTAGAAACATTTAGCTGCATAGCTATTTGATAATTCATAAGACCTTTCACAAAGCGCATTTCTATAATCTCCATTTGTCTCGGCGTTAGCTTCGCTTCATGGACAATCTCATAAAAAGAGCGCCTCGACGACTGGATCAGCCAATCGCGGGCGCATTTAAGCATGATATTCACAATATCACCTGTACCTTATTTCGCATTCTGACTAAGCACAATATTGTTATGCCCTTTTTTGACAGCTTCATGCAGATTGTTCTTAGACATCGTACCTCTCGCTGTGCTATCCTTTTTAGTTTTGCGCACAACAGTTAGTGCGCCATCACTTTTTATTCTCATTTACTCTACTTCCTTCCCCTTGGAAATAATTATTCATGGTATCTGCCTGTTGCCCTGTACTCGTATTTACATGGCTATTCTCAAAAGAGCCATAATTAGAAACATTAACCTCGTACTGAGAAAGATAATACAAAAATCCCCCCCCACGAACACAAGAGGGCAACTATAGCAATCACCAATGCCCGGGTTAATCTTTTGTTGGTTTCAAGATAACCGGTTAAAAGCATAGTTACTACCCCGGCAGGTATTCTTTCTTCTATAATTTTATCTTCTTTGTTATCCATAATAACACCGCCTGATTTTTTCTTTTTATTATATCATTTAGCTGCCGCATAAACAACAAGGCAGCCAGCTATAGTCCACGCAATATTTCGCTGGCGTTTAATTCTTCTGCGCGTCCGTGTTTCCTCTTCGACGTATTTCTGCAAGGATTTGTTGGCAGTCTGCAATAAGCTCTCCTGCGTTTCGTTGGCTTGTTTCAAGTCGGTCAACTGTCCTTGCAGCGTTATTGATTTCTCCTGCGATTTCGCCAGCCGCTCTTTCAGCGTCAGCAAGTCCGCTTGTGATTGCTTGTTGAGCTGCTCCAGCTTGTTCAAGTTGTACTCCAACTGTGTCAGCTCTGTCTCCGTTATCTGATATGTTTTCTCGGCTGCGGAAGCAGTAATAACACCCAGCAACAACCAGCAAAACAGCAATCGTGATAAGAATTTTCTTAGTCGTGTCACACATCTCCACCACCTCTTGCAACAAATGTCCGTTGTGTATAGATATGCCCCTCACGTGCACTTAAAAGCCCGTAGAGCAATTTTTAACAGCGACGCAAGGAAACACTCACGCTACTATTTTAAAACGGCTCATACGGGCTTACAGTGCATAGATTTTATAAGCTAATTTTGACAATTTTAGAATACGCAGGCTTTCAAGAGGAAGCCGACTACTAAACCAACTGCCAGCCCAATCAGCAGGGCTTGCTTGACGGTCAGGCCGTTGCTTACGGTCACGGTCTCGTTTCCGTAGGTGGTAACGGTCGTGGTAGTTGTGGTTTTAGTTTTCTTGACTATGGTGTTTTTCACTGCTTCTTCCTCGGCGGTTTCAGTTTCCACAGCTTCAGCAGCTGCGTCTGTGGTTTCCTCTACGACTTCATTTTTAGTTTCTTCTGCCATGATAAAATCTCCTTTCAGCATGTTTATAAATTTTATATGTGAACACATTTGCGTACACATCAAATTAAACTTCTATGCCCTCCGCGCGTAACATGTCCAGCGCGTCCGCGCACTCATTGCGAAAACGATTATACAGCCCTGGCCTTAAATCCGGGCTGCCGTTCGTCCATTCCGGCGTACTGCAAACGTTCAGATACACCGCCCGTATCATGTCGGCGTCAAAGCTTTTCGCGTCGACGTAGGACAGGTTAGGGTAGCCGATGGATAGCGCGGCGCACTCGAACATCTCGACTATATTTCCCGCGCCGTACTGCACCGCCCGACTCCAAATAACATTCTTCATCGCGTCGCTGTGCTTGTCCACGTCATACATCGCGCCTTTAAGATAGCTTACCGCGCGGTCATAATACATCGTTTTTATATATTCGTGCTGGCTCTTTTCAAAGTCCGCCCTGTTGCCGCTGTTGGCCAGATATTTCCATGTATCGTCAAACGCCAGACTGCCGACGGGATATTCTGCCAGATTGTCGGCGAACCAGTACCCATTTTCACGCAGCCAGTTGATATACGCATGAACCACGCCCATCACGCTGGATAGCTGATACATGCCATAGCTCTTGCCGCCCGCGTCGCCGTAGCCTGTAGATATGCAGCCGGGGTCACCGTTGCTCTCGTATGCTTTAGATAAATCGCCTAACATTTTAAATTCTCCCCTTTTCTCCCGATAATTTTTCCCGCCTCGCCCGGCGTGGTGTTGTACTTGCTGTTAATATACTTATTGCCCAGCTGCACGATTATCGCGCCGCCCGTCGCCACGGCAAACTCGCCGTAGTTCCCCCAGCTCTTGCCGAATATAGCCAGCCCCAGCGACACCAGCAGGAACACTAAATAGCCTATAGTCGGCAGTACGCGCGTAAGGCTATACACGCCATCTTCCTTTAGCATCTCTGTAAATTTACTCATCGTCCGCTTCCTCCATCTTGTTGATGTGCAAACTAGTAACCAGCCGGTACTTCTTCGCCTTGTTTACCATTTCAAGCGCGCTGCCGTCCTTATCGTCCAGCACTTTCAGCGCATTGTATAACGCCATAAGCGCTTCACTGTCCGAATAGCTTATCATCTCGTGCAGTTCACTACGGATACAGATTTTGACGATTTCATATTTCAGCAGCGCGCAAACGCCGTCTTTTAAGGCGGTTTCTTCTTCTTTGTTCTGCTTAAACCTCGCTCCCAGCCAGCCGCAAGTCAATGACAACAGGCTTAAAAGTATGTTCCAAAAAAAATGTTCCAACTTCTGCACCTCCATACTAATATATATTTTAGTTGCTCCGCGGTTAGTAGCCCTCCTGACAGTTTTAATAATCAAAATACTTGCCGTATTTCTTTAGGCAGGCCTGCGCGATCCGTTTTGCTTCTTGCTCTTTCTTGTCTATCAGTTCCCTCTTGCGCATAGGGTTCAGCTTTGAATTGTTGGTTATATCCCTTATCTCCATGCGGTTTTTGGAAATCAGCCGCGCCGCCGCGTTAACGCCCTGCACTTCTTTCTTTGGGCTGCCCGTCTTGCCGTAAGCCCTATGCTGCTTTTCGACAGCGGCTTTTAACTCGTAAAACTCTGTCATAGTACGGTTTTTATTCATATCATTAATAATAAAATCCCGGACTACAGCCATTTCCAAAAGCTTCTTCTGCGGCAGGTTCTGCTTTTCGGCAGCAAATAAATCCGGTGCCTGCCATACTGCCATACCCATTGTGCCGAATATGCTGCGGATAAGGTTATCAATTTTGAGCGGCGATAAATCAGTTTGCTTGCCGATATACTTGGACATTTCGGAAGTGTAATTGCCATATTGCATAGCATCAGGAAGCTTTTGCTGTGCCTGATTTACTACTTGTCTATTGAGGAAGAAAGAATAATTTGCATTCCATTCCAATAACGGCAGAAAAGCAGTCGGCAAAAAGCTTGGTACTAAAGCATCTTTAACTGCGTCAGCCCATGCGTCCATTGCTTTAGGGTCTTGCTCATAAGCTGCACTCAATATTGATTCTACGCCTGTGCCAAACAGATAGCCGGCTTCCTGCGGTTTTGGTATACGGATACCGCCCGGTAAAATCCAGCTGGTAGCGTGTATACGCGGGTCAACCTCTTTCCACCAGTCCTTATCATGGTTATAAGCCCATAAAATCAATGACGGCATAACGATATAAGTACTGACTTTCAAAGCTGTTCCTACCGGGTCGTCCCTAAACAAGCGATACATCTTATCGCCGCCTTGAATGCAGGCATTAAAGAAAGGTACAATCTTATTCACCTGTTGCCCTTCAATTCCGCTACGGTTAAAGTTCAGCGTAACCTCGATCGCTTCATGCGCTGCCTGTTCTATACTCTTGTTTTGCTCCCTTGCCTTGATGAACTCACCCATACGGGTAGCCGCTTCAATAAAGTTGCTGCCTTTTTCAAACATTCTGAACGCCGCTTTGATAATATCAATCGGATTGTACGGGTTAAATTTGCCCCCTGCCATCTCATCAAGTGCGTTAGCAATACTTTCAATATCCCCGTAAAACGCGGAATTAATTACGCCGCTGTTCTCAAACTCCACTCTGCGCTGGGCGTTATGTGCAAAGGCATATGCGCCTCTCACACTATCCACAAGCGGAATAAAGCCGTTCTTGCTGCTAATAGCCGCAAAAATAGTATCTCGCAGAAGATTGCGGATGATAAACGACGGTGAAGTTGTTGCCCCTGCGCGTAGGAGCTTAGCCGGAGTAGTCAGCATTGCCCATTGCAATTTAATACTGGGTTCAAAGCCCATCGTAACCGCCGGGAAAAGTTCAGGCGTAGTTTGGTACGCTACCTTTTTGCCGTTCCGCATAACCGTAAAGATGCAGTTCTTAGCGTCGCTGCTATTGCCCTTTACGCGCTTTACGAAGTTTTCCAGCCCGCTTTCTTCTGCCCTGTCTACCAGCAGCAAGCCTGCCTTGTTGCGTTCGCCGCGAGAAACAATGTTGGCTATTGATTTCACGGTCATTTCCAGCGGGTTTAAAATATCGCGGGTAGAGCCTTCGCTCCTTGCGTTCTTTATCGGCATGGATACATTAGCAATACCTTTACCGCCCGGACGCATGGCATTCACAAAAGCGTCCACAGCTTCTGTATCGCCAAAATCACGCATCATCGGGCAATACTTTGTCCACTTCTCTTTCAGATGTGCCGCAAGCTCCGCGGACATGGTCTGCGTTTTAATCATAATGTCCAGTAGTTTATGGTTAAGTTCATAATATTCTATTGCGGCTTTCTTTACTGCTTCCGGCGCAGCGTTAATAACTTCCTGACATTCAATTCTTGTCATGCCGCCCTCAAATTTATATTCCTGATATTCAGGCTTTGCGCCTTTGCCGCCGTCCAGTTTCCATTTCGCTACTTCCTCGTTGTATGCCAGCTTGTGGTTTTTCTCACCTTCAAGCTGACGGTTAGCGACTAAGTAAGCGTTTAATGTTCTTTGGGCAGCTTCTTTATTGTCTGCGACATTTGGGAAGTTTGTACTCAGGAAATCGCTCATACTTGATGCTGCTTTGTATAAGTCGTCCATAATCATACCGAATGATTTATCAAAGGTAATTCCATACTGCCGGCTTAATACTTTCAGGCTTTCCTCGTTGCCGTTAATCAATGCTCTTACTTTACCGCTTACATTATTAGTAATGTACTGCGTTTGGTTGCGGATTGTATTCCAATCTTCTACCTCTACGCCAGCTTCGGCAACAGCTTTATCGAATATACCAAGGTCAGTATACTTATCTACCCAGTTGCGGTAAAAGTTTTCATACAGATTTTTGACAAAATCTTTTGCTTTCTGTGCACGCCCTTTGCGCTCGGTAGAATGAATGGTATCGTCAATCTTCTGCGTTGCGTTAGCAAACTCTTTGCCATCGCGCCGACGGTTTACATAGGTTCTGTCTGCCATGTTGTCGGTTATATCCTCGACAACCTCGTGGCCTTCTTCGTCACGAGTAACGATAGTATCGCCAATTCTGTAGCTGTCAATGTCGCCGTCCTTGAACGCCTTACGCAGCTGTCGCAGCTCTGCCGCACGTATCTTAGCTGCCTGCTTGTGGTCAATGTTCTTTTGCTCGTAAAGTTTGGCGAGTTCCTCCTGGTACTTGTTCATAATCTCGGCAATTTCGCTGTTTGAAGTATTCCGCGCATAAGCCTTATCAAGTTTATCCTTATATTTTTTTCGCAGCGCCGCAACATCCGGATCGGCATTGCTTCCTTGGTTTGACGTGTTGCTCTTGTCAGTCTTTACGACAGAATAACGGATACTGCGCAAAGCTTCACTCTCATAATTCAAGCCGCCGCTTCGCTCCCATACTTCCCCGGATGCAATCTTGCGCATAACATTATGTGCGTTTTCTACTCCGGTCAGCAGGGACTTCATTTTGTACCAGAAATCCTGCATCTTTTGATATAGCTTTCCGAAGGCAGCACCTCTGCCATTTTGCCGTGTTAATACCCATGCCCTGTAACCTTCGGTTATTGCTTCGTCAACATCTATGCCTTGTTCTTTAGCAATCTTGGAGAAATGTTTTATCAGTGCTGCCTTTTCTCTGGCGGTCAGCACTAAGTCCATAGCAGCGTGTAATGCTTCATGGAAAGCAGCTCCCTTGTGTCCTCTCTTAGCTAAAGAAAGTACGCCGTCGATACCTGCTTTATCTAGCTTTCTCCATGAACCTTCTGCTACGCCATATTCGTTCGCTTTAAGATTATGCGCTCTGTGCCCGGATTCATTCAAGATGATTTCATCTTCAATGTTTACCCTAATCGTATTGCCGTTTGGCATAGTAATAACACTGTCGTTCCCGTCACGCTCTACAGTCTCAGCGTTGGGGAATGCTTCTCTTACTTCGGCATCCAACTCGTCAAGAGTACGCTGCATTACTTCATCGTCAGCAGCAACGCTAAATTGTGGGGCGTTGTTTTCCTTGCCGATACCTAACTCGTCGTTAATTTCCGTACGGCGTTTTTTTGCGTAGTTGACTGCTTTTTCAGGCACTAAATCCTTGGGCTGTACCTTCTCCAGCTCTCTTACGTTTTTCTCGTAAGCTTTATCCTGTTTCGCCGCTTCTCTTGCATACTCCAGTTTCTCGCGCACGTTGCCGGATAAGTATTCGTCAGCCGTTTCATATGAGTGTGTCTCAGGGTTTTCATAAATCATTCCGTCCAGACTGTCTATTACTTCCTGTGGCTTCTTATCCAACAACTGCGCCATATAGTCTATGTTCACCGCACCAGTATTCGCCAAAGACAAAGCCAATGCCGATGCGTCCGACGAGGAATCGGCTTTGTTGATCTGCACAATGGCGTTTACTACACGCTTCTTGAAGATGTCGCGCTTTGATACTGTAGCCTTTTTGGTTTTCTTATCATATTTGTAATTTTCGATGGCAGCTATTACGCCATAATCAGGGTCGGCAGATAAAACTTTGACGTTTTTATTGTCGTTCAGATACCCATACTTTGCCACGAAAGCATCGTAAACTTTATTGAGTTTATCCCGCATGGTTCTCAGGCTATCTTCTGTAGTTTTAGCGTCAATCTGTGCCGCTAATATTTCTTTGGTAACATCACGCAACCCGACATAAGCCAGGGCTTTCTTTTGCTGGGCTTGTGGTAGTTCTACCATATTCCCATTGTCGTTCTGATATACCTTGCCGTCCTTCTCCAAATAAGCGTTGGCGCGTGTTTTTGCCGGCGCTAAAAAAGCCACCTTTGCTGATTCAACGGAATCTAAGTTCCTTTTGCCAGCATTTCCTTCCGTCTCCGATGCTGATATGCTTCCAGCCGCGTCGCTTCGTCCGGAATCGGATCTCGTTCCAGCAAATTCGCTATCAGTTCTTGCAGTCTGTCGTTGTACTTCTCTTGTCGGCTCGCCGTTTTGTTTATCCTCCTGTTTTTCAGATTTCTCTACTTTGGATTCTACAACATCGGCAGTTTCTTTGAAAGGATAATTTTTTACGCCCTCATAAACAGCATCGACATAGTTAAGGTATTCGTCTCCGTACTCATCAGAAAATTCACGTTTGATAGCAGATAAGCCTTGCCCTTGGTCTACGCGGTAGCCCACATATTCCATTATGGCACTCATTGTCTCATCATTGAATTTCTGATTTTCGGGATATTTCTTTAGCGATGCCCATACTGACGGCAGGAACGGCCGAACATTTTCACCCATAACGTTAACCATGTTTTGCGCCCATGCAGCGAATTTGTTAATTCCTTTTTGCAGATAGATGCCGCCGATTTTAAACAGAGACTTCATTAGTACAGGGTTAAACATGGGATTGGCAGACAGCTTGCTCATTTCAGCTTTTGCTTTGGCAATTTCTGCGTCAAGTTCGTCCTCATTAAACACATTTATAACCTGATTTATTAAAGCTTCAGGATTGTTTGCAAAAGTAGATGCGTCAACGGTAGGTTTCTCTGCTTCCTGCGTTTGAGCGGCAGCGGAGCGGGACTGTTGTTTAGTCAATGGCCGGTTTAAGATACCTTCTGGCTTTTCTATTTCTAAAAGTTCAATAGAGTATATTTTATTACCGGTCTGAACGCTCTCTTTAACAGTGATTTTAGCATTATACTTTTCTCCGTTAACTTGGAATGGAGAATTTATAATTTTTCTTGATTTAATGTTTGTGTGTTTTCTTTCTGCAACTTTATTATCTTTATGAGTGTCTACAAGTTTACCGTCCTCGAATAATTTTATTACATTTGCAGCTGCCGTCATATGCTCTTTATGGTTATATCCATTCTTGACGGATTTTTCTACCGCCGCACTAGAAATCAACTTGTTAATTCCTCTTGAGTCATATGTTGCGATTATATTACCGTCTTTATTAGTTATAGGTTGTCCAATAAAAGGTTTCAGCGCTTGCTTAACATCATTTGCGTTTTCCGCAATAAAATATCCTTCTTTAGATTTTTCTAAATTATCTTCTGCTAATGCAGGGGCTTTTTTATTTTCTTCTTCAGCAGGTTTTCCCTTACTCTTTACTTCTTCAGCTTTTTGGTCTTGACTTGCGTTTTGGGTTTCCTGCTGCGCGTTGTCTGCTGCTGCCTTTTCAGATTCGGATACTCTGCGTTTATCCAGCCCGAAGTTGTTGCTCTCCTTGTCCTTCTTGCCGTTGTCGCCTACCTCCTTTTCAGTTTCCATAACTTTTTTAGCAGGAGCTTTTTTGTTCTCTGCTTTCTTTTTCGTGCTCTTTTTCGCGCTCTTTTTTGGCGCAGTAGTCTCAGCAGTAGCCAGAGTTGTGTTTTCAGCAGGTACAGCAGATGCTATCGAAGCTTGTTGCTCCTGCGCTGCTTGTACTTGCTGTGCTACAGGCTCAACTGATGCGGCAGTCTGCTTTGACTCTGCCTGTGCAGGTGCTTGTACTTCTATTGGCGTAGCTTGCGCTCTTGTTTGGTCTAACGTATTTAGTTGAGCAGGAATGCTTATCCCTAAGCTTCTAGCCACAGCTTTAAGTTGCGCCTCGCTGCCGTTTTGAGCAAGACTACGCAGTCTAGTTCTTTCAGCTTGCGGCATTTTGTTAATGTATGTAGCTTTCACAATACGGTCCCGCAGAACAGTAACGGCTCTTTTTCGTGCGGCAGCATCGTATTCAGCCATTTGTACCCTATCCTCATCTGTCAGCTGATAGTTTCCCAGTCCATTTTGTATTGCGTCCAGTATTGCCGCCTGTTTCGAAAAACTGTATTTTCCAAACTGTGTAGTAGCGTTTTTATCTCCTGCCAATGCCGCGCGGCCTATTATTACAGCGTCAGGCGTTTTGTTAAGGAAGCGTTTCAAGGGCAGGCTGTTACGCAGCTCGGTTGTATTTATTTTGCCGTCGCTGCTCACAAACTTTTTCTTATCATCAATTTGGGCAAGCTGTTTCGCTAAAGCTTTTTGCCTGGCGTTTATCTGCATACTTTCTGCTCCGCCGGTTTTAGCGGCTGGGCTTGCCGTGGCAGTATTGACTGCTGGAAGATTTTGCGCCGCCCTGCTTCTTGGCTGTTGCCCTATATTATTATTCCCTGCTACGGCAGGCACTGGATTTTGTTCAGTGGCATTATTGCCGTTCATCTCGGCAATCTTGTTGTTCACCGCATCTATTGCCGCCTGTTGACGCTGCGCTTCGGGAGCGTTCCCGACAACAGGTTCTTGAGCAATACCCTGTTGCGCCTGCTGTTGCCACTGCGCTTGCTGTGCAGCCTGTGCTTCAGCTAATTCTAAGGCTTGAGCCTGTGCTTGGGCTTGTGCTTGAGCCTGGGCTTTGCGCTGTACTTCCTGCGCTTCCTCCGTATTAATGGGTATTCCTGCCCAGCCATACCGTTTAGCAGTATTTAGAATAACAGTCGGATCGTCGCTGTCGGCTGCTGCCCCTATAACCTCTTTGTCCTTTTCGTTATAGGCATTGGCATAAGCGTTATCGAGATAATCACGTGCGCTTTCCACCTGCTCATTCATAAAGTCCACGCTGCCGTTTCCACCCGCCGCATTACCGTTAGTGTTAACTCCTGCTTCCGCATTAGCAGCATTACTATTATTATTGCCGTTGGTATTTTTCCTGCCGACAATTCGGCCTAATGCGGCGTTGCCGCCGCCCAATACTAAGCCGCCCACGCCGCCTACTGCCGCCTGCTGCCGTGCATCTTCACTCCATGAGAACGGATTAACCACGCCAGTCAAGGATTGGTTGCCGGCCGCGTATTCCTGCGAGGATTGCTGCATACCTTCTTCCCATGCATTCTGCAAACCCGCAACCGTTATGGTTTCCAGAATCTTTTTGAAGCCCTCTTTGCCAGCTTTCTTTGCGACTTCTTCGCCAGCTTCTTTTGCAAACAACCTGCCTAAATTAGACGATTCCAGCGTATTGCTTAACGCCAGTAACGGGGTTTGAATTGCGCCGACGATAAGCGCACGTTTCTTCGCTTCGTCAATATCTGCGCCCTCTGCCAGTGCGTCCCCGCCGGCATTGCCCATTTCAGAAGCTACCTCGGCAGGAGTTTTCAAAACGTTCAAAGCATACATCTGCCCGAATGGCCCTTCAAGAGCATTAGCAAATTTGTTCATGCCGTATTTTCTCGCGGAGTTTGCCATACCTTTTGTTACCGCATTTACAGCTTGTGATGCATAAGATGCGCCACGAGCTGCCGAGTTTCCAGCCGCCCTTATAGCCTTGCCACCAGCACTTAACGCTTTGCCACCGGCACCAGCCGCTTCGGTAATTGCAGCCGCACTTCCTAAACCTAACGCGCCGCCTATCGCCCCTAAGCCTGTAGTTGCCGCCGCCGTCTCACCCATAAGCGCGGCGCTTGAGCCTAACAGATTGGCTACGTCGTACCCCATGCCTTCACTGTTAGTCCAGTAATCGCTGGCAAACGGTATCATATCGCCTATGGTGTATTCTTTTTTACGGGCGTTGCGCTGGCCGACTCCCTGCAAATAATTTGCAAGCTCGCCGTCGCCAATCCCCATAAGATTACCTAACTGCGCCTGCCCTTCAACAACGCCAGCCGCGCCCGATATAAAGCCTCTTACTATTGCGCTGCTGTCGTCGTCCTGCTCCTGCTGCTGTGCAGCCCACTGCTGCGCTGCCGCCTGCTGCTGCGCTTGTCTTGCTGCGACTTCATTCCAAAAATTCTCGTCTAATGCCATATTGTGTCACCTGCCGTAAATTAATCATCAAACATCTCTGGGTAATCAGATTTGTATCGCTTTCTAAATTCTTCAAACGCTTTAGCTTGTTCTTCCGGTACAAGTTCAGGGTATCTACTTGCGTATGGCGTAGCATAGATTTTACCCGTGGGGGTTACACTGAAATTAGCTCTAGATGCTTGGTTGAATATTGCACCTCTATTAAGGAGTCTCTGCCTTCGTTCTTCTGCCGCGTCACTAAGAGGCCTTTCGGTAGGAGCAGATACTTGCCCAGATTGTTCTGTTGTTCCTAACGTACCGGTGTTTGTTGTTGGCATTCCTAGCCGTTGTGAGGAATACAGATCCATTGCAATATAATTTTGTTGTATGTTGTTTAGGAGTTGCGCTCTTTGAGGGTCATCCTCGTCAAGAGCATTCAATCTGTCAGTTAGCATGTTGTTACGCGCTTGAAGATTTAGCCAGGTCGGGTCTTTAGCCAAATTTATCACGTCACTATTGCTATTGCCACTTACGTTCATGCTCCTGCTGCTGCTTCTTCTGTCAGTGCCAGTACCACCGCTATAAATTCCGCTATTAAAATTTCTCATTGCCTCTTGTTCTTGCGGAGAGTATATGCTGCCGCCAAGTGCATAATTACGCGCTTGTTGGTCGTTCATGCCGAAGTTCTTCTTTAAAAGCTCTACCCTGTTGTTAAGCTGATACTGCGCTTCTTCGTTTGCCGTCGCCCGGTTCAGCCCAGTACCCATAGCTTGAGCCATGGTCGGGTTAATCTCGGTCATTCTTGCATACGTCATTCGCGCATTATCAAGGTCGCCGCTCTTAAGCTGGGTATTCAGCAAGTTTCCCAGCCGCCCGAAAACTATATCCTGCCCCTGCTTTACTTTGGACTGAATATCTGGCATCGCATTTTCAACTGCCTGCTCAATCTGATATTCCGTACGCCCTTCTTTCTGTAGTTGTTTCCTTATAGGTGCAATATAATCATTTTCAGTCAGAACGCGGGGTATTTTGCTGACATCCACATTCTGCAAATCCCCCTTGATTCTATTGGACAAATTCCCTATCACCATAGCGTCCCCGTCGGGATTAGGTGTCTGCCCGCCATATTTCTCTACTAAATAATCAAGCTTTTCTTCTTCAAGATTGCGTTCCTTTTGAAAGCTTAACGGTTGAAGGTCGCCGCTTCGCTCAAGCGCCTTTGTTTCTTCTCCAAGCTGCATCATATTTTTAAAGTTGTCACCGTTAAGGCTCAACGCGCCGCCCTGCACGCCCTGATTAAAAAGCTGATCTGACATAGGCTCTCTTTGTGGCAGATATTGTTGATACTCGGAATTAAATATCTCGTCAGTTCCCGCTGCCGTAGTTGCATTGCTTTTCTCTATGCCCCTGCGGTTATAATTGTCGTTCCACAAATTGCCCAGCGCAGTACCGATAGCATAACCTGTCAGAAAATCCGGACCGTACTTCGCGGCGTAGGCAAGGTTCTTTGTCATGCCATTTGTTCCCTTCGTTCTCTTTGTTCCCTTCATCGCCATCGTTTAGCATCTCCTTCGCCATTACCATTACCATTCGTCCGTCGCGCCTTTGGCAATAAAACCATTAGCGTAATATGTGTTCGCGCCGCTGACCTTAAGGTCATATACCTTACGCTCGCCGCTGTATATTACGCTCCTTACCTTGCCGATATTCATAAGCTTAGTGCCGATACGCAGCAAGGACACCTCCGTAAACTCGCCGTCCTCGGTCAGAAGCGGCTGCGTAAGCGTAGTGCTTACATAATTCTTTGCGCTGGTAGTGCTGTCGCAGATAACGGAATATACGTTGCTGTATACTGGCGTCATAATCTCCGTTACCGTTACGGTTTCATCTTCGCCCGTTTCAGGATTGTAGGACATTACCTCGTCGCCCGGTTCTATGTGACGGATAAATTTGGTTGTGCCGTCAGCCATCTGTATCTTAGCGTCCTCTGTAAAGCATGCATAAGAAGCTGCAGCGCTAAACAGCCCGCTGTAGAAATTGTTGCCGCCGCTGCTGGTTGTAGTAGTAGTACCCGTTCCGCTTATCGCATTCAATGCGTCGATGCTGCTGCTGTCCAGGCCAAGCGAAGCGTTCCACAGATTAAGAGCTGGCTGCTGTGCCGCCTGCTGCGCCGCTGCCGCCAATGAAATATTACTGCCCGCAAGGCTACTCTGCTGCCCGTACAGGCCGTTCAGAGTGCTGATATTATTTAAATAATTCTCCGCTACGGAATTAGCGGCGTTGGTAGATATATCGTTAAGGGCTGTACTCGTCACGCTGCTGTTCAATACGCCCCTGCTGCCCAGATTGTTAAGCGATTCGCCCATAGTATTCGTAAGCGTACTCTGTATGGCGCTTGTCATATTGTCCAGATACTCCTGCGGCAGTTCGCCCGTGGTCAGGTTTGCCACACCCTGCTGCGCTGCCGTTGCCTGCTGCTGCGCGCTATTAAGCAAATCATTATAATCAACCTGTATCGTACCAAGGCTTTCCTCTAACAGACTCCTTGCCATATCATTCAGCCACAAAGCGTTAGGTGCAACTGCCTCGGCATAATCCGCCGATATTTCCTGCAAGCGTACCTCCTGCTCGCTCGGCGTATAGCTCGTAGTCGTTGTGCTGTTCTTTTTATTGTTTATTCGTCTTGCTCTCCACATCTTATTTCTGTACCTCCTTCTCGTTTTCCGGGTCAAGGCTTGTTACCGCCCTATCGTAAAAATATGACACTACCCAATATTGTGGCGGCCTGCCTTCGCCGCCGTCGCACATATATGTAGCGATTACTTTCCGGCCTATGCTGTCCTGACACAGATAACGGTGCTGCCCGTCCTTTTCTTCGTCCGTCAGTACCTCCCAGTTAAAGGCTCGGATATACGGCAGTATAGGTCGCGTGCATATTGTGCCTACTGCCGTACACCCCAGCCCAACACCTATCAGCTCGGCGTAGTCCCGCCAAAACCTGCCATCTCCGCACGTCTCATGCACTACCATCAATTTCCCCTCAAGGTCAATCTTCATAGTAGCAAAACCTCTTTCAGCCATATAAAAAAGGCGGTAGCCGTCTAACAGCTGTGCCTTATCACCTGTCTTTTCCTCGTATAGCTTTACCCATTGTCTTAGGCTTTTCCCTTTAGCCATTTGCCGTCACCGCCTCTTCCTGCCTACATCTGCCTACATCTGCCTACAGCTCCGCTATGTCAAGCATGATATGATCCAGCTCAAATCTGCTTGTGCTGGTTATTGTCAAATCTATAAAATCGGTACTGTGGTTGCACCGTATCTTTTTCCTGCTATTGGTCGGCACGGATACCGTAAGCCGCCCGCCGTCCGTCAGCGTAGCGTATCCGGCATGGTCGCTGGTAAACTTCGTATCTATCGCCTTTATCAACATTTCGTCGTTCGACAGTACCGCGCGCGGGCGCACGATATACTCTATCTCCGTGCCTTCGTCCGTAGTCGCCGTATCGTCCCACAAGTAGAGTGTTACGCCGCCAGCGAAAAATATATCGTCCTTTGTTTCCAGTACCGCAGTAATTCCCGTATGGAATTTCAGCGTAGTCGCCGCGTTCATACCATAGTTGAACGCTATCCAGTAGCTCTTGTCCTCGCCCGGCCGGATAAGTATCATTCTGTGCCGTCTGAAATTATGCAGCTCAGGCTCGTACATATCGTCGGTAATAAGTTTGTTGAACTTACTGCCGATGTCTGTCGTAGAAATATTGCCGTAGTCCTGCGTAGTCGTCAGGCTCTTTAATCCTCTCAGCGACAGGAATACTACCTCGTCGCCTATGTTCGTCGCCACGGCTCCCGCCTTAAAGTTTATCGTAACGTCCGCAAAGTTGGCGATGTTGTACACCGCCCAACTGTTAAAATCCGCGTCGCCCACAAACTGGTACACCTTACCGTTCGACTTGAATACCATCATATCCGTGGCAAGCGGCACTATATCAACAATATCGCCGCTGTCGCAGTCGCCTATATCCAGCCACTTCATAGTGCTGTCGTCGTTCGTGTCCTCCTTCCATGCCACGTCGCTCGATGCATCGCCCGTGCTTGAATACGTTATCCTGTCGCTGCCGCTCATGGTTACTGCCAGCCTGCTGAAACGGTAGAACAGCAAGTCGCATATCGGCGCGTAGGTCATGCTAACAAGCTTAGTACCTGATTCGTAATTATAATATTGCAGACTGCTACCGCTGGCTACGTACAGTGCGCCCTTGAACTTCTCGCAGTGTGGCACGCTGTACCCGCTCACCTTGCCAATATAAGTGCTGCTCACCTTACCGCTGGAAAGTACAAGCTGGTAACAGTCGCGGTTTTCCAGAAACACAAAGGTCGAGTTATTTTCAATATCGTAATACATGGAGATAATATTGCTGGCAAACGTGGTCAGCGCCTTAAGCCCGCCGCGCCCTACAAGCCTTGTGCTGTCGCGGTCATATATGAAATTCTGACACTCCTGCATCTCGGTTTCGCCTATCTGCTCCGCTACCTGCGCCACGTTTATGCCCCCGGAAAGCGGGTAAAAGTTAAGTTTCGCCACCGTGTGTTTATTGCTTCGCTTCATGCTACCACCTCATTTATGATTTAACATTAAGTTCCAACCATTTTTAAAAGTGGTTGGAACTTAATGTTAACCACCTTTATTTGCTTTCTTCGTCAGCCAGCGCAGATGCGTCGTCTGCACTGACCACCACAAAAGAATATTGGCTTCTTATTACGTTAGACATGCCCACACCAAAACGCTTTGCTATTAACGCCTTTATGTCGTCTGTGTTAAGCACGATTGTTTTTCCATTTGCGTTATGCCTCATCTCCACACCAATATCTCTGCTGTACCTTCCGCCTCCATAGCGTCAAGCTGTGCCTGTAGTTCGTTGATTTCGTCGCGCACTGCCTGCCGCTTCTGATATAATTCAGCGATGTCATACGGAGCGTCAAGCCCGTTCAGTACATACTCTTGATATTTTGCGATTTTCCAGTCGCCGATGTCGCTGGCGTGACTCGTTAGGACGCATTTCAGCATGCAAATCTTGTTGCAAATTTCTTCGCGGGTCATGTTAAATCACTCCTTTTAACACGTGTTTAAAATAATTATTTATGTGGTTTAATTGCTTCTTCCCGTCATATCTGGCATAGTCCCATACCAGCCCTTATAACATTCGCACATATGCTTCGCAGTCATTTGCCGTTTATTTATCAGCCCGACAAACTTGCGGGTACGCCGTCGTTCACGCCTATATGCTTCACTGACAGGGAGACGGATTATCCTGCCTGTTGGCTGCTTTATGATATGCCGTATTTTCAAAAAGATAACCTGCCTTGTTAGCGGCGCAATGCGTGTTTTCTTCTTATTGATATGCAGCCCTATCTTTTCGTATTGCTCCGTCAGCAGTTTAACAACTCGCTTTACCTCTGCCTTATCAGGCAAAATAATCAGCGTATCGTCCATGTACCGCGCATAGTATCTGATACCCAGAATGCATTTGGCGTAAGTGTCAATCCTGTGCGTGTACGAGATACCGACATTTTGCGATAGCTGGCTGCCAATGCACATTGATTTGTGTAGTCGTTTCGTCCTTGCCGGTGATACTGCGCCAGGCTTACGCTTAATCCGCAAAAGTGAATTATATACGCCCTTGTCTGCTTCTTCGTACTCAGCATCGGTCATATACGATACATCGGGTTCAAACTCAGCAAACCGCTGTTTTATGAAGTCCAGCGTTTCTTTATCGACATACCTTGCAAAGAAGCCTTCTGTAACATCTTGCCGCAGGTATCGAAGTATTTGGAAACGTCCAACTGTACAACGTACGCTTCTTTACCATATTGCAAGTATGCCTTCTGTAACATCTTGCGGACACGCTCTAAGGCGAATGTCTGTCCCTTGCCAATCTGGCTTGCTGAATTATCATAAATCAGCAGCGGCTTCAAAATTGGCGTTATAACATTATTGTTAAAGCTGCGCTGTGCAACTCTATCCTTGACGCTGAATGCCGTTATACAACGTACATGCCCACGCTCGCGCAGGATAAATTCTTTCGCCTTGTCGGATTCGTATTCTCCGTTTTTTAAACTGCTTTTGCAGCTTGCAAATATTCAGCAAAAAGTTTATCCCGTATCGCTGAACAGATTCCTTGAAGCCCGTGACACTCCTGCATTTTGTAAAAGCATTATACAAATTGTTTGCATCGTACATCTTTTCTAACATTGTTGTTTATCCTTTGGGGAATAGCGCCGTGATAGCAGACAAGACTTATCCTGCCTGCATCGACACCTTAGTAAATCTGTTTGCCCTTATGAGGGTGGGCTTGCCCTTCCTTGTTTTTGATGCCTTGAACGGTAGCAACGACCGTATATCAAAGCCAAAGCAAGCGGGAACACGCCACGACTATCGGCAGAGGTAGTGCAGCCCACACCGCCGCCGCAGCTTTAGAGCGAATGAGGTAGAAGAAGCGACATCACGTAGCCATGCGTTACATCTGTTTGACGCCTGACTCCAGTTAACGAAATTAAAAATAGGCAGTGGCTTCGAGAAATAACTGCCATCGTATAAATTGTATCGGTTGCCGTATACTAAATCCATGGATATCAGCTCGATATAGGTGTTTTCGATTAGACTCCACGATGACGCGCAGCCCGTCCATGACGGCACAAACGCACTCGCGGCTGTAGTGCTGACGGCAGTCGACACTGTATCCCTATAGCCGATAATATGGCTTTCGCCCAAAACGCCTTGCAACGCCGTTAATATTTCAGGCAACACGGTAGTGCGCAGGTAGCAGTTGTAATACCCGCCCTCCGTTGTAGCGGTCTCGTTCATAACCGAGGTCGTAAGCTGCGTTCTTGGGAACATCGCTAAATGATGTACAGTTCTCGCTTTGGTATCCATAGACCCCATGTTATACGCAAAGTCAAAGCCTGCAATCTGCCACGCCTTATTATACGTCCCGTCGCTAATAGTAAAATAGTCACCGAGATATAAATCGTTAAACGTCTCGTCGGTTACACTATGCTCCGACAGGAAAGTTTCAAGGGCGCTCTGCGACGCAATCGTCCCTAAATTCTTTCCGCGGTAGATACCATTGCGGTTCTTCGCAGATATACTGACTGGCGAAGTTGCATCTAAAGTGTCGTTCACCTTGTCAAAGTTGTTGTTAATCTCGTCATATTCATCACTAATCAGCCCGTTAGCGGTCAATTTGTATAAATCTAATGCCAGTATAAGCCTCCTACTCTCTCTGCGTTATTTAGCCCGGCTAACACTAAACGCACTATGTTCCGCAAGTAGTCTTCCTACCTCCAGTTGCCTGCTCTTAAACCGCCAGCAGGGTTCGCCAAGATATACATCTTCGCCCGGTACATAAACGAACTCCACGGTGTTCCTTCCCGGTAAAAGCTTCACAGCCTGCCCGCCGTGGCTTGCATACACGTCACGTTTCCAGAAATCTGACTGCTCCAACTCCATCATTATGACAAGTTTAGCCCCTGCCAGCTTTGCGCTTACTTCTTTCAGCGTCCAGCTATACTGCCAGTTAAGCGGATGAATAAAATCACGGGTGCAATGCGCATAACTGCTGAAATCGTGCGTTTTGCTTGGCAGTTCATATTCACCTTCAAACAAAAACACTTTTATGAAAACTTCACCGCCGCATTTATCTACCTGCATAAATCCGTACTGCTGCAAAACTGTTGGCGCCTCAAGAGCTGTCAAGTTTAAGACTTGCAGGATTTCCTTGTAATTGTAAAGCGTATATAAATTGCCCCCCAGCAGGTTATAAAATACCATGGTCGATGAACCATCACGCAGGACATCGGTATTGATATTAACCTGCTGCTCTTTTGTGCCGTCAAAATAACAAAACGTCAGGACGCTGCCTGTGATATTCAGTTCGACCCTTTCGTCTGGATTACGCCGTCTTATCATATTAGGGAATACGTAAAGATTTTTCATAGTACCTCCGCCTCGTATATTTTCTTAAACCAGTTATAAAGCCGGAAATAAAAAGCACATTCTAAATCGTGAGATGCGCTTTTAATGCAGGCGGCGCCGCACATAGAATAAACCGGGCAAGTCACGCATTTGGGGAATTTCCTTCTGATAATCTCTGCCTGCTTCTCCTGCCAGTTGCCATTCAATAATTCATCACGGATATACAGGCAGGAATACTGCTGGCCTGCCGCGTCGGTTTTCTTCTTTCCTCTGCGATTGCAGTATGTTTCGCCCATCTCGTAGCCAGCGTAGTATTCGCTGGCAAGCTGATTGAAAAGCCCTTCATAACGCATATTGATTACGCCGCGCCTGTAGTCGGCGATAAATGAAACGATGCAGTCCTTATACTGTGCAAGGACTGCATCGTAATCTTCTTCTGTCAGCGCGTATTTCTTATTATCGTCATTCGTGTGATGTACTATGTGCGGGAAGAACAAAAGCTGTCTGCCGATAATTCTCTCCTTAGCGGCAAAATTTCTGATAATTTTTTTGAAATCAGTATTGCCGTGGTAGAGCGTGCAGCTTACGGCAAGGTACGGATAATCTATAACCTTTGTGAATGGATCGAACCCTCGCAGGCTTTCTTCCGTGCCGTCATAGCTTATGCAGAGCAGGAACTTGTGCTTGCGGAAATAGTCAATGTATTTATCTAGTTCCACGCCATTGGTTATGATGGAGTACTCCGCACCCGGCGCAGCCTGCACTACCTGTTCAATTTCTTTTATGTATAATGTCGGCTCGCCGCCTATAAACTTGATGTGGATATCTCTGCGCCCGCGGACATAATCAAGTAATGCGTCCGATACAGCGCCCTCGCTGTCACTTTCTTCCCTATGGCAATAAGCGCAGTTAAGGTTACATCTGCTCCCCATATAGATTGTAAGATGCTCCATTATTTTCACCGCCTATAACAAGATTGTACTCGTTCCACACCTCGTACCATTTGCGTCCCAACTTTATCTTGATAGGCCCCGTATACCCCAGCGTGTACAGCACAAAATGCCCCACGCCGTTTTCCAGCCGCACCCTGCGGTTGTTCGCGCAACCTGCCGAGCAGTCCACAAGGACTTCCTCGTCGTCATAATCGCGTTCCAGCTTTTCGCCGCTGGAAAAATCGCCCTTATATTTTGTTATGGTAAATGCAATACTCTCTGCCGCCGGGATTATATGCTCCGCGTCCGTATCGTCAGTGAAGTAGCCTTTATCGTTGGCCTTGTATTCCGTCCAGTCAGCCGTGAGCGAATAGCTGTCCCACAAGCTTCTGCGCGGGTGTGAACCAAGCGCGAGGTCGTCGCTGTTAAATGCCAGCAGTTCATATTCCTGGTCTGCGTCGATTTCAATCTTGTCCTTGTCGACTGTGAAAAGGCGGACGATAATATCCTTTTCATCATCAGCCATAACTCCGGTATCTGCCTGAATAAGAGAATAGGTGCCATAGAGTTGTACTATGTCAGCAAAGTCCATTTTCATTGCCACGCCCAGCCGGTTAAGGTCAAGCCACTGGTAATCGCTCCTTGTTACCCGGCGGTAGATTTTAGTGCTGCCGTTAGTGTTGTCCACCAATGCATAGGAATTATAAGGCAACATGTTCTCAATGACATCTGCGCCGCTTCTTCTCCCGTCATCCGAGGTTATCTCCACCTTGCAGTAATCCTCCTTTATCGTGAGCTTTATGGCGGTATCGGAGTTGTCCTTCTCGTTGTAATAGATTTTCAGCATCTTACACCTCCACGTTATAGCCGCTCACATACACGTTGCTGCCATCTTCCACGGTCAGGTTATATCCGATAGTATTCGTTGCAGCAATGACGGCTGTATCGCTTACGCTTCTGCCGTCCGGCTTTATAAAGCTTACGCCTGCGCCGTCAGCCAGTGTTTTCGTGCCTTTTGCGGTAAGGAAAACTGTATCAGACGAAAACACGGCTTTCGTATTCCGCTTGAAGCTTACCGTCTCCGTAACCTTCGCTGTTTTTATTGCTGTTATCCTTCTCGCTCTGCGTTCCCGGTCGATTACGAGGTCGTCTGTCCTTATATTTTCTACCGCCACCGGACCCTCAGCAGTCTGTATATTCCCTCTAACAATCATGTGATTTTTTCTCCTTACTGTATTTGTAAAGTGTTTCCAGAACCGGCTGTGCTACTGCCTGCTTTAGCCTGCAATAGTCCGACTTATCTTTTACCAGTTTGCAGCCGCCTTTACAATACGGCAATGCTACGCAATTTATGCACGATGCCCGGTCAGGCATGGCGCTGTCTGCCGTAAGCAGGTTTTCAAGGTATTCGTAGTAGGGCGTATAGATATTCCCGATTTTTGTATCAGTATTGTGGCAAGGATAAAGATTGCCCATAAGGTCAATGTTGAGTACACACGTCCCATTCCTACAAACCGTTGTATACCGATGCCACCCATCTCCATTATAAAAATTATTCAGTTGCTTTATGATGTTGTGTATATAGTGAAGCTTTGTATGGTTATTCCCGTCAACACTTTTATCTGCTGCATCAAGATAGAGCCGTATCATATACAACATTTCTTCCTTAACGCGTGAGTAATCAACATTAAGAAGCTGACGGTTATGCAAGCCTGTATCAAACACTTCGTCAAGATTAACATTGACATGCCTGCCGTGGCGCGCATAATATGCCTCTGATATATCCTGAAAAGCATTTAGTATTTCCAATGGGTAAGCAAGCGCGGAAATCACGCCCGACAAGCAAAGCTCGTCAAGACCGAGCAGAAGTTCCCGTGTTTTCTCGTTAGCGAACACATCATAGCCACGTGTCCTTATGGTGCTGTACCCGTCCCATGATACCGTAACGCACATATTATTTTCATTCAGGAACTTTGCTATTTCCTCGTTTGTCGCCTTGCCGTTCGTAATAATCGCATAGTCCAGATTTATTTCCCTGCGCTTCGTCTCGGCTACAATTTCCTTTATAGTGGGGAAATAAATAAGCGGTTCGCCGCCGTAAAATACAAGGTGCAATTTGTCCCCGCTTTCCTCCGCAAGCTCACTAAAGAAATCATATATGTCAGGATTAATATCAGATGGCAGTGCCTTATGAACAAGCAGATGCTGCATGCAATAGGCGCAGTTCATATTGCAGCTATTGCCGAGTATTATAAATACTGTGTCCGTTTTTCTTTTAAGAAATCTTCCCATAATTATCCTTACCCACTATCATCCATCGCTACAGTTGCAGTTAATAACATAGTACTCACATTGATAGCGCTCTGCTATAACTGTATGAGTGTGGCTCATGTTTACAAGTTCCTGCAATAAATTCTGCAATTTATATGTGTCTTCGGTAATGCCTGGATGTGTGTAATAATAGTACCTGTACCTTATTTTGCCGTATGCGCCGGCGGAGGAGGGTGCTTTGTTCTCATATTCATCATAGTCGTATAAATTAGGCTCGTTGGTGTCTAATATGTACCTTTCGGGTTGCGTACTTCCAGTAACCGAGCTGGAAGCATTCAGGTTGACGTCTACTACGAATGAGCCTGTATCGCCATCGCCTTTTGTGTATGTCAACGTAGTATCACTGATGTCCAGCGCCTTAATATACGTGTTGGCAATGTTCTGCCCCTCGGAATCATTTGTAGCGGTTGTAGCGGTTGTAGCAGATGTTGCCGTATCAGCGTTGCCTACTAATGCCCCTTTAAAAGTTTCCGCCGTCAGCATACCTGCCTCAGCATCAAGGTATACGCCTGTATCGAACACCTGCGTTCCCGTATTCGTTGTGCTGCTTGTAGTACCCGTAACATACGCTTTTGTCGTTTTTTCAAGCGTATTCGTTACCTTCGTGTCCGTGTCAATTGGCGTCTGCCATGTTCCGTCGCCGCGCAAAAACTTTTCCTGCGCTCCTGCTGCCGGTGTTGGTACAAGCCCTGCCGCTCCTGCTGCAGACGATGACGCGCCCGTCATTACAGACATCGTGATTTCATTTGATATGTCCTGCCATACGTTTTCCTCAACATAGCGGTATGTTTTTTTGAGATCTGTGCGATAACATGTCGTGCCTATCTCTACATTGTGTGTTGGGAACACTGACCCCGCAAAATCACTGGCAACCGTTGCAAAATTATCGTTGATTTTCGATCTGTCCTCTTTTATTATGCCGCTGCCTTGCAAGACATAATAATCCTGTGCCATTGTCTTTCACCACCTTTGTCGTAAAAAATATATATCACTCAATATCCCTTGCTTATCCAGCTGATAGTACCTGTTGTCCTCACGGCTCCGCTGTCCAGTATTTCTACTTCAAAGTACCTGCCGTTGCCGTCGTTGCCGCTGGTAGTTATCAGATGCGGCGTAAGCAGCCCGCCAGTGGTGTTGCCACCGATAACCATTACACCGACCTCCGGGGCATTATAGTAAAACTTGTTGTAATAAACCTTTGTAGCAGCCGTAGCGTCCTTTATTACCACTGTGCCATGGTCGTCTGTATCGGGAATATCAACGTACATTGTTACACCGCTTATACTCGGCTCGCTTTGCAATACACTGGCCTGCACCAGCAGCCTTACGAGCGCTTTCTTATACTCATACTCCCCAACCTTGAACTCAGTAAATTGCGTATAATTGCTCGGCGTATTTACCAGTTCAAAGAACTCGTCTACATCCATATCGCCGTATTCGATGTGAATGTCAGAAAGCACAGCCTCGCAAGCACGGAGTTCGTCCTGCCCTGGCTGTTCCCAGCTTATAAAAGCCCTTGCCCATGACGTTTCCGCTTCGTCCCATGTATAATCGGCGTCATCCCATATCATATCATTGCCGGATTTTGGATAACAGTACAGCGTGGTAAATATTCCCGCCGGTTCTGCCTCTGCCGATACCGATGTATAACTGTCGTTTTGCCACGAGTAGATATATAATGTGCGCGTATTGCTGCCCTGACTAATGCCGAAACATATCCAGTCCCTTTCTTTGCCTGTTACGTCATCAGCCCATATCGTTACAGCATCGCTGGCTTTCAGGTAAAACAGCCCCCTGCCTGAGTCATACCCAAGGTAAAGATATGCCGTTCCGCTGTCGTCAGCCAGCGTAATAATATTTGTATCTTTAAGCTTCGCGTTTGTTTTCAGGTGAAACATCATGTAGAATTGTTGCGTCATGTCCACGCTATATTCCAACTGCGTCATCTGGTTTATGTATAGTCCCTGATGCCATCTGCCTGTTTCAAAATCATCAGCGTTTATCGCCACTGTAGGCTCTTCGCCATTGGCAGTCAGCAGGTCACCGTCAAGCAATGCGTTGAACAACGTTTCCGTATTCGAGCCTGTATAATAAGCCAGCTGCTGGGAAACAGTCACGCCGTCAGTGTTCCCGATCATGCCAGCCCACGCTGTCGTTTCCGCTTCGTCCCATGTATAATCGGCGTCATCCCATATCATATCATTGCCGGTTACGGAAAGCGCCTGATAATCACACCAGTTACGTGCTTTATACTCTTGGTCAAGTTCTATGTCCATTATGTACTCGGCTCGCGTTGCGTCACGATCAAGCGTTATACCGCCAAGATTTGCGTCATAGTACAGATTGTTTTTTACACCGCTGTAGCCTACTTCTTCTTGGTCAAACGCAAGAATAATATTGCGGCCAATCTCAAGTGTAGTATTATCCATAACCTGCCACGCCGCATTCTTGCTGTAGTTGCCGTTTTCGTCCATAGCCTTTACCATCAAGTAATATTTGCCCGTATTGGGATAGATATACCTGTTCTTGTCGTTGGTCTTGGTACGGAAAAGCTCCGTCCCGGCTATCCAGTCAGGGCTTGTGCCGCATACTTTGACGACATAGCTTATGCCATAGTAGTCTACCGGGTCCCAGTAAAAGTCAAGGTCAGCCCCGTTGCGTTCTACAAGCAGCCCTGTAACGTCCGGCAGATCCAATGACAAATAGCTGCGTTCGCCCTCGCCGAACTGGTCATAATATGCCACCTCGACGTTATTGATTTCGGCTGTGCCGGTATACAGGAATACGTTAGATAGTGACTGGTGTTGCTCGCTGCCTATATAGATGTTTGCGCCAATGCAGTTGTTTGGGATTGCCGTAAATGTAACCAGCGCACCGTCGCTGGAGCCTGCAATCGATATATTGTTTGGCGCATCGGGATATGCCTTAGTATAAGTAATCGCTGTTGCAGCACTGGCTACACCATCACGGTTGACTGCGTACAGGTAGACTGTGGCCACACGGTCTACCGGCAGCGCCGTACTGGTGTTGCTCGCAGTACGTTCAAGCAGCCCTATTTCCTCACCGACATGCGTATCTGCGCGCAGCTCATAGTACGCCAGACCACTTATATCTTCCAGATGTGTCCATGTTAATGTGCCGCCCGTCCTGCCAAAGCTCAGGTAGAAATTGTTCGGCGTAGCTAAAGCGTTAGTGTTAGTGTTAGTGTCAGGTTCAATTTCCTCCGCGCTGAACTTGTTCGCAAGATTGACCTGCGTCGAGACCTGTTCAAGATACGCAGCCAGAAGGCTCATCACGTAACGCCCGTCGCCCTGTATGGTCTTGGGCAATGTCGGACATTTTATAAGCTCAACCTCTATATCTGACATTTACCACCACCACCTTTTTGCTCTGCGTTTGTTTTACAGTATGTTACGCCATCGCGCTTGCGATAGCGGATTGCAGGGAACTCATCAGTGAGCTATCCTGCGTCACGTCGTATTCATTCTCATTCAATGCCAGAATGACAGCCCCCTTGAGAATAACCTCGTTAATCGCATCATGCGAATACGGCAGCTCTGTATCATCTGCGGTTATAAGGTCTGGTGTTGCCCAGTAGCGGAAAGCTACTGCTTCAACATCATCATCTATAATCACAGCCTTATTATTGGTCATTTTAATGGGATACGTCCCTGCGCATTTGATATAATTCTGTGGCAGGTTGTCGCCGTTACGCACCAGCACTTCCTGCACCAGTGCGGGGTACTGCGCCGCTATCAACAGCGAAGAAATCTGCTGTATCGCTGTATTAAGAAATGCTATGCAGTCCTCGTTGCTGTATTCCTCGGAAATATCATGCCCTGCGGCTTTAATCCGGCTTATTGCGCTTGATACAAGCATTAGTTTTAGCCTCCTTTTCTTCCTTGAAGAACCAGTCTTTTGCTACGCCGTATCTTACCATAATAAAGGCTTTAGCCAGCGTCTCAATCTTCTGGTGTTCCGCAAGCGCAAACGAAGCAGCTTCTAACGTGGGGCTGTCCTTTTCCATAAGCACAATAGAACAGTGCAGCAGTTCGTGCACAAGCGTAAGCTCGTCACAGTGCTTCATGTACGCTTCCGGTTTTTCGCCTGCTGTCCTGCTTATCTTTATAAATGCTTCCTTGTTTTCCAACGTCATAATGTTCTGCCCCGACAGCTCCGCGCCGTCGTCGTCAGTCAGCTTGTCTACCAGTACGGCTTTTATATACCAGTCCTCAAGATGCAGCATCTTCTGCCAATACCTCAAACTGTTCTGCAATGCTTTGTCATCTGCGAAATGCAGCGTCGGAATTGCAACATCTGCTTTTGTATACATTACTAAATCCTTCTATACCATAAATGGCATTCTGATTCTTGCATTGGCATAGCGCCGACGGCCTACAAGAATAACTGCGGCATTGTTGACCGCTTCCATGAGCGTATCTGTGCTGGCGCTGTTTTCCAGAATCATGCAGGTTATTTTTGCTAGAGTATCTTTAAAGATAAACGGTACTTCAATAACATCTGCTTCATCTTTTACCTCCGACAATGCTGCCTTGTAAATCATTCGTACATAAGGCGCGCCAAGATACAGGCGATCGCCTGTAATTTTATACTCGTTGTAATGCGGGATACGAATGCCCTCTGTCGGGTGCAGTAGCTCATTAGAATTTCCAAAAGCAATTCCCTGCAATGATACGAAATCGTCCGGCAGCTCTACCCCTGTACGCTTGAAATCGTAAAGCGATAACTGCTCATCTTCATCAAGTTCTTCGTTCTGCGCCGCAACTTCGGCGTTCATCTCGCTTTCGTTGAATACTACTGTTTTTTCCAAAAAGTCGCTGTTCTGTAACGCATACGAATTATTGAAATACCGTATACATTCATTCAGCGCTTCTTTTATGTCGTAATCGCTAAAGCGAATTTCATTGTTATCTTTCTCCTTGAAACGGATAAGCCGCTTTAGCTCTTTGTATGTTACAGACAATTTCCATCACTCCCCCTGCGCATCTAGCTTTAAAGATATTTCTTAGGTATAACAGGCGTATATTCTTTGTGTACTTCAAAGAATTTTCGCAGCCACTTTGTGTATTCGCCTTTATCCCCGGCTCGTTGGGCTTTTCGCGCCATCAAAAGCCATGGGTCATACAGCCACATTTCCTGCGGTATAAATCCCATTGCCCTTATCTCGCTGCCGCTGGGAAGCTTCACGCGCCCGCCTCCGTTAGCAGTACATTCCCTTGCCACCTCTGCGGCAGGGCTTTGGTCGTAGGTGTTGTAAAGCCGCAGCGTTCCTTTTGAATCGTGTTCAAGTACTAACCGTTGGTTTACTAACATTGCTTACCCTCCTGAAAAAAATTGGCTGGCGGCAGGGCTTGAACCTGCATCATGGCTCTTTAGCCCTCTCTAATCTTGAGCTACGCCAGCATATAAAAATTACCGGGCAGACTAATATTATCTGCCCGGTAATTTTCAGGTTAGCGTTTAATGCCGGTAATAGCAGCAGACGCAAGCGGTTGAGTACCTTTTACACCCAGCCATGCCTGTACTACGAAGGAATCGTAAGTGCCGACTTTAGGCAGCCCGGTTACCTCATGGGTACGCTCGAACCACTTCAAATCCCAGTAGTCCATATCCATCAGGTCAATACGATCGAACGGATACAGGCGGTGGGTCTCTGCGGTCAGAGTGCCGTAGTCTGTTTCTACGGCAGCCGCTACTAAGTCGATTTTGCGGTCGCCCTTCATGTTGCGGTTAATAGTAGTAGCTGCGGTAATCAGCTTGCTGAAAATGCGCTTCTTCGCGGGGGACATAACCGCAAGGGTAGGATTACCGCCGCGGTTATAAGCCATCTCCATAGCCTTGTCCAAATCGTCCAAGGTGAAATCGCTCTTGCCGCCCAAATCTACGATATTGTTAATCTCAATTTGCAGGGTGTTAGTGGTAGTGGAGAGGGGGATAACCTGATTGTCGGTAATATTGCGTACTGCGTCGTTCATGGTGTTGAAGATAGTAAACGCGGTTTTAGGATTGGTATCATCAACACGGATGTAATATGCCTCGTTTGCTTCCAGCCCGTCAGGCATGGTGCTTGCACTAAAGTACACGAAATCACCGGTAACTAAATAATGTTCCTCGGTGGTAGTCACGATGCCATTTTCACCGATCGTGCAGCCGATACGGTTACTTTGCAGGAAATACGGAATACCGCCGGTCAATGCAGCAGTATTGCCGCTTTCTGCATTGGTGGTAGAGTTGGTTACAATCGCAAACTCAATATCGCGGGCGTGCTTGCGCAGCACGTTTTTGAGCAGACGAACTTTTTCGTCCTGCGGATTGTAAACCTTTGCTACCTTGCGCTGCGCTTCGGTTACATAACCGTCGTTGATAAAGAACTGGCAGTTATTTTCAGCGTGGCGCAGAGAGCCGACCTTATGAGAACCGTAGTCCTCTTTCTCCAAGTGCGCGTTAATGCCTGGAGGGTCAATGCCTTCGGTAGTCCAACCGAATTTGAGGGAAGTCGCATCTTCTGCCTCCCCCATACGAGACAGGAAAAAAGTAACTTCTGGGGAAATGTTGACGATAATGTCAGAATAATCTTCCGCATGTCCTATGGCTTCCGTAGTATGACTTTGTGACTCGGAAGGGCCAAGGCTGCGGGTTACGTCATTGATTGCCATTAAATTCACCTCATCTTTAATAATAATATATATAGCTAAACATCGATCAGCCCGGGGGGCAGCTTATCGACTTTTACTATCCCTGTTTTTGATAAATTCTGCCAGCCATGCCAGCCGGCCGCGTTCGTTTGAATTGCGCAGGGCATTATAGTCAGGCACATATTTGCGTGCTACACCTTGCCCGCTGCCCGGCTGTTCTACTACAGGCGGCTTTGGCGCGGCCTTTGGTTTATTACTCAGCCCGGCTTTCTTTGCGTAATATTCTTTGCGCGTAGCGTCGTAATACTCACGTAGCGCAACAGACTGCTGGTCAGTAATAGTCCCGTTTTGCAATGCTGTCAGGACTGCCTCCACGCGCTTGCCTTCGCCATGCGGCAATGTATCTACCCGCTGCACCATGAGCTTTTCAATCGCGTCAAAGTTTGGTTCTTTTGCTTTCTCGGCAGTGATGAACTGCGTTATGCCACTATAGATTTCCGCTTGTTTCTGCCGCGCATTATTCTCGGTCATTGCCCGCTGCTGCATGTTGGTTATCAGCTCGTTCCTGTACCATTCCTTTGAAAGCTTGTACTGGATTAGCTTCGGATCGTCGTCGTCCATAAACTCAATATTCTCTATATCTTCCTGTGTGAATCCGATAGCGACGGCGGCACGTTTCCCTGCTTCATTGTCCAACCCGGTAAGGAACTGCTTCATGTTCTCCTGCGTCTGTTCGGGCGTAAGCTGCTTGTTTAAATTTTCGCGCTGCTCCTGCTGCGCTTTAATTTGTTGATTGCGCGCTTCTATTGCCTGCTGTATTTTGTAATTAGCGTATTGCTGTTTGTATTCGTCAGGCACGCGGCTTTCATTTACATTGCCGTTGGCAAGCGCCGTAGAAAATTCGTCAAGGTTATACGGTTCAGGCTTTTGCTCCAACTGTTCTTTTACTTCTTCGGCCTGTTCCGCAATCCTAGGCTTACCATCGTCAGCATTATTACTTTCTTCCATTTTTTCCTTTTCAGGCTCTTTTTCTACCTCATCGGCAGGCTTCAAAGTACGTTTCCCATTCTCATCTTTGACCAGGACGTACCCGGAATGGCCTTTGCTGCTTCCTCCGCGCGCTATAATTTTGCTTTTGCTCTCCACAGGCGTTTGCTGCCCCGCAGAGCCATTTTCCTGCTCTGCGCTAGTATTTGTATTCGTTGGCTCTGTTTGGACGCTCACAGGCGTTTCTGCGACGTCGTTTTTTGCTGGTTCTGCGGGAATGTTTTGCGCTTCGTTAACCTGCGTTGTATTTTCCATGTCCATTGCGATTACCCTCCATAATTTTGTCTATTACTTCTCCATAAGCTCGTTCGCCTTACGTTTTCCAAGCGATGCTACATGCGCCAACATATCAACAAAGCGGCAAACGATTCTGTAATACTGTTGCATTTCGGCGACCTCATCTTTATTCTTAGACGTGAGCAGAAAATTAAGCACCTCCTGCTCCACGTCTTTTTTCAATTTGTACGCATATTTATACACGGCCTCGGCGTCCTGCCCATCGATAATCATCTGCTGTACCAAAGACATACGCTCCTTATTATATTCGGCTGACCGTATATGTTTATTTCCCAGCTTTTTATCCATTTTGCATTAACACCTCGTGTTCTGCTATCGCCCTTTCCGTAGTAGTAATACCGAACTTCTTTTGAATAAAATCTTTCTGTACGTCCGGCGGCAGTTTGGAAACATCGACCGTAACCCGCGGCACAGAAGATTTTGCAATCGAAAGCTGCAAGCTGTTCTGCAATGCCTCTGCCTGCGCCTGTGCCTGTGCCTGCTGCGCTTGCCTTGCTGCAAGCTGCGCCTGTTCGCTTTCAGGGTCTAACAAGTATTGCGATACATCTCGCAAGCCCAAAGCTTCCAGCAGTTTACACCCAAGGTTATACCAGCTCTTTGCGTTAGCAATACCGGCATTCGCAAGCTGTGGATAAAGCTGGCTCATAACCAGCAGCAGATATTGTATCTGCGCTTCCCTTGTGCTTGCCCCCTGCCCTACGTTTACAATAAGGTCATAGTCTATATCCAGATCTTCCTTGCGGATAGACAGCGTTTTATTTGTAAGGCGTACCATTTCCTCGTCCCGCATATACTTCTGGTCAAGCAGAATAATAAATTTATAAATCGGGATAAAGAATTTTTCTGCTATACTTCGCGCAACCATCTTATTGCGTTTCTCCGCCATACCTAAAATCGCCGTAATGCCTGTAGCGGTACTGTTCAATGAATTAGAATCAAGCCCCTGATTATATCTCGTAGAGCCTGACTGCGCTTCAATCTCGTTCTGCGCATAATTGATAAGATCCATTGTCATACCCGATATAGGCAGGCTCGGAGGAACAAATACATTTTCCCCCGGATTTCCCATTACCGAGATAATCTCATTGCCGCTCAATAAAGCATCCATATCCACATTGCGGTCGTTAACAAAAATGCGTGGTGCATTGTTTTTCGCCAGATTCGTTATTACCTGCCGGATAAGCGCTGTTTTCAAATGCTGCTGCTGTTCAAGGCTGTCCGTCGAACTGTCTTTATTGAACACAGCATTAGGCGACGGCTGACTTTCGCATATAAAGAACGGCGGGAAATCAAAATCATTCTTTGCTATTCTTATAGGCTCGTCCCCGATAGCGTGTACAATAATGTTCTCATAAATGCCGTCGTTATTGTAGTCAACCTGCAAATACGCCTCGTACAGCTCCATCTCTTTGGAAGCATTATCGTTATCGTCAGGGACTTTGCTGCGGCTGAAACGGTCAACGTCATAATCATAGTCAAGCGCTGACGGCATAGTGTTGCCTTTGTCATATTTTTCCAGCGCTGTGTCAATGTTCTTATAAATGCCGTCCCTTTCTCTCCGCTTCAGATAGTCGCCCCTTACAACTTTTCGATGCGCTACAAACTTGCAGTCATGTATATTAGCCGCGTCAGGCGTATAACGGATTTCGCTTGTCGGCACATACTCTACAACCGGGTGGTTACTTTTCAACCTTACCTGCTCATAAGAAACTTTCAGGAAATCGTCAGTATCTTCTATTTCTTCAAAGCTCAGATTGTCAATGTCCCCGCTTGTCGAAGCCATAACCAGCGATATAATCTCATCGACGCTTTTCAGATCCAGCATCATTTCCATTGGTGTGCGTTCTTCTTCCCGTTTCCACCAGACTTTAGCAACGGCAAAGTTTTCACTTAACGCATAGCTGATAGTCGTCTGGCAGAAATTATACCAGTCGTTCTTTTTTTCCAACTGGTAACGCACAAGCTCCTGTATCTTTGACGCGATCTCATCATCATCAACATTCACGCCTTTAACTGATAACGGCGCGTCGCTGCCGCAGAACGCTTCCATCATGCCGCATAAAATCCATGAGCAAGAAGTTTTTACGTCCTTCGATACCCAGTTGCTTGTCTCCGAAAGCCTTGGGAACATTCGCTTGTAATAGTCGACATCTGCTTCGTATACCTCGCGCCTGTGCCTGATTGCGTCCTCTACAACACTGGTGTAATGATTTTCCGCAATATCCCGGCAGTTGGTAAATGCTTTCATTATTTTTTCTTTTTGCTCATCTGTTACCGTATCAAGACTAAGCTCCGGTTCTTTGTTCTCGCTCTGCGCCTTTAGTATTTCCAACGGCTCCTGCATTGCCCTTACCATGCTTGCAGCTTCCTGTACATCTTGCTGCATACCCTCCGGCAATGTTCCGCCTGTTATTGTCCCCAAAGCCGGCCTGTTCATTCCAAACTTTGGGCTTGTCGCCTGATAGCTCGAACGGTGTACTCCGCTGTTGGCGGCCGCAGCCAGCTTATCATTTATATCAACCATATGCCATGCACCGCCTTAAAAGAACTCTGTAATTATGCAGCTACCCCCTACTACATAGAACGGCGCTACCGCGTCACTCCCCACCGGGATTACAATACTTTCCCCGGCTTTTACCGGCATTCCTGTGGACGCTGTTACGTCCTCCCCGCCGATATACACATCCTTGCTTACCGCACTGATACCGATTGCTGTGCGCCCTCGCCTCATATGGCTTAATACTTCGACGCTCGCAGCCGGTACTGCGCTTGAAGCATCTAAAACACTTGAAGCTGTAGCCCTTACAGGAATTAAAAAATTCATCTTCATTCACCACCTTAATTATTTACACTTACAAAGTCCCGTATCTATGAAGCTTGCCCATTCTCTTGGCTCTTTCAAACAGATTATTCCTCGCCGTCGAAACAGGATAAGCAAACGTCAGACACAGCGCGTCCGCTATATCCGGCGACCGTCCTGTCTTGTTCTTGATGTTCTCCTTGCTTTCCAGCTTATAACGGTTCTGCCCGTCAAACGTATATTCCGGCGTTGAAAGCTCTGCCCTCAAATCCGGCATATACGGCAGCGAACCTCCGTCTATCAGCCATTGCCTGCACGAATCCCACATCTCTACCCTTTTGTTTACGTAGCGCGTATCAAGTATCGCCCTGCCGCCAAACGGCACTTCTATAACTTTACTTCTGTACCCCAACTGTCTTAAGCGGTCTATAACGCCTTCGCCGCGTCCGCTGTCTATAAACACCATATCCGGCTTCCAATCATCTATCTTACGCGCTATTATTCCTGTAAACGTCATGTTGTCTATCTCTTTGTATATGTCAGGCTCAAACGCCTTAAGCCCCTGCCTTGGGAAAATTACACAACTGTCGTCGCCGAAACGTGCCACATCCACACCTAATATCTTAGGCATGTCTTTGTAATCTTCCTCCGCAAGCTCACGCCCCATCGCTTCGTTTATCAGGTCTGTGCTTATCATTCTGTTGTAAGCGTCTGCCGCAAAATCACAGTAAAGCTCCTGCCTTATCTCTGTCGGCGACATGTTCCGCTTCATATCCTCAAGCTCCTGCTCCGGGATTATATGCGTATCGTCTACCGTGTATAAGCACGAAAACCAATTATTATTTCTCTCTGCCTGCAAATATATGTCGTAAAACTGATTCTGCCCTTTCGGTGTCCCTATAAACACCGCCCAACCGTTACGATCCGCCAGCGCAGGCCTTATTACTTCGCCCCACAGCCCTTTACGTATCTGTGCGTATTCGTCTATTACTACTCCGTCCCAGTACGTTCCACGTAATCCGTCCGGCCTGTCAGCCCCTATTACATATATCCTCGCTCCCCTCGCGTCCGCGTGCATACTCGGCAGTTCTATGTACAGCTCGCTCTCGTTTATCCTTCTTGCCGGTATCTTCGCACTGTAATACTTTAAGTATTCCCATGCTATCATCTTCGCCTGCTTCAAATACGGCGCTAAGTATGCGTAGTTCGGGCTTCTGTGCTTTGTCATCATCAGCGCCATCTTTATCAGGTGGTTTACACTTCCCACACTCTTTCCAAACCGTCTGTGCGCCACTATCACTGCAAACCTGTACTGCTCTAATGCCGGGTGCAACACGTCCCTCCAGAACGGCCTCGGCGTATATGGTATCGTTATTATATTCTTACTACTAGTCGTCGCTACTGCCATCGCTTATAGTACCTTCTATTTTGGGGGTGGGCGGGGGTAGTACCCCCTCTTTTACTGCCGGCTTTACTGCCATCGCCGTTGCATCTATTACGTCCTTCGCATTGTCCGACCAGCCAAATACCAACGGCTGCTCGTCGCTTCCCATCAGCTGCTGCTTCGTCTTTTCTTCCCAGCCCGCATTGTTCTTTAACGCAAACATTATCCCCGTCGGCGCTTTCGAGTACACCAGCTTCCCTTCAAGGTAGTCCTCTAACCTCAGGCAACCCCTCTTTACCACTTCTGTGTACCTCTCGTCCTTGTTGCAGTACCCTAACAACTCACTTCTCGTACTGAACCCCAAGTACCTCGCTAACCCTGAATACGTCGGCGTATGCAATTCATACGGCCTTTCTATCCCCAAGCTCTTGTCCATTCTCATTACAAAACAGTAATCAAAATATTCGTTTATCTTGTCCGCTAAACTCTGCGGCGTCGGATATATCGTCACCGTCGTCCCTCTCGTACTAAATATATTGCTCATCTCTTTTTTCACCTCTCTTCCTTCGTTTTTTCTAGTAAATCTCTTTATTATTTAAATATTAAAAGGCTTATTGTTTTTATCTCTTTCCTTGGTACGGAGGATATATACCATCAGAGTTTTTTACAACAAGCCTTTTAAAGCAATTAAAAAAGTACTGTATCTTTTTGTTTTACAGTACTTGATTAATTAAAATTATATATATTTCTATTTAGCCACTCCCTGACTAGCTATCGACTATTACCTAAAGCAGACTCTTGCTAGGTACTTATCTACTAGGGGGTATGGGTAGGGGTAGGGGGTGGATATAGGGTGCTTATTACGTCCGATAACATATGTTATGTTAATTGTTTTCCTTTCTCGATGAATTTTCGTCTGTTATAGTAAAGATAATGCCTATTATAGCAAAAATAAAGTGTAATATTTTTAAAAATTGCTATTATAATTTAGTCTTAAGTGTAACAGTAACTATACTCAACAATAACATTCAAACCAATAAACTAAAAAAAAGAATAAAACTCAAAATAAAAGAAGAAGAACAAAAGGAAAACACTAATAATAACTAATAATAAATAATTTAATAAAAAAGAGAAACAACAAAGAAGAGAAAAAGATTAAATAACTAACAAGAAGAATACTATAAATAAATTAAAGCCCTTCTTCACTATCCTTATTATAGCACATATTTTTTCTTCTTAACTTCAAGTTAAGAAAGTTCACAAATGAAAAAAATTAGTGACAAAGAGCAGAGCAAAGAACAAAAACAGGCTGATCTAAATTGTCAGCCTGTTTTTTGTTTCCATATAATTAATCTAGCCTTCTTCTTCACTGCCGTTGTTTTCCACTGACTCCGGCGGCGGGGGAAACAAGCTAATAATATTGTTTTTACCGTCGACGAATGCCAGCCGATACCCGCAGATACTCGAAAATGAGCGACAGTGTGAAAAGACGAAAAATTCACAGTTTGTCCATTGCTTTTTGGGGGCTTGTCTGCTATAACAATACCGTATAGGTATGTGAAGAAAGGGGTGCTACTGATGAAGAAAAACAAGCTGGTTGCGCCTGTTTTGAAATGGGTCGGTGGAAAAAGGCAACTAATAGAAACATTTACGCCCCTTTTACCGAATAGAATAACATCATACTGCGAACCATTTATAGGTGGCGGGGCTGTGCTTTTTCGCTTGCAGCCGGATACTGCCTATGTTAATGATATAAACAGCGATTTAATATGTGTATACACCGTTATCCGCGATAGTGCAGAAGAACTGATTGAAGAATTGAAGCAGTATAAGAATGAATCAGATTTCTTTTACGCCGTCCGGGATTGGGATAGAAACCCGGACAAATATGCTTCATTGACCGAGGTGCAAAAAGCGGCGCGTATATTATACTTAAACAAAACGTGCTATAACGGATTGTACCGCGTAAATAATGCAGGCGAATTTAATTCTCCTTTCGGAAATTATAAAAACCCGAATATTGTAAATGAGCCTGTTCTCCGTGCGGTCAATGCTTATTTTAATTCTGCAACAATTCATTTTTCTTCGGTGGATTATGCGGAAATATTGGGGACGATAAAAAAGGGAACTTTTGTATATTTAGACCCGCCGTATGACCCCGTTTCTGAAACTGCAAGTTTTACGGGATATTCAAAAGGAGGATTTTCAAAACAGGATCAAATAAGACTGCGTGAATGTTGTGATGAACTGGATAAACGAGGAATTAAATTCATGCTCTCTAATTCTGCAACTGCTTTTATTATGGAACAGTATTCAGCTTACAATATTACTACTCATGTAATTTGCTAATGCGGCAGGAAAAGAGGAATTAAAACAATTTTTAGTCCAGTGCTGCGCGTCTGGCCTGTTTGTATGTTCAATCCCGAAAAGGCCGCTTGCCATAAAAACCTCCGAAAAAGTGACGTCAAACTGTTGACGTCAGCTTGATATTTGTGTTATAATAAATACGGTGGTACACAATACACCAATGTTATTATACCACACTCCAACGAAAAGGTAGCCCCTATTATGAGAGTTGTAGATTTATTTGCAGGTTGTGGCGGCCTATCTTTAGGATTTCAATTAGAAGGCTTTGAAATAGTAGCAGCCTTTGAATGGTGGGGCGCTGCTGTTAATTGCTATTCAGCAAACTTTAAGCATCCTGTATTGAAATTTGATTTGACTGATACAGAAGCAGCCATTACAGAGATAAAGAAATATGAGCCTGACATAATTATTGGCGGTCCGCCCTGTCAAGATTTTTCTCATGCAGGAAAACGCATTGAAGCGGGTCGTGCTGAATTAACAGAGAGTTTTGCTAACATCATAGCAGGCTATATGCCTAATTTTTTTGTTAAGGAAAATGTAGACCGTGCGCGTAATAGCCACGCTTACAATCATGCAAGAGAAATTTTTAAGAATAGCGGCTATGGGCTGACAGAAATTGTCCTTGACGCAAGTCTTTGCGGAACGCCACAAAAGCGAAAGCGTTTTATTTGCTTTGGACAGAAAAATGCTAACGATAATTTTGCATTGGCTAAATTTGAAGAAAACTTAGCAAAAAAGCCTATGACGTTGCGGGACTATTTCGGCGATTCTTTAGGCTTTGAGTATTATTATAGACACCCCCGCAATTATAGCAGACGTGCTATTTTCTCGATTGATGAACCAGCACCCACAATGCGTGGGGTGAATAGGCCTGTTCCGAAAGGTTATCCGGGGCATAAAAATGATGCTTGCCCTGTTTCGGATTCGCTTCATGCACTTACGACAGAGGAACGTGCGAAAATTCAAACATTTCCGGACGATTTCAAATGGACTGGCAGCAAAACCGATATAGAACAAATGATTGGCAATGCTGTTCCGGTTAATTTGGCGCGTTATGTTGCACGCACGGTTATTTCAGTAGCGGGGGAAAAGGAAAATGGTTGAAAATGAAAGCTTTAGTAAATGGTTAAGCGAAAATACATCATATTCAAATGCCGTAATATCAGATACAGTATCAAGAATGAAAAGAGCAGATAATACGCTGCCCTACAACGACGGCGAAACATATTTGTTTTATCTTGAAAAACAAGATAGTTTTAAGGCATTGTCTGTTACGGTACGTTCGCAGATAAGAAAAGCCGTAAAGCTTTATGATCGATTCAGACATTCGACTGAAAGCAAATAGAAAGAGGTTGCTCAATGGCAAAACCATATCACATTATAGCAACGTCGGACGAAAACGGCTATACAA
>JAJQGO010000002.1:13749-45247 GCA_021200415.1 Ruminococcus sp. | reverse complement strand
CATGAGCCATATAGAAGCCGTTCACGTCTGGCTGAATTCATTTTTTGTTCAACTTATGCTCTGCTTTTGCCAAAAAACGACAAAAATTTTCGCTATCCATTCTGTTTCTTCCCGATGGTAATCCGTCCCTCGTACCGTCCGTCTTTTCGATGATAAATACTGTTTTTCAATTTAATATTCCTCATTTCTCGTGATTTTGCACAACAAAATAGCTTTTGTTTTGTCAAAATCGACAAACCATTTGATTTTTTTGATTTGTACATTGACAATCCGAACAAAGTATGCTATATTATAATTAATTATATAATTATTTTTTGCGTATTTCATTCTCATTTATACGCTTTTTTCGCAAAACGTGGTATTCTACGATTCCACCCACTGTAAACGTGGGTTATTTTTATTTGTAGAGAGAATAAATTTTATTTTGTATACCATATTACTCATATTTTGAGTAAAAGTCAATACTCATATTCTGAATATGATATAATAATATCACCAAAAAAGCGGAGGTGATTTTGTTGAAATTGCGATTACGGAACTTAAGAGAGGACAACGATCTGTCGCAGGCGGAAATGGCGAAAATTTTGGGTGTTTCACAGCAGACATATTCCCGCTATGAGTCGCATACTACGGAAATTCCCCTGCAATCTCTAATTCTTCTTGCCGATTACTATGATACGAGCGTGGATTATCTTCTCGGCATCACCAACAAAAAAGAGCCTTATCCTCGAAATAACGGAAAATGACCGTCAAATAAAAACGGCCGTCAAAATGTGAATGAATCACACCTAACGGTCGGTTTCCGTTTTTATTCTGTTTTCGATGATAGAAGCATTCCTGTTCCTATTCCGCCAATGCCTGATACCTCCTCATCAACTCCGCCACGCACGCGCTTTCGCTATTGAGCTTCCCCTAGAAGCCATACGCCTCCATGACGGCGCGACCATCGATAGCTTAATTTTTCGGTTTATCTTCTCGGACCTATAAATTTATCCCCATTGAGATGTATCATATGATCATTTAGAGGAGCCGGTTTAACTCAGACGGGCGTTGATGATGTTCTGACTAAGGTTCGCAGAAACGGTCGTCCTACTGTTGTCGGTGATTACGCAATTCTGTCACAGTTCACACCTTGGGCAGGATATGTTGGAACTATTAATAGCAACACAGTAACAGGTATTTCAGAGAAAGCTATGAATGAGATTGCTCAGAATGGCGTTCTTGGTATGTATAACGGTGCAATTCTTGCTGAGATGGAGAATCCCTATAATGAATATCGTCTTAACGCAGATGGCACTAATTATGATACACTTCTCCCAGCCGGCATTGCTTTTGTTGTTCCTTCCGGAATTAATAGTCCCATAGCAACATGGACACGTGGCGGCTTAACATCATTAACAGGCAATGATATTAAGACAGGCAAGCAGCTTACACGTTTTGACATTGAAGTTGCAGTAGATGTCGCTAAGGGTCAGGAACACAAGATTGGCGTTCTCTATGACACTAATGTAGGCGGCTTAGACTAATCAAGTTTAATACATAAAATTGGAGGGAAGCTTTGCACATCCCTCCATTTTTTATTGATATAAGCTCTGTTAGGTGTGAGGAAGATAGCTGAATGGAAAATAAAGAGAATTTTTACTGCTACTCTTTGAAGCTATTCCATTTTATAAGTGCGTTTGGAGAAAAATGCTATGCTTCTAAGATAAACGCAGTAAGCAAGAAAAGATATTGGGTTTTTAAAAAATCTGATAGATTGGACAAAATCATTAGGTCTTACAACAGCTTGAAACATAGCATATAGTTGAAAACATAATAAATAGTTGAAAAGAGGTATGAAAATGGAAGATATAAAAGAAGAATTTAATCTTGATACGAAAGTAACCGTCAGAAGTATCGCTAATTGGGACGTTGGATTCAAAAGAAGGGATGGGTATGGCGATATTCTTATTTCACCTTGCGGCAGAATTAGATTGTCACGAAATGAAATTATATCGCAGATACAAAATGGAAATCGGTTATTTACGGGAATTGACGGCAATGGCAGTCATGCGACCTTGTATATTGAAGATGAATTAACGAGGCGAGAGGTTGGCTTTGATAGTGAAGATGGCAAAATCAAACAAGAGGTGTTTGACGATGGTGTGATTACGAAGTTGTTTGGTTTAAAAACACAATCTACATTTGAAAAGAATGTAAAAGAAGTCATCAGAACAAGAGCGGAAAAACGTGCTGCTATTCAGGCGATAAAGAGACTGAAGCTCAATGATTACAGCAAGATTAGATTTATCGAAGATTATACCGGCTATAAGATGCAGTAAACAAGCGGAGGTATATATGGCTAATACGCAAACAACCGCACAAGAAGTATATGATAGCTTTGAAGCCTCATTCCAAGATAAAAGTATTATTCCGGAAGAGTTGGAATTCGTATGGTTGCTTAAAGCCATAGCGAGATATTCGATTGAACTTGATGCAATTTCTTTTGATGAAGAAAGCTTGACATTTGATACTAAACTTGACAGATATGTTATAGATACACTTGGTGCTTTTATGAAGCAAAGTTATCAGGAAAGAGAAGTTTCAAAGGTTAATAAGCGAGTTTCCATAGTAGGCAAGGATTTAAGCATTGACGGCAATAATGGTTCAAAAACTGCCGCAATGAATGAGCTTTCTTATGATGAAAGCAAATCAAATATTATGGTAGACAACCAAAAACCAACTGCTTATGTGTAAGGCGGGTGGTTTTGTGGCAAAAGAATGGTATCTGTTGAAAACTCCTCATGACCAGATAAGTGGATATGAAGATGAAGCTTTGAACGATTTCTGTGAAGAAAGCTTTTATGAGGTTCTTGAATCAGAAATTTCTGATGATGTAGAATTATGTAATTATGATTTATCAATATGCACACCTATGAGAGCAGTCGTACAGAATAATGTTCAGGATACTCGTCTTAAAACATTATCAAGAGCAGTTCTGCTCCCTATCGGTTCATGCAAAGCGGGTATGTACATCAAATATAAAAATAGGTACTGGCTTGTCATAGGGTTAGTTGATGATAACAAAATGTATGAAAAAGCCATAGTAACTCTGTGCAATTATCTGCTGACATGGATAAACAACAAAAAACAAATTGTTCAACGATGGGTGAATGCTGCTTCTGCCTCTCAGTATAACAACGGCGAAACCAGCACTCAATCATATTTTGTGCGAAGTGACCAGCTGCTAATATTAATGCCGGACGATAATGAATGTTTAATGTTGCAGCAGGGACAACGCTTCATTATGGATAAACGCTGCAAAATGTATGAAGAAGAATTTGAAGGTTCAGTGTTATATGACACAAGTAAATCAGTCATAACATATCAATTAACTCGTTCAGATTCGATTTTATACGATTATCAGGACAGCGGACATTATGAATTCATGGCGTATCAAGATGAACAACATGAAAATGATGGCTATTATGTGATTGATGGAAAGGGATATTGGTTATGTGAGAAGCCGGATATAGAAGATGAAACTGCGATTTTATCATCTGAAATTGAATTTGACACATTAGAGATTTTCAACGGATTAGATGCGGGAATCTTCAAGGCTGTTTTCTATGACGATAATGGTGATGTGGCAGATGTATCACCACAGTGGGATATTGAATGTGACTTCTTAGATAATTTGACCGTTGAATATGATGGTAATTCTGTTTGCATTTCTGTAGACAACAAGGAATTAATCAATAAATCATTTGAGTTATCACTTGGTGCAGAAAACTATGAAACCATTAGCGTAACTGTAACTATCAGAGCATTTATTTAGGGTGGGATATTATGGCAAGAAGAAATAAGACCACCTCGGAAAGAGGAAAGTTCAAAGAAGAAATACACGCTGCTTTATATAAAAGCGATGATATTCGCAAGTTGCTATTGAATGACACAAGTGGGATGAGTGCTTCTAAGATTCGTGAAGAATTCAAGAACCATGTTAAGTCGCACTTATTTATAGATGATACAATAGAAGAAACAGATTCGTTCATTTATTATGATGTTACAATGCCGTATCTTGAACCAAATATCAAAGGTTGTCGGGTAATAATGTATGTAATTTGCCATAGAGATATTCTTGATAATTATTATGCGGAAGGTTACTATGGCAATCGTGCAGATATATTGTCTGAAATGATTGAAGATGTTCTGATAAATGATGAAAAGGTTGCGAATAGTTTTGGAATTGGTGAATTGACACTTGACAGCGTGGATATTTACAATTCAACAAGATTCTACGGCTGCATTATGACATTTAATGTGCCGACATTTAGATAATGAGACTGGATTACGGCACTCTATTATCTAATTCCCCTATTAAGCTGTCTATGGGGAATCTAAGAAAACCAAAGTTACAAGAAATAGCGGACATTTCTTTTCCTCGGTTTGGATTTTATGAATTGCTTGCGAAACTGACTCCAAAGCAATATTTCAATATTCTATTAGGAGAAAAGGGCAAGGCGCTATGGGAAGATATTTCTGATGAAGAAAAGGAGAAAATGTCTACCTATAAATTGATATTATCTGACGAAGGATTAAGAGATGGCTATTTGGAAATGATTAACTTTTTCTTTGAGGAGAAAGTAATTTTCTCACATGATATGTTCGTTTTTCTCGATAGTGAGGTTGTCAATGTTGAAGAAATACAACCCCAAATGATAAAGGGGTTCATAAATGAAGATAACTTTACACAAGTTATGTATACTATTCAACAAATATGCTGTATTGCCGATAAGATGCAAGAAGATATTAGCGAAATGAAGTTCAAAAATGACAAAGCGAGAAAAATATACGAAAAGATTCTTAAAGCCCAAAGAGAACAAAAGGAAAATCTTGATAAAAAGGCAAATAAGGATTTGTCATTGCCAAATATAATCTCAGCTGTTTCTACAAAGCATCCATCATTAAACTTAATCAATGTCTGGAATTTAACTATATTTCAGTTGTTGGATTCTTTTAATCGTTTGCAAGTAAATGCCATGTATGATATAGACTCCGCAAGGGTGTCTGCATGGGGCGATGAGAAGAAAACATTTGATGCTGCGCTTTGGTACAAAAATCATAACGATGACTAATTTATTATCCTGCTTATCGCGGGAATTTTTTGTTTAAGGGGGAAATATTATGCCAGATTTAAATAAGGCAAATAGACAAGTATGCGATGTAGACATTCGTATTTTTAAAACAAAAGAGCCTTTTCTTTTCTTTGACACGGCTAACACAACTACCGCAGGAATTACCGGCGATTCTGTGTATGCTATGGCTAAAGGCGCTCGTAGAGTAGCTTTTCAGAATCCGCCGGAGGGAACAATGACTATCGAAGCGCAGGTCGTTCCGTTCAAGATGTACGCTCTGTTTTCAGATGGTACTATTGAGTCTACTGCAATTCAGGCAGTAAAGAAAACTATTACTGCTACTACGGCTGGTTCTCTGACAATTTCTGATGATTCCGGTGATATTGAGAGTGGTACTGTATTTGTATATGCCGCTGATGATTTTGGTGGAACTGCAATCGAGGGTACATATACAGATGGCAAATTTACTGCTACTACTGCAAGCGAAATAGCGGTTAATAGCGAATATGAAGTTGGTTATTTTGTAACCCGTACTTCCGGCGTTAAGAAAGTATCTATCAATACAAACAAGCTTCCAAAGGATTACTGGATTCAGATGTCAACCATTGAGAAAGACGAGGAAGGTACTCTGACCCCGTATCTTATCACTGCGCATAAGGCGGCTATTCAGAGAAATCTTGATTTGTCATTCTCCAGTGAGGGTGACCCTGGAAGCGTTAGTATAACTTTTGACCTTTTGGAGACAGAAGATGGCGATTTCTTCGACATCGTTGAAGATACTGATAACGCATATCAGTAATATGCATTAAGAATATTTAGGTGGAGTGAAATATCTCTGCCTAATATAGATTAAGGAGCAAACAGCATGATTAAAGAATGTAAAGTCATTCTCTATAATGAAGCTGTAACCGTTGTAGATTATGACGGCAAGAATATACAGTTTCCGTCTATCGCAGGAGATTCTAAAACCGTATTCGTAAAATGCGAAAATGGCGAGTATTCAATTTGCGATGGCAAAGAGGATGTAAAAGAAACTGCCGTTAAGAAAACGGCACAAAAGAAGAAAGCAACGGTTGAAGAAACAACTGAAAGCGCAGAAGAAACAACTGAAAACGCTGAAAATTGACATATGTTGTATTGTAGTTAAAAGGGATATAATATCACAATACAATATGGTGGTCTTATATCCCTTATTTTTTCGATTACAAGGAGGAGAAGATAATGAAAACAATAGATTTTCAATCACTTGATGAAGTGTTTGAATGCTACGGCAGAGGGAATTTAATCCCAATAGATAATATTCAGCAGCTGATATTTTATACGAAGCATGGCTGTCAACCGAGATTCGTATATGAGAACGAGTTAAAGCCAGGAAGAATAACTGGCTGGTTCTTACGTTCTGAGACTAATCACGTTTATAAGAAGTGGATGGACAATAGACCGAACAAAGAAAATTGAGTATGAGCAACGTAGGAAAAGTTTTTGAAGCATCATTTAAAAAATCTGTTCCTGAATACGCTTTAATTTATCGCTTACCTGATGCGGCACAATCATTCGGCGGTGTGAGCGGCTTGCGATTTAGCCGTAAAAATCCTTTTGATTTTATCTTGTGGGATTCGAAAAGGCATATTTTATATGCACTGGAACTAAAAACTGTAAGCGGAAAATCAATTTCATTTGAAAGAACTAAAGAGGATAAAGGTGAAATTCATTTTCATCAGATAGAGGGATTAAACGAATGGAATAAATATGATGGCATTATATGTGGTTTTATCATAGAATTCAGAGAAATTGAAAAAACAGTCTTTATAGATATTGACTCTTTTAATTCTCTGATTTCAAAAACTCCAAAAAAGAGTTTGAATTATAACGACTTGACTAATGAAGATGCTTCTTATTGCACGATACCACAATCAAAAAAGCGGACAAGGTATTCGTATGGTATTGATGACTTTTTATCCAAATCGGAAAAATTAAAGCACAAGCATTGAGAAAGGAAAATTGTATTGAAGAAAATATTTATTTCTCAGCCTATGGCTGGCAAAACAAGTGAAGAAATACTGAAAGCAAGAACAAAGGCGGCTTACATGGCTTCAAAAAAGCTCAATGATAATGTCGCAGTGATTGATTCGTATTTTAAAGAGTACAACTCTATGGATGGATATATTTCTTTGAAATACCTATCCAAATCTCTTGAACTAATGGCAGAGGCAGATGTGGTTTATTTTGTTAAAGGATGGGAAAATTCCCGCGGCTGCAAAATTGAACATCAGTGTGCTGTCTCATATGGCATTGATATGATTACAGAAGATGAAGAAATCGAGAATTAACAAATCTAAGACTGGAGGAAATAAAGATGACTGTAAACACAAAGCTTTCATTATTTGATTATTTGGCAATGGTGGAAAACATTGCGTCTGAATTTATCGATGAAAAAAGCGGTGTATATCAACCGCACATAGGTCAGCTTAACGCTATGAGATTATTTTATAATTTCTGTGTGACGGAGAGCAAATTTGATGATAAATATGAACACAACATAATTGATGCAGAAGATATGGAGGAAATCGTAGCAGATGAAGAATTTATCGAAGCATTTAATAATGCGATTCGCCCTGATGTTTACTTAGACATTTGTTATGATTTTGCGTGTGCCTATGCGGACGCAATGGAGATTGTCAATGTTAAAAAGACTTCTTTGGGAAATGTAATAAACGCAATTGGCAATATGATTAACAGTGTTTTTGAGAACATATCTTCTGTATTTACGGAAGATAATATCGGAACTATATCTCAAATTGCCGAGGATATGTCTAAAGGCAAGGTAAGCGCAGAAGCAATTGTGGATGCCTATGCAAAGAAAATGTTTGATTCCAATTCTACAGAATCATAACATAAATACAACATGAGGGGATTATTATGGCAGCTAAGAACATGAAAGAGTTAGAAGATATGATGCTTAAAGAAATGAGAAAAGCAATGAATGTAGCATCAGAGAAAATGTTGGAAGATATGTACAAGGAAACCGAGGGCTATTATACAAGCGGAAATCCAAAAAAATATGTGCGAACCGGAGCGCTCGGAGATACGCCAAGGACAACATCTGTTTCTTCTGCCGGAGATACCGTTTCATTTAAAGCGTATTTAGACACTAATTATAAATATACGACCGGTGACAATCCAAATATGGAGCAAGTTTTGAATCTTGCCAACTATGGCAAAGCATGGAAAACCAAAAGCGGCGCTATGGCTCGTCCTACTGTTGGCAATAAAGGATTTTGGGAAAAGTCTGAGGAAAGAATGAGAATAACATTTGATAATACAATGAGGAAGTTTTTTAAATAGTGATTCTGACAGAGGTGGTTAAAGTGAAAGAAGGAAGAAGTACAGTTTATAATAAAATCACCACAGAAGAAAAGTTGAAAGAAGTAAATCCTGAAAATTTGCAGCTCACCGAAGATTTTATGGAATATTTAGAATCAGTTGATAGGTCGAGAGGGACTATTAAACAATATCGTGCCAATTTGAATGTATTTTGGTGTTGGAATCTGGAATTTAATAGCAATAAGTTCTTTGTCGATTTAACGAAAAGAGAACTGGTCAAATTTCAAAATCATGCATTGAACGAATGGAAATGGTCGCCCAGACGAATCAGAGTAGTCAAGGCAACTATTAGCAGCTTATCAAATTTTGTGGAATCTATTTTAGACGATGAATTTGAGGATTACAGGTCAATTATAAAAAAGATTGAATCTCCACCATTGGAGGCAGTCAGAGAAAAATCTGTGTTTACACAGGAAGAATTACAGGTCTTGCTTGATGTTCTTGTGAAGGAAGAAGAATATATGAAGGCTTGTTTGCTTGCATTAGCCATGTATAGCGGAAGAAGGAAATCTGAGCTTACAAGATTTAAAGCTTCATACTTTAGGGATGAATATTTGATTTGCGAGGGAGCGTTATATAAAACGCCGGAAAAGATGAAAACCAAAGGCAGAGGACAAAGAGGAAAGATGCTTGATGTTTATACTCTTGCAAAGCCATTCAAACCATATTTGGATTTATGGATGCAGGAAAGGGAGAGACTCAGCATTACAAGCGATTGGCTGTTTCCTAAATGTAAAAATGGAGAATGGATTGATGAAAGCATTGATACCGGCACGATTGATTCATATTCCAAAACATACACAAGGATTTTAGGAAAGCCTTTTTATCCTCACTCCTGTAGGCATATGTTTTGCACTATGCTGCTTGAACAGAATTTGCCGGAAACAGTTGTTCAGGATATTATTGGTTGGCAAAGTTCTGACATGGTAAGAATCTATGACGACCGAAGCAAAGACACCATGATTGAAAAATATTTTGGAGATGGTGGTATAAAGCAAGTAGAACAAAAAGGAATTGAAGATTTATAAGGTAAAGATATGGAATTTATACACATTAACCAAGCCTCTTTGAGAGGTTTTTTTGTTTATAAGGAAGGTGGGTGATGTGAATGTCTAATTTCAGTGCAGAAATACAAGCCAGACTTAATCTTACCGAAGTTAATAAGTCATTGCAATCCTTAGAGAAAACTCAAATTACATTATCAAATGTATCAATTGACACGAGCAGTTTTGCAGCAAAAGTTCAATCAGCATTAAAAAGTACGAATCTTACAGTAGATGTTGGAAAAATAGATGCGTCAAGTATAAACAGTCAGATGCAGTCTTTTGGCACACAGGCAGGAAATAGCTTTTCGACATCTTTTAATCTTGCGTTCAGAAATGCAAAAACTGCGATTGATACAGGGTCTATCGAGGCATCCATTGCAAAGGTAACTGCACAGTACGAAAAACTTGGCACTACAGGTCATGCAAAGCTGAATGACATTAAATCGGATATTCAGACGCTTTCAAGACTGCAATCTCAGATGAATACTAATAATCCTGTTTCTTTGGTAGAAAGTTATAAGGAATTTAATACAACACTCGCAAAGACTAAGAATAGCTTGGCAACTGTATCTGCTGAAAGCAAAACGGCTGCAAGCTCATTACAAATTACAACGCTTGACAATAAAATGTCTACATGGCTGGAGAAGAATTCAAAGGCATCGAAGGACTTCGGCGCAGCTATAAATAGTTTGCATAACAGATTAATCACATTAGGTGAATCAGGAACTGCGACTGCGTCTGAATTAAAAGCCATTGAAAACGAATTTAACGAGATAACCCAAAGTGCAATAACTGCCGGTCAAACCGGTACTTCATTTACGAGTCAGCTTGGGGGAGCGCTCAAGAGTATTTCTAAATATATTAGTGCAACTACCATAATTCATGAATCAATAAATGCACTAAAGGAGATGTATCAAAACGTTTATAGTATTGATACTGAAATGACCGAATTAATGAAGGTCACAAATGAAACCTCCGAAGCATATAATAACTTTCTGAGCAATGCTGGGTCTACAGCCAAAGAAATTGGAACAACAATTAGTGATTTGGTTAGTTCAACTGCTGACTTTGCCAGATTAGGATATTCATTTGATGATTCTCAAACATTAGCGGAAGTTGCAAATATTTATGCTGTTGTTGGCGATGAGATAGATAGTATTGATACAGCAACAGAAAGTATTATTTCTACAATGACGGCGTTCCACGTTGAAGCAGAGGACGCGATGAGCATTGTTGATAAATTTAATGAAGTGGGTAAAAATTTGCCCAAACACATAGTAATATGTGGGGAAATCCCTGTAAGTAGCTATATCGGTTAAAATCCAGAGATGGACAAGACCGAGGAAAGACGATTTAATATCGAATCCGTAACGACTGTAACGGTTTTATCAGTAATGATATGACCTTCGCTACTCTCCTATTAGGGTGAATATACAGTCTGAACTCGTGCAATAATCTAAAAATGAAACACGAGAATTAGCCAGAAACGACTAATCGCCATGTATAAGATAACATGGTCAGTAAGGGTAATACCTGAAAGTAACAGATTGAACAATTTTGCAATATCGTCAGGAGGAATCGGAGAGGCATTAGAGCGTTCCGCATCTTCTATGGCAGCAGCCAACAATACGTTGGATGAAACTATCGCGTTGATTACAGCAGCGAATACTGTAGTCCAGGACGCTGATAGCGTAGGCACAGCATTCAAGACAAAATTTTTTGGAAATTGTCTTTATGTACAGAAATGTGCATAGTGAACATATTTAATTGCAGGTAATGGGTAAAGCCTTGCACCACAATAACGGAGAAATCACGCTATGACGGTACGAAAGTAGAAACAACGCAAGGATGGCATATGGTCAAAAGCCTAAGTGTCGGAGCAATCCCTGTTCATGCAGCGAAGCGCCCTAACGTATCCCGTAGACCATACGGTACTTTAGTCGAGGGTGAACGTTCAACGACTATCCCCAAGTCGGGATTTGGACTGGAGAATAAGGGTGGAAATCCCGAATATCCAAATCATTAGGAGTACGGCTCAATCGCAAATGGGGTCGGTGAAAATCCGTTAAATGGAAAAGGTATGACTGCCATCATTTTATGATGTGGTTAAGAAATAGTCTACTCTCATGCGAAAGTGTGAGATTGCCAATGTGCAATAGGTATATGTTGCGAGTATACCTAAATATTAGGAATTTCAATGAGAATACGCGGAGCTACAACAGAGTAAACTTTTGCTCCCCTATGCGGCGACACATAGGTAAACAGACAGCTCAAAACGGTGAACACCTTGAAGAAGGCAATACCGTGGGTAAGGCTATAATTTCTTGCAAATAATGAAAATAATGAAGAAAAAGACAAACGAAGAATTTTTACAACAGATGAAAGAAATAAATCCCCAGATTAAAATTTTAGAACCATATCAAAAAGACAATATAAAGGTTCATTGTATGTGTTTGAAGTGCGGGTATGAATGGAATAGCACACCAAGTAATTTATTACAAGGGAAAGGATGTAAAATGTGCCATTTTCACAATTCAAGTAAAACAAAGAGTAAAGGAATTGGAACTTTTATTAAAGAATTAAGCATTGTACAGCCAAACATCAAAGTGGTTGGTTCATATATAAATAGTTCCACAAAAATCTCTTGTTTATGCTTAAAGCACAACGAAACTTTTTGCATAACGCCACATCATCTTTTGGATGGAAAAACTGGATGTCATCAATGTATAGAAGAAAAGTGGCATAATTCTGGGTTAAAAACTCATGAGAAATTCGTTACCGAATTAAATCAAACAAATTCATATATAAAAGTCTTGGGAAAATATAACGGTTCTAAATCGAAAGTTGAAGTTCAATGTGTAAAATGCGGATATGTGTGGAGTCCAATAGCGGACTCGTTGCTTCGTGGCTATGGTTGCCCTCGCTGCAACATTTCCAAAGGAGAACTTGCTATCGAACGGATATTAACGGATAAAGGAATAACATATCAACCACAAAAGAAGTTTGAAAACTTAGTTGGAGTTGGAAAATTTCCTTTATCATATGATTTTTATATTAAGGATTTTAATTTGTTGATAGAATTTCAAGGAATACAACACGAAAAGCCAAATGAGCATTTTGGCAAAGAATATTTTGAAACACAAAAAGAACATGATAAACGGAAAAGAGAATATGCCATATACAATGGCTATAATTATTTGGAAATTTGGTATTATGACATTGATAATATCGAAAATATTATAGGAGAAAAATTGCAAGAAATTAAAGAATCCCGTAACGACCACAGTTTAGTTGGTAACAGATAAACATATGCTGTCCGTCTTAATAAGACGAAGGTATGGTCTGGTCTGCAAATATAACTTAATAATGAAATTGCAGAGGTAGGCAGAAATGACCTATCCCTTTTTATTTTATATAAAAAGAGTAACAAATCGTAGAAGAAGCCGGACTCGACACAGATGGTATGGCTGAGTCAACCGCAAAACTCCGCGAAGAAATCTTAGCTTTGTCAGGTGTAGATATAATGTTGGACGATGATACATTCAAATCTACATACGATATTATGGATGAACTCTCTCAAAAATGGGGAGAGCTTACGGACATACAGCAGGCAAATACTTGCCTGTGCATATTGAAGAAATGTGCATAGAATACATTTAATTGCAGGTAATGGGTAAAGCCTTGCACCACAATAACGGAGAAATCACGCTATGACGGTACGAAAGTAGAAACAACGCAAGGATGGCATATGGTCAAAAGCCTAAGTGTCGGAGCAATCCCTGTTCATGCAGCGAAGCGCCCTAACGTATCCCGTAGACCATACGGTACTTTAGTCGAGGGTGAACGTTCACAGACTATCCCCTTTGTAGGAATTTAGAATTTGAATAAGGGTGGGAATCCCGAATATCTAAATTATCAGGAGTACGGCGCAAGTGTAAGGCGTGGGTGAAATCCCCTTAAATGGAAAAGGTGTGCCCCAAACGCAGAAGCGTGGGTGGAAAAATAGTCGGGCTTATGCGAAAGCATAAAATCTATTTGGATTAGCAAGATTTACGCTCTTGCTTGATAAACGAAGCATTACAGAACTAATAGCCGGCAAGAGGCAGGGCAACATTGTCTCCTCTCTCATGGAGAACTTTGACATTGCCCGCGAATCGCTTGAAACATCCTTAAACTCAGAAGGCTCTGCGATGGCAGAACACGAAAAGTGGATGGAATCACTCGAAGCGAAAACGCAGCAATTTAAGGCAGCTTGGGAAGAATTATCTCAAGCATTTTTAGATAGCTCTTTTCTTAAAGGGCTTGTAGATGCAGGAACTAACGTTCTTAGCGTCATAACCAAAATTATTGATGCATTCGGCACGCTGCCAACACTGATTGGCACGGTGACAGCTGCATTATCGTTTAAAAACGTGGGTGAACTAATTAACCAGTTCCAATTCCTAATTGTACTAAGGATTGAATATGCTCACGAAGTCTTTTACTAATGGTGACATGAACGATGCCATATTAAAGTCGTTTTATGGCAAAGAGGGGCTTTAGAAAAATGGGATAAACTGATATAAGTAATGATTCTTATATCAACAGACTGGGACGTTAGTTGTGCAAACCTATTATATACAACAGCACAACATAACTATCAGCAGCCATTACTCATATACGACCATGAGTAGGTTCAGAGGACATAAACCCACACGGCGCAAGTCGTGAATGTATGTTGCAAACTGTGTCCGGCAATAGGTTAAGCCGGAATAAAAATCAAACCAATTGCTAATTGGGTACAAAAATAGCCGGAGCTATCCGATTCTCATATTGCTTTGATGAGAATAAAAGCATAATTTTATAATGACAAAACCCAAAATAAAAATATAATGAAATTATATAATATACTACTTATCTGCCGCGACATTTTATAGGAATAACCGGTCTATCCTATCGCTCGCTATGGAAAGTGGCAAAAGTCAACAATATAATCCAAGCAAAGATAGCACTAATAACGTGATAGCATTAGATTAGTGATACAACCAAAAACTAAAAAGCGAAAAAAGTATTGAAAAGAGGCGCGAGGTATGGTATAATAAGATAAGGATATTATTATTTTATGGGGTGAAAATATGAGTATTAGAGATGGAAAGCTAATCTATCATTTGGTTCCGCTTGATTCATTGAAATCTATTATCGAACATGGGTTAATGTCCAGAGATGATTTAAACAATAATAAAATTAGTTATACAGACACCGCCAATAAAGATATTCTTCAAGAAAGAAAACGTCTTGGATTATCTCAGTATATACCATTTCATTTTCATATTCATACTGCTTATGATACGGCAGTAAAAAATGCAAATCCCAACATAGTTTTTGCATATATATGTTTGCATCGTGATTCTGCCAAGAGAGAAAACTTTAAGGTATTGCCGATTCATCCAGCCTCTAATGAACGCCCAGATTTATATGATTACAACGAGGGTTTTGAGGCGATTGATTGGCACACAATGGAACTCACAAATCGTGAAGCCGAAAACGAAGGAATCGATTCACGTTACCATAAACAAGTTAGAATGGCAGAGTGTTTAGCATTTTCGCCAGTTCCTGTTAATCGCTTTTTTTCGATTAATGTCCCAGATGAAAAGGCAAAAGAATATGTATTAAATCTTTTAAAATCGTTTGATATAAATTGCAAACTACGTGTTAACGTTATGGATTGGTTCGTATAATTTCTAAGGAGGAGGGAAAAGCATGATTAACTTTATAGTTGGTAACTTGTTGGAATCTGATGCATATGCGCTTGTTAATACCGTCAACTGCGAAGGATACATGGGAAAAGGTATTGCGTACCAGTTTAAAATGCGTTTTCCTCAAACGAATGCTGAATATGTAAAACAGTGTAAGTCGCACAATCTTAGACCAGGAACACTTCATACCTGTTTAGAAGATTCAAAGCTTATTGTGAACTTTCCAACCAAAGACAAGTGGCGTGAGAAGTCAAAAATGGAATATATTACTTCCGGCTTGGATGCATTGGTAACTTTAATTAAGGAGAAACAAATTCCCTCAATAGCCATTCCACCTCTTGGCAGCGGAAATGGCGGTCTAAATTGGAGCGAAGTAAAGCAAATTATTATTCAAAAGCTGAGTTGTCTTGATGACACAGTTGACATCTTTATTTATGAACCTTCCAAGAATTACCAAGCACTTCCGGTTGCCGAACCACAATTATCATTGTCTGCACTCATTTTAATGCAAATAAAGCTTCATCTTCTGCCGGACAAAATTCATTTTAATAAAATCTGTCTGCAAAAAACAGCCTATTTTATGACTGTTTTATCTAATACCAATTACTTCCGTTTTGTTAAGGATAAGTATGGCCCGTATAACCATGATATTGACGTTATTTCAAGGCAAATCAAAGAGTTCGAAAAGTACCATGATGTTAAAAATACCAATGAAGCATATGAGATTCTTATGAAAAAACTGATTAGTGAACATACACTTCAAAAAATGGAGTTCTTTTCGCCATTTATTGACAAAGCGGCATCCTTCACAAATCACTTTTCAGATAGTATCTCTGTAGAAGGTGCTGGTACTGCTCTGTTTATTATACAGCAAGCTCATTGCGCCACGACAGAAGAAGTGATAGCTGGATTCAAGCAGTGGTCTGAGGATAAGGCAAAACGTTTTCCGGAAGATGCTATAAAATCTGCTATAGCCGAATTAAAGCAAGCAGGATTTATTCAGGAAACATTATGTGGCTTTCAAATTGCAAATGAACAATTACAATAGATATAGTGGTTCACTTTGGCGAACCACTTTTTTGTTGCTTTCACCATAAATATTTTTATCAAAACTTATAACCGCAAGACTTGCACTCAAATTGTGAGCGTGCGGTTTTACTGAATAAACCGAGAGCATAGCCGTGCAGCGCTCTTTTCATGCCGGATATTTTTACGATATTTGTAGATTGGCAAACAGGGCATTTGGGGACATTTTTTTGAGGCTGGACAATGGGTTCTTCCTTATAAGGTTCAGGAGGAGTTTCGTTGTATAGTTTTTTTCTCAATGGACGGTATATACCATCGTGTTCCTTAACATATTCTGCGATTTCTTCATTTAGTATACTAAGTCCTCCCATCGAAGGCAAACTCTCAGGATAGCGTTCTTTTGCTAATTCTATATAATACATATAATCATATTTTGTTTCAACTGGGATTATCTTCAATTTACATCTGCTGCAAACTTGTTCAGCTTTACTTCCCAAATGATTGCCACAGCTTGGGCAAAATTTTATTTTAGGCATTATTAATCATTCCTCTCAATAATCTCATTTATATTATTATATCATATGTTTCGCCAATTGTCAACTTCTTCTATGACTTTTTTATTGAGAAAAGCACTCAAAAAATCAGTTTGATATTCAAAAGCGTAGAAGTTGAAGGATATACCGTAATGCAGAATCTAAAAGCTACTTTTGCATCGGGAATAAACAGTATATCTGGATTATTTAAAGCGCAACAATTTTCATTTGGAGATTCATTTAGTAATACATTGGCAAGTGATATAGCGGCATTAGAAAATTATCAGGCTGCTATCGACAACGGAATCGATTCTTATACGGCGTATCAGCAAACAATGCTTGGAGCTTCTACGGCTGCAAAAGAGTTTACAAAGACCGGAGAAGCGGCAAACGTAGTTACCACTGCATTCAATAAGCAGCAGTCTCTCGCACAAGTAACTACCATGGCCACTAATAAGTCATTGTCAAGTTGCAGCTCTCTTATTTCAGAATATAATTCAGCCATTGGTTCTGCTGATGGTTTGACTAAAACAGTGGGAGTTACTCAGGCAGAATTTGCAACAGCCGTGGGGGAATCTAACAAGTCTCTTGGTAAATATTTATCCGGATTGAATGGAGCAGAGGCTTCTACAACAAGTTATGTAGCGTCTTTGGTTGGCGCAAAAGTAGCTACGGCTGCATTGCGAGTTGCTACAATGGCTTTAAACATGGCACTCACAATGGGCGTGTCTGCTGCTGTTACTTCCCTTATTAACTGGGTTAGCGAACTATGGGTTACAGAAGATGAATTAGCGGAAAAGGTTTCTGAGGTAACAGAAGAATACAAGAACCAGCAACAAACTCTATCCAGCACAAAAACAACTATAGATTCATTATCTTCAAAATATGCTACACTTTCAAATGGCGTTGATGGATTAAATAATAACGTATCATTATCAAGTGACGAATATGACGAATATTTAGAGATTTGTAATGAAATAGCGGATTTGATACCATCGCTTGTAATAGGATATGATGAGCAAGGGAATGCTATCCTTTCATGCAAAGGAAATGTAGAGGAGCTTACTGCTGCATATAACGAGTTGGCAATAGCTGCTAATAACGCTTTGTTAGCTGAGGGTTCAGATATTTTTGAAGATTTCGAAAATCAAGTAGATGACTTAAACGCCTCGAATTTCCATAACACTAAAATGACCGCTGACGCAGCGGAAAGCTTACGAGAAATTCTTGAAAGTGATGATATTGAATCTACAATTCACTCTATTGGTAAATATGATGTTGACCAGATTGAGCAAATATGTGCAGCATTAGAAGAAGCCGGTCTTGAAACAGATGTCGGTTCGAGACTTAATCCCTTCGATAATGAGGGCATGGGTGAGTTCATTACAAGAGCGATTAAAGAAAATCGTACTGTCGTAGAAGCTATAGTTAGTGATTATGAATCGCAAATGTCAGAAGCGTGTACAAGTATGGCATCTGTTACGCAAGCATATATTAGCAACGCTCTGCTAAGTGGAAGTTATGATGGAATCTCCGACAATATGCAAACAGTTCTCAATCAGGTTATTGGAAGTTGGGATTATGATTTCTATAGTCAATTTGATTCTCTTGACGAGCTGTATTCATATATTACCGGTGTTCTTGATAATTTTAATAATCTTTCATCTGATGACCAAAATGCTATAGAACTTGCTTTCAATGCAAAAACAGAGTTTAACAATGGTGAATGCACCGTTGGAGAGTATCTTGATAAAATAAATGGCATTGATGATGCAATATCCGGTTTAGATGAAGATACTCAAGCAGAAATTAAATTATTATTGAATGATGACGATATAACGACAAAAATCAACGAGCTTAATGATAAGTTAGCAGAGGGTGTTGCCAGCGGAGATTTAGATATTTCGGATGCTGTCGGCAGTGAAACAAGCTTTCTTGATTTGTATTATGATGAAATTGTAGAAGCAGAAGAATTAGAGAAAAAGCGGAAAGAGGTACTTGATAATCTTTGGAGTCAGAGTCCTGATAACACTTGGGAACTTGATAATGGAGCAAAAGAAGAACTCGAAGAACAAATCAACTCATTATCCGAAGAAGATTTGGAAATTGCTTGCAAAGTAATTGCTTCAACCGATATTAACTCTTTTTCAGAATTAGAAAAAGCTATTGCCAATTATGAACCGGTAGAAAAAATAAGCTTTTCGGATTTAATGGCAGAAGAAGATACGGACGAAGAAGATTCATTTTCAACGAAGGTAGACACCTACGTAGAAAAGGTCACGGAATTACAGGACGTACTTGAAAAATATCGGGATGGTGATTTTGAAAACGAAGATTTCCTGGATTTAATTGATGAATATCCTGATTTGGCATACGAAGCTGATAACTTAGACGGCGCTATCGAATCGCTTATATCGGATATGAATAATGATATAACCTCGGAATTTTCATCTCAGTTCAACAGGTTAGAAACAGATGAAGATGTTGCTGCACTGCAAAATTACGAAGATGCAGTTTTGGAACTCGGGCAGGTTGTTGGAACTACGGAATTTTCTATTGATATAGACACAGAAATAGATGGAATGGAAAATCTGTGGTCGGCAATGAAAGAATCTGTTTCCGCAACGGGATTAACGGCTGACTCGGTAGAGGAGTTAACAAATCGCTATAAGGATTTGGACAATTTTGATGCTGCTTCTTTATTCGAGAAAACTTCAAACGGTATACATCTCAACACAAAAGCTTTGCGTGAGCTTGAAAGCGCATATGAAGAACAGAAGAAAAGTGATATTGATGGAACTCTTGAAGATTTGGTAAGTCAGTACAATGACTTGACAAAAGAAATCAACAATTGTTCCGATGCTGCGACTACGGCTGAGTTATATTCTCAGCGTGCAGACATTTTAGAGCAAATTGAAGATACCTCTGCTCTTGCTGCCGAATATGAAGGTTTGACCTCTGCTTTTAACAAGTGGGAAGAAGCACAAAGTATCGGCGAAGAAGGGGATATGTACGACAGCCTTGCCGAGGGTCTGGAAAATATAAAAGAACTGTACGATGAAGGACTTGTTGGAACAAATGAATTTAGGGCTGCTGTGCAGTTAATGAGCAACGAAGATTTATCTACCGCAAGCATTGACGAATTATTAGCAGCATATGAATCCGGTTATTCTACAATGACCAGATATTTTTCTGACAGCTCAGACGGTTGCCTGAATTTCTTGAACGACCTACAGGAATTAAATTCTGAGTGGGTATCTATGAATGAGGATGGCTCTTGGGATATTAACTTTGGAATGGGAAATGACCAAGAAATTGCCGATGCTCTTGGAATCAATGTTGAATCAGTGCAGTCTATCCTTAGAAAGTTATCTGATTATGGCTTTGAGATTAATCTTGACTCTATATATTCAAATCTTGATTTATTAAAGTCATATGCGGAAGAAGCTAACGACTCCTTAAAGGAATTGGGCAAAACCGACTATACATTCAACTTTGAAACAGATGACATTGATTATGTGAACGAACAAATCGAAGTAGCGCAGACATTGCTTGACGAATTTAAGGACGAAGATGGCACTGTAAACCTTGGGTTAGAAGGTGCGGAAGAAGCACAGACTGTTCTTATTTCTCTGATTTCACAAAAGCAATCATTATCTGCTCCTGCCGTTATGTCGGTTGATACAACTGCATTATCGGATATAAATCCTGACCTTGCAGCAGCAATAGCGGCTTTACAAGAATTTGTTCAATATACTAATGACCTTGAAATTGAAATTAAAACAGGTGCGGACACGGCTGATACGCAAACGAAATTACAAGAGGTTTCAGGCAAATTAAATTCATTGTCGGAAGAAACAAAAATTGCTATTGGTATTGACGGTGAAGAATTTTCAGCTGCATTGCAAAGCATTACAAATACAGATGTTAATGTCGAGGCAGGAGTAAATATCAATCAGGAAGATATTGACTCTGTACAGGCGGCAATCAACGGTATTAATGTTGAAGATATTACAATGACCACAAATGCCGATAGTATTACTTCTGAATTAACTGCTATTGATGAATATACGATTGATAATAAAAACTTTGTTGTAACAGTTTCAGATTACGCCACAATAAAGTTAGCTTCTATCAATAGCTACTTGTCAACTTTACCCACATCAAAAACAATTGTTGTCACGACAAAAACTCAAACTGTCGGCAGCGGTTCTGCACAAGGAACGGCATACGCAAGCGGCAGTTGGGGAACCAAATCAAGCGGCGTTGGACTGGGTGGAGAACTCGGAGAGGAACTCATCGTGCGTTCAGGCAAGTTCTTCACTATCGGCTCAGATGGCGCAGAATTTTTCAACTACAAAAAAGACGATATTATTTTCAATGCGGGTCAAACAAGAGAAATTTTTAAGTATGGCAAGATTAAAAATGGTAAGAAACGCGGAGATGTATTTGCGCAAGGAACGGCATTTTCAAGCGGCTCTGGCAGAATCACAGCAAGCGGCAGTGTAAAAACAACCGCAAGCAACACTTCGAGTACATCGTCCACAAGCAGCTCATCATCGAGCAGTAGTTCTTCATCCAGCAGTAGTTCTGACGAAGATGAATTTGAAGAAACACTCGATTGGATTGAGGTAAAAATTGATAGAATTGAGCGTGCTATATCCAGTCTTGATTTAACGGCAAGCAGTACATATAAAAAGTGGTCGGTAAGGAATAGCGCACTCTCCGATGAAATTTCAAAGGTTTCCGAAGAAATAGGAATACAGCAAGCCGCTTACGAAAGGTATATTAAGCAAGCAGACTCTGTTGGTTTATCAAGTGAATATAAAACTTTAGTTCAAAACGGCAAAATCGATATCGAAACAATTACAGATGAAGATTTGGCTGATAAGATTGAGGAATATCAACAATGGTATGAGAAAGCCCTCGACTGCAAAGACGCTGTTGAGGAACTACAAGAAACAGAGTCCGAACTTTATGAAACTGCTTTTGAAAATGTTGCAGAGCAGTATGATGAAATCATTCAAATAATTGAGCATAACAAGTCTATGATTGATGAGTCAATTAATCAAGCGGAGGAAAGCGGTTATATCGTCAGCACTAAATATTATGAAGCACTCATAAAGCAAGAGAAAGATAATCTTACGCAGCTTGAAAAAGAAAAGTCTGCGCTTACAGCTTCTCTTGCAAATGCTGTGAATAGCGGAGCAATAGCTGCCGGCTCAGAAGCATGGTATGTAGGATATACCTTATCAGACAGTATGGAAACAATATGGAACACAAATTCTAATAATATAACATCTGTTGTCAGCACATATGGTGGAAATATCACAAGTGCGCTTATTACAACAAACACAGCACTAAACTCAATCAAGGCATATGTTGCATCAATGGTTAAGTCATCAAATACCACGGCAACAAGCAGTTCAAACACTGCGACAACAAGCAGCGCAGCAAGCACGACCAAAACATCTGCATCTTCTGCCACAACAAGCAGTAGTTCATCAAAAAGTACTTCATCTTCTTCAAGCAGCTCATCAAGCTCATGGGGAAGTTGGTTTATATCGAAAAAGGATTCAAATGCAAAGTCAACGCTTAATAAAGATACGAGTATAGTTGACAGATTAAAGTACTTTGACTTTGATTCAAGTAAAGAGGCAAGAATAAAATATTACACTGCAATGGGATTGGGTTCGAATTATACAGGTTCGGCTTCTCAAAACATTGCGATGTTAAATGCCATGAAATCTCATGGTTTCCATTCCGGTGGTACAATCGGAGAGCTTGTTAATAAATCAGGTGAAGATGGATTCATCCTTGCACAGACAGGCGAGGAAGTTTTATCTCTCGATAAAATTGAAGCTCTTGAAAAGATGTTTGACGAATTGAACCCTATACTCAATCAGATATGGAAGATACCGGATGCGAATAGCTTGCAGTCAAGCACGGGATTCGGACAATCTGTAAATATTGACAACATGAATCTTGAAGTAACTCTGCCTAATGTGCAAAATTATGATGATTTCAAATATGCAATGCAGCATGACAAAAATTTTGAAAAGATGATTCAGGATATGACTGTAAATCGCATATTTGGTGGAAGCGCATTGAACAAATATAAACACTAATTTCAGAGAGGCGATATTGTCGCCTCTCTTAATATAATTTTTTGAAAAGAGGAAAATATGGATAAATCAAAGCAACTTGAATTAGTTAGAAAACGCAATTCAGAGTTGTCTAAAACGATAGACGAACTGAAATCCAAAATAGACTTTGACAGCAAAAATAAACAGGAAAGTTTTGTCAGAGCGAAGGAACTAATCAAAGAATTAGAGGAAATAAAGGAAGAATGGGAGTCATCATTAAAGATATTAAAGGAAAAACAGGAAGAATACGAACTTTTGATTTCAGATTTAAAAAAGATGAGCGAAATTATGCATGAACCTATAAATCGTGCTAAGTAGCTCATTGAAAATATATAGGGAGGTGCAAGATGAAATCATTGGATTTTGAATACGATGGTGCAACTCTGAGCAGCTTCGGTTATATGATATGTGAATTTAATGCTGATAGTTTTGCAACTATTGATAATGGTTCTCAAATAACCTTTAACACAGTATCTTTGTTGAATGGGGAAAAATATGAAGTGACAAATTCAACTTATGAAACTTGTTTAGAGATAACTTTTCAGATTTGCAAAATACCGGTAGAATCCGTCAATGCCGGCAGCGGCGATACGGCAGATGATACTTATGAAAAGGAGATTTCCACATCAGAAATGAGGATGCTGATGAGATGGCTGAATCGCAAAGGTTTTCATAAATTCAAGCTTCTTGACGATGACTATTCTGACTTTTATTTTGAGGGCAGTTTTAACATCAGTCGTATTGAAGTTGGATGCAGACTTGTAGGATTAGAATTAAACTTCATCACAAACAGACCGTTTGCTGTTTTAGAACCGGTTACAATAAATCTTGAAAACACCACAAATAATGGCAGCTTATCTTTTAACGATATATCTGACGAAGAAGGTTATATATATCCATACACAGAAATTGTTATTGCCGAAGATGGTGATTTGAACATATACAGCGAATTAGAAGATAGAAATACATATATTGCAAATTGCACTGCCGGTGAATTAATAACATTTGACTATCCTATGATTTCGACATCTGTTTCTTCTCATGAAATTCAGAATGATTTCAATTGGAAATTCCCGAGAATTGCAAACACATTTGATTGCAGTGAAAATAATATCACTGTTTCTATTCCGTGTTCAATAAAAATGACATATTCACCGGTAGTCAAGGTTGGATTATAAAGGAGGGTATCATGGCAATTAATATACAATTTGATACGTCACACAATCCTGAACTTCCGACATTAATTCTTGCAAAAAGGAATGGAACAAAGCTTGGCAAATTAGAGGCAACAAGCATCAATTTAGCGGATTATTTGAATGATGCATCAGAAATTACATTCACCGTCAACAAGTATATAGACGGTGAACTATCAAATCTATGGGACGAGATAATTAACTTTAGGCTGATATGGTGCGAAAACTGGGATTTATGGTTTGAGATTACTACGGAGATAGAAGAATCGGAAACAACCTGTAAAAGAGTAACCTGTACGCAATTAGGTCACGCAGAGCTTTCTCAAATCATGCTTTATGATATTGAGATAAATACTGAGTCTGATATTGAACGTGATGATTATGAAATACCTACGGTTTTATATAATCCAACAAATATCGAGGCATCGTTACTTAATAGAATTATGGAAAAAGCGCCGCATTACAGCATTGCACACGTAGACGAAACGATTGCGAATATACAAAGGACTTTTTCATTCAACGATACATCTATTTACGATGCATTTCAAGAGATTGCCGAAGAAATTGGCTGCATATTTGTTTTTAACTCAAATTCTGATAGTGCAGGAAAACCAAATAGGACTATTTCGGTTTATGATTTAGAATCTAATTGTGATGAATGCGGTTATAGAGGCGATTTCACAAGCGAATGTCCTGAATGTGGAAGTACAAAAATAAGCGAAGGTTATGGCAATGATACAACTATTTTTGTATCGTCCGAAGGACTCGGCGAAGAAATTCAGTTCACTACTGATACAGGCAGCGTAAAGAATTGCTTTAAGTTAGTCGGCGGTGATGATTTAATGACTGCCACAATTAAAAACTGCAATCCTAACGGTTCTGATTATATATGGTATATAACTGACGAAACTAAAAAGGATATGTCGGACGAGCTTAAAGAAAAACTTGAATCCTACGATAAATTGTATCAGTTCTATAGGAGCGAATACGTTGCGGATATTTCATCGGATTTATTGGACGAATATAATTCATTGGTTGAAAAATATCAAAATTACAATAGTGATTTGGAAACTCTTGATTCCGCTATTGTTGGATATTCGTCTTTAATGACTGCATACTATAATACCATTGATTTGGAGTTATATCTTGAATCTTCTCTCATGCCGGACGCTTCTTTGAGCGATACATCAGCAACGGAACAAGCATCTTTGCTGACGAGTGAAAATGTGTCACCTGTCGCTGTTACGGATATGAGCAACATTTCTTTGGCTACTGCAAATAGTGTTGTTCTCGCTATGGCAAAAGTCGTTGTAAATTCTCGTTATCAAGTGAAGGTGGGGGATTCTTCTCTTATCAGTCAAACTTGGACGGGAAACTTTATTGTAACAAATTACTCTGATGAAGATGATACCGCAACAAGCGAAGAAATATCTATTGAGATAACGGACGATTATGAAGAATATCTTCTTCAAATGATAGAAAAAGAGTTGAATGATGATAATACGGACGACCTGAGTATAACGGGGCTGTTTGAAAAAGATTATGATAGCTTTTGCGAGGAATTAAAAAAATATTGTCTTAACAGCTTAACTTCTTTTTATGATTCATGCCAGACGTGCCTCGACATTTTAATTGAACAGGGTGTTGGCAGCGAAGAAACATGGGCTGGTTCAGACCCGAATTTATATGATGATTTATATGTGCCGTATTATAACAAGCTGCAAGCCATTGAGTCAGAAATGACACTGCGGCAAGAAGAAATAGATATTATTGTCGGAACTTATGATAGCGATGGAAATGTTCAATCACGCGGTATGCAAATGTGCATTGAAGATGAACGTACAGCTATTCAAAACATTCTTGATTTTAAGAATTATATTGGAGAAGAATTATGGCTTGAATTTTGTGCATTCAGACGCGAGGATAAATATCAGAACGATAATTATATATCTGACGGACTTGATAACTCTGAGTTATTTTCTAATGCTATTGAATTTATAGAGGTTGCGGAAAAGGAAATATATAAATCAGCGGAACTACAGCATTCTATTTCTGCCACGTTAAAGAATCTTTTGGTTATTGATAAATTCAAACCATTGCTGGATTACTTTGAGATTGGAAATTGGATTAGAATTTCAGTGGACGATACGGTTTATAAGCTTCGCCTTATAGGATATGAGATAGATTATGATAATCTTGATAGCTTATCGGTAGATTTTTCAGATGTACTAAAAACCTCTGATGGAATTTCTGATAAAAGCTCTTTGCTCAATCAGGCTGCAACAATGGCTTCATCTTATTCATCCACTCAACGCCAAGCAAGTCAAGGCAGCGCATGCAGTAAAACACTTGATAGTTGGTGCAATAACGGTCTTGACGTTACCAATACAAAAATCATAAGCGGCGCAAGCAGTCAATCGCAATCATGGGATTCTCACGGGATGTTGTTTCGAAAATACAATCCTCTGACCGACACATATGAATCAACACAATCAAAAATCATTAACTCTACATATGCAATTACTGATGATAATTGGAAAACAATACGGACAGCTATAGGCAATTTCTATTATACTGACCCAAAAACAGGAGAGCTTTTAAGTGCTTATGGAATAAACGGAGAAGTCTTAATAGGAAACCTTATTCTTGGTGAACAGCTTGGAATTTACACGGAAGATGGCTCTATGACCTTTGACAAAGACGGTCTTATAATTGATACATCAAGCGGCACTGCTTTCACGATAAAAAATGGTGATAACGTACAGTTTTACATTGATTCGGACGGCAACGTAGCTCTTGATAATGGTGCAAGCATAACATGGGGCAATATAGATTTAACTGACTTAATATTATCTTCCGGAAACATTGTTGTATATGATGAAAATGGAAAAGTTGTATACGATGAAGATGGCAACCCTATAGACATCACTACATATACTGCAAACTATGTTAACGCGACATATCTGACTTCCGAATACATTACAGCAAACTGTATTGATGTTAATACATTAGAAGCAGAGCTTGCAAACATAACTGACTTGGAAACAAGCAGTCTACGTGCGAAAATCGCTGAAATTAGTCAATTATCTGCTGATTCAATTATGACAACCTATTTAAACGCAGAATACATTACAGCAAACTGCATTGATGTCAACACATTAGAAGCAGAGCTTGCAAACATAGTAAAGCTTAATACAGGCGAATTGTATACGGCTATTGCTGAAATTAGTCAGTTATCAGCTGATTCAATTGTGACAACCTACTTAAACGCAGAATATATCACGACAAATTGTATTGATGTTAATACATTAGATGCGGAGCTTGCGAATATAATAAAACTCAACGCAAGCCAATTATCTGTCGCATTGGCAGACATAGGATATTTAACTGCTGATTCAATTGTGGCAAACTACCTGACTGCGTCATATATATCATCTAATTGTATCGACACCACTTATCTCAATGCAGATGAAATCAGTGCATATATAGCTAATATGGTAAGCGTTACAACGAGTGATTTATATGCGGAAATCGCTAAAATTGCCGATTTACGTGCGAAAGAAATTTCTGCCGATTATATTGACGCTGCAATATTAGAAGCGGATTATATCAAAACAAGTGACCTCGATGCACAGGTTGCAAGCATAGTAAAACTCACTACAAGTGAATTATATACAGAAATCGCAAATATAGGATATTTACTTGCGGACGAATTAGATGCACAGGTTGCAAATATAGTAGAAACTAATACGAGTAAATTAAACGCCGCATTGGCAAATATAGGATATTTAACTGCTGATAGCATTGCTGCTTTAGATATTACCGCTGATGTAGCTAATATCAAATCATTACTTGCCGGAAATGCCGGTGTAGGCAATTTGCAGGCTATAAATCTTTCAAGCTCAAATGTCGTAATCGCAGACGCTACAATTAAAGATGCTATGATTGCTTCTATTACGGCAAGCAAATTAACTGCCGGTACAATTTATACCGATTTAGTGACAATTCAAAGCAACGCAGATGATTCAAGTTTATGGATTTCAGGTTCTGTTATTCAAATGTCTGATGAAAATACTGTCCGTGTGCAGATTGGCAAAGATGGAAACGGGTCATATAACTTCTATATATGGGACTCTGACGGAAATCTTATGTGGAATGCATTAGGTGTAACATCTGAAGGATTGAATGAAAATATTATTGTAGATAAAAACGTAGCGGACGATGCAGCCATCAAGGGAACTAAACTCGATATAGAGAGTGTATCTTCATGTTTAAATGAAAAAGGGCTTATTGAGGTAGATGCATCAAATGTTGTAGTGGATAATACCACCTTATCTGCGGCTTACACTACTATCACAGGCAGTCTTTCTGACTTAGAAAAAAATTCTATAGCTACTGTAACAACATACTATGCTTTTGGAAATTCCGATGAAGAACCACCATCTACTCCGTCAGCCGATTCAGACATAGCGGCGTCTGTAGTTGGAAGTGCCGTTGTCGGAAAATCAAATTTAGGAATAGCATATTGGACAACAGAGAGGCTAACCTCTGATTCTGATGAGGTTTATGTATGGGTTGCTTATTATATTCAGTATAACGATGGCAGTACAAAGTGGACTACGCCAACTTGTATTACGGATGGATATTTAAGAGATACCACATCAATGCTTCAAACGAACTTTGAGGTGATAAGCGGACAAATATCCTCAAAGGTGTGGTTGACAGATATAACAGAGGCTACAAATGAATTAGGGGAATCTATAACTGAAATAAATGACAAATACTCACAGGTAGTTCAAGATTATAGCGGAATAACAACAACTATTGCAGATTTAACAACGACCGTGGATTCACATACCGATAAAATCACTACCATAGAGGCAACTGCCGATGGAATTACAAGAACAATTGAGGAAGTAACAGCAACTGCGGATGGAAATTATGATAAGATAACTAAGATAGACGAAACTGTTGGTGGAATTACAACGAGTGTTTCAAATCTGCAAAGCACTGTAAATGGACACACGGAAGATATATTAACTGTTACAGAGACGGCAGATGAATTGACAAGCACGGTAAAAAGCTTGAATGAAAGTCTTGGAGGTATTAGCGAATCTGTATCGACCTTTACTCAAACAGCAGATAACATTTCAGCAAGCGTTACTAAATTACAAGGAGAATCGCTCACAACAGAAACAGTTTACTTTGCAATAGGCGGTTCATCAGAACAACCTCCGTCCGACCCGAGTGATAGCGATAGCAGGGCAGCTGCACAAGTTGGCACTGCTATTATAGACGAATCAGAAATAGATACAGTACAATGGACAACAGAACGGCTTTCAATTGACGGAGACGGAATATATCTTTGGATGGCAAATCTGCTTACATATGCCGATGGTTCAACAGAATGGACAACGCCTATATGTATTACTGATAATTATCTTCATACTAAAGTGACTGATATGGCATCTGAATTTGTAATAACCGCTGAATCAATTGCTTCAAGTGTTTGGAAAAATGGTATAACGGAAATTACCGATTCTTTTGGAAATTCTATAACAGTTCTGCAAAGCTTATATAGTGAGATATCTCAAACCGCGGAAAATATCAATCTTAGAGTTGTTGATTTAGAAACATACGGAGCAGAACAAAAGGACATCGTTTCGCAGATTACGATTGATGTAGGAGAAATTGATAACAGAGTTTCATCGACAGAAACTGATTTAAAAGCATTGAATAATTCAGCCCAGACCGGAAGCACTTATGAGTATTATAAATCAACAAGTCCTACTGAACTTGTAGGTGACTCATGGAGTACCACTGTTCCTACTTGGGAAGAAGGATATTATATCTGGAGACGCACAGTTGTTGTGACCGGCGTAGGAGAGTATGCGGTTACTACTACTACAGACCCGATATGTATTACCGGAAACACAGGAGAATCCGGTGCTGATGGACAAAATGGCGTGGACGGTGCGGACGGAGTAGGCATTGTTGCGACAACTTCCTATTATGCTGTATCGGGAAGTTCTGATTATTATCCAACCGAAGGAGGAAGTACAGTCTCCATTATAGGTGATGCTATAGTTGGAACTGCAATTTTAGGCAATAGCGGATTATGGTCTATGTCGCAGCCGGAAGTCGGAGAGTATGAATATCTTTGGATGAAAATATTAGTTGAATATTCAGATGGAACAAATGAATATACCGAACCATGTTTATTAACCGATGTCAGCACGAAAACTGCTATGTATACTCTTACAGAAAAATATTCAGACATCAATCAAACAATTGATAGCATTACGCTTACCGTAAGCGATTTGCAAGAGTCTTATTACTCATCTAATGAGGAAATGCGACTAAATATATCGGCTATTAAACTGACATCAGATTCTATAGTAGCTACAGTGCAATCAATAAATGAGACTGTAAAGGGGTATACAGAAGATATATCGGCTGTTGAGCAAACGGCAAAGAGCATTTCAGCAAGTGTTACTAAATTACAAGGAGAATCAGTCGCAACAGAAACGGTTTACTTTGCAATAGGCGGTTCATCAGAACAGCCTCCATCCGACCCGAGTGATAGCGATAGCAAGGCAGCTGCACAAGTTGGCACTGCTATTATAGACGAATCAGAAATAGACACAGTACAATGGACAACGGAGCGACTTTCAATTGACGGTGACGGAATATATCTTTGGACGGCAAATCTGCTTACATATGCTGATGGTTCAACAGAATGGACAACGCCTGTATGTATTACTGATAACTATCTTCATACTAAAGTGACCGATATGGAGGCTGAACTTAAGATAACGGCAGAATCAATCACATCGAGCGTATGGATGAGTGGTGTGACGGAGATTACCGACTCTTTGGGTGAATCTATCACGGTTTTGCAGGATTTATATAGCAACTTATCACAGACTGCTACAGACATTACGGCAAGGGTTGAAACCGTAGAAGGAACAGCAAATGGAAACAGCACCAGAATAGGAACACTTGAAACTACTGCTGATAGTATTACAGCAAGAGTTGAAGCCGTAGAAGGAACAGCGTCTACTAATACCAGCAATATATCAGACCTTGTAATTAAAGCAGGCGAAATTGCATCCAGTGTTACAACACTGGAAGCAAGTGTAGGTGAAGAGCTTTCAACGCTTAAAACAAGTCTTACAGAAACTGCTTCGGAAATTAGAGGAGAAGTTTCAGCAGTAAAAGAAATAGCAGACGGCAACACTACGAACATTGAAAGTCTCAGTTCAAGTCTTACAGAAACTGCTTCGGAAATTAGAGGAGAAGTTTCAGCAGTAAAAGA
>JAJQGO010000002.1:0-13649 GCA_021200415.1 Ruminococcus sp. | reverse complement strand
AATAGCAGACGGCAACACTACGAACATTAAAAGTCTCGATTCAAAGATTGAACAAACTGCTGATAGCATTACATTGGAAGTTAAAGAAGTAAGCGACACCGTAACCGGACACACAAAAGAAATATCAACAATTTCGCAAAAGGTAGACAGCATAAGTTTGTCAGTTACAGGAGGATTAGGAAGTACAGCTTCTATTTCTTTGTCGGTTGGAGAGGAGAGCTATTCTGAAAGCTTATCTTTGGGCAACGTCAGGGAGGCTTTTGCAGATGATACTTCCGCAATTACAATAAGTGCAGGAACGGTTGCATTCAGTTCAGGAACATTAATTATAAACAGCGAGAACTTCACTTTGGACGCAAGCGGCAATGCTACATTTGGCGGAACTCTTAGTGCGCCTTCCGGAAATATCGGCGGCTTTACTATTGGTTCGAGCGCAATATATAATACAAAATCATCTCTTTCAGATTCATCTTCGGGAGTTTATCTCGGCACGTCCGGCATAGCTTTAGGAGCTGATTCTGCTTTTGTTGTTACGGAAACAGGTTCGCTGACGGCAACTGACGCTACTCTTTATGGCAGCGTTACTTCAACCTCCGGAAGTTTAACAACAAGATTGTCATCAGGTTCCTTGGACTTTTTATACGATGACGTGTCATATGCATCGCTTACTACTACATCAATCACAGGCGAAAAGGGTGTCGCAATAGCAATATCTGATGATGCGTCCACAATTTCTTTTGGTCGAAAGGTGAAAACTGATGGCAGTTTTTACTCTTATTACATTTCCTATGATAACACAATTAGTGACTACAGACATAATTTCTGGGGAAATACAAGATTTGAGGGATATACATTTTGCGCGAATAACATAACTTTTGTATGGGAGAATAAAGGAATTGCGTATAGAATTTATCCCAGTGGATTTACTGATGACCCATACACTTATTATGATACGCAGATGCTGTCATGTACAGATGTGGGCGTATTTAATATTGGCGACACAACATATTGTGAAAATATTGTTTTACACACTGCCGGCAGGGTAAAACTCAAATGTTCGGGACAAAGTGTGGCGCATGAAATACCGCAAATAGAAAAAGGCAAAGTAGAAATTACGCCGACCGCAGCCAATACGCCAACAAGCAAAACTATCACTTTTGACAATGAATTCGCGGGTACACCACAGGTATTTGTTACACCGGTGTCTGAAAATCCTGGAACAGAGGTGCTTGGCGCAAGCGTAAATAGTGTAACGAGTACGGGATGTATAATATGGCTAACAAGAGGCGGTACTACAACCACGACCGTTTATTACGTAGCGATGTATTAACCTTTTATCGGGTAACAGACTAAATGACTGTTGCCCTTTTAATATTTATATGAAATGATTAAATATACACAAATTTATAAAGGAGTATTAAAGTTATGAAAGAAAAGAATATTGCAAATGGATATATTATTGGAATACTGAAAGCATTCAATGGAGGAATCGGCAAGGATATTTTTAAGAAAAAACTCCCTGTAAAATTTCTCTATGCTCTCAGAAGAAACCTTCCTGAAATAGAGAAAGCCTATAAAGCATATGCTGAAAGCTTGAATGATATTTGCTCAAAATACGGAACAACTTCTGAAAATCCCAGAGTTGATGATGCAGAACTTCAAAAGAAGCTTTCCGATGAAATCAACGAGCTTTTATCTACAGAAACAACTATAGATGTACAAATTGTTTCTCCGGAGGTATTAGACATATGCGACGGCAATGAAAATTATGATTCTCTCACTTATGAGGAAATTGACATCGTATGGTGGATGCTTAGTGAGGATTAATGAAAAACAGCTTATTACAAATTTCAATTTTACTGATTAACAAGGAGGTATTATATGGCTTATTCAGCACACAGTTGGACAACAGGTGAAACCATCACTGCCACAAGAATGAATGCAATAGAAACCGGCATTTCCAATGCTGCTCTTTCTACAGATGTTGCTCATGTAACAAGTTATAATAATGCAGGAGCGCACAATTCTATTTATAGAGGAAAGAACCTCGGCACTTCTATAACATCTACTCAGGCAGGATATATTTCGGACGCGACATTTACTGATTTATATGTGGGCGACTATTGGGTTATTAACGATGTTACATGGCGAATTGCAGGATTTGATTGCTGGCTTAGAGCCGGTTCTACTGCAACATCAACGCACCATGCGGTAATTATACCGGATACTGCTTTGTACACTTCTCCAATGAACAGCACTGCGACAACAGATGGTGCATATGCCGGAAGTGCTATGTTTGCGTGTTCAGAATTTACTGTCAGCGACGTTACATATACAGGTTTATCCAATGCAATATCGATAATTCAAGCTGCTTTTGGCAGTTATGTGCTTACTCATGATGCATATCTTGCAAACGCAGCAACAAATGGTTATCCTTCTGCGAGGGCGTGGTATACAGACAGAGTTTGTGACCTTATGACGGAACAAATGGTGTATGGAGCGCCGGTCATGCAGCAGATGAGTTGCAACGGAACGGTAATTGGCAATGAAATGATAGAGAAATCTCAGCTGCCGCTATTTGCATTACTACCAAGATATGCTCATATTCGTCAAACATGGTGGTTACAAGACACAGCTTCTTCATCTCGGTTTGCGAGTGTGGGAGTATTAGGAAACGCAAGTGCTACTACGGCAACAACTGCTTTAGGCGTTAGACCGTATTTTCTCATATCATAATATTTCATATGTCTAAAAAAATTCAAATTTAAAATCATGTGAACCAATCAAAGGAGGAAAATATGTATAATATGACGTTAGCTGATGGCACGGTGGTCAAATTCGCTGATATGAACGGAACGAATTACATCACAAAAGACCAGACGGAAATTGACACGTCTGTATTTACGGATGAAAATTTAAAGTCCGGCAGCATCGTGCATACAACAGGAGACAAAGAAACAATTGAGTTTGAAAATTGGGCATTTATCCAGCAGCAGAAACAGCCTGACGGTGATTATTATATTGCCTTTCGGCAAAAATCATCTCAGGAATTAGCGGACGAACTAAGAGATGCCTACATAACAGCGTTAGAAGAAGCGCTGATAGAGTTATATGAATCAACATTATAAGGAGGGATTTATATGAGTGCGATTGCAAGTGTATATGCTTCACTTATTTTAAAAGGAAAGAAAACCATTGATGATGTTCCCGAAACTATGAAAGAGGAAGTAGAATCATTGATTCCGAGCAGTGATGAAAATGAAGAATAGGCAGTGGTATGATTGAAACATTTATCTGAAAAAGAATATGAAATCAGACTTCAAAAGATACGCGAAAGAAATGCCTCTATTGAGAGAAGAAATAAGCTGAAAGAGGAACGAGTCAAAGGAAAAGGCAAACGTAAGCTGCCAAGTACAAGCAAGATGGTTTTATTTGGCGTTGTAGCTATATGTGTTCAGATTGTTATTTTCTGCGAGTACATCGTTTCTGTTACCGAAGATACAAGCTGTCTTTATGCACTTATAGGTATTCCGGCAACATTAGCCCCGACAGTATGGGCTTATTATAGCAAAGCAAAAGCAGAGAATACAGAGGGTGGAATAACATATATGACCGCAATGGCTCAATACGAATCAGCAGAATCGGAACATATCAACGAAGAAATTGAATCGTCTATGGATGATTCGGTTGGATAAGGAGAAAAATATGGTTATTCTGAATGGCATTAAGAACTTTTTGTTATTTATCGAGAATAATTGGACGACTATCTGCGTTATCATTGGACTTTTAATTGCCATCAGCAAAAAGGTATACAATTATTTCACAAAGTCAGATGAGGAGAAAATTGAAATAGCAAAATCTCAAATTCAGCAGACGATGTTGAAAATGATTACAGAAGCAGAGGTTACATATGAAGCATGGAATCAATCCGGCTCTATTAAGCGTTCACAAGTAATTGAGGAGATTTTTGAAAAATATCCCATTCTTTCGAAAATTGCAAATCAAGAGGAAATCATTGAATGGATAGACAATGAGATTGATAATTCCCTGAAAACGCTTAGAGAGATTGTAAAGTCAAACAGCGTGAACGATGACACAAGCAGTGAACAAACATCGGAATAATAGCGATATTGGAGAGCAGAGTTATCATAACGCACTGCTCTCTTTATAATATAAAGGTGTAACATAAAAAAGCAATTATCCGTATTTTACAGGAAGGATTATATGAAAGATTTACTGACGAGTTATTCTGTGAGCGAAATTCTCATTTTCTGTGTCATGCTGGCTCTTGCAGTTAAGGGCGTGGTATCTTTTTTTGATTGGTCTAAGGAACGCTTGAAAAAGATTTTCGATAAAGGCTATGCAGAAAAAGAACGGGACAAAAAGATTAATGATGAAATAAGCGATTTAGAGAAATTTTATGAAGAAAAAGACGTTGTAGATAAAGGATTTGAGAATATAAACAAAGCTCTGTTAGAAACAAATAACAGAATTGATGCGTTGGTTCAAACTATGAATAGAAGAATTGATACATTGGTTGAGTCGGATAAAGAATCCATTAAGGCTTATATTACAGAAAAGCACCATTATTTTGTTTATGATAAAGGTTGGATAGATGATTACAATCTCGAATGTCTGAGTAAAAGATTTGCGGTTTATAAAGAAGAACATGGCAATTCGTTTATTGAAGGATTAATGGATGAAATTTATGACCTGCCGAAACGACCGCCTTCCGAGGATGGTATTCAAGAAAAGTTTGAAAATACTGAAAGATATGTAAAACAAGCGAAAAAATAATAGGAGGACTTTTCAATGTATAGAATTATGATTGTCAAATCGAAAAGAGATAACTATGCTTCATTGTATCAATTCATGACCGCTGCAACAGAAGATGGCGAATCCGAGATATTGGAGATTGAAACAAAAGAAGAATTAGATTCTAAAATAGAAACGATGCTGAATGATGAGGGATACGCAAAATCTGATTTCATTGTTGTAAATGTAGTAGACTACACAATACTTGCAACAGATTATTCAGACGAAGCTGAAGATGAAGAAAGTTCTGATGATGTTTCGGCAGACGCTTCTGATGAGTGATACAATAAAATAATGATTTTATTGTCAATTTATAACTATATATTGTATATTTCTGCAAGCATAAACACAATATATAGTATAAGATAAACAAATGAAAGGAATAATATTATGGCATATTGCGTAAATTATGGAGAACTTTATGAAAATGAATCTGTCAAGGAATTAAAAGTAGGCAGAGCCTCTGAAATCAGAGTTCAGGCATATGGCAGTGGGCAGTTTCAGTTAATCGGAAAGCTGACCGCAGATAGCGACCCGAAAGTTCTTGGGTTAGTGCGCCTGTCTGATTTTGAATGCGTCCAGACTGTTACAGATGGAGAAATATATGCGGCAGATGTACAGGGATTTTATTCGGTAAGCGTGCAAGATGTTTCCGGCGTAACAAGTGTCTATGTAAGTTTGTGGGGTGAAAATTAATGGCTACCGATATTATTGCAAGAGGCATGATTCAGTCGCTTGCCCGAAACCTCAATGTCAGCGAAGGAGGAAGTACAAGCGAAGACAGCCTTGCAGAAATAAACAACCTTTTATCAACATTAAACAACGATGTCAATGAAGCGCTTGCCATTACTTCTCTTTTTTCTGTAGTGGATGGCACTCTTTGCATAACATATGAAAGTGAGGAAGAAGAATGAGTGAACAATTAACAAAACCTATTTTGCTCGATGAAACATTTTCAAACAAAATGGACACAACAAACGCATTGCTTGCGATGATTGCCACAGACAGTGATATTACAAGTTATTCTAAAATCCAACGGATTGTGCAGATGGGCTTGGCAGAAAAGGTGTTTGACATTGGAACGCAAATCAATGTAAACTGGACTGACTCCGTATCAGGCACTGTCTATGAAGTCCCTATGGATGTTGTGCATTTTGAAGATGTGGAATTACAGGATGGTACTATTGTGCCAGGAATGTTCTTGCAATGGCACTATAGCACTCCATTTAGTCTGCAATTTGACCAATCCGAAGCATTGTATTACTGCTCGGAGGATTTAGCTGCCGGAACATATTATTTTACAATAGGTTCAACGTGGGGCAGTTGTGTTTCCGGAACATCTTATTACTTTACAACTACTGAGAATATACCCGCAGGAGGACAAATCAGAATAGGCGGTACATCAGAAACAGCCGCATGGGAAGTATCTTCCACAGAAGCCGCAAACTGGAGAGTATACACATATTCGTCAAACGATAGCACCTTCGCTTTAGAGTCCGGTTTAGAACTTACCGAAGGAACAGAAGGAACAAGTCTTGGTACTACTACTTCCAGTATAAAATATGCAGATTCCGGCATCAACAACTTGCAGCGTGCTTCTCTTGGTTATGGTCGCTGGAGTCATTCCGGAGTCAGACAATATCTGAACAGTTCTGCTTCTATTGGCAGCTGGTGGACACCCCAAAACGCATTTGACAGACCTCCTTCGCAGTTGGCAAAATATCCAGGGTTTATGTCTGGATTTGATTCTGATTTTTTGGCGGTGATAAAGCCTATTAAAGTGACAACAGCTTTAAATACAACCTCGGATAGCGATATCGGGACGAGCGAAGATACATATGATACATTTTTCCTGCCATCGTTGGAACAAGAGTTTATTACTCCACAGGTGTCCGGAGTTGAGGGTGACTATTGGGAGTATTGGAAACGTGCTTGCGGCAGGACTACTACTACTCCACGAAACGTAACATATGCTAATGGTGGTCAGCCAATTACATATGCAATTAATGCAAAAACAACCGCTCAATCAGTTCGTTTGCGTTCATGCAGTAGTAGCAATGCTTACCATGCTTGGAGTGTGGGCACATCTGGCAGTGTTGCCAGCAGCAGTTCGAGTTATTCTTTACGGCTTGCTCCGGCTTGTGTCATATGTTAATTTATTAAATCATAAAGAGGCATTAAAATATTAGGATTTACTCACAAACTTACCGGCACGGGCAAGGTTATTCGACTTATAAATCCGGACAACGTTAAAGCTGAACGCAAAAAATTATATCGTATGGTACAAAAATTAAAAATAGGGCGAAATGACAAAACAAAAAGCAGACAATTGCTACAACAGTTGGAAAGCTCACGCGAGAAACGGTAATACAGTGCGGTTATTACAACGAATGGATAAGTATTATAAATCTCTTTGGATGGAGGGAGAAATTAAAGATGAAAATTATCAGCAAAGTAACGTCTGTAGAAGAACGCAGACAGAGGGATGATATACAAGCAATGTTAGAAACATTAGCAGCAAATCAGGATTATATTGCTATGATGTCGGGCATTGACCTTGATAACGAAACAGAGGAAAACACCTCAGATGTTGAGGAAGAAACGGAGGAATAGCTAATGGCAAAGTCAAAAAGATATGACACGGTAAAAAAATGGTATGATTTAGGTAAGTGGAGTATAGCCAAAGTTAGAGATGCTGTTACCTCAACGCCACAGTGGATTACTGCCGAAGAATTTGAAGAAATTACAGGACAGAATTATGAGGACAGCCAAGAATAGACTGGTGAGCCTCCACCATAAAGCGAGAACCGGAAAATGTGGGGCAAGCAAGATAAATAAAGAGTTACTTCACAAAATTTTAACTTCTGTTATGGACGGTACATATGACACAAATGAAGAACTGCAATTGGAAATATATAATGCTATAAAATAGAAATTCGCAAAGCGAAATTTTTGCAGACTTTTTCAGAGAGTCAAAAACAGGACTACAAGAAACAAATCTTGGTAGTCCTATTTTTTTGCGCTATTCTCTTATGAAACAACTTATTTCTATAAGAATTTTCATAAAAGAATACCTCTTGCTTATGCAATTTTAATAAATATAAAGCAGAATATTGAAGTGGAATTATGCAATTTATTCGTATCTTAAAGTATGGGAAACACCTGATTCCCATTTTGAAACTGCCTGCCTTGAAACAGATAATTTTTCAGCTAATCCCTCTTGCGTTAAATGCTTCTCACTTCTTAATAATTTTAGTTTTTCTCCAAATAGCATTATGTCAAAACTCCTTTCGCAATTGTGACTCGGATGATATACTAAATTGTGCGATTACTCAACCAAGTTTCAGTTGCATTTGCGCAAATTGGGGTTGCGTATAAAGATTCTTAATCATTTCACCAGCCTCAAACAACTTTCTCTTTGTACTTGCGCATAGCAATTAGTATATCATATCAGAAGGAGAAAGTCAAGATTTTGTGTCAAACATTAAGAAGTTTCTCATGTTATTCTATTATTTTAAGTCGGTTCCGGTCGATTTCGAAGCGAACCCCAAAAAATTGTAGCAAAATCAGCAAAAAAATAACCACGCAAATACGTTATTTTTTTGTGGTTATTGAGTGGATTTTTTTACGCTTATTCTTCTACTTCCAACTTCACTTGACACGCCTTATCACAAAACGCCACGCCATATTTCAAAATCTTCTGGAAACAGTCATATTTCAGTTCAGCTTCATATCGATTCGTTTCGATTTGCTGTAATGCTTCGTCACACTTAGCATCTAAATCACGGAATTTCTCTGCTACTTTGATTTCCAAAATCACAGCTAATTTATGTCGCTTCCGTTCTAATACGAGCAAATCCGGACGTCCATCACCACTTTCTCGATTAGACTTCACATCATATCCCTTAAAGCCAACCAACAGTCCCGATAAAAAGCCGTGATAATAGTTTTCCTTGCTGTCATAGTAGCTAATTGTTTCATCCAACCAATCGCCTAAAAGCGTTTCGAATTCGTCTACATTTCCATTTATCATAGCCGTGAACAAATCATCACGTGAAGTGCTTCTCACTTTCTCATCAAACCACTGCATAATCATCCGTTTATATACCGTGCCAACTTCACGGTTCGGGATTACCATTTCCGCATAGATAAGATCGCCTTCTAAGTGCATCGAAATCGGTTTCAAGTATCCTGTAAAAAGTAAGAAACTCCAGATATAGTCCGTATTGATGTTGATATTACGGTACGTGATATCTTCGTAAATTGGTTTTGTCAAGGATTCGCCATTCATGAGTGCTTCAATCTGATTGTGTGTTTCCTCGTTACCGTTTACGACAAGTTCATGGATGATGTCGTTGGAACTGGTGTTACTCCAATAGGGTTTCGGAATCACATTTTTCTCTGTAATTGCCGCCAACACATACTTCAAAATACTCCACGGATTGTATATTTCCGTCTCGCCAAACAAATATCCGTCATACCACTCTTTCATCTCATCGAATTTGTCTTGAATTTGAAAATCATGGGCAATTTTCTTCACTTCTTTTTCCGTGAATCCAAAATATTCTGAAAATATACCATCGGTGATGGTATATACATTCAAATTATTCAGTCCTGTAAAAATGCTCTCCTTCGAAACACGCAGACAACCCGTTAATACACCGAATTCCAAGTATGGATTTGTCTTTAATGCGCTCTCGAAAACGGAACGAATCAGATCTACCATCTCATCATAGAATCCACGAAAATGCGATGTTTCCAAGGGAACATCGTATTCATCGATGAGGATGATGACTTTCTTCTGGTAAGCAGCATACAAACAATCGGAAAGCGTACGGATTGCAGTAATATAGGTATCATCTTCTGCTGTTCCATGCGTGATTTGTGAAAAAATCTCTCGATCCTCTGGTACAATTTCATTCGAAGATAAGACATCTTTATGCCGCCAAAATTCTCGCTTTATGGCGTCCTTGAACGTGCCAAAAGATTTGCTATAGTCAGGCTGCTTCATACTCTTCAGCGACAGCGAAATCACCGGATACTGCCCTTGATGCTGCATATATTTCTCGCCAGCTTTGGCAATATTCAAACCATTGAACAAGTATGCGTTATCTTCGTCCGTTTTCTCGAAAAACCGCTGGAGCATACTGATGTTGAGTGTTTTTCCAAAACGTCTGGGACGAGTGAACAAATTCACCTTTGCATTGCTATCCAATAACTCCTGAATCATGCCTGTTTTGTCTACATAATAGCTGCCTTTATCGATGATTTCCTTAAAGTCCTCTACGCCGATCGGGATTGGTTTGAATTCCTTCATGTGATTTTACCTCGCTTTCTCCGAAATTTCCACTATCCTTAGTATAGCATATTTTCAGGAGAAATGCAAGCAAATCGCACGAAAAAGGCGGCACAAACGCACCGCCTAATCGCTCATTCAGTCTCACCACACAAAGTCTTATATTTTCAGATTCAAAGCAGGACGAACTAACCCCCATAGAAGACAATACCACCATCTGTATCGAGACTGCCGTCGGAATCGACTCCCGCTGCAGTAATCTGATCACTGCCGGGCGAACGCAGCCAAAACCAATCAGCTACTCGTTCATCTTTTGTCATATATTCCTCTGTTTCATCAAGACTCAACAGGAATATTTTGTCATTGGTGTCTTTATTCTTCCGTTTCCTTTGACTCTGTGTTGCTTTTCTCTGCTTCTCGTTCCAGCGCACGCTTAAATAGCGTCACCTTTGAACTGAGCGTTCGGCAGAGTGTATAGCCCTCTTCTGCAATCTGCTTCAGTTCATCTTGATCCTGTGTATTCTTCATGAGCGCATGAATCAACGCATTGCGCTTTTCTTTCCATTCCCTGATTTGCTGGAGCAGTTCAGTCGAAAAATATTTATTTGGCAGCGACTTTTTCTGTCGTGCCAGTTCCTCGATCCGGTGCAATTTTCGGCTTAAATCCTTATGCCTGTCCGGATTGTACACACCCGCGTGCCGGAGTGCCGATTCGGTGCGATCCTCCAACACTGCATAAGCGATGAAAATCACTTCGTAATAAAATTCCGCTCTCATGGCACGACTGAGCCGCCCCATCTGCTGCTTATAGTTTTCATACTTCTGTTGATTTGTAATTTCTTCCATTGTGCATTTCTCCTCATAGCTTGAATCGTTCAGCAGCGGTCTAATAGCCGATGTGGTCGTGTTTACACCATAAATTTTGGTACACCCGTTGTAGGTGCAATTGAAAAACATGAAATACAGTAAAATCGAAATCATCAGGATCTTGATTCTATCGGCTCATACAAAAATGAATATTCATTGTTGCATAAAACAATACAAAATTCTATCAATTCCAAAGCTCTCTGCCTCGTTGCAATCAGTTCTTGCTTCGCATTCAAAATGGCAATCTCTGATCCAACACCGGCAGTCTGTATATGTATTTCTGTTGCAACAGAAATATAGTCCTGCAAATAAGTTTCCCATGCTGTCTGAGAAATTTCTAAATCATTGGTAGCATCATCCAGATTTTCCTGTAAAATAGACAGTGCATTTTGCATTTCGGCATCCCAAAGAGTAACATAGTCACCATAAAATTCAACAATTTCGGCTGTAGTGCAGGACGTATGTCTACTATCTGACGCAAAATCCTGATCAATGGGATTCGAATTTAATTCTTCCTCCACAACTGTCGAACAGCTATAGGAAATATATTGTGGAAGACTCTCTGAAGTTCCTTGTGCTTCCTTTGTATTTTCGCTTTCTGCTGATGAATCATTTGTCTGTGATATCACCTCAGTGGTGCTTTCATCATTCTTAGATGGATTGGTGGAACGTGTTGAATCGGAATTCCTCTGAGAAGAGCAAGATGTCAACAGGAAAAGACACAGAATAGCATTCATAATTTCATAAAGAATTTTTTTCATATGATAATTCACCCGTTATCTATAGCAACCATAAAAGAATTCCTGGATCATACCTGTTTTGTCAACATAATAGCTGCCCTTGTCAATAATTACCTTAAAATCCTCCACCCCAATCGGGATAGGCTTGAATTCCTTCATGTGATCTTACCTCGCTTTCCACGAAATTTCCACTATCCTTAGTATAGCATATTTTCAGGGCGAATGCAAGATAAATTCGAAGCAATTGATATAAAGACAGCGCAGTAGTTACTATGAACTACTGCGCCATCTAAAGATTCTTTAAGACGTTATATTTACACAACTAAGTGATGTCTTATCAAATGCTTTCTAAGGCTAACTTTAAACCTTTAACCATTTTATCTTTAGTCGGTAGGTGAATATATTCTCTGCTTTTGGTTTCTTCTTCAATAATATCTGTTAACAGATTACGAGCAAAATTTCCTTTACTGTTGCTTGCAAACATATCCTTCAATATTTTTCCAGTCAGTTTTTTTCCTAATTTTTCTGTGACTCTTTCACATTCATCTTTATTCAGTAAATATTCAACTGCCATATCATGGAAAATATTTTCTATTATTTTAACCATTTTTTCTGCATCATCTTCAACAAAACAGTCCATAATTCCTTTGGATACTTTACTTGACGCACTTCCGGCAAGCATCGAACCGATAAGTCCTCCGATAACGCTACCTACACCGGGAAACAATGCAGTACCTATTGTAGCGCCTCCTACCCATCCTGCAGTACCTCCTGCGACTGTTGCTGTAGTAGTTGTGAGATTTTTAAAAAGCTGCTTTCCTGATATTCTTCCCCTGAATATGTTGACAATATCAGCAGATGACAAAACTGCCACTGATATAGTTCCTGTTATAACGTTTCCACGAAGCATTTTAGCAGCGCTTTTCATAGCGGCAGCACCATATATATTTGTTCCACTTCTAAATGCGTTGACCAGTGTTGCTGATGCCTTGGGACCTATCACATTCACAATTGCTTCTGAACTTCCTACAAGAAGGCTGTTAAGACCTGCTTTTGAAAGCTGACTCGATAAAACTGCCACAGCAAATGATGTTCCGCCAACTTTTATTCCGGATAAAGCAGATTTTTTCAAGGCTTCATCAAAATCATCGCCATTCCAAAGCGAAGTTGTGAATGTCAACAGTGAAGTGATTCCAAAAGCATATGATGATACGATTGCACCATTTACTGCATCATAAGTGAGAGATTCGACAGTACCCGCTTTCGCTATATTCACAGCCTGTTTATATGTAAAATGTCCTTTTCTGACTATATTTTTTGCTTCAAGCGGATCGGTAACTCCGGGAACTTCACCTCTGCGAATACGGCTTTCCATAGCCTGTACAGCAGAATCATACATATCAGACGGAACTTCTATCTGCATAGGTTCTGTTCCACCATTGATTGTATATTTCATTCTTCCGTTTTCAAAACATTCTGCAATACACTTACTTCCTGTTCTACAATATTTTGACTGTATCTGTACGCCATCAACTAATCTATCAGCACCAAATTTAGCATTATCATCACCTACAATATGTGCATCATGACCGCTAAGCTTATCATACATATGATTTGCACGTTCAGCAGCAAAACCGTGACCTTTTGGCGTATTGAACCTATCCTGACCATAAATCGTAGAAGCATTGCTAACATTTGAGTATACTATTCCACCTGTTTCAGTTCCGTAAGTAGATAATTCATTTCCACAGAACTGACATATTTTTCTGCTTTCCTGATTTTTTTTTCCACATTTAAGGCATACTTTTCTCATTTAGAAAGGACCTCCTGTATATACGATTGTTTAATATTTTTGTTTGGTTTAAGTGAATATAACAACCCATTTTCACACCAATTATATCATATAATAGAAGAAATGTCAAGCACTATTC
>JAJQGO010000033.1 GCA_021200415.1 Ruminococcus sp. | reverse complement strand
CCATGAATTTAAATGGTGGTGCTGTTCTGATTGGCGGTGATTTCAATTTTGGTCAAATAAATTGTTACGATACTATTTTGATGACTGATGACAATGATTATCTGGAAATTAATCACAACTGGAACTACATAACGCTGACCGATATGGAAGGGAAATGGACAGCCGGTCTAATTAACTTCCAAGGTCCAACATGGGAAGTAAACGAGGCTTCCGGTGAAAAATCAGTTTACTCTTCCGGTACACATTCCATTCGTTTCTACTATCCCGATGGAAGACAGACGATTTTGTGGGATAATCCGAATGAATACATCAACGAAGAAGACGGAACACCAAATACCTTGCGTACATTCAATTTTGATTATATTGATCCGACAACAGGTGAATGCCTTGGACTGATTTTCCCGAATGGTTACAGCGAAGATTTGTATTGGTTTCGTCCATGGTTTGAAATTTTGGAATGGATACCGATTAATGAGTGGAACAACTATCCTGATACGGATGGAGACGGCTTACCTGATAAGGTAGAAAAATATATTGATACTGATCCCCAAAAAGTAGATACCGATGGCGACGGCTTGTCAGATTATGACGAAATATTTAAGACCTTTACCGAACCTACATTGTATGATACAGACGGGAATGGGACAAACGACGGTCAGGAAGATTTTGATGACGACAATTTGAATAACATTGAAGAAATTGCAAACGAAACGGACTGCTATGACGAGGATACAGACGGTGACGGTCTAATAGACGGTGATGAGGTCAAGATCTATCATTCTGATCCGTTAAAATACGATACTGACAGTGATACATTGAGTGATGGCGATGATGTCGCTCTTGGCTTTGATCCGACTTTGCCAGACACTGACTTCGATGGTACTTTAGACTGTGATGAAAAAGTAAGACAAACATTGACACTAAAGATAGACGATGAAACCAATCCAATTGAGTCAGTGAGCATTTCCTTTGAAGGTACAGGAAATATCAATGCAAATACATCTATCACGGATATTATGGGAAAAGATGTACTTTGCTCTAATGTCGTAGGATTGATAGGTAATCCCTATGATATTAACTCCGCCTCACAGTTTGACGAAGCGGAACTCAGCTTTAAGATAAGAAGGAACTGTCTTGGCGAAACTTCATTTGACGAACTAGCTATTTTGTGGTATAATGAAGATGAACAAACGTTTGAATTTGTTGACTGTACATTGGATTCTGCAAATAGTGTTGTAAAGGCAACCTTACCACATTTCAGCAAATATATGATTGTCAATCGCACCGAATGGGCGGCAGCATGGGCTACTAGTTTGGATTACTCGAGGTATGACTCGTATAATGTTGTATACGCAATTGACTGTTCGGGAAGCATGGAGGACTTAGACCCTGAGCCGAATTCTGATGGGACTGTAAGCAAGAGACATATGGCAGCCAATATTTTAATTGGTGCTATGGAGGAAGATGATCAGGCAGCGGTAATCGGATTTAATTACACAACAAGTCAACTTTGTGATTTCACAAGCGATCAAAGTATTTTAAAATCTTCCTTGTACAATCTGTATCAGGAAGGTTCAACCAATTTCAACCCAGTTTTAGAAAAATCCATATCTATGCTTTTATCCAATCAGGAAATAACAGAAGACAATGTTGGAAAAATGATAATCTTGATATCCGATGGCGGTATGTTGGATGAATTGGATGACCCACTGGATGAAAATTTACTGACAGAAGCCAAAAATGCAGATATCAAAATCTATACGGTTGGTGTTGGTGCAGAGGTCAACGAAGAAATTCTGCATAAGATTGCAGAGACAACAGGCGGCGAGTATTACTACACTTCAACGAATGAAGAAATATCTGATCTTTATACCGAAATCGGTGTTGCACGAGCAAAAGATATTGATATGACTGATTTTGATGAGGATGGTTTGCCGGATATTTTTGAAATTGTTGGAATGCAGTTGCAGGATGGTACAGTTATTCATACTGATCAAAATGATGAGACAGATACATTTGTAACGGATCCAACTAATCCTGATTCTGATGGTGACGGTTTATTGGACGGTGAAGAAATTATCTTTCATTATGATGAATTAACCGGAACAGTTACATTTACCATGACTTCTGATCCGCGTCTTGTGGATACGGATGGGGATGGACTTTCGGATACTTGTGATCCGAATCCTTTAGATTCATGTAACAACGGAGAAATTTTTGGTGCACTAAGTGCTGAAAGTTTAGCAAAGATAAGTGAGGCATATGATAAAATGGATGATCTCGGAATCGAGAACAATGAATTTACATCATTTGCTGATCAATCCTTGCAATATACCAGAGAGAATATAATGTATTTACAAAAAGCGCTTGAATATTTAGGGTACTTAGATATGGGCGGTGCTTATTATGGAAGATTTGGTGGTGCAACGAAATCTGCTGTTATGCTATATCAATTAAATCATAGATTGTATAACGAAGGACAATTAGATAACCAGGGAATAGATAAAACAACATTTTATTCAATTTTAAAATCAGCGACTGATGCAGGATTTGAATATAATGATATGCTTCTTGAAAATAGTGTACAAAATTATTTCAAAAATAATTACACACCAGTAAGCATTCCTATGGATGATTCAGAATATCTTGTGGTTGAAAGCGAAAGTTCTAATGAACGTGAGACTATTTATGTGTATGACTTCACGGATTCATTAAATAAATTCTTAAAGTATGGTGCGAATGATTTTCATACACACTATTTTCTGTGCAATGCTGATGTGTATGATAATGATAATAAAAATTTAATTGTTCCCTTATCAATAATGAAACAACCTTATAGGATTACACAATATTATGATGATTCGTCGCAAATATGCATTAGTTTTAGGGATGCTATATATGATTATACATGGTTGATAGATCGTGTGAAAAACAAAGGACTTTACAACATCAAATTAGAAGAACATTGGAATGATATGTGTGAAAATACAAACACCGATATGCCTTTTTATCATAGTACTCTTCCGTTCGTTTTTAATGGCGAGGAAATAAATGCAGAAATATTCGGAAACATCTTGTATGGTTATATAGGTAATGCCGGTGGATTTTCGGAATTAGAATTAGTAGGTGGAGGAAGTCTTTATTCTATTATAGATACAGGAAAGCTGGATAATTCTGAAGACACCGCAATGGTGAAAAAAGGATTTCAAATGTACAATGAGGTGAAACATAACTACGCCTATTTGCATAGTGAGGGATAAATGATGCTACACTTTAAATCTAAAAAGCGTAAGGTCATATTTATCATTGCAGTACTGTTCTTGTGTGTACTTGGGTTAATTGTCACGTATAATTTGACAAAGGTCGATCCAGTTGATTATTTTAATAATCACAAGGAGGAATTTAATCAAATTGCAGAATATTTTAGTGATAATCCTGAGATTAATTTTGATGTTTGTAATGGGGAATTGGATGATTTAGAAAAAATTGATGATTATGAAGTTGTAAATTCAATTCAAAATATTATGTCTGATGGAATTATTTTTGAAATCAGGAACTATAACCATGATGCTTCGAAAATAAAAATATATTTTATATATCGCAATATTTTTGTGAAAGAAGGTGAAACAATTTCTATCGTTTTCTCCATGCATACGCCACAACCTGAGATTAGCTATAAGGGTGATCAAATTGAATATGTGTTTGACTATGAGCAAATAGATGATAATTGGTATCGTGAGTTTAAGCACTTTTAAGGAAAATTAAAATACACATAATTCTGCAATTTTCAAGTAAAGGACAACCTTTATTACGGGAGTAGCTCCCACACAACGGGAGTTACTCCTTCTTTGTTTAAAGCTTTATAGGTGGCGATGTCCTCTATCCCGTCTTACAGTTTGATGAGGCAGAACTCAGTTTTAAGATTAAAAAGGACCACCCTGGTGAAACTCTACAATTGACCAACTTACAATTCAGTGATATAATGAGAATATAGAGATGACTTGCGAAGAGTATTATGATGCCGAAACGAGTACGGTTTATCTGCGGGCGAGATACTACAATCCGAGTACAGGAAGATTTATTTCTAGGGATTCGTTTGCTGGCAGGAGTTCGAATCCGCTGAGTTTGAATCGGTATACTTATTGTGCAAATAATCCTGTTCAATTTATCGATGAAAATGGACACTGACCTAAATTAAGTACAGTTTTGAAGACAGTGGCAGTAGTAGCGGTGGTTGTAACTGTTGCCACATATGTTTCTACCGCTGCACTTCCAGCAGATGTTGCTTCTTATGGTGCAAGTCAAATTGAAAATAGCTTTGCTGCAAGTGATGCAGCAGTAAGCGAAATCAATATTTCTTACTGTAAGGAGCATACAAAAAACTCTCGTCCAAGTACAAGAGGTAAACATCAAGCTGGTCAAACTAGAAAAAGCCGTGATTCAGGAAGTGAAAAAGCGATGCAAGAAGAACGCCAAACCCCAATAAACGACGCCCCAAAATCTAAACATGAAACTTTCTCTGAAATTTTGAAAACTTTGCAAATCGACCATGAGATCGCTTTGATTTATACCAATGCAAATGATACGATGAAATTCAGTGCAGGTTATGTACTGATAGTTTGACTTTCAATATCGACTGCTAAACGGTCTGAGCTGTTAAGTTCGAACAGAGGGATATACATGGACGCATAGGAAACAGGTCTTTTGCACTGGATGTAAAAAATGACCTACTCACCGCAATCAATGATAGTAAATCGTGTTGAACAGCAATAGAAAATCTGGGAGAAATATGAAGTCTATACGTATGATGACAACCCAGATATTTTTGTATTCTGGTTTGTTTATGCAGATGTATTCTGGAAAAATGGTGTGTAGAAGATGTGAAATTGCCCCTCTCAAGTAGACAGTAAATATTTAATTTTGAAGGATTCCGCCTTGCTGTAAGCAGGGCGGATTTTTTTCAGTGAAGACAGCATTACATTTCATCAATATCGTATAATGGGGAAAATTCATGGCAACAAAATTATTCTCTACAATGCCTGCCATAAAAAGGCCTATATTTTATCTTTGTATGTAAGCGAATGACCAAATAATGCAGAAAAACGACCATATAGTGCAAACCTATTGCAATTGGCAATTTCTTTTGTTACAGTAAAAGCATAAGATACTTGTAATTTACTATTATCAGAAAGTATTTCAATGACCAAATGATGCAGAAAATCGACCATATAGTGCGGACCTGTTGAAATTTGAGGTTTTTTCTTCTATAATGAAAATGCGAGATATCTTAAAAATAATGAAAGGAGGCAGTGCTATGAAAACAGGAAAGAAGAAAATCTTGACTGGCGTTGCGATAGCTGTCAAGAAAACTTCTACACTTTTTGCTAACGCATCATGCACATGGTGGGATTATGAGCCCAAGAAGCCGGAAGCAGTGAAGAAACTGCGGAAATTTTAATACTGCGAATCACAAGTCATAACAGTTGCAGAAGTGTATCAGCTTGACACTTTTTTTGATTAAAATCGCAGCTTATTTAATGAAAATCTTTAAAGACCGAAAGGAGAAGTACCATGAAATCAAAAAGAATACTCGCTTGTATCATGAAAAAGATAGCGAGGTTCACGTTTACAATCTTGTGCATAGTTCTAAGTCTCGACATATTACAGTTATCTGTTAGTGCTGAAAGTTATCGTTTCGATGATGGTAACATTTTAGGTTATCAGATTATAGATGGTGAAGTGCATATAACTTCTAGTTCAGTTTATTTGTATGTCGAGATTCCAGAAGAAATTGACGGTTATCCGGTGACGACTATTGATACCCATGCGTTTCATATAAACCCAGATGTGGAAGTTATCATTTTACCGGAATCTCTGGTTACCCTCAAATCCGAAGCCATTGCAGGATGCGATAATGTGACCAGCATTATCATCCCTGCTGGAGTTCAAACAATCGGAAGCTATGCTTTAGGCTATGATTACGTTGAACTTTACGATGAAATAGGAAAAAAATATTCGGATTTCACCATTTACGGCTATACGAACACTGCCGCCGAAACCTACGCTATCCAAAACGGTTTCACTTTCATTGCACTTGAAGAGCAACCTATTACCACAACTACAACTGAACCTACCACCACAATAGCTACTACAACCGATGAAGACTCTAAAGAAACAGTTACATCTACTATCACCACGGCAACAGTAACAGAAGCGGAAGAAACAACGACTACGGCGGTCGATGATTCCGAAGATGCTGAAACTGTCACGACGACAGCAAAGAAAGCTACCACCACAACAACAGAAAAGAGTTCTTCATCAGATGCTGAAACTGTCATGACGACAGCAAAGACAGTTGTCACAACCACAACGAAAAAGAATTCTTCATCTCCGAAAACAGGTGATACGGGAGTTGCGGGCTTACTTGCATTGGGTGTAGTGGCAATTGCTGCGGCATTCGCCTTCAAAAAAAAGCATGAGGATTAGGAGGGCACATCATGAGCATTGCAAAAAGAATCATAGCGACAATGGCTGCTGGTACAATGCTGTTTACAGGTGTATCCTTACGTGGCATTACTGACCATTGGCTCTTGGATTCATAATACTGTGAGGGGAAAATCATTATGAAAAAATTCGTTGGTCTGTTTCTTACTTTTTTACTTGTATTCTTAATCGGAGTAGACTTTTCAGAAACAAGCGTGGTAAAAGATGAGGTAGAAGCACTCAATTCATTTGAAGCATCAGAAATTGCTTTTGTTCTGATCGGTTTTGATGAATGCAATGCAAATAACACTTATGATCCACCGGAATCGTACAATGGTTATTTCATCGAGAAAAACGGTACTATACGGAGCTTTTGCTTTGAGGATGTTTACGAGCACTGGACTTTCGGTTATGTATCTATTGAAGAAATACCCAAAATCATATCATTGGATGAAACAATTCCACAAGAAACTTTTTTATCGCATTTAACTGATGTGTCGGAATATCCGATTGTAGGAAAAACTTCTGAAGAAGAATTGCAATACTATTCTGAACTTTTGTACAATATTAATACGCATATTGATATACAAATGGATATTGATATTGACGATGAAGTGCAAGGATATTCTGAAACATTTGGACTGAGATATGATGATGAGGGAAATGCAGAAGTTGTTTTTTTGAACGGAATTGGAGCAATTATAAACACTCATCCAAATGTAAAAGCGCTTGAAATTGATGCTTGGGTCAGAGGCTTAAATAGTTATATCTACGATAACTATGCGGAAGAGTCTTATTTGCCAGCCATTCAAGATGATACCGGCACGATTACAGAGGAGATGAAGGAAGTTATCTGGGCAAAATACGAGGAGAAGTATCCGGATACTGATTGCAGTGATTTTACGCTGATATATTTCGAAGAAAAGTCTGTTTTTGCTGCAAGCGGCACAAATTATTATGGATTTTTGTCATATTATAAGGACACCATTCTAATAGATTCCACTCCACGTATTACAGTGACTGCAGATGGAGAAATGACTGCGACTGTTATAGAAGAAGCTTATGTGAACTACTGTTTATCTTTGGATGATTCCTATCTTTCCGAAGCAGAAATAATGGAATATGTTTGTTATGAGGCGGATTCGCGTCTTCTGGCGGAAAATTTGCAGTCTGTTTCGTTGATCGTCGATAACTTCTATGGATATGGCATCGCTCTGGCATATGAATTGGTTTATGTTTATGCGAATTCCAATTGCCATCGAACCTTTTACCTAAACGCCTATACTGGTCTGGGTATGTATTATATGAACGATTGGGACGACGGCTTGCAATACGGTTGGACAGGAATGCTGCGCTTGTCCTGCACTGTCGAAAACGACGCATATCTGTTTGCCGTACAAGGACCTTATAAAAGCAGAGAAGTTTATTTGGCCGATGCAGAAACCGGTGAAACGTTGGGCACTATGACAAGCGACGACACTTCTGATACGGCACCCTATACCTGTACCTATTCTCTCGTACTTGATGCGGATGAAGGTACGCGAACAGTATATGCCTATGTCAATCATACCGGCTCCTTTTTGAATACCGAACAGGAGGTTTCCAACTATGTGACATTGTCCGCAAACGACACATCCACAGAGACGACTGTTGCTACGGAAACCACTACATTCACTCTCGGTGATGTAGATGAAAACAACATCATTGATGCTATTGACGCTTCATACGTTCTCTCCGAATACGCGAAAAAGGCAACTGCGCAGGCTTCGGGCTTCACCGAATCGCAGGAGCTTGCGGCGGACGTGAACGGTGATTCCGTGGTTGATGCCGTAGACGCATCGTTCATCCTGTCGTATTACGTTTACACCGCCGTCGGCGGAACGGATTCCTTTGAGGATTATATGACAACACATTAAATTAAAACGCAGCTCCATCGGAGCTGCGTTTTTTACTGCCGTGCCGAAATGAAACGGCTCGCCAATTGCAGATGCATTGGGACTGCGCAAGGATCAGGTATCCGCTTTTTGCAGACGATATATCCAAAAGGACATTTGCCTGAACTGTGGTAAACCACTCACGCAAATCAAAGGAAGAAAACCGATAAAATTCTGCAATGCTGATGGAGGTACATATGAAACTACAGGAAAAATTGGAAAGTGTAATCAATTAGGGATGCATCGGTTTGATCTGCTTTACCATGTAAGACCGCAAAAAGCGCTTCGCCCACAATAGACGAAGCGCTTTTATGTATTTGGCTTATCATTTTTTCAGATCAGCCATCAAGAGGCGTTCCGTTTACATCGGTGGTAATAGTACTACCGCACAGAATAAGAATGCCCTCAATTAAGCCCCACAACGAGCCAATACCGCAGGTGCAGATCGTGACAATAATCTGAATGATGCCAATTTTTGTGTAGCCAAGGTAAAAGCGATGGATTCCCCATCCGCCGAGGAAAATGCCAAGTAAGCCTGCTGCGAGTTTTGATTTGTGTTCCATAATTACCCTCCAAAAATAATTAAAAATGAAAATAAAATTAAACAAAAACTCTTATATAAGTTTTTTACATTATAGCATACCCCCCCATTTTGTCAATTCTAATAATACACAAAATTTCACGTCTATATTTGGCGATTTTTGACAATGTTCTACAAAATTTGCCGAAAAGACGTGCGTTGTATTTTATGTGAACACGCTCTATTGCTCTCCGTGCTTGCATCCTTTGCAGAGGAAGAGAGCCGTTCAATTTCAGATAACAGCAAATGGGGCATTCGGAAACGTTTTCAATCCGGCGAAATCGGCACAGCCAATAAGCATATTCTGGGCTACAGGTATGATGAAAGTCTGCAAAAATACGTGATCATTCCGGAAGAAGCCGCTATTGTCCGCAGAATGTTTAAGGCAGCACCACACAAAGCACGCCTGACGGCTTTGCCGCACATCTACTCGCCAATTTCCGCCATCTTTCGCAAAAATTTTTTGACATACGTGGTCTTCCCCAGTAGGGGAGGTGTCACGCAGTGACAGAGGGGCTGACCGACAGAAGCAGTATGCCTTCAAAATTTTTGTTGCATCTGACAAAAATATGGACGTAGTTTATGCTCGGAGAGTATATCTGCACGACAATCTTTGTGCGGTGTTGTCTTAAGAAAAGACGTGTTGCAGCATACGCCCGTGTCAGTACAGACCACGAGGAACAGCAGAACAGTTACAATGCGCTGGTGGAGAGGTACGACAAATCAAAAGCACGATATGATGAGGTGACTGCTGCCATTTCCTCAAAAGAAGCGAAGAGCGCACGGCTTAAAAATTTCATTCAAACGCTTAAAATGCAGAACGGTGTAATCCGGGAATTTGACAGCGCACTCTGGGGCAGCATGGTGGAGTACATCACGGTCGGCAAGAAAAAGGAAATCACGGTCACCTTCCGCAAAGGGACGGAGATACAGGCATAACAGAATACCAAACGCAAACAGCATCCGGCTTCAGTCGGATGTTTTTTTGCTGTGTGGGTAGAAAAATTCATAAATATATGATATAATAAAAGAGAAAGGCAAATCGTAAGTTGAGGAGGAGTGTATGAAAAAAATATATTGTAGTATTGCACAGATAATATTGCTATTATGGTTTTTCCTTGACATGACAGGTTTATACTTTGGAGAAAACTGTTTGGTTACAAGGTCATACAAGGAAGATGGTATATTATTTTTAATTTATTTAGTAACAATGATTTTGTTTTTTGTGAAAGAAAAGATTGGAAAATGGCTAGTTATTGGTTGGATGTCAATGTGGCTTTTTATTCAAATTATGTGTCATGAATGGTACACATTTTTTGATAGTGGCTTTATGGGTACATTGGAGGGAAAAATCAAGTATTTTTCTGGCACTATTCAATGGATACAAATTGAAGGAAAGTATGTGCCTGATGTATATCACACTGTTTTACATATTCTCATTTTGATTGCATTAGCATTAACAATTATTTATACAGCAAAGAATAGAAAAAAGCGATAAATTCCAATTTATCGAGCAACTTAAATTACATATAGCAGCCTGCCAACCTCACTCATATACCCCGTAACGATGAATACGGCTTCGTTATGAGGGTGGTGCATTTTTGCACACGGGTGCGGGTGCATCGTTAAGGAGTTTCAGATGGCTTCGTTTTGTTGTATCAAATTAGACACGGCAACAGCCCTGCCGCAGGAAGCTGAAACTTCCTGACGGAAACGTACATCAGTCTCCGCAGGCAAAGCGTCCTTTGTGCGGTATTGCCTCAGCACATTTACAAAGGGCATCGAGAACAAAAAATATAGATTTATGCAGGTGATTTCAATGAACCAGACCGAAAAACGAGAATTTTTAATACGCTATCTGCTCGATGAGAACAAGCGCTACGCGGCGATGGAAATTCCCACAAGCGAGAGCGAGCAGAAGCAACTGCTCCGCGCATTGTTCAACATTAGAATGCCACAGGAGGCAACTCCCGAATTTATGCGGATTCAGGACGAGTATCTGCAAGCAGAAAATGAGTTGAGAGGTATCACAGACTATCATGATCTGACACCTGTCGAGGACGGCATTTATCTCTGGCAGGGCGACATCAGTACGCTGAAATGTGACGCTATTGTCAATGCTGCAAATTCACAGATGCTTGGCTGCTTCCGCCCGAATCACGGCTGTATCGACAACTGCATTCACACCTTTGCAGGCGTTCAGCTCCGTGCGGCTTGCCTTGAAATTATGGAAAAACAGGGACACGAGGAGAAAACAGGCTTGGCGAAAATTACTCCCGCTTTTAATCTGCCGAGCAAGTATGTCATTCACACAGTCGGCCCTGTCGTTGAGGGCAGGCTAACGAAGAAGCATGAAAAATTACTTGAATCGTGTTATACCTCCTGCCTTGAGCTTGCCGAAAAGAACAATCTGAAATCAATTGCTTTCTGCTGTATTTCTACGGGAGTTTTTATGTTCCCGAACCAAAGGGCAGCTGAAATTGCAGTTGATACAGTAAGAAAATTTAAGGGTGAAATTGAGGTGATTTTCAATGTCTTTAAAGAACAGGATTTACAAATCTACAGAGAAATTCTTGGCTCAGATTGAACGCTTGAAGTCCGCACTTGAAACGGCTGATTCAGTTGTCGTCGGTGCGGGTGCAGGTCTTTCCACATCGGCAGGCTTTACCTACAGCGGAGAGCGTTTTGAAAAATATTTTTCCGATTTTGCAAAAAAATATCAGTTTGAAGATATGTATTCGGGCGGATTTTATCCCTATCAGACTCCCGAAGAATACTGGGCGTACTGGTCGAGAAATATCTACATCAACCGCTATATAAATGCTCCGAAGTCAACCTATGAGAATATTTTTACTCTTGTTAAGGATAAGGATTACTTTGTGCTGACTACCAATGTTGACCACTGCTTTCAGAAGGCTGGATTTGACAAAAAACGTTTATTCTACACACAGGGTGATTACGGTCTGTTTCAGTGCAGTGAGCCTTGCCACAACGATACCTATGATAACGAAACGGTTATCAGAGAAATGGTGCTTGCACAGGGATTTGCAATCGGGAACGACGGTGAATTGATGCTCTCCGCTGATAGCAAGCTGAAAATGTCCGTTCCGACAGAGCTGATTCCGAAGTGTCCGAAATGCGGTAAGCCTATGTCAATGAACCTCAGAGCAGATGATACTTTCGTTCAGGACAGTGGCTGGGATAAAGCGGCAGAGCGTTACGAAAACTTTATCCGCACTCATAAAAAACAGCGTATTGTTTTCCTTGAACTCGGTGTCGGCTTCAATACTCCGGGAATTATCAAATATCCTTTCTGGCAGATGACAGCCGAAAATCATGATGCAACATTTGTTTGCCTGAATTATGGACAGGCTGGCGTTCCGTCTGAAATTAAGGCACAGTCTATTTGCATTAACGGAGATATTCACGAAATTATCGAGGAATTGATGAAATGATTATTCAGACAGGTATGAGAACGGATATTCCTGCATTCTATTCCGAATGGCTTGTCAATCGGATCAAAGCGGGATTTGTCTGTACACGAAATCCGTATTATCCAAATCAGGTTACGAAATATTCGCTCTCCCCCGATGTGGTGGATATTATCGGTTTCTGCACGAAAAATCCCGCGCCTATGCTTGACTATATGGAGGTGCTATCACCATATGGTCAATACTGGTTTGTGACGATTACTCCATACGGCAGGGAAATTGAGCCGAATGTTCCGCCAAAGGAAAATGTTATCAATGATTTTATCAGACTCTCAAAAATCGTAGGTGCAGACAGTATGGGCTGGCGGTATGACCCGATATTCCTCACCGAAGCATACACAATCAATCGGCATATCCACGATTTTGAAGAAATGGCAAAACAGCTTCAAGGGTATACACATAGCTGTGTGATCAGCTTTATTGACCTTTACGAGAAAACAAAACGTAACTTTCCGCAGGCAAAGGCGGTTGAAAAAGCCGATAGAATTGCCCTTGGAAAGTCACTGATTGAAATTGCGAAAAAATATGATATAACAATTTGTCCCTGCTGTGAGGGTGATGAGCTTGCGGTTTATGGTGCAGACTGCGGTGGCTGTCTTACGCAAAATATTTTGGAACAGGCAATTCATGGCAGACTTGATATACCAAAATCAAAAATCAAGTCACAGCGTTCAGCGTGTACCTGCGTTTTCGGCAGAGATATTGGACAGTACAACACCTGCGGTCACTTATGCAAATATTGTTATGCCAATGCCAACAACAGACTTGTAATGCAGAATATGAAGCTGCACGACCCGAAATCTCCGTTTCTGATTGGGAACAGTACGCCCGATGATGTGGTTCATATTGCACAGCAGGAGTCGTGGGTGGATAATCAGCTTATGCTTTTTTGATTAAAACAAATTGTTGAACTTTGTTGATTGTTGAGAAAGGCGATTGGTGTATCTAAAAAAACGACTTAAACATCCCAAAATATTTAGAAAAAATCATAAAAAATCCTCTTTATTCTATTCCTTTTCCAAACAAATGCAAACCTCGCAATGCCCCGTCCTTGGGAATAAATCAACGCCGCAGGCTTTAGATGGAAAGTAACCTCTTTTCGAGAGCCACTCCACGTCCCTTGCAGCAGTTGCAGGATTGCAGGAAATCATGATGATTTTCTCCGGAGCTGCCTGAATAATTGTTTCCAGAGTGTGAACAGAACACCCCTTTCTTGGCGGATCAATAATAATTATATCAGCTTTGCAGCCATTTTGTCTCAGCTCGGAAAAAATATTTCCTGCATCTCCACAATAAAACTCTGCATTAGTAATATTATTCTGCAATGCATTTTTGCGTGCGTTTTCAATTGCTTGTGGTATAATCTCTATTCCGATAATTTTACTAACATATTTTGCCAGTGACAAACCTATCGTCCCTGCGCCGCAGTACAGATCCGCAATTATATCGCTTTTTCGTGGATTCGCATATTCAAGTGCTTTTGCATAAAGCTTTTCAGCCTGAATAGTATTAACCTGATAAAAAGATAACGGCGAGATGTCAATTTCATTTCCACACATTGTATCTGAAATTGTTTCCTTTCCGTAAAGTGTCACACATTTATCACCGAGAATAACGTTTGTTTTTTCAGGATTTATATTCATTACAATGCTTTTTATGTCTGAAAATTTATCTGTCAGGATTCGGCACAGTGCATTAAGCTGACGTGAAATTTCCTTCCGTACGACAAAACATACCATAATTTCACCCGAATGAGTGCCTTTCCTAAGATAAATATGACGCATAATACCCGTATGTGTTTCCTCTGAATAAATGGAAATTTTTTTTTCATTGATGTAATCTAAAATACATGAAACTATCTCAGAAAAAATCTGCGGCTGAAGCTTGCAGTCAGTTACCGGAATTATCCTGTGACTGCGAGGCGCAAAAAATCCGCAAACAGCCCTTCCATTCACGGTTGCAAGGGGATATTGAGCCTTATTTCTGTATCGCGAGGTTTCATCGCAAGCCATGAAATCCTCGAATTCAATTTCAAGCCCGCCAATTCGCTTGAAAGCGTTGCGAACGATGTTGTCCTTAATGCGGCACTCGGCTTCGTAGCTGATATGCCTGAAAACGCAGCCTCCGCATTTTTCGGAGTTAGCGCAATCCGTTTTAATGCGGTCAGGGGAGGGGAGAATAATTTTTTCGGCGATTCCAAATGCGTAATTTTTAAGAACCTTTACTATTTTTAACTCTATTTTGTCACCTATTGTTGTTTTAGGAACAAAAACAGCCATGTTGTCAATCTTGCATACGCCGTTTCCATCAGCGGTTACGTCAATTATTTCAGCTATAAATTGTTGATTTTTTTCAAGCATTCTAAAACCTCTTTCTTTTTTTCCATTAGCTGATCAAAGCGGCTGATATATTCATATGGGAACTTATAATTATGAATTCTTTTAATCTTTCCGTCAGGATATACAAGCTTTGTTGATGCGGCACAGCCAACTCCGAGAATTGTTTGCGTTTCGTCCATGATAAATATGTTATAATAGCTTTCAAATCCTTTTTTTGAATATCCGACATTTTCTAAATTATTAACAGTATTTTTCTGCCGATACAGATAATAGGGATTATATCCGCTGCTTGTAAGTCGATTTACGCTGTAATTCACCATTTCTGCGGCAGGATTATTTATATTTTCCAATCCGCTTTCAAAAAGATTTGCCGCACGCTTTAACGTAAGCGTATGAACAGTAATGCTTTCGGGATTCAGCGAAATAACAGTATCAAGCGTATTTTTGAAGCTCTCGCAGGATTCCGTGGGAAGTCCGGCAATAAGATCCATATTTATGTTGGCAAATCCGACTTTTTTCGCGATTTCAAATGCCTTTACAGCGTCCGCTCCGGAATGGCGTCTGCCGATAACCCTTAGCACGTCATCATTTAGAGTCTGGGGATTAACGGAAATTCTGTCCGCGCCGAAATCCTTTATAACACGCAGCTTTTCCTCGGTAATAGTATCGGGGCGTCCTGCCTCTACACTGTATTCACGCACGCTGTCGATGTCAAAATTTTTTTGCACACACTCCATAATTGTGCGGAGGTCCTCAGCTGAAATTGATGTCGGCGTACCTCCGCCGAAATAAATCGTGTCAATTTCAGTGCCCGTTTTTCTGACGATTTTTCCGGTAATTTCAAGCTCACGGCAGATGGCGGAAACATATTCGGGCATCAGCTTCACTGCGGAATCCATCGAATGGGACACAAAGGAGCAATAGCTGCATCTCGTGGGGCAAAAGGGAATCGAAACATAAAGGCTTACGGCTTTTTTGTTGATTTTACGGAGAATTGGCAGCTGATTCAAGGCAGTGATATATGCCAGCGTCATTTTTTCGGGTGATATTTCATATTTTTCGGTGAGAATCCTATGAATCTCCTCGTAGCTGCGCCCCTCCTGAATAAGCTCAATGACCTTTTTAACAGGGCGAATGCCTGTCATAAGCCCCCAAGGAGGGGTGATTCCGTATATTTCTTTCAAAGCTGTGTAGATGAGTCGGCAAAGCTCATGTTCAACAGTATTTTTGTCCGATTCAACAGTGCAGCTCAAATCATTTGCAAGCTCCACTGCTTCGCAGCCGTTTATTTTCACCGATGTGAAAGTATGGGAGCTGCCATTGTTTTCGGAAACTCCCGCAATTATAAAGCTATCTCCCACCGCATCTGAAATGCTGTCGGTAAAGTTAAATCTTGATGCGGGAATAAACAGCTTTACAGTTGCTTCGACCTCATATTTAAAGGTATTGCCGATTAAAATAATCGGCATTTTATAATTATTATCAGTTTTCATTTTGTCTCCGTTAAAGCTTGAGTAAATATGGATTGCATTCACGTTCATATCCGAGGGTTGTTGAATCGTTATGTCCCGGGTAAACTCGGTACTCACCCTCAAGGCTGCACAGCTTTCTGAGGGAGCTGCGCATTTCATTTATATTGCCTCCCGGTAAATCAGTTCTGCCGATTGAGCAGCAGAAAAGGGTATCGCCGGAAAAAATAACGTCCTCGCAGATATAGCAAACGCTTCCGGGGCTATGACCCGGCGTATGAAGAACGCGGAATGTCAGATTGCCGTCATTGATGTAGCAGTCCCCGAAAACAGCCGTGTAATTATGAACGGGATTGAACCTCATAATCGACATTGAAGCGGCAAGGGAGGCGGAGGCATTCTCAAGCATATAGGCATCGTCCGCATGAATATAAACCTCCGCGCCTGTTTTAGCGACAACCTCAGCAACTCCGTTTATGTGGTCGTAATGACCGTGAGTGAGTAGAATTTTAGTGAGCTTCAGCTTTTTCATTATAAGAAAATTGAGAAGCATACTGCTGTCGCCGCCAATGTCCACGGCAATACAGCGTTCGGGAGCAGTTTCAACGATATAGCAGTTTGATTTAAGCTCGCCAAGATGAAGATGATGAATTGTCATATAAATACCTCCCGTCATATAGAAGCTCTTTCAACAGCAATAACGCCATTGACTTTTTTAATTTTCTCAAAAAGATTTTTCAGCTGATCTGTACCTCCGATAGTAATTGTAGCTTCAAAAAGCGCGTTTCCGTTTTTGAGATTACGGGAGGATGAATGAACAATCGGAATGCGTGCTTCGGTGAGAATTGCAGTTATATCGAAAACAAGTCCGACTCTGTCCGAGGCGGTAACCTCAATGCTTGTCTGGAGAAGCGTATCGCTGTTTTCCGACCACTGAATCTCGCACCAGCGTTCAAGCTCTTCGGGATTATTTCTGCTGAGAACGGCTTTATAATTAGTACATTTTGTTGTGTGAACAGATATGCCGTGACCTCTTGTAATGAATCCGACAATTTCATCGCCGGGAAGGGGATTGCAGCACTGTGCGAATTTCACAACGCAGTCGTCGATTTTATCGAGTATGATACTGTTCTTTTTTGATGAAGCTTTAGGCTGAACTACAGGCAGAGGCTGATCGCTGTCATCAGCAGAGTAGAGCTTCTGATATTTATCCTTCAGGCGGGGAATGATTCTTGAAAGCATTATTCCGCCGTATCCGATAGATGCGTAGAAATCCTCAAGGCTTGAGCAGTTGTGGCGTTTGAAATCATCGGCAAGGAACGCTTCAAGCTCCTCCTCCGGAACTTTAATGCGGTAGCGCTTGAATTCACGTTCAAGCTCATTTTTTCCGTGAACGATATTTTCCTCCCGACATTCCTTTTTAAACCATGAGCGTATTTTTGATTTAGCTTCGTTTGTTTTAACAATATCAAGCCATGCTCGGTTAGGACCCTTATCCGGATCCTTGCTCGTGATAATTTCGCAAATCTGACCTGTCTGGAGCTTATAATCAAGAGGAACTATTCTGCCGTCAACCTTTGCGCCGACGGTTTTGTGTCCAATCTGCGTGTGAATCCTGTACGCGAAGTCGATTACCGTTGAGTCCACAGGAAGCAGAATAGATGCGCCCTTGGGCGTCATAACCACAATATCCTCAGGTGCAATATCATTTTTAATGATGTTTACAATTTCCTCAACGTCATCTGACGTCTGCTGCGCCTCAATGACCTGACGAACCCATGCAAGGCGCTGTTCCATTTTGTCCTTGCCCTTGATGCCCTCCTTGTATTTCCAGTGAGCGGCAATTCCGTATTCGGCAGTTTTATGCATATCCCATGTTCGTATCTGAACCTCAAAGGGAATAGATTCCTTGCCGAGAACCGTTGTGTGCAGGGACTGATACATATTTGCCTTCGGTGTGGAAATATAATCCTTGAATCTGTTGGGCAGGGGACGGAACATATCGTGAATCAGACCAAGAACGTTATAGCATTCGGCAACTGTATTTACGATAACACGCACAGCGTATTTATCAAATATCTGATCGATGCTTTTATGGTGAACGAATATTTTTTTGTAGATTCCGTAGATGCTCTTGACTCGTCCTTCAATCTGCGGAGGCTCAGTAAAGTCCTCATCCTTGAGACGCTGGGCAATGCGTTCCTTGATGTTGACGATGAATGCCTCACGTTCCTCCTTTTTGTTTTCGAGTATGCCTTCGATTTCAGCATAAGCATACGGGTCGAGGTAATGGAAGGAAAGATCCTCAAGCTCCTCCTTGACGGCACGAATTCCAAGGCGGTGAGCGATAGGAGCGTAGATATTCATAGTTTCAAGGGCAGTTCTTCTCTGCTTCTCGATGGGACGATATTTGAGTGTGCGCATATTGTGAAGTCTGTCGCAGAGCTTGATAATCATGACGCGTATATCCTGCGACATGGCAAGAAGAATCTTCCGGACGTTTTCAGCTTGCTGCTCCTCACGGCTGAAGGTAGGGATTTTGTTCAGCTTTGTTACGCCGTCAACGAGCATTGCAACGTCCTGACCGAATCTTTTTCTGATTTCTTCAAGAGTAACAGGAGTATCCTCAACAACGTCATGCAGCAGCGCAGCGCAGATTGTGTCGGTATCCATGCCAAGCTCAAGAAGGATATACGCAACGGCAAGGGGGTGTATAATATAGTCCTGTCCGGAGGAACGCTTCTGCCCCTTGTGAGCCTTGGCGGCAAATTCATAAGCAGTAATTATTTTGCTCAGGTCATACTGCTTGTCGTCCTTCAGAATTTTTTCAACAATCATGTCAATGGTAAAATTATCATCATAATCGGGAATATCCTTTAGAAAATCCGTTGACATTTCCGGGTTAGGATTATTCAGAAAGGGAACAGGGATTTCAGAATTATAATCTTTATCATTACTCATACAAATTCTCCAATCACCGCGCAAGCGGACCGCGTTTCCGGCAGCGGATGCCAAAATTAAAGTGATTCTTCTCCATTCGTATACTCAGAGAAGTATGTAATTCAAACGTGAGCTGAACCGATTTTATTTTTGAGCCTCAGCAAAACCGGTGCAGACATCAGGTCAACCTTATTATTGACCTTCAAACGAATAATTTTTTGGTCTGATGGTGTATAAGAGATAAGTGAAAGCTGCCTCATTGCCTCAACGGCAACAGAAAATTTACCGTAATTTACAGCGTCGTGCTTCATTTTCGCAAACAGCGATTCAAATGAAATGCCCTCATCGGGAATACGCTTGTATATAGCCGCGACCTCGTTACGCACAGGGAAAATTTTTCTGTACTCCGCCATAGTCAGCTCCTCGTCCCGCATAAAGGCTTCAAAAAGCTTTCCATCGGCGCATATATCAGCAGTTTCAGAGGAGTTTTTACTGTACTCCCTGATAATGGCGCTTACATAATCGCTGCCCTTAGATGAATATATATCAAGTGAAACGGCAAAGTCACAGTAATCGCCGCGTGCGATTGTCAGCTCCTCCGGCGAGACTCGGAAGATGAAAGCGTTCAGATATGCAGTCCCGAATTTCAGTCTTAATTTACTGTGCAGACCGTTTTTTATTGGGACAATGCTGTCAACGAAAGCATTTTTAATGTAGAAGAGAGGCTTTTCGTTTTCGCAGCCAAAGGGTTCGAGAACAGATATACCCTTGACGCATTCGGGCTGCAGCTCAATGGGAGAAACAGCGGCATCGGGTTTTATTATTACGTCAGGCATATCCTTATAGTATTCGAGGGAAAATTCCTTGAGGAGTCTGTTAAATTCGGAAACCATGCCGGTCTTGATTGTGAATCCGCCTGCGCCGGGGTGTCCGCCGAATTTTACAAGTGCTTCGGAGCAATATTTAAGTGAGTCGAAAATTGAAAATCCGTTTACAGAGCGTGCCGAGCCGCGAATTTCATTATTTTCCTCCGAGGCGATAAAGCAGGGCTTTCCGCAGCGTTCCACGATTTTTGCCGCGACAATTCCAATTACGCCGTGGTGCCAGTTTTTTCCGCAGATGAAAATAACTCTCTCATGTAAAATCGTCGGGTCAGCGTCAATCATAGAGTTGATTTCACGTATTATTTCCGCTTCGGCATTTTTGCGTTTGTCGTTAAGGTGGTCAAGTTCCTCAGCCAATTCAAACGCTTCCTCCGGATCCTCGCAAAGGAAAAGCTCGGCGGCAGCTTTTGGAGAGCCAAATCTTCCCGCTGCGTTGATTCTCGGAGCAATACCAAATCCAATTGACGTGGAATCAATTTTTTTATTCTCCAGACCGCATACACTTTTCATAGCTTCGAGGGAGGGTCTGTCCGTATTTTCAATAAGGTTCATGCCGTAGGATACGATAAATCTGTTTTCGCCCGTAAGGCTTACAATATCGGCAACTGTCGCTACAGCGGCAAGATCTCCGAACTGCTCAAGAGCCATAGTATAATCTCCGCCGTCAAGGGCGGCAATCAGCTTTAAGACGACACCTGCGCCGCAAAGGAACTTGAAAGGGGAGAAGCAGTCCCTTCTGTGGGGGTCAACGATTGCCTCAGCACGGGGAAGTACATCGCCTGTCTGATGATGATCCGTAACAATCAGCCTCATACCGCAGCTATAGATAAATTCGGCTTCGTCAATGGCGGAAATGCCGTTATCGACAGTAATAATAAGCTTAGTGCCCTCATTAGCAATTGCCTGAACAGCATCCTTGTTAAGACCGTAGCCGTCCTTTCGCTCCGGTATATAATATGCCACATCCGCGCCTGTTTCCTGCAAATAGGAGTACAGCATAACAGTTGCCATAATTCCATCGCAGTCATAATCTCCGTAGACGCAGATTTTATCGCCATTATCAATAGCCTCGTTGATAATATCGGCAGCTATATCCATATCCTTCATGAGAAAAGGATCTGAAAGCTCACTGACCTGCAAACTGCTCATTACAGATTCAGGAGAGGAATAACCTCTTGACGCCAATACGGCTGCCGCAAGTGAAGATATGCCGCATTTTATAGTCAATTCCGAAATTATTCTCTTGTCGGGGAAGTCAAGATCCCATTTTTTCATAAGCATTCTCCTAACAACAATCCTTGTGCGGTATTGCCAAAATTCTATATAATATACATTATACCATTTTATATGATTTTTTTCAATACATTTTTCAAAAAATCGGCGGAAGAGCTGCAATATCATGTGGGCGCAGCCATTCCGCCGAATTTCCGTATTATGTAAGCTTTTCAAGACGAACGCGAAGCTTCTTGATGATTTTCTTTTCAAGCCTTGAAATATAGGATTGTGAAATTCCGATTTGATCGGCAACCTCCTTTTGCGTGCGCTCCTTGCCGTCAACAAGACCGAACCGCATTTCCATGATTTCCCGTTCCCGTGTGCAAAGCTCAGACACGGCCTTTCGGAGCATTTCACGTTCAGCCTCATTTTCAATTCCCTTATTCACTATGTCATCGTCAGTTCCGAGAATATCCGAAAGGAGCAGCTCGTTTCCGTCATAGTCAATATTAAGCGGCTCATCAATTGAAAGGTCGTTCCGATACTGGGACGCCTTACGCAGGAACATGAGAATTTCATTTTCAATGCAGCGTGAAGCGTATGTGGCAAGCTTGATCTTTTTGCTTGGGCAGAATGTATTCACGGCCTTGATAAGACCGATTGTGCCGATTGATACGAGATCCTCAACGCCGATACCGGTTGATTCAAATTTTTTTGCAATGTAGACCACAAGCCTGAGATTATGTACAATCAGCTCATTGCGCGCCTCGGAATCATTTTTCTCAAGACGCTGAAACACCTCTTCCTCCTCGCTGCGGGAGAGCGGGGGAGGGAGCGTATCCGAGCCGTTAATGTAGAACACCTCACCCACAAAAAGATTTTTGATTTTTTCGATTACGTGTTTTAAAATATTCATGAGCTTTCTCCAATCATATAATTTATAAAATATTTTTATTTTATTTAAGAAGCTTTGGATTAAAAATAGCCTCGGAGCATATGCTGCCAAATCCGATTAAAGCTTCGACAGATTTTTTTTCATTTTTTTCGGCATCAACGATAATAACCTCGTCCGGACAAAATATAGGTATAACGCCGCTGTCGGATATGGTAGAGCAGGGGATAATTCTGAAACCCTTAGGAATTGTTTTGAAGTTGAAATCAAAAGATTTTTCACCTGTTATCTCATGAATATTATTCTCACCGCAGACAATAACAGGCTTACCGCTGAAAAAATCAACAAGAGAATTACCCGTATCTGCAATACCACTGAGAGATATCATTCTATTTTTGTATTTTATTATTACTTTATAGCATCCCGAATGGTCGGGAGTCCGGTCGAAAAAATACCTTACAGCGCACACTGCAAAGTACAGGGCAGCCGTTGTGCAGACGAGAAGAACGAGGGAAAAATCAATATAAAAGTAGGTGTTGTTGAAGTGAATAAAATCAGGCTTGAGCCAAGAGTACACGGCGTAAATGACGCCGGCGAATATAAAATTCACAATGAAAAAAGAAATGCTGTTGATTATAAGTCTTTTTAAGCTATGAATACCGAAAGCAATCATAATTATAGTTATTGCAGCAGCTAATTTTATAATAATATTCACCCAAAAGTTGATGTGAGGAATAAGAATCAGCAAGGAAAATAAACTTCCATATACCGAAGCAATGGCACATCGTATGAATTTTATTTGCGTATGAGTAATTTTAGATGTAGTTTTAATCAGAAAGAAATTAACATATATATTAAGCACAATAAGCACATCTACATAAATTGTTTGCATAATAAAATCTCCCGATTCTGTTCTTATGGGTGTTTCCAATAATATTATAATGCAAAGCTTGTGCCGAATATGTCGATTTTGGAAGCAAAAAAAATCGGAAGAAAAATATCCCGTGCAGGATAAATTTCTTCCGAAATATTAACAATGCTTGTCCATTGAATTAAAGAAGTGGCGAGAACATTTTGAGAATTACACCTGAAATCTTTTTAATAAATGGACGCTTTTTGCAGTCCTCAAGAGTTATTTTTTGCGAGATTGCCAATGTTTCGTCAAAATCACGCTTCATATCCGCTATTGTGGAGCAGCCGTAAAGGATAGCGGCAGACTCAAAATGCAGATAAAAGCTTCTGTAATCGAGATTGATAGTGCCGATTACCGCGGTTTTTCCATCGGCAATGCAGCTTTTGGCGTGTATGAAGCCGGGCGTGTACTCATAAATTTTAACACCTGTTTTGATGAGATCAGGATAGGTGTTCCATGCAATGTGATGGACGTACCATTTATCGGGAATATGTGGCGTAATTATTATTACTTCAACACCTTTTTTCGCAGCAAGCTCAAGTGCTGTAAGAACTTCGTGGTCAAGCACAAGATAAGGCGTAGTTATATAAACATATTTAGACGCATTATTTATCAGATCCATATATACCATTTTGCCGACATGTTCATTATCAAGAGGCGAATCAGAAAAAGGCTGAACAAATCCATCGGACGGATACTCCAGAAATGAATATGTTTTTGGAATAAATTGTTCATAATCTGCTCTGTTTCTTTCACCGAAATCCCAAAGCTGCAGGAACATAACCGTATAATTCCAGACCGCCTCGCCCTTTACCATGATAGCGGTGTCCTTCCAGTGCCCGAATCTTTCCTTTTTGTTAATATATTCATCAGCAAGATTAGTTCCGCCGTTAAACGCGGTTTCACCGTCGATGACAATAGTTTTTCGGTGATCTCTGTTGTTCTGGACGGATGACAGGAGGGGAGTAAAAGGGTTGAAAGCCTTGCATTTTACGCCGTTTGCCTTCAATTTTTTAAACGCTTTTCCGGACATACTCAGCATTCCCGTTCCAATTCCGTCGTACATCAGCCTTACGTCAACACCTTCCTTTGCCTTGCGTATCAAAATTTCGGAAATCGTGTCGAACATATAACCTTCTGAGATTATAAAAAATTCCATAAAAATAAAATGTTCTGCATTGTTTAGTTCATTGATAAGTGCGTCAAACTGCAATTCACCAAGAGAAAAATATTCGCTTGATGTGTGACTATATACAGGATACGGACCATATTTTATAACATATCTTGCTAAATTTGCATTACTATCGGAATGATTTTCAAGCTCGTGGAGAGTGTCATTGTTCTGAATCAAATAATTTTTCGCGTGAGCTTCATATATTTTGCATATTTTTTTCGGAAAATGCTGTGAACGTTTTACAAATACGTAGGTCAATCCGCCAAAAAGCGGAAAAACACTTATCGCAATTATCCATGCAAGCTGATATGACGGATTTTCATCTTTATTGGCAATATAAATTACAAGTATAACGTCCAAAAACATTAGAAATAGATAAACAAAATAAAAATGTTCGCCCAAAGTGTACACCGTCAGGACGAAAAATGAAATCTGCAAAAGCAGCAGCAAAATTATAATTGCGTTACGACTGAAAATCTTTCCCAAGATTTTTTTGATTTTCATAAATTATCACCTTCAAAAACTGGATATTTGTGTCAAAATATGGTATCATTATATTATACCACAAATTCTTGGTGAAAGGAAGAGGAAAATGAAAAAAATATATCCATACGAACGCAAGGTGTATTATTATGAGACTGATAAAATGAAAATCATGCATCACTCAAATTATATACGTATTTTTGAAGAATCACGTGTATCTTTTCTTGAGCAAGCGGGACTTCCGTTTGAAAAGATTGAATCAATGGGGATAATGATGCCTGTTTTGTCTGTTAATTGCAAATACATCAAACCCTTGATTTTTGACGAGCCGTTCGTTGTTTATCCCATGATAACGAAATTTACCGGAATTCGCCTTGAACTGGAATATCGGGTAATCAGCCGCATAACCGGCGATTTGTGCGCAGAGGGTAAATCCTCCCACTGCTTTACGGATTCCGAATTAAAGCCGCTGAGAACCAAAATAAATTATCCTGATGTTTATCAACTGTTTAAGGACTATACCGGATATGTAGTTGAAGATTAGAATTATTGCTAATTTTAATTCCAATCCATATAAATTGAGAAAATAAAATGAAATTTTCTGCGTATGCTTGACAACAACGGCAGAGTGTGATACAATATAATTACCGTCATATGACGGAAACTCTGTGGAGGAGGATCTTATGGCAAGACCGCAAAAATGCAGACGAGTCTGCGATGAGCCTGAATATAATGGATTTCAGCCCAATGGCATTGTCAGCGGCGATGCAGTTCTGCTGACGGTTGATGAATATGAAACTGTCAGACTTGTCGATCTCGAAAAGATGACCCATGTTCAGACTGCCGAACAAATGGGAATTTCCAAAACGACTGTTACTGAAATTTACGAGTCGGCGCGAACAAAAATTGCCGATTGCATTGTAAATGGTAAACAGCTTGTTATTTCGGGCGGTAATTATAAGGTCTGCGACAAACATTTTAGCTGTCATAATTGCTATATGGCAGGCAAGACAGCAAATAATTTTTCGATTGAGAAAGGAAATGGTATTATGAGAATTGCAGTAACATATCAGAATGGAGAAATTTTTCAACATTTCGGACATTCCGAGCAGTTCAAAATCTATGATGTGGAGGACGGAAAGGTTACAGGCTCTCAGGTTGTAGATACAAACGGACAGGGACACGGAGCACTGGCAGGATTCCTTTTCAACGGCAAGGTCGATGTTCTCATCTGCGGAGGAATCGGCGGCGGCGCTCAGACGGCTCTTGCTCAGGCGGGAATTAAGCTTTTCGGCGGATGCAGCGGAAATGCTGATGCGGCAGTTGAAGCATATCTCAATGGTTCGCTTGATTATAACGCTGACGTAAAGTGTTCGCATCATCATGGCGAGCATAACTGCGGTGGGCACTCATGCGGGGAGGACAAGCACGGCTGTGCAGGAAACTGAAAAAAATAATCGCCGGCTCTTAATTTAAGCCGGCGATTTTGGTATATGTGATAAAATTATTCAACCATTGATGCCTGTGATTCAGCATAATCTGCAAGAATTTTTGAAGCGTCAGCAGCATCAACTACACCATCTCCGGTATAATCACCTTTTCTCTCAATCTCTTCATAGGTAATTCTATCGGTATTGAAATAATCGTCAACTACTTCATAGTTGCTGTTTGAAGTGCCGGTCTGCGAGTAAGAGTAGTAAGCGAGAATATAGGATGCGTCAGACGGGTCAACAATTCCATCGAGATTAGCATCACCATCTACAAATCTGGTGTAGTAATACTGGAGGAAGTACGTGCAATCCTCAGCATCAACAGCTCCGTTGCCTGTAATATCGCCGTTGGCAGCAATAAGTGCGCGTGCCTCATCGCTCAGTACTGATTCCCTAATAACAGTTCCGTCGGATTCAATCATGCCTGTCTGAACTTCGGCATAAAACGTTGCAATTGCAGCAATATCAGCTCTTGAAAATACGCCGTCAAAGTTAAAATCTGCATCGTATGTTCCGTTGGAAATACCCTCAGAAATTGTCTGAATTCTCTCGTAATCTACATAATCATTTGTAATTGCGTCTGAGTCAGTCTCTTCCTCAGCGGCAGCACTCATAGGAACTGCTGAAAGGCACATAGCTGCGGAAAGAATTAAAGATAAATATTTTTTCATAGTAAAAACCTCCTGAAAAAGTAAAAATGTGTGTTTTTGAGTTGCGGTTAGTTTTTGATTGAAATGCTACAGGAACGAGATAATCTTTCTAAGCTTCATTTTCAATTCCTCCTCATAAATAAATATAGCTGCGGCAATTTTACCGTAAAAGGCTGAATGATCATGTGTATAGATTAGTTGATTAATATATATATATATATATATATATAATTACTTTTAATATCATGTCATTCTTTTTACCCTCAACTACATTATATCACAGCTTTTTCCTATTGTCAATACCATTTTTTAATTTTTTTGGGGGTTTACTTGATTTTTATATGGCATACTGAATAATTTATATCCCGAATTCTAATTGTAAAATTGAGGTTAAATAAAAAAAGGCAGCCCATAGGCTGCCTTATAATGTTTACTTAGGAATTCTTTTTCTTAGCTTCAATATCTGCAAGTGCATCTTTTCTTGAAAGATTTATTCTGCCCTGACGATCGATTTCTATAACCTTGACAACAATTTCATCACCGATTGAAACCACGTCCTCAACCTTTTCAACTCTTGATTTATCAAGCTTGGAAATGTGAACAAGTCCGTCCTTGCCGGGGGCAATTTCAACAAATGCGCCGAAATCCATTATTCTGACAACCTTACCCTTGTAGATTGCTCCGACCTCAGGATCATTTGCAATTGTATGAACTATCTGAAGAGCCTTATTTACGTCGTTATTGTCTATGCCGCTGATGAATACGTTTCCGTCGTCGCTGATGTCGATTTTAACGTTGCAGTCAGCGGAAATCTTCTGGATAACCTTTCCGCCCTGACCGATAACCTCACGGATTTTATCAACCGGAACTTTAGTCTGTACCATTTTAGGAGCATATTTATTAACGGTGGGCCTTGGTTCGGGGATAGCTTTAAGCATGATTTCATCGAGGATATACAGACGAGCTTTTCTCGTTTTCTCGAAAGCCTCCTTGATGATTGCAGGTGTCAGACCGTCAACCTTAATATCAACCTGAATTGCCGTGATACCCTTATGTGTGCCGCCAACCTTGAAGTCCATGTCACCGAAGAAGTCCTCAAGCCCCTGAATGTCAACCATTGTCATGAAGTCGTCGCTGTCGGGGAGAGTGATAAGACCACAGGAAATTCCTGCAACAGGCGCCTTTATCGGCACGCCTGCATCCATGAGCGCAAGAGTTGAGCCGCAAATTGAACCCTGCGATGTTGAACCGTTTGAGGAGAGAACCTCGGAAACAAGACGAAGCGCATAGGGGAATTCTTCAACGGGAGGAATAACAGGAGCAAGGGCACGTTCAGCAAGCGCGCCATGACCGATTTCACGGCGTCCCGGGCCTCTGCTTGGCTTTGTTTCGCCCACGGAGTAGGAGGGGAAGTTGTACTGGTGCATATATCTCTTTGAATCCTCTTCATCGAGTCCGTCAATTTTCTGGGAATCACTTACAGGGCCGAGAGTTGCGACAGTGAGAACCTGCGTCTGACCTCTTGTGAAAAGTCCCGAACCGTGAACACGGGGAAGAACGCCAACCTCAGCTGCGAGAGGACGAATCTCATCAATGCCTCTTCCGTCAACACGTTTGCCCTCATAGAGCCATGCACGGACGATTTTCTTCTGAAGCTTGTAGATGCATTCGTCAATCATAGGAATCTGCTCGGGATATGCTTCATCGAACTGAGCATGAATATCCTCAATAATGGGAGCTAATCTTGCGTCACGAACTGTTTTGTCGTTTGTATCGAGAGCAGCCTTAACACGTTCAGCTGCAAATGCCTCGATAGCGTCAAACATATCGTGGTCGACCTCCTGCGATTCAAACTCAAACTTTTTCTTGCCGATTTCAGCCTGAATATCGCTGATAAAGGCAACCATTTTCTTGATTTCCTCGTGACCGGTAAGAATAGCTTCGAGCATTGTGTCCTCGGGAACCTCATTTGCTCCCGCTTCAATCATGACAATCTTGTCCTTTGTGCCTGCAACAGTAAGTGTCAGGTCAGTTTTAGCTCTCTGCTCCAATGTCGGGTTGAGAACAATTTCACCGTCAACAAGACCAACAGCAATTCCTGCAATCGGGCCGTTCCACGGAATATCCGAGATGGATATGGCGATTGAGGTTGCGATCATTCCCACGATTTCGGGGGAATTGTCAGGCTCAACGGAAAGAACCGTCATAACAACGGAAACGTCGTTGCGCATATCCTTGGGGAACAGGGGACGAATAGGTCTGTCCACGCAACGTGATGTAAGAATAGCCTTTTCGGACGGCTTGCCCTCACGCTTAGTGAAGGAGCCGGGGATTTTGCCGACTGAATAAAGTCTTTCCTCGTAGTCAACGGAAAGAGGGAAGAAATCGATGCCCTCTCTCGGCTTTGCGCTTGCGGTGACGTTAGCCATAACAACGGTTTCGCCGTATCTTACCCAGCATGAGCCGTTTGAAAGACCGCAGGTCTTGCCGGTTTCAACGACAAGCTTTCTGCCTGCGTAGGTTGTTTCAAAAGTTCTGTAATTTTCAAACATAGAAAAGCCTCCTATAAAATTATGCAGCGGCTTTAGCAATAAACTCTGACCCACAGTCCGAGTGAACCACAGTTTAATGCTAAAAGCCCTGACTGCAATTATATACTATTATAATGTATACCTGTGGAAATAGCTATAGACTTAAAGGCAGAAGGGCGAACCCAACTGCCTTCGGTCTGTCGAAGCGACACCGTACAAAGGCTTTGTGCAGATGTGCGGCAGAAAGCCGATCTGCCCCCTGCACGGTGCTGCCCAAATTACTTACGGATGCCGAGCTTCTCGATAGTAGCACGGTATCTGTTAATATCCTTCTTCTTGAGATAGTTAAGAAGGTTACGTCTGTGACCTACCATTTTAAGAAGACCTCTTCTTGAGTGATGGTCGTTCTTGTGAACCTTAAGGTGAGCGGTAAGGTCGTTGATTCTCTTAGTGAGGATAGCAATCTGCACCTCAGGAGAACCGGTATCGTTTTCGTGGGTCTTGTTAGCTTCGATAATAGCTGTTTTTTCTTCTTTCAATAACATTGAAAACACCTCAAAAAATAAATATTCCGCTAACGTAGAAGGGGGTGAAAAGCGAGGACAAGCCCCGAACCAAGTACGCGGTGATAATATTATAGCACAAATGAACAAGTTTGTAAAGGGTTTTCTTATATTTTTTCTAACACTTTTTTTGGAGGATATTCGAGATAGATATTGACAAAAAAATGAATGTGTGATATAATGTTGATATTGACAAAAAGAATAGCAAACAAGCCGAAAAGAAAATTAACAAGCAAAATAATCAATATATATATATATATATATATATATATATATATAAACTAAATAGAAAAATATATGGCAAATTTATTTATTATTTCAAGTGAAGCACCTTGTATCAATGGGGTTGGGCTATACGATTTGCATTTATTGACAATTTTACAAAAGCAAGATTTCAGAAGGATGTGTACTAATGAACAATACTATTTCCGTTAAAGATTTAATATCTCTGCTCATCAGCAAAATCTGGATAATTATAGCTGTAACCTTATGCGGAGGAATTATAGCCTTTTGCGTGTCAGAATTTTTGATACCCCTTGAATATTCCTCACATATTTCAATGTATGTACAAAGCTATACTGAAATATCTGACAGTGCCGATGATTATAATGACATCAGTAAGTCAAAACAGCTTATCAATACATATATTCAGGTAATGAAGGACGATGCCGTTATGGAATCCGTAGGGGAGGCCCTTGTTGCCGAATTTGACGAAAGTGTTATTTCCGAGAGTTTTTCCATGTCTGACGGAAAAATCAAGCCCTCGTCCCTTGCGTCTGCAATTTCAATCACGACCGTCACGGACACAAGCGCGGTCTACATCGAAGCAACTACAAAAAATCCTGAGCTTTCGGCTGCAATCTGCAATGAGCTTTGCAGTCAGGCAAATAAATTTACAACTGAAGCAATTGGAATCGGGGAGATTAAGTCAATTGATACGGCAAAAGTCTACTACACACCTGTTGCACCGAATATCCCAAAAAATACGCTGATTGGTCTTGGTGCGGGATTTGTTTTGATAGTTGCGATTATTTTTTTAATAGACTTTTTCGACACAACCGTAAAAAATTCAGATTCTCTCAGCAAAACATATAATAAACCCATAATCGGCGAGATTCAGCAGTTTGATGTTGACAGCAAATCAAAAACTGAGCAGCACGTGAAGCTGACGGACGAAAGCGTGCCGTTTCACGTTGTGGAGAGCTACAAGGCGATTCGTACAAACATCGCCTTCGCCCTTTCGACCTATGACAATAAGATTATTGCTGTTTCTTCGGCAAATCCGGCTGAGGGAAAGTCCACGACAGCTGCAAATATCGTAATTGCGGCGGCTCAGGGGGGCAAAAAGGTTCTGCTGATTGATGCGGACATGAGAAAGCCGGTTCAGCATAAGATATTTGGTTTAGTGAATAAACGAGGCCTTTCATCTGTAATAAGCAAAATGTGTAAAGCAGATGACTGCATACATAAAAATGTTATGGAAAATCTTGATGTCATGACGGCAGGTCCGATTCCGCCGAATCCGTCCGAGCTTCTTTCATCGGAAGCGTCGAAGAAGATGTTCGAGGAGCTTAACGAGAAATATTCCATGATTATCGTGGATTTGCCGCCTGTCTGCGTTGTTTCCGATGCGGCGACCCTCAGTAATGACGTGGCAGGTCTGATTATGGTGGTTCAGTACGGAAAAACTTCGTTTGACGACGTTACCGACGCAAATAAGCGTATGGAACTTGCACAAATGAATATACTTGGTTACGTTCTGAATGATATTAAAACAAAAGGTCATAGCAGTTATTATTCGAAATATAAATACAAGTATAAGTATAATTCTTATTACAGCTATGACAATAAATCAAATAAAAAGGCAGGTAAAAATGTTGATTGATTATCATACACATATTCTTCCCGAGCTTGACGATGGAGCGCAGGACGTGGAAACGTCCCTGAAAATGCTTGAAATGCTGAAGGCTCAGGGCGTGGAAAAGGTAATTGCAACGCCGCATTTTTACGCTCATAACGAGAAATCGGCGGAGGCTTTTATCGAGAAAAGGCAGGCTGCATATGACAAGATAAAGAGCAAATCACCGCTGCCTGTTCTGTTGGGGGCGGAGGTTGCTGTTGAACGCAATATTTCCGAAGTAAAAGATATTGAAAAATTGGCAATTCAGGGAACAAGACTGATTCTTTTGGAGCTGCCTTATAATAAATATAAATCTTGGATGGGTGAGGAAATTTACAATATTTCCGCAGAATACGGGTTGAAAGTTATTCTCGCTCATATTCACAGATATTATGATTTTTACAGTAAGGATGAAATTGAAAATGTTTTATCTATGGATGTTATTTTTCAGCTGAACAATGAGGCGTTTGAAACCTTTAGAGAACGCCGCTTTGTTAAATCTGTTATGAAGCAGAATTATCCCTTTATTTTTGGGTCAGATTGCCATAATCTCTCTTATCGCAAGCCGAATTGGGATGTTCTCAAAAGCAAGTGCAAGGAAGATGATATTAAATGTTCTAATGATATATTAGATAAATATATAAAATAAAATGCATTTATTTTAATCTGATAGGGGTTGTTGACACATGGGTGATTTTTTAGTTGCAGAGCATATTGCTGATTTAGCGTCAGTTGAAGCTGAAAAAGTGAATCCTGATAGTGGTGTTAAATCATATCCGATTCTTGATTTTGATAGTGAGGATCTTGAGCAGCTGTCACAGGGGATCTATGAAACTCTTCGATACAGCAAGGTTAAGGTCAACAAAAGCCTGATTTCGGCAATTTTCAAAAGAGCGTTCGACATTGCGGCAGCTTTGTTTGGTCTTGCACTTTCCGGAATACCGATTCTAATATTTGCGCTCATAATTTTTTTGCAGGACGGAGGCAATCCGTTCTTTTCACAGGTCAGGCTGACGAAAAACGGCAAACCATTTAAAATGTATAAGCTGCGCTCGATGTGCATAAATGCCGAAGAGCTTTTTGAAAAGGAGCAGAAAAACAACGAAACGGACGGCCTTGCGTTCAAGGCGGAGGACGATTCCCGAATCACGAAAATAGGTCATTTTATCCGCAGAACCTCAATTGATGAGCTGCCCCAGTTTGTTAATGTTCTGAAGGGCGATATGTCGATTATAGGGCCGCGTCCGCCTCTCCCGAGGGAGGTTGTGCTGTACACGCCCCATCATATGGACAGATTTCTTGTAAAGGGCGGTCTGGCGTGTATTGCGCAGGCTGAGGGGAGAAGCGAGGTTGAGTTTGAAGCGTGGATTGACAGCGATATTCGGTACATAGAGTCACAGTCTTTCTTTGGAGATATTGCTTTATGCTTTAAAATTTTGCACGCAATTGTTACTCGTAAGGGCGCAAAATGATATTATATATTTTGTACATGGTTCAATGATTAAAGGAGAATGAATCGGTGGGCGATAATGGAAGGTTAAAAATTGCAATGCTTGGACACAAAACTGTTCCTGCAATAGATAGTTCACGCGGCGGCATCGAGGTCGTGGTAGAGGAGCTTGCACCGAGACTTGTTGAGATGGGCAGCGAGGTTACCTGCTACAACCGGACGGGATGCGACAACGGCGGGCTGACGGAGTACAAGGGTGTGAAGCTGAAGCCTGTGCCGACGTTCAAACGCAAGGGACTGGCGGCGATGACGAGCAGTTTCTTTGCCACAGTCAGGGCTACTTTTGGTGGATACGATGTAATCCACTTCCATGCCGAGGGACCGTGCTTCTGGATGTGGATTCCCAGACTCTTTGGAAAGAGATGCGTAGCAACGATTCATGGACTTGATTTCGCCCGTGAAAAGTGGAAATCCGGAATCGGCTCAAAGTATATAAAGTATGGCGAGAAAATGGCTGTCAAGTACGCAGCTGAGATTATTGTCCTCAGCAAGGGTGTGCAGGAGTATTTCCAAAAAAACTATGGGAGAAAAACTGTGTTCATTCCGAATGGAGTGAGCAGACCACAGATAAGAGAAGCTAAGGAGATTACGGAGAGGTTTGGATTAAAAAAAGACGATTACATCCTTTTTCTGGGACGGATTGTTCCGGAAAAGGGGTTGAAATATTTGGTTGAAGCTTATAAAGGGCTGCATACAGATAAGAAGCTTGTGATTGCCGGTGGGTCATCTGATACGGATGAGTTTACACAGGAGCTAAAGCAATTGGCAGGCGAGGATGTAATTTTCACAGGCTTTGTTGCCGGAAGATTGCGTGAGGAGCTGTACAGCAACGCTTATGTGTATGTGCTGCCCAGCGACTTGGAAGGGATGCCATTGAGTCTGTTGGAGGCAATGAGCTATGGCAACTGCTGTGTGGTGAGTGACATAGAAGAATGCGCAGAGGTTGTTGAAGATAAGGCTGTTGTGTTTCAGAAGAGCGATGTGGGCGACCTGAAAGAGAAGCTGCAGGGACTGTGTGATGATGACACGGCTGTGAAGAAGTATAAGGATTGCGCCGCTGAGTACATCTGTACGAAGTATAGCTGGGATGATGTGGCGGAGAGGACATTAAGACTCTATAGGATAGCAATGGGATAAAGGGGATTTGTAGAAATGAATGTGGATTTAAAAAATAAAACAATTCTTGTGACTGGTGCTGCCGGATTCATTGGAGCATTCCTGTCAGAAAGATTGTTAAATGAAATAGAGGGTGTGAATGTCATAGGAATCGACAATATGAATGATTACTATGATGTGTCAATTAAAGAATACAGACTTGCGAAGCTGACTAAGCATTTCACATTCAATTTTATTAAAGGCAACATTGCTGACAAGACACTGATTACTTCTATCTTTAAGCAATACAAACCACAGGTGGTAGTAAATCTTGCAGCACAGGCTGGTGTTAGATATTCCATCACCAATCCTGATGCGTATGTGGAATCCAACCTGGTTGGTTTTTTTAACGTCCTGGAGGCTTGCAGAAATTATCCTGTGGAGCATTTAATTTATGCATCTTCATCAAGTGTGTACGGAAGCAACAAGAAAGTTCCATATAGCATTGATGACAAGGTAGATAATCCGGTCAGTCTTTATGCAGCCACGAAGAAGAGCGATGAACTGATAGCTCATGCTTATTCTAAGCTATATGACATCCCGTCTACAGGTTTGCGTTTCTTCACGGTCTATGGACCGGCAGGAAGACCGGACATGGCCTACTTTGGATTTACGGATAAGCTGAGAGCAGGAAAAAAGATTCAAATTTTCAATTACGGAAACTGTATGCGTGATTTCACATATGTGGATGACATAGTTGAGGGTGTTATTCGTGTAATGCAGAAAGCACCGGACAGAGCAACAGGTGAAGATGGCCTGCCGATTCCACCATATGCTTTATATAACATAGGAAACAATAGTCCAGAGAAACTGTTGGATTTTGTGAATATTCTTCAGCAGGAGCTGATTCGTGCTGGTGTTTTGGACGTAGATTACGATTTTGAAGCACACAAGGAGCTTGTGCCGATGCAACCGGGTGATGTGCCTGTAACTTATGCTGATACAAGTACATTGGAGAGAGACTTCGGGTATAAGCCGAGTACTTCATTGAGAACCGGGTTGCGGAAGTTTGCTGAATGGTACAAGGAATTTTATATGATAGGAGATAACAACGCATGAGTGGATTAAATATAGCTGTCGCAGGAACTGGATACGTTGGTCTTTCGATCGCAACATTACTTGCACAGAACAATCATGTAATGGCTGTGGACATTATTCCGGAGAAAGTCGAATTGATTAATCATCGGAAGAGTCCAATTCAGGATGAATACATAGAGAAATATTTGGCGGAAGAAGAGCTGGATTTGACTGCCACATTAGACGCAGCAGAGGCGTACAAGACTGCGGATTTTGTAGTGATCGCTGCGCCTACTAACTATGACAGCAAGAAGAACTTTTTCGATACAAGCGCAGTTGAGAGCGTGATCGAGTTGGTAATTAAGTATAACCCAGATGCAATTATGGTCATTAAATCTACCATACCGGTCGGATATACGGCATCGGTATGTGAAAAGTACCATTGCGATAACATTATCTTCAGCCCTGAGTTTCTTCGTGAGTCCAAGGCTCTGTATGACAATCTTTATCCTTCTCGTATCATCGTTGGAACAGATGTTGAGAATATTAGATTAGTAAAGGCTGCAAATACATTTGCCGGTCTTCTTCAAGAAGGAGCAATCAAGGAAAATATTGATACGCTCATCATGGGCTTTACCGAGGCAGAGGCTGTCAAACTCTTCGCCAATACATATCTTGCACTTCGTGTATCCTACTTCAATGAGTTGGACACTTATGCTGAGCTGAAAGGATTAAACACACAGCAGATTATCGAGGGCGTCTGTCTTGATCCGAGAATTGGTAGCCACTATAACAACCCTTCGTTTGGATACGGTGGATACTGCCTTCCAAAGGACACAAAGCAGCTATTAGCTAATTATGAAGACGTGCCGGAGAACTTGATTCAGGCAATTGTGGACAGCAACCGGACAAGAAAAGACTTCATTGCAGATCGTGTGTTGGAGATTGCAGGTGCTTACGAAGAAAACAATGGCTGGAATGCTGATAAGGAAAAAGAAGTTGTCATCGGTGTGTACAGACTGACAATGAAGAGTAATAGTGACAATTTTCGGCAGTCTTCTATCCAAGGTGTTATGAAGCGCATTAAGGCGAAAGGAGCAACCGTAATTGTTTACGAACCAACTCTCGAAGATGAGTCTATTTTCTTTGGAAGTAAGATCGTTAATGATTTGGCAGCATTCAAAGAGCAGTCTCAGGCAATTATCGCAAACCGCTATAGCTCAGAACTTGATGATGTGAAAGAAAAGGTGTACACACGTGACCTCTTTCAACGTGACTAAACACAGCTTTTATATGAAGGATTAAAGATAATGCGAATTTTATTAGTAAATTACAGATATTTTGTCTCCGGTGGTCCGGAGAAATATATGTTCAATATAAAAAAAATACTCGAAGAACATGGACATGAGGTCATTCCGTTTTCAATTCACTCTAATAAGAATGTGAAAACAGTGTATTCCAAGTATTTTGTGGAACCAATTGGCAGCCGTGATGCGACTTACTTTGACGAGTATAAAAAGACTCCTAAAACAATCTGGCAGATGATCACCAGAAGCGTTTATTCATTGGAAGTCAAGAAAGCAATTAAGAAAGAGATCGCTGATGTCAAGCCGGATATTGTCTACACAATTCATTTTGTGAACAAGCTGTCTCCAAGTGTCCTGAAAGGTGCAAAGGAGATGGATGTGCCTGTTGTTTCCAGACTGTCTGATTATTTTATGCTCTGCCCGCGGTTTGACTTTCTTCATGATAAGAAAATCTGCGAGGATTGTCTGACTCATGGCTATAAGTCGTGCATAAAGTACCGTTGTGTGAAAGGTTCTCTTCCTACATCGCTAATACGAGTATTCTCCATGAAGGTACATGGATGGATGCATGTGTATGATAACGTTGATGCTTTCGTTACACCATCCAACTTTCTAAAACAGAAGTTAGTAGAGAACGGCTACGATGCAGAAAAGATTCACTGCATTCCTACATTCACAACGAGCAGGACGGAAGTCGGTGAGCCTGTTGTAGGAAACTATGGATTATACTTTGGCCGTATTGATGAAGAAAAGGGTGTGGAGACTGCCGTAAAAGCCTATGAGAAGATGCCGGACAGAGTCCTGAAAATTATGGGAAACGATGACACAGACGAGGGTAAAAAGTTAAAGGCATATGTAAAGGAGCACGGACTTAGGAATATTGAGTTTCTTGGGTATAAGTCCGGTGTTGAACTGGAAGAAGTTATAAAAGGTGCGAGGTTTACACTGATTCCTTCTATCTGGTATGACAATCTACCGAACACAGCTCTTGAGTCGTTTCAGTACTCAAAACCTGTTATTGCCAGCAACATCGGGAGTCTACCAGAACTCGTTGAAGATGGGGTAAACGGTTACCTGTTTGAGGCGGGAAATGCTGAACAGTTGGCGGAGAAGATAAAACTGTTAGATGATGACAAAAAAGTGGTAAATATGGGTGTAAATAGCAGAAGAAAATTAGAAGACAGGTTTGCTCCTGAGAAGCATTATCAGACTTTGATAAGTTTGTTTGAGAGTGTGAAAAGGAAAAAGTAATATTTATGTTTCCTGTCAATCATGGAGGAGTCGATAAATGAATTCCATAGAATTTGTGAAAAAGGCAGTAAAACATCCGGAAAAAATAGTAACTAACTTGGGGAGACGCGGCTTTCTCAACTGGATGAGTGATGAAATGTATATTAAACTGCTTTACCATGCAGTATTTAAAACAAGGCTTAATTTAGAACATCCTAAAACATTTAGTGAGAAGTTACAGTGGCTTAAATTGTATGATAGAAATCCGCTATATACCAAATTAGTAGATAAGTATGAAGTAAAAAAGTATGTTGCTGATATTATAGGAGAAGAATATATTATTCCGACCTTAGGAGTGTGGGATAAATTTGAGGATATTGATTTTGATGCATTGCCTGAACAATTTGTTTTGAAATGCACTCATGATTCAGGAGGCATAGTGATTTGCAAAGATAAAAGGCAACTCAATAAGGATGAAGCAAGGAAGAAAATTAATAAATCGCTTAAACAGAATTTTTATTATTACGGAAGGGAGTGGCCTTATAAGGATGTTCCGCCAAGAATAATTGCAGAGAAATTCATGATGGATGATGAAAGTGGTGAATTAAGAGATTATAAATTCTATTGTTTTAATGGAATACCAAAGTACTGTCAGGTTATATCTAATAGAAGCACCAATGAAACCATTGATTTTTTTGATATGAACTGGAAATTACAGCCATTTACAGGATTGACAGAGGATGTTAAGAATAGCACTTTTCCACCTTCTAGACCAAACAATTTTGAAGAGATGAAATTGCTTGTTGATAAATTTGCCCTGAAAAATGCGTTTTCGAGAGTTGATTTATATAGCATAAATAATAATGTATATTTTGGCGAAATCACGCTATATCCATATTCAGGTATGGGATCATTTAGGCCGGAGGAGTGGAACAGAAAAATCGGCGAGATGATAGTGATATAAAAATGGAAAGAATATAGGAACCTCAAAAGGAGTTAAAAGACTATGCCAGAGAAAAAGTTAAACGGAACAGTCATTGTTACATACCGGTGCAATGCTCGCTGCTCCATGTGCAACAGATACAAAGCACCGTCCAAGCCGGAGGAGGAAATTAGCATCGAGACGATTAAGAAGTTGCCTCCGATGTATTTCACCAACATCACAGGCGGCGAGCCGTTCATTAGAACCGATTTACGAGATATAGTCGCTGAGCTTCGTAAGAAGAGCGACCGTATTGTCATTTCCACAAACGGCTTCTTCACAGACCGTATTGTGGCCCTGTGCAAGGAGTTTCCGGATGTGGGCATTCGCATTTCCATCGAAGGCTTGGAGCAGACCAACAATGAAATCCGTGGTCTTCAGAACGGATATCAGCGTGGATATGGCACTTTGAAAAAGCTCGTGGAGATGGGCATTAAGGACGTCGGCTTTGGCATGACCGTCCAGGATAAAAATGCGCCTGACCTTGTGCCTCTTTACAAAATTTCTGACGAGATGGGCATGGAGTTTGCCACAGCGTCTCTGCATAATAGCTTCTATTTTGTTGAAGCAAAGAACATCATCCACGACCGTCCGATGGTTGCGAAAAATTTTGAGGACTTGGTTAATGAATTGCTTCGGTCGAATAGTCCGAAAAAGTGGTTTAGAGCTTACTTCAACCACGGTCTTATCAACTACATCTACGGACAGCCGAGATTGCTGCCTTGTGATATGAGCTTTGATACATTCTTTATCGATCCCTATGGGGATGTTATGCCTTGTAATGGCACGAAGGACAAGGAAGTCATGGGCAATCTGAATACTCAGACATGGGACGAGCTGTGGAATAGTCCGGAAGCTGAAGTAGTCCGCAAGAAGGTGCGTTGTTGCGACCGCCAGTGTTGGATGATTGGATCTGTATCTCCGGCTATGCACAAATACATCTGGAAACCTGCATGGTGGGTTGTGAAGCACAAGGCAAAGGCGCTCTTTAGCAAGCATCCGTACTCTATGTATGAGAATAAGATTTGCTGTGATTATCGTGATGGTAAGGTAACGAAAGAGCAGCTTGACAAATGCAGCACTTGTGATTTGTCGGCTGTGGTTAACGACGGTTTGAGTGCGGCTTCGAAAGAGCAGTTGAAGGGCAAAACCGGCGAAGAGATTGTCGATGCGGATATCGCAGAACAGATGAGAAAGTAATAAACTGTTAAAAGTCCAGATGAAAATTACTGACAATGCTGATTGGAATATAAATTGAAATGGAGGATCGAACAATTGACAATTGAGTCTTCTAAACCCAATATATTGATTGGTATGTATTTCATTGTTAACTTCATATATGTTCTATACTATGGATTTGGGTTGCTCCCACAAAGTCTTTATTATGTCGCTTTAATTGTTTTTTGTATGGTTGGCGTAGTTTTGGTCCTTCGGAATAATGATTGGTTGTTTTCGTTTGATACATTGAAATCCTCGCAAATAGTAAAGCCGGTTTGTATATATCTTTTGTGTTTTCTTATTATATCGTGGTTTTATCAATTAATTCACCTTGATTTTGAGGTATATACTTTAAGATATTTGATACAAATCTTTCTTCCAATGATGTGCGCAGTATGTATTATTGAGTATGACTCAGAAAACATAGACACTTATGTATATATTATATTGTTTAGATGCATTATAGTGTTTTTTGCGAAATTTGGAGATTATTTTACTTTAGCAAACTTGACATCAATTTCATTATCAAATACTGATTCATCCTTGATGGAAAGCAGCTATGCACACTCGTTTCTATTTTTAACAATTTTCTTCTTGTATAGAAAAAAAAGAGTTCCTGCAATAATTTCTTCTGTACTATGCCTTGCATCTTTTAAGAGGTTTTGCATTGTTTATTTGATTATTACTTGGATATGCTTTAGTAGACTTCCTAAGAAAAAAGTTAATAAAATAATTGCAAATTGCTTGACAGTGTTTTTTATTGCAATTCCTTTTTTACTATCTTGGCTATATTCTGATGCAGGAGCACAATGGTTTGAACAAACTTTTCATGTAGAGCTAAATGATTTTACATCGTCAAGGTATGCACTGGCTGTTATGGTTCGTGAGCATTTTCAAGGCGATTTTAACGGCTTTGGAACAATAAAAAACTATTTTGCAACACATGGTTCGTATTGGGCAATGATTAAGGCCATACACTGTGATTTTTTGGAATTGTACTGGGAATGTACTATTGTAGGAGTAGCTGTGTATGTTTACACCCTTATGAAATGGGCAAAAAGTGATTATCGGATTCTATTTGTAATTTTATATTTATTTATTGAAATCATGGTTGGCTTTATGATGAATGCATATGTAGAATGGGTGATTTGTTATTTCTTAATTTATTTAATCCAGAATGAGAGGAAAATGGAAGAAAATATAATACTATAAAGAACTATTTGGAGAGATATTTATGAAGCCGGAAATCGAAGATATCCTTGTATCAGCTATTATTACAACGTATAAAAGGCCAATTAATGTTTTAAAGCGTGCTTTAGACAGTGTAGTTAATCAAACATATGAAAACATAGAAATTTTTGTCGTAAATGATGATCCTGAAAATTATACTTACGCTAACAATATAATAACTCTTATAAAAGGGTACAATACCTCACGAATAAGGTATCTTAGTTATAAAAAAAATGGCGGTGCATGTTATGCAAGAAATTATGGAGCAAAGCAAGCCAGAGGTAAATTTATTGCGTTTTTAGATGATGATGATGAATGGTTAAGTTCCAAGGTGGAAATTATGATAGAAGCCTATGAAGAAGGGGACGGATTAATGTATTGTCCTTATTATATTAATGGATTTGGACATAAGAACAAGATTTCTAAAGGTAATCATTTTAGCGGATATATTACTGATGAACTTCTTCGATATGGAAATTTTATCGGTGGAAATTCAATTCCAATAATATTAAAAAAAGCTTTTGAAGAGTGTAACGGTTTTGACGAGACTTTACAATCGGTTCAAGATTCAGATTTATGGATTAGAATTGCTAAGAAGTATAAAATTAAGTATATAGATGTACCTCTTGTGAATTATTACCTTAGCACAGATTCTATATCTATTAACATGAATAAGAAGAAACAGGGCTATTTAAAACTTATGGAAAAAAATAAGGAATTTTATAATGAGAATCCTGATGTCTATTCACACAAGCTAATTCGGTATGCTGCCGAAGCAATAGAGTATGGAGCAATAGATAATGCAAGATTATATTATAAAATGATACCAAGAAGTCAATATTCTTTTTCCTCTTTCGTAATAAGTGTGGCAAAAGGTTCATTGAGATATTTACGAAAAAGTCTCCGTGACATGAAACATAAATGATGCATGAAAATGAAGGCGATGGTTGTTCGGTTTTATTTATAATTGGATATCTTTTGAAAAATAAGCTTTGTTTATTAAATGTTGAAATTCTACATAGCATCCAAAGAACTCGAATGCAGCTATAGTGGAACGTGCGTTTAAAAATGGCAATTAATTTACATCTCCTTTATGTGTGATTTTTATAAAAAACATTGAAATGATCTTAATATTTATTGGATTGGAGTGTCACTATGAAAAATAGAGATAAATATTTAATTTTTGGCGCAGAAATGGGAAATAAAGGTGCACAAGCAATGCTATTTGTTACAATTTCGGAAATAAGGAAAAGAGATCCGAAAGCAAATATAATTGTTTTTATTGAAAGCAAATGTACATCAGGTAAAAAACCAGAAATCTATAATGTTCAGTTTATGACAATCTCTATGAGTCTTATCATGAGTATGTCTCATACGCTGTTGAGCTTTTTTTATAAAGCAGTGAAGAAACCAACAACTAAAGAGTTATCATATGAAATTCAAAATCTTGATTCTGTCTTTAAAACAGCTAAAATAGCTTTTGATATAAGTGGATATGCTCTTTCAAATCAGTGGGGCATCAATGCTTCTTTGTATTATCTTAGCAAATTTGCGTTATTACATGATTATGGTATACCAAGTTATATTATGCCACAATCATTTGGCCCATTTGATTATCATAGCAAATTCAAAAACTTTGTTGTTCATAAATATATAAAGAAGTATCTTAGATATGCAGAAAAAATTTATGCCCGTGAAGATGAAGGTTATAAGGCATTAACACGAGAAATGGGCTTAACTAATGTTGAACAATCAACTGATTTAGTTCTGCAAAGTGCAGATATTAATTTGAATAGTGTTTATAAAGAAGTACCTGAGTTCAGAAAATTTGTGACAGAATCTGAAAATTGTGTAGCCATTATACCTAACTCAAGTAATCTAAAATATATTGATGAAGGAGTATTGGAGAAAATTTACTTCGAAATAATTACATGGCTTTCATCACACAATAAACATGTATATGTACTTGCTCACTCTAATATGGATTTTGAGTCGTGTAAGAGCATACTGAATAAATGTGGAAACTCAGTAGATGTAAAGTTAATTGATGCTGATTTAAACTGCATAGAGTATGGCGATTTTGTCGGTCAATTCGATTATATAATAGCTTCGAGATTCCATTCCATTGTCAATGCTTATAAAAAAGGCATTCCTTGTATCGCTATTGGGTGGGCTACAAAATACAAGGATTTATTGAATTCAGTACATCAGAGAAAATACTGCTTTGATGTTAGAGACTTAAATAGTTCTTATCCAATCATAGAAGCTCTTGAGAATATGGAGAGACAGTATACTCAAGAATCCGCAATAATTGCTGAAGATGTTTGTAGAATTCAATGCGATTCGTGTTTTTCTTTTTTAGACTATATTAATTTTTGACTCAATATCCAGCGTTCAGGCCATCTTATGGTTTATAAGCGGTTAGTAAAAAACTTTAAGGACTATTGACATAGCAGTATCTACAATAAAAATAGCTTTAAATTAAAAAATAAGGAAGTAAAATTATATGAAGATCAATAGAAAGCGGAACGCAATAGCCGGAACATTTACCGGAGTAATTCTTAAGATATTTCAGATTTTAGTTCCGTTTATCATTCGAACTATATTTATAAGAACACTTGGTATAGAATATCTTGGTTTAAACAGCCTATTCACATCGATTTTGCAGGTGTTGAATCTGGCAGAGCTTGGTGTTTCCTCTGCATTGGTTTTCAGTATGTATAAACCTATTGTAGAAGATGATCACAAGAAGATATGCCAGTTAATGAATCTATATAAGACGTATTATAGAATTATTGGCTTGATAGTACTTGGTATTGGTTTGGTCCTTTTGCCGTTTATTCCTAAGCTAATTAGCGGTGCTGTTCCGAGTGATATAAACATTTATATCATCTACTTGATGAATTTGGCATCTACTGTGCTTTCCTACTGGCTCTTCGCCTATAGGAATTCATTGTTTACAGCTCATCAGAGAAATGATGTCATCAATACGATAACCATATTTACAAGCTCTATTAGCTATATATTACAGATAATTGTCCTTCTGACACTAAAGAACTACTACCTATATCTTGGTATTAATATATTTGGTCAAATATTACTCAATATTGTCACAGCAATTGCTTCGAAAAAATTCTACCCACAATATAAGCCGGAGGGCAAACTGCCGAAGGAAGAACGTACAGTCATAATGAAAAAGGTACGTGACCTTTTTACTGCAAAAGTTGGAGCCGTGATCAATAACTCGGCAGATACAATCGTAATTTCTGCTTTTATAGGTTTGGAGCTTGTTGCAATTTATCAAAATTATTACTATATTGTATCTGCTATAATGGCATTTTTCGCAGTGTTTTATAGTGCTTGCACTGCCGGAATAGGTAACAGTCTTATTGTGAGAGGAGAGGAAGAAAATAGACAGTTACTTTTTAACCTTAATCATATAAATTTTATGGCATTGAATTTCTGTTGTACAGGTTTGGTTTGTCTGTATCAACCTTTCATGAAACTTTGGGTTGGCGAAGATTATATGTTAGACTTTAGCTTCGTAATTTTGTTTGCCTTATATTTATACGCCGAAGAAGTTGCACGTCCAATGATTTATTTTAAGGATGCAGGCGGTATTTGGAAAGAGGATAGGTTTAGGCCGCTGACTTCTGCATTTGTTAATCTTTCATTAAATCTGATCCTGGTACATTTTATTGGCTTGTATGGCATTATTATATCAACAATTTGTGCTTATTTATTCATCTCACTCCCATGGGTCATACTGAATATAAATAAGTGCCTTTTTTCGATAGATATAAGAAAATACCTATCTAAATTTGTTCTATATACATTTCTAATAGTTGCAGACGTGATAATCACCTACATGATATGTAATTTGATAAAAATAGAGTCCATTATATTTACACTGATTGTTAGAGCAGTAATTTGTATTGTGGTACCTAACAGTATTTTTTTCCTTGTTTTCTTTAAAACTAAGGAGAATAAATACTTGGTAAATAGTGTCAAATCACTTTTAAAAAGGCATTAAAGCTTAAAGATAGTGTTCTGGGCAGAAATTTTTAGAAGAGAAAATTCATCAAAAAAGGATAAGAGGTATACACAATGAGTTTTTTATCGAAAGTCAAAAGAAAATTAAAAGTAGGTAACCCTGTACGAAAAACTTGCAATAGACATTACAGAAAGATAAAGAAATATACTTTCAGGGGAAACAAATGTGCAAATGAAAAACAGTATGAAGCTGTTATAACACGATGGTATCATACAATTGAAAAGGGGCTTGCTTATGTAAACTATAGAGCTGGCTTCGGTCAGAAGAACATAAATGCTCTTTTGGAATCAATGGAAAATTATATAGATTCCGGTTACAGCAAGGATGCTTTTTTCTATCAGACTGCACTTTCTACTTTAAACGCTTATATAAAAAAGAATAAGCAGCATGGAGTTGAAAACAAGGAATTGGAACAAAGAGTTAGTCGTCTGGGTGGTTCTGGAAATGAAGTAGGTGGGGTTCTTCAATTTACCCCCTTGAGTTCAGATGAGATTAAAGAATTGAATTATAAAGATTTTATTCTTGATAGACACAGTATGAGACATTTTTCAAATGATCCGGTAGAAATCGGCAGAGTAAAATCAGCAATTAAGTTAGCGCAACACACTCCTTCAGCCTGTAACAGGCAGGGATGGCGATGCTTGATTATTTCAGATCGTCAAGTCATGAAAAATGTTCTGAAAAATCAGAATGGTAATGAGGGATTCGGACAAGAATTTGACAAACTTTTGTTAGTGACGGCGGATCTCCGATGTTTCAATAGAGATAGAGAAGTATTTCAAGCTTATATTGATGGTGGCATGTATGCAGAGAGTGTTTTGAATGCTTTGCATTTCGAGCATATAGCATCTGTTCCTCTGAGTGCATCGCTTACGAGAGAGCAAGAAAACAATGTCAGGAGAATTCTTGGGCTTCACGATGCGGAAATGCTTATTCTTTTTATCGGAATCGGCAATTATCCTGACGTGTGTCTGACTACACACTCAGAGCGAAAGCCTGTGACTGATATTCAGGTTATATAAGGATGTCTGCAGACTTGTATGATATGCTTTCTGATCAAAGACGCCATGTATCACCCACATTCAATCTATCCTTCCAATCGCCATCACCACCTTTGTAAACCAAATTTTCACAAAACTATCACCATTTTTTTTTTTTTTTT
>JAJQGO010000040.1:6825-12094 GCA_021200415.1 Ruminococcus sp. | reverse complement strand
CAACGATGGGAATTGCACTTTGTCTGACAACTGGATTAAGAATAGGCGAGCTTTGTGCCCTCCAGTGGGAGGATGTTGACCTGAAAAAACGGATTTTGACCGTCAGAAAGACCATTCAGCGCATTCGGAAGCCGAACGGCAAGTCGAAAACGAGCTTGATTATCACTGAGCCGAAAAGCGAATCTTCGAAAAGAAGTATTCCAATTCCGGAATGTATGGTGAAATTGTTAAAAAATTTCAAAAGTAATCCAAAAGATTTTTTGATTTCAGGTAAAGAAAAACCGATTGAACCTCGCACTATGCAGTATCGTTTTGCTAAAATTCTAAAAAACGTAAATTTGCCGTCAGTTCATTTTCACGCGCTACGGCATATGTTTGCCAGCAACTGCATTAAATTGGGCTTCGATGTGAAGGCACTGTCCGAAATTTGGGGTCATTCCAACGTGGAAATCACGCTGAATCGTTACGTCCATTCATCTTTTGCACAAAAACAAGCGTATATGAGCCGAGTTCAGTTGAATATTTGAAATAAGATGGTATTTTGAAAATTGAATATAAAATATTTTCTTAAAGTGTTTTCTTTTGCGAAAAAAACAAGAATTATGTCCTAATTTCACATAATAGATTGTATCACAAATCCCAGGAAAAATCAAGTATTGATAGATAATTCTGCTTGAAATCCGTCTATTTTTTGTGCAAATTGGAAAAAAGCACGTAAAACCATTTGCAGATGCAATCAAAAAAACGTATTTTGACCGTCAAATTCGCTGTAAATCGCTATAGTTTTTTTCGCAAAAGAAAACAATTCGCGAAACCAAATGTATGTCTATCATAAAATTTTAGGATGAGGAGTTTTATCATGGCAATTTTCAAATGTAAAATGTGTGGCGGAAATCTGGAAGTTACGGAGGGCATGACGATTTGCGAGTGCGAGTATTGCGGCACGATGCAGACCCTGCCCAAAACCGAAAACGAACAGACCTTGAATATGCTGAACCGTGCGAATCACTTCCGGCAGCAGTGCGAATTCGACAAGGCGATGGAAATCTATGAGCGACTGCTCGGTGGTGAAAAAGACAGCGAAATTTATTGGCAAATTGTGCTGTGTCGTTACGGTATCGAGTACGTAGACGACCCACTGACCAAAAAGAAAATCGCGACCTGTCACCGGACGCAGTTTGCTTCCATCTTGCAGGATGCGGATTATCTGGAGGCAATCGCCTGTGCGGACGCCAGCCAGCGAGAATTGTACATGCAGGAGGCAACCTACATTGACACAGTGCAGAAGGGCATTCTGGAAATTTCCAACAAGGAAGAGCCGTTTGACGTGTTCATCTGCTACAAAGAAAGTGACGACAGCGGCGCACGAACCCATGACAGCGTGCTGGCACAGGAGCTGTATTATCAGTTGGTGCGAGAGGGATTCAAGGTGTTTTTCTCCCGCATTACCTTAGAGGACAAGCTCGGCACGGCGTACGAACCGTACATTTTCGCTGCGCTGAATAGTGCAAAGGTCATGGTCGTGGTTGGCACAAAGCCGGAATATTTTAACGCCGTGTGGGTGCGCAACGAGTGGAGCCGTTACCTGATGCTGATGCAGGAGCATAAGGAAAAGACGCTGATTCCGGCATACAAGGACATGGACCCTTACAATTTGCCGGATGCGCTCTCCATGTTTCAAGCGCAGGATATGTCGAAGCTGGGCTTTATGCAAGATTTAATTCGGGGCATTAGCAAAATCGTACAGGCGGATGCGCCAAAGGTCATAGAAAAGACGGTCATTCAGACGGAAAATGCCGCAGCTTCGCCGCTTCTGAAACGTGCCTTTCTGTTTCTGGAAGACGGCGACTGGAGCAGTGCGGACGAATATTGCGAGAAGGTACTCGACCAGGATCCGGAAAACGCAAGGGGCTATCTGGGCAAGCTGATGGCGGAATTGCAGCTGCGCAAAGAGGAAGATTTTCAAACCCATGTGGGAGGAATCAAAGGGTATGAGAACTTCAAGAAAGCGCAGCGTTTCGGAGATGATGCGCTGAAAACGAAGCTGGAAAATTATGATAAACAGGGCGTTTATAATGAAGCCATGCAGAAGATGCAACAAGCGAAGACTGCGGAAGAATATCGCAGTGCGAAGGCGATTTTTGAAAGCCTTGGGGAGTTTGCGGACGCTGCAAAGAAAGCAGAAGCGTGTGAAAATTCAGCGTTGGAGTGCCTGTATATTTTAGCCAAAAAGGCGATGGAGAAGGCAAACAGCGAAGAAGCCTTTAAAGAAGCAGCAGCGCAATTCCAAATGCTCGATAGTTATAAAGATGCGAAAGAACAGGCGAAAAAGTGCCTTGCATTTGCAGAAGAGAAAAGAAAGGGAGAAATCTACAACAATGCGATTCGCTTGAAAAGAGAGGATACCATTGAAGATTTAGAAGAAGCGATTCGGGTTTTTGAAAGTATCGCCGGTTTTCAAGATGCGAACGATGAAATCGAACGGTGTAAAAATCGGATTGCAGAAATCAATGCAGAAGAAAAACGAAAAGAAGAAGAAAAAGCACGTCAAGAAGCAGTGAGAATCAAAGAAGCCAAAAGGCGTAAACGAAGAATAGCGAGCGTATCCGGTGGTGTGGTTGCAGCGGCGATTGCGTTTGTAATTGTTCTGAATAAGGTGATTATTCCGAGTAGTAGGTACAATACGGCGATGGAGTATTATGAGAGCGGAGATTATGAAAATGCAATTTCAGCATTTGAAGAATTGGGTGATTATAAAGACTCATCTGATATGATTACAGACGTAGAAAATGCAAAATTACAGGATACATATGACAGGGCAATGGAATGTTATAAGAATGGGGATTATGAAAGTGCGATTTCGGCGTTTGGAGAATTGGGTGATTATCAGGATTCTGTAGATATGATTAAACAAGCAAATTATGATTTGGCGATGAAATATTATGAGAATGGCGACTACGCAACGGCATATACTGCTTTTGAAGAATTGGGTGATTATAGCGATGCAATTGAAAAAATGGCTGAAATAAAAGAAGAACATCCTTATGAAAGCGCAAAAGACGGAGATATTATAGAATTTGGCGGATATAATTGGATTGTATTAAATAAAACAGAAGACACGATGCTCATTATTACGGAAGATATTATTGAGGAAAGAGCTTATAATGAGGAAAATGATGATGCAACATGGGAAGAATGCACCCTGCGTACATATTTAAATGAAACATTTTATAGTAGTTTTTCGATAGAAGAGCGATTGATGATTGCAAAAACAAGTCTAACAAATTTGGACAATTTGGATTATGGCACAGATGCAGGAAACGATACAACAGACAAAATATTCCTGTTAAGTCTTGACGAAGCAGAAAGATATATGACAGAAGATGAACGATTTGTCAATAGTAATTGGTGGCTGCGGTCGCCCGGCAATATTCAGCGTTATGCGGCGGGAGTTGATTCCGACGGCGACATCTATTCTTATGGTATCCATGTCAGCAATGAGTGTGGGGTTCGTCCCGCTTTGTGGTTGGAATTTTAAATTTCTGCACGGCTTGTGCCGTGTAGACTAAAACGCTTGAACGCGGCGACAATAAAAAAATTAAAGATGGCTATGAATTTGAATTTCCTGAAGAGACTATGGAAAAATGTTCATGCAATTCTAAAAAAATAACAAGGAGGACTAACCATGTCTAAATTCATCATCGAATGCCCATCCTGTGGCAAATACACCGAAGCTTCCAACAGCTTCTTCGCCAAGAAAAAAATCGACTGCACCTGCGGTTATACCATCCAAGTCCGCACAGACAAGATGGCATCTCGTACCTGTCCCCACTGCGGCAACAATGTCATTTTTGACCAGTCCAAGGGCGACAAGGCGTTGTGCCCTGTCTGCAAGGAGAAAATCAACACCACCGAAAGCATTTTCAATAAGGTCGAATTTTCCTGTCCGTCCTGTTCGTGCCATCTCTCCGCCGATAAAAACGCCGCAAGCTATACCTGCCCCCTGTGCGACACGGTCATTGATGTACAGGCACAGACGGCAAAGGAAACCGTCAAAAATCAGGGACTTGCCAGCGTCATCAAGTACGAAGGCGATAATCAGACGCTCGTCTGGAAGCACCCGATTGAGGATTTCAATCTCGGCTCACAGCTGATTGTCCACGAATCACAAGAAGCCCTGTTTTTCCGGGACGGTCAGGCACTCGATCTCTTCGGCGCAGGTCGCTATACGCTGGCAACCCAGAATCTGCCTGCGTTGGAAAAACTTTACAAGCTGCCGGTCAACGATGATACGATTTTCCATTCTGAAGTCTACTTCATCAATCAGACCGTGCAGATGGGCATCAAATGGGGCACAGATACCAAGGTGCGCCTGTTCGATCCGGCAACCGGTTTATCTTTGGAACTGGGCGCTTGCGGTCAGTTTAGCCTGAAGGTCTGCGACTCAAGAAAGCTTGTTGTAAAGCTCGTAGGAACGGCGTCCGAATTTACACACGCCGATGTCATAGATGGTGGTTTCGGCATGAAGCCGACCATTGCGAAATTTAAGGCAATGATTATGACAAAGGTGAAGAGCAATCTGGCGCAGATTATCAAGAATAATCAGATTAATGTACTGGAACTGGATGAAAATCTGGATTTGATTTCCGAAAAGCTGCGGGATGCCATCAATCCTATGCTGTCAGATTATGGCTTGGTCATGCCGGAATTTTATGTCACATCGATAACACCAGATGATGATCAAAATTTTCAAGACTTAAAGGAATTACATAATGAAACAAGGAAAGAAAAATTACGCAAAATAAATGCAGAAGCCAGTGCAGAACGGCAGACCGTAGAAGCGCAGACTGCAGCACGAATGAAAATTATCGGCGCACAGGGCGAAGCGGAGGCGTACAAACTGAAAGCCGAAGCCGAAGCAGCGGAAATGCGCATGAAGGGTTATACGTATCAGCAGGAGACCGCACGGCAAGTGGGACTCGGTGCGGTAGAAAATATGGGCGGTCTTGGCGGCAGCTCCGGACTCGGAGATCTTGCCGGACTGGGCGTGTCCTTGGGTGCTATGGGCAGCGTCATCAACATGACAAAAGATGCGATGAATCCCATTGCAAATGGAGCGGCAGGTTTGAGCGGCAGCGTAGCGGATACCATGCAGGACACATGGGACTGCGACTGCGGCAACAAGCACATTGTGGGCAATTTCTGCAACAACTGCGGCGCAAAACGTCCTGCACCGGTGGAAACGTGGGACTGCACCTGCGGCAACAAA
>JAJQGO010000040.1:0-6725 GCA_021200415.1 Ruminococcus sp. | reverse complement strand
GGAAACGTGGGACTGCACCTGCGGCAACAAAGGCATCACCGGTAACTTCTGCAATAACTGCGGAAAGAAGAGAGGAGAATAATTATGATTTTTACAAAAAAAGTTAAACAGACAATTGCCATTTTGGCAACCATTTTGATTGTATTCACTGTAATTGTATTCGTAATTCCCTTTCACAAGGGCGGTACATTCTGGATTGCCTATCTGGCGGAACTCGTTGCAATTGCCGCACAGATTCCCATTTTCAAGCTGGCATATGATAACGCCAAAGACTTAAAAAGCAGAGTGCTGGGATTTCCGATTTTTCGGGTAGGATATTTGTACTTAGTGATTCAGACCGTCGCAAGCGTGATTTTATTTGTACTGAGCGGTGTGATTGCAAAATTCCCCGTATGGATTGCAGTGATTGTATGCCTTGTCATTTTGGCATTTGCCCTTGTGGGCAGCATTGCCACAGATATTGCCCGTGAAGAAGTGGAACGCATCGAAACCACCATCGCCGTAGATACTGCATGGATGAAGCAAATGCGTGTACGTTCAGCACAGCTTGTGACAAAAGCGAAGGACGATACACAGCGGAAGATGTTGGAACAGCTGGCGGAGGATTTTCGTTATAGCGATCCGGTGAGCCATGCGGATTTAAAAGCCATCGAGGGCGATATCGAAGCGGTGTTCCAAAACCTAGAACAGATTCTCGCAAGCGGCGGCGATCCTGCCGCATCCGTAGAACAAACGAAGCAGCTGTTAGCACAGCGCAATACGGCTTGTAAATTGATGAAAAACTAAAGGGCATTTCTAAAATAATCAAAATCATAAGAAATCTCAGGAGGAAAAAACAATGGCAATTTTCAAATGTAAAATGTGTGGCGGAAATCTGGAAGTCACGGAGGGCATGACGATTTGCGAGTGCGAGTATTGCGGCACGAACCAAACCGTTCCGAACGGCGATGACGAAAAAAAGACGAACCTGTTCAACCGTGCGAACCGTCAGCGAATCGCCTGTGAATTTGACCGTGCCGCAGGCGTTTATGAGACAATCGTAGCGGAATTTCCGCAGGAGGCTGAAGGCTATTGGGGACTTTGCCTGTGCGAATACGGCATTGAATACGTGGACGATCCACGGACGGCGAAGAAAATTCCCACCTGTCACCGCACCTCTACGGTGAGCATTTTCGAAAGCAGCAGCTACAAGTCGGCACTGGCGTACGCTGATCCGGTTGCAAAGACGGTTTATCAGGCAGAGGCAAAGGCAATCGATGATATTCAGAAGGGCATTCTGGAGATTGCAAACAAGGAAGACCCGTTCGACATATTCATCTGTTACAAAGAAACGGACGAGTCCGGCAGACGCACACCGGACAGCGTTCTGGCGCAGGATCTCTATGACGAGCTGACGGAGCGCGGCTATAAGGTATTCTTTTCCAGAATCACGCTGGAGGACAAGCTGGGGCAGGAGTACGAGCCGTACATTTTTGCGGCACTCAGTTCGGCGAGAGTGATGCTTGCCATCGGCACGAAGAGCGAATATTATGACGCTGTCTGGGTGAAAAACGAGTGGAGTCGTTACCTGTCGCTGATGCAGGAAGACCGGAAAAAGACGCTGATTCCGTGCTATCGGGACATGGACGCCTACGATATGCCGGCGGAGTTCAAGAATCTGCAGGGGCAGGACATGGGACGACTTGGATTTGTGCAGGATTTGGTGCGGGGGATTGATAAGCTGATTGGGAAAACGGAAACGCCACAGGCAACGGTTCAACCGGCAGTCAACCCCGTGCAATCGGAAGTGGAAAACCTTTTAAAGCGTGGACAGATGGCTTTGGAGGATGCAGCGTGGAGCGATGCAAGCAATTTTTTTGAAGAAGTGCTGAATAAGAATGCCGAAGAACCAAGGGCATATCGCGGAAAGCTGTTGGCAGAGATGGAATGCGATTCTATTGATGCGCTAGAAACAAAGTATCAAGCTGTGCTAAAAAATAGCAATTATCAAAAGGCAATTCGCTATGGTGATACGGAACTCGAAGATAAGGTGATTTTATTTTCAAAACAGGAAGAAATGCTGAAAAAAGAATTGCAGGAACTGGAAACGGAGCAGAAGAAATACAATGCGGAAATCCAGAAAATTCAGCAGCAAATTAACAGTTTGCAACCGTCGGTTCCGGAAAGTGCAGAATATCGTACGTTGCATAATCAAGTGACGGAAACAACGCAGAAATTGACACAGGCAACAAAAGAATATGAAAATCACAGAAGAACAATCGCAGAATTAGAAGGAAAATTGCGTTTATTTGGGCTTTTTCATAAAAAAGAAAAACAGGCAACCCAACAGCAAATTGAGGTACTTCGGGGACAGTTGAACGCCGCTTCTGACAAAAAGGAAGCTTTAGAACAGGAAAAGAAAGATCTTGAAAAGAAGATGCGCCCATTGGCTGAAGAATATCAGGCAAGCTGCGAGAAGGAAAAAGCAGTATATGCAGAGCCGTTTTTGAAATCTCAGAAAGAATTACGAGAGAAGGCAGAAAATGTTCAGAAGCGCATTGAGACAGTTAAAGGAAAACTTCCGAAGATTTTGTTTGCAAAAAAATCAGATATCATCAAGTTCGGGAAATATGAGTGGATTGTGCTGAAAAAAGAAGCGAATAAAGCAATGCTTATCACAAAGGATGAGATAGAGAAAAAGAAATATCACGAAGTAGATGAGAGCGTAACATGGGAAACCTGCACTTTGCGGAAATGGTTGAACGAAGATTTCTACAGTACGTTCGCACCAGAGGAGCAAGCGAGGATTTTAGAGACGCATCTCGAAAACTCAGGCAATAAGAAACATGGAACAAAAGGTGGAAACGACACGGATGACAAAATATTCCTGTTGAGCTTAGATGAAGCAGAGAAATACATGACAGAAGATGAACGAAAAGCCAATAGTTGGTGGTGGCTGCGGTCGCCCGGCTATTATCAGGCTCATGCGGCGGGAGTCCTTTCCGGCGGCGGCTTCGATGCTCATGGCGACTTTGTCATCGGTGAGGGTGGGGTTCGTCCCGCTTTGAATCTGAAATTTTAAATCTATGAATCTAAATCTCTGCACGGTAAAGTTGTCGCATACAATCTGGGCCGTCATCCAAATCTGAATCAAGTTACAGATATGTTGAATCAGGCGTTTGCAAAGATTCCCGACAGCACAGGATTGATTTTGCATTCTGATCAGGGTTGGCAGTATCAGCATAAACATTATCAAAAAATGTTAAAAGATAAAGAAATCCGGCAGAGTATATCACGCAAAGGAAACTGCCTTGATAATGCCTGTGCAGAAAATTTCTTCGGTTTATTGAAAACTGAATTATTGTATTTGCAGGAATTTGACAGCATAGAGCACTTTATATCGGAGTTTCACGCATATATCGAGTGGTACAACACAAAGCGTATCAAGTTAAAACTGGATGGTATGTCGCCGGTACAGTATAGACTCAATGCTGCATAACAAAAGCGACTAAGTTCGCTCTTAGTCGCTTTGCATAAAATTCGATTTTTAATTTTGTATAACTTTTTGGGGTGGTTCATTGGGGCGGTTCAGCCTAGCCGGGGGTTTTCTTAATACACAAAAAAATCCCTTTCATCGGAGATTCTTCTCCGATGAAAGGGATTTTACTGTTCATTCTATTTTTTTCAACATTATTTTAACCAGAAATCTGCCTTTTGATAAGCCAGTTCTTTGGATTGCAGCTTCAAAGAAACTTTGCTGTTGATTGCCGAAATTTGTGCGTATTTTGCGGCGATTGCGGTGTTGTTCATCGTGGCTTGTGCAGTTGCTAAAATTTGTTGATTCTGCTGATAAAGTTGTGCGTTGGCTTGTGCTTGCTGAACGATCGCTGCGCCCTGCAGCCGAATCACATTGTCGAGCTTCTGCTTGATTGCATCCAAATTGCACTGCATCAGTGCTTCAGAAAGACCTTGATTTGATGTGGAAATATAGTCGTATAAGTAATAGATGCCTTGAATATTGCGAAATTGGAGCGGGATGATGTTTAACGAATAGGCTTTTTGGAGTTGTGCTTTTGTGGATTGAATGTCGGCGGTTAAGTCGCCCCGTCTATCTTTGGCTTTGGTGAGTATTTGCTGCATACCTTCATTATAAGACCGCATTTCATGCTGTACAGCTATTGCATATTTCTTTGATTCAGCCTGATATTCAGATAAAGCAATATCATATTCTTTTGTTCTTTTCCCATACTCTTTCTTGATTGATAAATATTTACGTGTATCCTTGATAGCAGAAATTAGAAAAATCAAACCCACAACGCCTATTCCCTCAATAAACAACCATACACGATTAGGTGTCTGATAAACTGGATCAGACAAATTCAAATATAAAATATATATTAAACCAGGTAAAAAAAAGCCAAGTAAAGCACAGCCAGCAAGAATATAAAAAAGTGAAACATAAGGAGAAACCTTGTCGATAGAAGGCATATTCGGCTTTTCAGGCTCTTTCAGTTTTGCTTCTTCTTGTTTCACCTGATTCACTCTGCCAATGTTTTTCTGCTCATAGTTTTCTTGAACCACGCCATCCTGCGCCTGCGCCAACGCATTTTCCGATTCATACACGATTGTTTCCATTGTTCGAATGTCGTCCAAATAAATAAGCAAAGCTTCTCTGCTAATTTCGTCAGCCATTGAAATTCCTCCTTTTCGGTAGATCCTATAGATTTACCAATCCGTTTTTCATAGTATTGTTTATTGTTATATTCGGAAGCGAAAACTTCTTTTTTGAAAGTACATCTGCTCCCGTAAACGTAATTATCCAGCCGAGATTACTGTGCAAATCGGCAGATGAATCTGCCTTTTCTAAGCATTTTGCTTTCTGTAGGTAATTCATGTAAGCTTCAAATTGTTCCTCCGTGATTTTGAGAAGGTTAGCGTTTACATATTCTCCGTCATTGCAAATCCTTAAAATCGTTTTATAGATTGTTTCTTGCTTTATTTTTCTACTTTTTGATTTTGTATATGGTTTAGGTAAATCCGGCAAAATAAGCTGACTGCCTTTTCCTTCAATGTCAGGAATATATTCCTTATAAATATATTCTAAAACCGTCTGATAGCCAACACCCCACTTTTTCGCAGCTTCATCAATTGTCATACAATCACCACTTTCTTTTCTCATCCTGCGCATTTTGCACAATCTCACTCATACATCTACATTATAATTCCCTAATGTGACAAAAAAAAAAAAAAAAAATGGTGATAGTTTTGTGAAAATTCTATCACATAACAGCTTTTTCAAGAAATTTCCGCAGCCTCGTGCTTAGTAAAATACTGCCGCTTAAACAAAAACAGTGCCCACATATATGGGCACTGCCAACGGAGGAGTATTTTCTTATGCCATAACAGGACTTTTTGCCGTAACGCCCTGTAAAATTGTAGCGTTTGAGCCAATCCAAACGTGATTGCCTCTTGGAAAAGGAAATTGGCATATTCGTGCCATTCGGCATCATCTGGCTCGCCCTCGCAAAATCCATTTATGATATCCTCAATCGTTACCATCGCTTTTCCTTACAGGCACATTTCATATATCTTTTCAACATCGCTTGGCGTCAGTTCCTTCGGTCCGCTTATTGCTCCGCCCATGCAGGCGTGTTCAGCCATTGCCTTAAAATGCGTGCTGTCAATCTGCAAATCAGTAAGCGTAGATTTCAGCCCCAGCGTTTCAAAGCAGAACTTTGAAACTGCTTCAACTGTTTTCTTTGCGCCATCTGTGGGATCAAGACCCTCTTCTACAGCGAATACTTTTTCCCCGAGACGGTAAATTGCCGGAGCGGTGGCATCACTTAAGATGTACTCCAGCCAGCGCGGAGTGAGAATCGCCAACCCGTGTCCATGGGTGATGTCATAATATGCGGAAAGCTCATGCTCCATCATGTGACAAGCGCAGCCATGCACAGTGCCGCCGTCCAATACTGTATTTAATGCCATAGAAGATGCCCACATGAGATTTGCTCTCGCCTCATAATTTTCCGGCTCTTTCATGGCAATCGGTGTCCACTTCACAACTGTTCGCATGACTGCCTCCTGCATTTCCAAAAGCATATCGAATGTTGCGTCACCTGCGAAATAGTAATTATCCAGCACATGATTGAAAATATCAAACGCACCGCAGGCGGTTTGATAGGCAGGAAGTGAGAAGCTGTATTCCGGATTTTCAAATGCTGCTCTCGGGATGAGGGCAGAACCGCCAAGCCCGATTTTCTCGTTAGTATCCATATTCGAAATTACAGCCCACGCATCCATCTCAGAGCCTGTTGCCGCATTGGTGAGAATTGCGACAATCGGAAGCGCCTTCGTCACCCAGACACCGCCTGACACAAGTTCCCACACATCGCCGTCATCGGTAAGAGCAGCGGCAGCAATTCCCTTGGCACAGTCGATTGTCGAACCGCCCCCTGCTGCAAGAATCACGTCAATGCCTTCTGATTTGCAGATCGCAGCACCTTTGTTTACCGTAGAGTGTCTCGGATTTGGTTCAACACCGGACAATTCAAACAACTCGATGCCGTTTTCTGCCGCAAGTGAAATAACCTCATCGTAAAGACCGTTCTTTTTAATAGAACCGCCTCCATACACCAACAAAACCTTCTTCCCGAAAGCAAGCAGCTCCTGCGGAAGATGCTTCATCTGTCCTTTGCCAAAATACACCTTGTCAGGATTATGAAAAATAAAGTCGTTCATCGTAT
>JAJQGO010000009.1 GCA_021200415.1 Ruminococcus sp. | reverse complement strand
ACCACCTTTGTAAACCAAATTTTCACAAAACTATCACCATTTTTTTTTTTTTTTTTGTCACAATGGGGAATTATAATGTAGATGTATGAGTGAGATTGTGCAAATTGCCATACAAACTGCGAAAAAACAGGGAAAATTTTAAGGAGGCTTATATGAAAATCAAGAAAATATTAGCACTGCTCATGGTTGTGACAGCGTTCAGCACAGTTTTCACAGGCTGTTCTGACGAAGAAAAAGAGGAGAAAAAATCGGCGTCCGATAGCTCCGCAGAGGAATCATATGAATCGGAGGACGACAGCAGCAGTGACAATGACAGCTCCGGTTCAATATTTAACAATAGTTCCAATGAAAGTGAAGACACTTTGGCAGAACAGCTTCTTAATTCAGAAAGCGCGTATGTTGGCGTGTGGTATGGAAAATTTTTCTTGGGAACAAGTTATTATCCCAATGGTAACGCATATGAAAGCTGGCAAGATGAAGATGAGTATTGGACTGATGATGTAGATTTGGAATTTTTTAACGAAATAAGCCTGCTTTATTTTAATAATGGAGAGTTTGAACAGTATACTCCTGAAGATAGAACTGAAACTATTTATAATTATAAAGGTAACTACGACATAGGCGAAAATGATCAATTGATTTTGGAATATCAACAGTATGAAATGACAAAAGATGATGAAACGATTTATTATAATTTAAATGATATAACATATGAATATGATGAATCAACCGATACTTATACTTTTGATAATGTTGATAGCAGAGTAGACAGAATCTACTACGAGAAAATGCTTAAAGCTAATGCAAATAAGTTTTTGTATGTATCAACACCGTTATTTCACTATTCTTATGGATACTCAAACTATTTTGGTTGTTGCTACTATTATAATTTTGGTATATCATCGTATTCACGTTGTGGTGATGATTCAACATCATTTGCATCGTGTTATCTTTTAGATAATTACATTGTAACACAACAGTACGGATTTTCTTTTAAGGGTGATGTCAGCCGAAGTAGTTTCACACTGGAAAATGATGTGGATTTATATGATGGTGATAATACACAGCCACATTTAATAATATATTTTTATGATGATGGTACTTGGTATAGCATAAATGCAGATACCGGTGAGGATTATACCAATGGAGTATGGGAACTTTATGATGATAATATTTTAAATATTTATAGAAAAGGTTATGAAAATTATGATAGATATTTCCTTTACCTCGACTTTGAAAATGAGGAGATTTATGTTCCGGCGTTCTGTAGATGCGATGAATTTATTGAAGTAAAAGAAAAATTTGAAAGCTATTATGAGGATGAATTTTAATTTATACACTCTGTCCAATTTGGACAGGGTGTTTTAATTTGTTTTAGTAGAAAAAGTTAGAACTGTGTCATTTTCCAAAGTCGAAGTATGATGTGGTGAAGGTCAGCAATGGCGAAATTCTGCGTATTGCTTCGGATGGTCAAGGAACGAAAAACTACACCTGAAGAAAGAATCGAAGCAGTAAAGCTTAATCCGGAAGCATATCCTCTTTTCCGTAGTGACGGAGGATTTCGATATATAAACAAGACATTTCATTCAAAGCTTGCAGCACAGAATATGCGTTAGAATATGTCGAGAGTTGGAAGATATATCGACAATGGACCGATGGAAGCTCTCCGGGGGATGCTTAAATCCGAGATGGACTATCTCATGAAATTTACTACAAGAGATGAGCTGGTTCAAGCGATTGAGAACTACATATATTTTTAACAATAAGCGTTACCAACGCCGGCTTCATTACATGACTCCTATATAATTTAATAAAACTTTTGCAGTATAAAGTTATCTCCCTGCTGTGCAGCAAGGAGGTAACATACTAAAACTTTTTTTCTGTTGCCTACTTGATAGGGGATGGATCGCTTGCGGTGACGTTGGCGAGCCGTTTTTTTATACTCAATAATGGCTGAAAAGGTCAGTTTTATGGCTGATTTTGTCGTTGTTAAATAAATTTGAAATGCTAAAATAAACTTATAAAGTGAATTTGCAGGGCTGTTTTGAATGAGAGGCTTTCGTTTTTCTTCATAATAACCGTTGACAATTTCGCAGGAATTATGTATAATTGGTAATGTATAGTGGTTGTATGCAATTTTTCCGAATGGACTGTTCAGACAATCTGTTCGGCAAAGGTAAAATAAATATTTTAAGGAGGTCAATCACTGTGAAAAAATTTAAACGTGCGCGGCAGGCAATTCTTTTGTCACTCACCTTGCTTACTGCGTGGATTCTGCCCATGTTTGGGTACAGCGGCACAGCTATGAATGCTGCTGCTGCATCTGTGGATTATCCTGCTCAGCTTATGAACGTCGCTGTCAAGGACAATTCCAAGGTTCTCACCGAAAACGGAACTACCGACGGTTCATCTCTTTCCGTCACGGCTCTCGGAAGCGATCTTTCGGCTTCGTGGCGCTTTGACCGCGTAGGCTCTGACTCAAAGGGTACTTATTTCAAGCTCGTCAACGCCCAGTCGGGCAGACTTCTGACACCTCAGAATTACAGCGTTTCGGAGGGTACATCTGTTATAATGTACGGAAGTGAATCCGCCGTATCACAGCATTGGTACGTTATTCCGGTTTCAACTGACCGTCTTGGCAACGATTTGTATTACAAAATCGTCAACTATTCCGATACGTCGCTTGCCCTCACTCAAAGCTCGTCAGGTATGATTCTTTCGTCATATACAGGTGCGGACAGTCAGCTCTGGCTGCTGAATGCCGATGGACTTCAGGGCTTTGCAGGCTACTGCTCAGACGACAACACAGGCAGCATTAAGGCTGCTGACATCGGCGGTCTTTTTGGCGAGGTCGTAACTGTTTCGACATTTGATGATTTGAAAAGCTATGCGGAATCCGATACTCCCTATACAATCATCGTTACGGCTGATTTGTCCGTGACAGCGCTTTCAACGGATTCAGCGGGACGTTCGTTCTGTCCGGCAGGAAGAATATACGTTCACAGCAACAAAACAATTATCGGCAGCTATTCCGCCCATACTCTTTATAATGTGCAGTTCTGTACAAATTCAAGCAAGGGCACGGGCGACAACATTATCATCAAGAATTTCGAGCTTCAGCATGATTCCGAGTCAAACGGAAACGATTCTATAGTTGTTTACTTCGGTTCAGGCGAAAATCTTTGGGTTGACCACTGTACATTCACAGGTCATACGGCAGTCAATACAGCTTCAACAGGACTCGTTGACTGCGATAAATTCCTTGCCTGCTGCTACGATGCGGATTACTGTACAGTTTCGGACTGCTCATTCGGTCTGCACGAATACGGTTTGATTTTGGGATACCCTTCCGATGATGAAGCATCCTACACAAATTACGGCGATTTCCCATGCATGACGCTTGTGGGCAACCGCTTTGATCAGACTCTTACACGTGGCCCCGGACTTATGAGATGGGGATACTTCCACTCTCTGAATAACTATGTAAGCAATTTCAGTATGGCTTACACAGTACACAGCGGATGTGATATTTACGCGGAAAACTGTTACTATGAAAACGGCGGAAGCGTTATCTGCGACTGGAATTCCATTACATACCCCGGCGCATATTCCGAAAGCGGCTCACTGTTCTCAAGCTGCAGCAGAACTGTTCAGGGTGTGGGCACATCAAGCAATCCAAGCTACTCTACAGCCTGCGATTGGAGACCCTCAGGCAACTACAGCTACACAACTCTTACGGCAAGTGAAGCAAAGACATATTGTTCAACATACAGCGGCTGCCAAAGCTCAAAAAACAGCGTAATGTATCTGAGATATGCAAGCTGCGGCGTACCGAGCGCGACCTATACGGAGGCTCCCACAGAGGCTATGACTGTTGTGGCAAGCTTCAGCGAGGGTGCGGCATATCGAATTAAAAATGTTAATTCCGGATTGTATATGCAGGTTGCTGACGCATCGGCTTCAAACGGAGCAAATGTTCAGCAGTGGGGAAGTGACGGAACATCCGTTCACGACATCTGGAAATTCTACAGCGCAGGCGATGGATATTATTACATTGCTTCGGCAGTTGGCGACGGCGGAACCTATGTCCTTGACGTTGCAGGAAAAAAGACTGCAAACGGTACGAATGCCGACATTTACACGTACAACGGAGGTACAAATCAGCAGTTTATGCTGACGGAAAACAGCGATGGCAGCTATAAAATCTGCACGAGAGTTACAGGCTGCGCTTCGGCAATTGAGGTTGCTGACGCTTCGGCTGAATCAGGAGCAAATATTCAGCAGTGGGAAATCAACGGCGAAACCTGTCAGGACTGGATTCTCGAGGCTGTAACAGATCCCGGCTGCGAAATGGATACAAGCTATATTTATACGTTTGAGAACGTAAACTCAGGCATGGTAATGGATATTGTAAACGGCACTATGGACGACAGCACAAACGTTCAGCAGTGGGAGCTTAACGGCGCTGACTGCCAGAAATGGATTCTCAAAGCCTTTGGTTCGGGAAATTATTATTGGATTCGTTCATATCAGGATACAAGCTATGCTCTCAAGGCTGAAAGCAGCGCAAACGGAGGAAATATTGATATTGTTTCCTATTCCACAAGCGACAGCGCACAGCTGTTCCGCTTCACGAAGAATCTGGACGGCTCTTACAGCATTATAAGTCATGCGTCTAAGGATACCTGCCTTGTGGAGGTTGCAAACGCTTCGACAGAGTATGGAGCAAATGTTCAGCAGTGGGAGGCAACAGACAGCGATTGCCAGAAGTGGAATCTCTCAACCGAAACAACGACCACTACCACGACTACAACAACTACGACAACAACCACAACTACGACAACTACAACTACAACTACAACTACAACTACAACCACCACAACCACGACTACAACGACCACCACGACTACTACTGAACCGGAGGTTGTCGGCGATGTAAACGCTGACGGCGAATTCAGCGTAGCGGACGTTGTTATGATGCAGAGATGGCTTCTTGGCTCGGGCGATATAACCGATCAGCCGGCAGGCGATGTCTGCGAGGACGGTGTAATCGACATTTTCGATCTGTGTCTTATGAAAAAGATGCTTGCTGCGAAGCTGTAATTCGTATGCAGTGGGCAGGTTGAACGAAAATGTTATAAAATTGGTGCAATAGTGCATTGAATCTATACTAATATTGTGATATTATAAAAGTGTTGAAAATGATGAAAATGCTGATAGGTCAGTATTCTGCAATTATTATTGACTATTCGCAAATCCATTTTCGGGGACAAATAGTTAAGGCTATACCGCACAAAGATTGTCGTACAGATACGATGTCCATATTTTCGTCAGATGCAACAAAAATTTTGCAGGCATACTGATGTATGTCAAAAAATTTTTGCGAAAGATGGCGAAAATTGGCGAGTAGATGTGCGGCAAAGCCGACAGGCGTGCTTTGTGTGGTGTTGCCTTAGGGTAGCCGCATTTAAATCAGTAGGGGGAAATAAATGCGGCTATCTTTTAAAATGGAGTTGATTGTATGAAGTTTAAGAAAATTTTATCAACGCTTATCGCGGGAGCGTTGATGCTCAGCGGCGGAATTCAGGGGGCATTACTGAATGACAACGCTTCTGCGGATGTAAACAAATCCCGTGTATCGGTTCACGATCCGTCCATTTTCAAGGATACGGACGGAACATATTACGTTTTCGGTTCTCATATTGAGGCTGCCAAATCAACCGATCTGCAAAACTGGACTCGTTTCACAAATGGCTATACCACATCGGGAAATACCCTGTTCGGGGATTTATCCACAAACCTCGCGGAAGCCTTTGCGTGGGCAGGCGAGGATCTTGAGGACTGCGAGGGCGGCTATGCGGTATGGGCACCTGACGTAATATATAATCCCGATTACATAAACGACGACGGAACTAAGGGCGCATATTTAATGTATTTCTGCACATCGTCGACATATATGTGTTCTGTCATATGTCTTGCCGCTTCGCAGACTGCCGAAGGTCCCTATACCTTCGTTGACACCCTCATTTATTCGGGATTCACCCAAAACGACAGCTATGCTACAAGCTCAACAAAATCTGTCAACAGAAAATACACCTCTACAAATATTGACGAGCTTATTGACGCAGGTGAGGTAACGTATAATTCAAGCTGGTTCAGCAGCTCAAATTATAACAATTATCTTTACCCCAACGCTATTGACCCGACAATTTATTACGATACTGACGGAACAATGTATATGTGCTATGGCTCGTGGTCGGGAGGCATTTTCACTCTTGAAATCGACCCTGAAACAGGCAGATGCATTCATCCTGAAACAGGTACAACCTCTGACGGAAGAATGATTGACAGCTATTTCGGCACTAAGATTTCAGTCGGATATTATAAATCCGGCGAAGGCCCATTCATAGAGTACAATGAAGATACGGGATATTTTTATCTGTGGGTGACTTACGGAGGTCTTACAGCTACCGGCGGCTACAACATGAGAGTTTTCCGCTCAAAGAATCCGGACGGTCCCTTTTACGATGCGGCAGGCAATTCGGCTGTGCTTGGAACAGGAACGGATCTCGACAGCGTTGGTCTGAAGGTTATGGGCAATTATCAGTTCAGCTCTCTAAGCACTGCCTATATGGCGTGCGGACACAATTCGGTTCTTCGCGATGATGACGGACAGTGGTATCTGTTTTACCATGCACGATTCAACAGCGGCACGGAGTATCATGAGGTGCGTGTTCATACAATGTACTTCAACGATGAGGGCTGGCCTGTTGTATCGCCCTTTGAATACAGCGGAGATACGATTGCGGAATACGGCTATGAAACCTCCGATATTGTCGGCAGCTATGAATTTATAAACCATGGAAATGACACCTCATCTACAATACACAGCTACAGCTCAATTACCCTCAATTCGGACGGAACTGTAACCGGCGACGTTACCGGCACATGGTCACAGGCGTCTGACAGCTCATCGGCAGTTCTTGTGCTGGACGGTCAGGAATACAGCGGATATTTCCTTGCCGCGCAGAATGAAAGCGGTCTGACGGTTATGTCATTCACAGCAGTGGGCAGCAACAATCAGACAGTCTGGGGTGCAAAAACCACTGCCTACACAGGAACGGCAAGAAGCCCTCTCATTGACTATACAAACAGCGGAAGTCAGCTGGTTTACGCTCCCGATACTGTAACCGAGGGCGACGGCAGCGTTACGCTTTGCGATACGGAGCTTCTGAGCGGCGTGTCATACTACATCACAAACGTAAACAGCGGAATGGTGCTTGATCTGGAAAACGGCAGTACATCTGACGGAACAAATATTCAGCAGTGGACGAAAACAGGCGGAAGTCAGCAGGAATGGCGTATTGTCGCGGACAGCAGCGGATATTGCAGAATAATGTCTCTTGCCGATGAATCAAAGTGCATAGCGGTTTCCGAGAATTCCGCTGCGGACGGAGTTAATATTGAGCTGCAAACCTACACAGGGGCTGATAATCAGCTGTGGAAGCTCGTGAAGAACGGCTCAAGCTATGGAATTGTTTCAAAATGCTCCGCCGATACGGCAGGACTTGACGTGTACGAATGGTCAACGGCAAATGGCGGAAATATCAATCAGTGGAATTACTGGGGAGGGGAGTGTCAGCTGTGGCTGATTGAGCCTGTCTGCCCTATGGTAAACAGCGGAAACTATACAATCCGCAATCTCAACAGTGGATTGTACATTGCTGAAAGTGATGGAAACGCAGTTCAAAGTGCAGCGGAAGCATGGACATTTACACTCCTTGACGACGGAACGTATACTGTTCAGACCTCGGACGGCAGAACGCTTACAGTTGAAAACGGATCGGCTGCAAACGGCGCAAATATGCTCCTGAGTGATTATACAGGCGACAGCTCCCAGAAATTTATCCTCCAGTGCAACAAGGACGGTTCATACACGCTTTTGAGCAGCGTTTCAGGCGGAACGGGCTGTGCGGACGTTTATGAAATCAGCCTTAATGACGGAGCAAATATCTGCCAGTGGGAATACTGGGGAGGCAGCGGTCAGAAGTTTATTCTCGAGCCTGTTGCTGATGAAGAGGTAATCGGCGACGTCAACGCAGACGGAGTGTTTAATGTTGCCGATGTGGTTATGATGCAGAACTGGATTCTTAGGGCAGGCGATATAACCGACCGCTCGGCAGGCGATGTCTGCGAGGACGGTGAGGTTGATATATTTGATCTGTGTCTTATGAAAAAGATGCTGATTACACAACTATAATTTTATAATTTAATTTTGAATGAATGGGTACAGCGTAGGACTGTACCCATTTTTATTGCACGTATGCAACAACTCTCGGAAATAATTGACATTCGTTAATTTGTGAGCTATAATATTTTTCAGACACACATATCAGAACGGAGGAATTGTTATGGATTCAGAAATTTATGGACAATATGAAATTATTGACGCACACGCACATATTTTTCCGGAAAAAATTGCGGAAAATGCAACTGCAAATACCGGAAAATTTTATGATTTGCCCATGAGAAACTGCGGAACAAGTAAAAATCTTTTGGAAAGAGGCTCTGAAATAGGAGTCTTGAATTATCTTGTATGCTCTACAGCTACGAAGGCTCATCAGGTAACGTCAATAAACGAGTTTATAGCAGGCGAATGTGCGGAACACCCTGAATTTGTGGGATTCGGAACGCTGCATCCCGACTCGGAGGATATATCTGCGGACGTCCGTCATATATTGGAGCTGAAGCTGCACGGCGTCAAGATTCACCCTGATTTTCAGAAATTTGATATGGATTCACCCGAAGCATACAAAATTTACGAGCAGATTGAAGGAGTTCTGCCGATACTCATACATTGCGGCGACAGCAGATATGAATATTCCGCGCCGAAAAAGCTGGCGAATGTTCACAGAGATTTCCCGAAGCTGACGATATTTGCGGCTCATCTTGGCGGGTATGAGCGATGGGACGAGGCTGCGGAATATCTTGTAGGGCTGGATAATGTTAAATTTGACACAAGCAGCTCACTGGCTTTTCTGCCGCCGGAAAAAGCGGCAAAAATGATACGTGACTATGGCGTTGAGAATTGCTTTTTCGGTACTGATTTTCCCATGTGGAATCATGGCGACGAGCTTGAAAGATTTCTTGCGTTAGGATTTTCGGAGCATGATAACAGGCATATTCTTGCGGATAATTTCAAGGAATGTCTGAAAATCGGGTAATAATAAAAAGCCTGCCGGCATTTGAAGTCGGCAGGCAATTTTCAGCATAAAACAAAAGACGCCCCGAAAGGGACGCTTTTGCAAAAAAATTGGAAGAATATTATGAAAAAATTATTGGCGCGGATTGAGAGATTTGAACTCTCGCGCCGGTTTCCCGACCTACTCCCTTAGCAGGGGAGCCCCTTCACCACTTGGGTAAATCCGCAAAAAATATGGCGGAGAGGGTGGGATTCGAACCCACGGTACGTCGCCGTATCACCGGTTTTCAAGACCGGCTCCTTAAACCACTCGGACACCTCTCCGTATTCACTATGCGCTGAATCATTCAGCCTTTATATTATATCACGCCTGAAAGCGGTTGTCAAGAAAAATATGCGTAATTGCTTCACAAGATTTTTTCCACAAATTTGTGCAATATGACATATAAAATTCATCCTTCAAATTTATCTTGCTTAAAATAGACCGTATGGAATTAAGTAAAAGATAGAAAAAAATGAAAATGCCATTGAATTTCCTGAATTACACTTTACATAATTTCATTTTTAGTGTAAAATATACATAGATATTTTTTTGAGAGGTGTAATATGGAACCAAAATATAAAAGGATACTTTTAAAGCTAAGCGGTGAGGCGCTTGCAGGCAGCAATAAAACAGGTCTTGATTACGACGTTATAACCGAAATCTGCAAAAGCGTAAAAAAATGCGCAGACGCAGGCGTTCAGGTGGGAATTGTCGTTGGCGGAGGAAATTTCTGGAGAGGCCGTTCAAGCGGCGCTATGGACAGAACTCGCGCAGACCACATCGGTATGCTTGCAACCGCAATGAACGCTCTTGCAATTGCTGATGTTCTGGAATCCCTCGGCTGCGAGGTTCGTGTGCAGACCGCCATTACAATGCAGCAGGTTGCAGAGCCTTACATCCGCAACAAGGCTATGAATCACATGAAAAAGGGAAGAATCGTTATATTCGGCTGCGGTACGGGAAATCCGTTCTTTTCAACCGATACGGCAGCTTCTCTCCGTGCGGTTGAAATCGGCGCTGATATTTTATTTAAGGCAACTCTTGTTGACGGCGTTTACAATAAAGATCCCCATAAATATCCCGATGCTAAGAAGTTTACTGATCTTACCTACAGTCAGGTGCTCAGCGAGGAGCTTGGCGTTATGGACAGCACTGCCGCAACAATGTGCCGTGATAACAAAATGAAAATGCTCGTGTTTGACCTCAGCCGTCCCGATAATATCTATGACGCTGTAATGGGCGCGGAAATCGGTACTGTTGTTTACGAATAATACATATTTATATATTTAATTCAGAAAGGAAATTTAAAAATGAAAGAGCAGCTTAACTTAACAAAGGAAAAAATGACAAAATGCCTGAACGCTTTGGGAAATGAATTCGCAGGAGTCAGAGCCGGAAGAGCCAATCCTGCCGTTCTCGATAAGGTGACTGTTGATTATTACGGAACGCCCACACCTGTAAACCAAATGGCGGCAATTTCCGTTGCCGAGGCAAGAATTCTTGTGATTCAGCCTTGGGACGCTTCAACTCTGAAATCAATCGAAAAGGCAATCATGGCATCCGATGTCGGAATCACCCCCACAAACGACGGAAAGGTAATACGTCTTGTATTCCCGCAGCTTACTGAGGATCGCCGTAAGGAATTGTGCAAAAGCGTAAAAAAATATGGTGAGGAAGCAAAGGTTACAGTGCGTTCCATCAGACGTGACAGCATGGAAAAATTCAAAGCCATGAAGAAAAATTCCGAGATTACGGAGGACGATCTCAGGGACTGCGAAAAGAAGGTTCAGGATATTACCGATAAATACTGCGCTGATATTGATAAGGCTGTAGCCGAAAAAGAAAAAGAAATCATGAGCATATGATAGGAGCTTGAATGGCACTTTTTAATAAGAAAAAAAATTCTCCGATAGCCCTTCCGGAGAAGCTCCCGCAGCACGTGGGATTTATCATGGACGGCAACGGCAGATGGGCAAAAAAGCGTGGTCTGCCCCGTTCTTTCGGGCATAGAGAGGGAGCTAAGAATTTCAAGAAAATCGTCCGCTATTGCAAGGACATAGGGCTGCAAAATATTTCGTTCTATGCCTTTTCAACCGAAAACTGGCAGCGTCCAAAGGACGAGGTTGATACTATTATGGAGCTGTTTCGGGAATATATCGTTGATGTAAGAAATTTCCTTTCGGAAAATACACGAATGATATTTCTCGGGGATAAAAGCGTTTTTGATGACGACCTGCGTGAGAAGATGATTCGTCTTGAGGAGGATACTGCCCATTATACGGAAATGACCCTTCTTATGGCTGTAAATTACGGCGGACGTGATGAAATCGCCCATGCCGCGCGTATTCTTGCTCAAAAGGCTAAGGACGGCGAAATTGACCCGAAGGATATTACCGAGGAGAGCGTGGCTGACTGCCTCTATACAAAGGGAGTTCCCGATGTGGATCTCGTTATACGTCCCAGCGGCGAGCTGCGCCTTTCAAATTATCTCATATGGCAGTGCGCTTATGCCGAGTATTATTTCACGGATGTATTATGGCCTGACTTTTCTCCGGAGGATCTGAACAAGGCTCTTATTGACTATGATGGACGTTCAAGGCGTTTTGGAGGTGTGTGATGCTTACACGAATTATATCCGCCGCTGCCGGAATTGCAATATTGGCTTTGGTTCTTGTTTTTCATTCAACGATTGTACTTCCCATTGCTGTTGCGGCAATGATTGCCATAATGCTTTACGAGCTGCTTCGTGCAGTTAAGTTGCACACCTGTATACCGATACTTGCGGCAGTTGAGCTGTGCGGAATATCCATGCCCCTTATCTACAGCAAATATTATGTGCAGTCAATTGTAGACTATGTAGAAGACAGCGTGAATACTGTATCAATCAACGGAGATGTCACCATGATTTCATTTGCGGTAACACTTGCGGCAGCGTTTGTAATCTTTCTCACATGGCTGAAAAAGCACAATGAAATCCGCTACGAACAGGTGTTTTTTGCAATTGCCGTTATGATTCTCGTTCCGCAGGCAATGACAACGATGGTTCGCATTGAACGGTATAGTCCGGATAATGGACTTTTCCTGCTTATTATGGGACTTTGCGGTGCATGGATTGCTGATACGGGCGCGTACTTCACAGGTGTTGCAATCGGCAAGCATAAGCTTTGTCCTGAAATAAGCCCGAAGAAAACTATCGAGGGATTTGTCGGTGGTCTTGTAATAACAGGTCTTGTTTTTGTGGGAGCTTTCGCTCTTTATGTCAATAAGCTTGCTAAGACGGAAATTGAAATCGCATATGTTTCTTATATTGCTATTTTCGCTCTCGGAGTTATTTGTGCAGTCATCGGAACAATCGGCGATCTTTCCGCATCTCTCGTAAAGCGCCAGTGCGGAATCAAGGATTACGGCAAAATAATGCCGGGTCACGGCGGACTTATGGATCGCTTTGACAGCGTACTTTTTGTTCTCCCGACATTTTACGCGTTTGTTTCACTTACAGGAATTGTTGAATAAGCATTTATCAGAGGCGACTAATCGTGAACAGACGGGTAGTCCCTCTTGTGTTTTAATCAGCATAAGAAAAATTTTCATAAAATCATAACTAAATGAGGATTTTCCTCACAAAAAGGGGAATTACAATATGAGTAAAACAGTTTCAATTCTCGGCTCGACGGGTTCTATCGGAACTCAGGCGCTTGAGGTATGCGAAAAGCATGACTTTAAAATTTCAGCTCTTGCCGCCCACAGCAGTATTGATCTTCTCGAGCGGCAGGCAAGAAGATTCAATCCCGAATACGTTTGCGTTTACAGCGAGAAAAAATATCCGGAGCTTAAAAAGCGTCTTGCTGATACGTCAGTAAAGCTGCTGTGCGGAATGGAGGGACTTTGCGAAATTGCCGCACTGGAGCAGTCCGATATTGTTCTGAATTCAGTTGTTGGCATGGTGGGACTTCTCCCGACGCTCACCGCCATAAACGCAGGAAAGGACGTAGCTCTTGCGAATAAGGAAACTCTTGTGGCAGGCGGAAGTCTTGTAATGTCCCTTGCCAAGGAAAAGGGAGTTAAAATTTATCCGGTTGACAGTGAGCATTCGGCTATATTTCAGTGCTTGCAGGGCAGCAAGCGTTCACAGCTCAGCAAAATTATTCTCACTGCGTCGGGCGGTCCTTTTTTCGGCAAAAGCTATGATGAGCTGCGCAGCGTCACAAAGGCTGATGCTCTGAAGCATCCAAACTGGAGCATGGGAAATAAAATTACCATAGATTCCGCAACCCTCATGAACAAGGGTCTTGAATTTATTGAGGCAAAGTGGCTGTTTGACCTTGAGCCTGAACAAATCGAGATTGTCGTTCACAGGCAGAGTGTCGTTCATTCGGCTGTGGAGTACAATGACTACTCGGTAATTGCGCAGCTGGGAGTTCCCGATATGAAAATCCCGATTCAGTATGCGCTGCTTTATCCCGACAGACTTGAATGTCCCACGAAGCGGCTTTCGCTGACTGATTACGGAACGCTTACATTTGAAAAGCCGGATTACGAAACCTTCAAATGTCTCACAGCCGCCATAGAAGCAATAAAAAAGGGCGGAGCGTATCCCTGTCTTGTAAATTCAGCAAACGAGGAAGCCGTCCGTGCGTTTTTAGCTGATGAAATTTCGTTTATTGAAATAGGAGAGATAGTTTCATCTGCTGTTACACACTTTAAAAACTTTGAATTAAAATGCTATGAGGACGTTATGAAGGCTGATAAAATGGCGAGAGAATACGTTACTGCCGGAATCTCCGGAGGTAAATAAGTCCGGCGGAAAGGATATATTTTAACTATGGGTATTGTTATAGCAATCATTATTTTCGGGGTTATTGTTACGGTTCATGAATTCGGTCACTTCATCTGCGCAAAGCTAAGCGGAATTAAGGTTCTGGAATTTTCAGTCGGAATGGGGCCGCGTCTGCTGAAATTCGGAAAGGGCGAAACTGTTTATTCACTAAGACTGCTGCCCGTGGGCGGATACTGCTCTATGGAGGGCGAGGACGATAACAGCGAGGACAGCCGAAGCTTTCGGAATCAGAGCGTCTGGAAAAGAATAATCGTTCTGTTTGCGGGAGCATTTATGAACTTCGTACTTGGATTCGTTCTGGTGGTTGTTATGACGTGCATGAGCAGCTCGGTTGCAACTATGGAAATATCCGGATTCAGCGGAGTCAAAAACGATGACGGAACGGTTGAATATTACGCGTCAAGCTATGAATCCGGTCTGCGTCACGGTGATATTATCAAGGAAATGGACGGAATGAAAATCCTCAGCACCACAGATCTGAGCTATCTTCTGGGGCAGTCGAGCGTTCACGATGTTGAGGTAGAAAGAGACGGCGAGAGGATTCTCCTTGAGGACGTTCAGTTCGGCGATACAAAATACGGCGGCGTAATTGATTTCGGGCTTGTCTACGAGGACAAAACTGTCGGAAATGTTCTGTCCTATTCGTTTAAGGATTCCGTATCCCTCGGACGTCTTGTGTGGATTTCGCTTCGTGATCTCGTTACGGGAAAATATGATGCCGAGGATATATCAGGCCCTGTAGGAGTAGTTACAACAATTAACGAAACAGCCCAGCAGGGTGACAGCGTTCAGGAAACGGCTATAATGCTGCTTTATATTTCTGCGCTTATAACAATAAATATCGGAATTTTTAATCTTCTGCCCATACCCGGACTGGACGGCGGACGTCTGCTGTTCTGTTTCATTGAGGTTGTCCGCAGAAAGCCTGTTAAAGCCGAGCATGAAGCATATGTTCACCTTGCGGGAATGGTGCTGCTCTTCGGCATTATGATTTTCGCGACGTATCAGGATATTCTGCGTCTTATTACAGGCGGATAAGAAATGGAGTTAAAAATGAGAAATGTAAAACCTGTCCGTGTGGGAGATTGTCTCCTTGACGGAAATAAAATATATATTCAATCAATGCTGAACGCGCGCTCCGATGATATTGAGGGCAGCGTGAAGCAGGCAGTTGAGCTTGAAAAGGCAGGCTGCGAGATAATCCGTGCCGCAATTCCCGATAAGGAAGCGCTAAAGCTTATTCCTGCAATAAAATCCGCAGTGAAAATTCCGCTTGTTGCCGATATTCATTTTGATTACAGGCTTGCTCTTGAGGCTGCCGCTGCCGGAGTTGACAAAATCCGTATCAATCCCGGAAATATAGGCGATATGGATAGGGTAAAGCAGGTTGCTGATACCTGCCGCGAAAAGAAAATTCCAATCAGAATAGGCGTGAATTCAGGCTCTCTTGAAAAGGAGCTTCTTGCAAAATACGGCTCGCCGACCCCCGAGGCTCTTGTGGAAAGCGCAATGAACCATGCGGCAATGCTTGAACGGTTTGATTTTGACGACATTGTAATTTCCATAAAATCATCTGACGTAAACAAAATGATAGCGTCCTACAGGCTTGCCGCCGAAAGATGCAGCTATCCGCTTCATCTGGGAGTTACCGAGGCGGGCACGGAGAGAATGGGACTTATCAAATCGGCAATAGGAATCGGTTCGCTCCTCTGCGACGGAATAGGCGAAACCATACGTGTTTCGCTTACGGACGACCCGATTCGTGAAATTGAGGCTGCAAAGGACATTCTGAAATGCATAGGAAAGCGCAGCGGAGTAAAGCTTGTTGCCTGCCCGACCTGCGGCAGAACACGGATAAATCTGATTAAGACGGCAAAGGAAGTTGAGGATGCCCTGAAAAATACGGAAAAGGATATAACCGTTGCGGTAATGGGCTGCGTTGTAAACGGCCCCGGCGAAGCAAGAGAAGCCGATATTGGCATTGCAGGCGGCGATGGCTGCGCGGTTATTTTCCGGAAGGGCGAAATTCTCCGAAAAATCAAAGAGGAGGATATAGTTCCGGAGCTGCTGAAGGAAATCGAAGGATTATAATATATGAATGTAAAATTAACGGAGTTTCTGAAGGAATACGATGCGGAAATACCCGAATCAGTCAGGGACGGCGAATTATATAAGCTTACATATACCCAGAAGCTGGACAGCATTTCCTTTTATGTTTATTTTCAAAAGCAAATTGACTGCAATGATATATTTTCATTTGAAAAATCAGTTGAAGCAGCTTTGAAAATTGACAAGATACGTCTTTACTGCCGCTATCCGTCGGAGCTGTTCGGTCCGGGCTGCTGCAATAATCTTATACAGCTTTTAAAGCGTGACGTATCTGTGGTAAACGGATTTCTTGACGATGCCGAGCTGTCGTTAAGCTCCGATACGCTGAATATAAAGATATGTCACGGCGGCAGGAAAATTCTCGATCAGTTCAATTTCTGCGGAAAGCTGTCGCAGCTGATTTATAATCAGTTTGGTGTGAAAATCAAGGTATCGCTGGAGGGTGAGGACTCAGTTTCAACCGGCGAATATGATGAAATGATAGAGCAAATGGCAGCTGAGCTTCCCGATTACAGCGAGCAGCTTGTTCCGGAAAAAACGGCTGACGAGATAAAGCAGGAGGAAATACGCTCCGTCATGCCGACACAGTCGGTGGATATAGCGTCGCTTGATATTGGATTTGATGCCGAATCCGCCGAAATAGTCAAGGGAAAGGCTATACGTGAAAAGCCTGTTCCCATTTCCGAGGCGGTACAGCGTCTTGGCGAAAGGCTTGTAATTGTAGGCGATGTTTTCGCAGCTGAAATAAAGGAGCTGCGCAATGAAAAATCAGTTGCTGTTTTTGATGTAACCGATTACAGCGGTTCGCTGAAGGTTAAGCTTTTCGGCAAGGGCGAGGAATTTGAATCCATGAAGCTCAGCAGCATTAAATCCGGCTGCACACTCCTTGTTTCCGGCAAGGTGGATTACGATAATTACGCACATGATATAACAATTACCCCTCAGTCCGTTATCAAGGTTAAGCGAATACCGAAAATGGATAATTATCCCGAGAAGAGGGTAGAGCTTCACTGCCACACGAATATGTCCTCAATGGATGCCGTAACAGATGCGGTAACGCTGCTGAACAGGGCGGCAATGTGGGGTCATAAGGCAATGGCTATAACAGATCACGGAGTAGTTCAGGCATTTCCGGATGCCATGTATAACAAGCCGAAGGATCTCAAGGTAATTTACGGCTGCGAGGCATATGTAGTCAACGATCTCGATAAGCAGAAAATCCTGAAATATCCTGATGAAAGAAGCGTCAATGACGAGCTTATTGTTTTTGACGTGGAAACAACGGGTCTGAATTTCTCTAAGGACAGACTTACGGAAATCGGAGCAGTCAAGCTGAAAAATATGCAGGTTGTGGACAGCTTTAACACAATGGTTAATCCCGAACGCCCCATTCCGCAGAAAATTACCGAGCTTACGGGAATTACTGATGAAATGGTATCCAACGCTCCCAAGGAAGGGGAGGCTTTGCGGAGGTTCATTGAATTCTGCGGCGATAATCCTATACTTGCCGCCCATAACGCGAATTTTGACACATCATTTATAAATGAAGCCTGCAAACGCAGCGGCATAAGCTTCAAATACAACTGGCTTGATACGCTCATTCTTTGTAAGTGTATGCTGCCTGAAATGGGACGTCATAAGCTGGATTATGTGGCAAAGCAGCTTAAGCTGGGAAAATTTGAGCATCACCGCGCCTCCGACGATGCTCTTATGCTTGCGAAAATTTACATAGAGCTTGTAAGCCGCCTTATCAATGATAAGGATTTGAAAAAGGTCGAGGAGCTTAACTACAAGGCAGGTTCAATTGATGTAAAGAAGCTGAAATCATATCACCAGATAATTCTTGTGCGTAATCAGGCAGGCTTGAAAAATCTTTACAGGCTTGTTTCCTACAGTCACATTGATTATTTTTACAAAAAGCCTCTTATTCCGAAATCCGTATTGCAGGCTCACCGTGAGGGACTTATTTTCGGAAGCGCCTGTGAATCGGGGGAGCTTTTCCGTGCGATTGTCGATAACAAATCGGAAGAGGAAATAGAGCATCTCGCGAAATTTTACGATTATCTTGAAATTCAGCCAATTGAAAATAACGCCTTTATGGTTCGGGAGGGAACGGCTGAAAACGATGATGATCTCAGGGAATACAACAGACGCATTGTTGAGCTTGGCGAAAAACTGAACATACCCGTCTGCGCAACGTGCGACGTGCATTTTATTGATCCGAAGGATGCCGTTTACAGGAAGATTCTTTTGGCAAGCATGGGCTTCAAGGATGCAGAATTTCAGCCGCCTCTTTATTTCCGCACTACGGAGGAAATGCTTGGATGCTTTGAATATCTCGGCGATGAAAAGGCAAAAGAGGTCGTCATAACAAATACAAATATGATAGCCGATATGATAGAAGATGTCCGCCCCATACCGAAGGGAACATTTACTCCCACGATTGACGGAGCTGAGGAGGAGCTGACACGCATAACAAATGAAAGGGCGCGTGAAATATACGGAGATCCGCTGCCGGAGCTTGTTGAAAAGCGTCTGAACCGTGAGCTTTCCTCAATTATAAAGCATGGATTCTCGGTGCTTTACATCATTGCCCAGAAGCTTGTGTGGAATTCCGAGGAAAACGGCTATCATGTAGGCTCACGAGGCTCGGTCGGTTCGTCATTTGTTGCGTCTATGGCGGGAATTTCGGAGGTAAATCCGCTGCCGCCGCATTATATCTGCCCCAATTGCAGGCACAGTGAATTTCTCCTTGACGGAAAATACGGCTCGGGATTTGATCTGCCGCCGAAAAAATGTCCCGACTGCGGAGCTGATATGAACAGGGACGGCCATGATATTCCCTTTGAAACGTTTCTCGGATTTGACGGAGATAAAGCGCCTGATATTGACCTTAATTTTTCCGGCGAATACCAGTTCTACGCTCACCGCTACACTGAGGAGCTGTTTGGCAAATCCAACGTGTTCAAGGCGGGAACAATTTCCGCTGTTGCGGATAAAACGGCATATGGATTCGTGAAAAAATATTGTGAGGAAAACAACATAACGCTGAACGCTTCGGAAATGAATCGTCTTGCGATAGGCTGTACAGGCATCAAGCGTACAACGGGTCAGCACCCGGGAGGAATGGTAGTTGTTCCGTCAGATTATGACGTATATGATTTTACTCCGGTTCAGCACCCTGCCGATTCCACCGATTCGGGAATTATTACTACACATTTTGACTTCAACTCTCTCCACGACACTATCCTGAAGCTTGACGAGCTTGGACACGTTGTTCCGACACTGTATAAGCATCTTGAGGATATGACGGGACTGAAAATCAAGGATGTTCCCACATCTGATCCGGACGTTATAAGAATGTGTACGAACTGCGATGTGCTTGGCGTTACACCCGAAGAAATCTACTGCCAGACGGGAAGTCTTGGAATACCCGAAATGGGAACGGGATTTACAATTCAGATGCTCCTTGACGCAAAGCCGACTAAATTCAGCGACTTTCTGCAAATATCGGGACTTTCCCACGGTACGGACGTATGGCTTGGCAACGCCAAAGACCTTATTGATAACGGAACGTGTACCATTTCCGAGGTAATCGGTACACGTGACAGCATTATGACATATCTGCTTTATAAAAATGTCGAGCCGAAAGAGGCGTTTCAGATTATGGAGGATACCCGAAAGGGAAAAGCCCCGAAAACCTTTACTCCGGAGCGTATACAAATGCTCAGGGATCATGACGTGCCCGACTGGTATATCGAAAGCTGTCTGAAAATAAAATATATGTTCCCGAAGGCTCACGCTGCGGCATATGTTATTGCGGCAATAAAGCTGGGCTGGTTCAAGCTGCACAGACCGCTGGAATTTTACGCTACATTTTTTACGGTCAGGGGCGAGGATTTCGACGCCGAGCTTGCAGTCAGGGGAAAAGATGCTGTCCGCGCTAAAATTGACGAGCTGAAATCACTTGGAAACGACCGTTCCAAAAAGGAAAGCGATTTGTACGATATACTTCTGATTACAAATGAAATGCTTTCACGGGGATATGAATTTCTTCCGGTTGATTTATATAAATCCCACGCGACGAAATATCTGATAGAGGACGGAAAAATACGTATTCCCTTCGGAGCAATCAGCGGTGTGGGCGAATCGGTCGCATCCGGACTTTATGAAGCTGCCCAAAAGGGCGGATTCATTTCCATTGAGGAATTCCAGAACATGAGCGGTGCGTCAAAGACAACAATAGAGCTGTTGAAATCCATTGGCGCGTTAGGCGATTTGCCCGATTCTTCGCAAATGTCTTTCTTTTAGCTTGACTTCATTATGTTAATATGGTATTATGTTATCATGTTAGCACACTAAAGTATCTGATGATATTGGAGGTATTTATGAGAAATTATGACCTTATTACTCCGGAGGGGACGAAGGATCTTCTTTTGGAGGAATGTATAATAAGACGAAATATTGAAAGCTCTCTCCGCAGCATTTTCAAAAGCGGCGGATACAACGAAATGATAACTCCGGGGCTTGAATTTTACGATGTATTCAATCTGAATTCCCGCTATTTTCCGCAGAAGAATTTGTATAAGCTTACCGACAGCAAGGGCAGACTTCTCGTGCTTCGTCCCGATTCCACAATGCCCATTGCGAGAGTTGTCGCAACAAGGCTTAAGGACGCTCTTCTTCCGCTGAAGCTTTGCTATAATCAGACCGTCTATAGAACAGAGCCTGCGCTTAAAGGACGAAGCGATGAAATTGCTCAGGCAGGAATCGAGCTAATCGGATCGCAGCTGAAAATTGCCGATCTTGAGGTGATTTCCACAGCTGTAAGCGCATTGAAATCCTTTGGAATGAAATTTTCCCTCGAGCTTGGTCATATCGGCATTTTCAAGGAGCTTGTAAGCCGTCTTGAAATTTCCGATGCTCAGAAGGAGGAAATCAGGCAGCTCATTGAAGCTAAAAATTTCCCTGCGCTTAACGATTTGCTTGACACGCTGGGAAACAGCTTTGTAACAAACGCATTGAAGGTGCTTCCGGGATTATTCGGAGGAATCGAGGTATTTGACAAGGCACAGCAGCTCATGCCCGATGAAAAAATCAAGGCAATCCTTGATGAGCTTAAAGCTATATACTGCGACGCTTCGGAAATTTGCGGCGATGATGGAGAAATAACCGTGGATCTGGGACTCGTCAACAAAACCGACTATTACACGGGCATTATAATTAAAGGCTACCTTCAGGGGCACGGCAGAGAAGTGATTTCAGGCGGACGCTATGATAAGCTGATTTCGGAATTCGGATATGACGTTCCTGCTGTCGGATTTGCGGTAAATATCGATGCTGTGGCAAAGGTTATCGCAAAAAGCGGCGTTCCTGTTGAAATGCCATGTGCCGATGTTATTATATTTGCCGAAGCCGGAAGCGAGGTCAGCGCAATCAAAAAAGCTCAGGAGCTGCGCAGCGAGGGCTTGACAGTTGAAAACGCAATGTTTGAGGATATTGATACTGTCAGAGAATATGCCAAGGAAAAGCGAATCCCGAAAATAATAATAGTTGACGATGAAAACGACAATAAAACGGAGGTGCTTGCATGAGCAAACCCATAAGAATTGCCCTTACAAAGGGACGACTTGAAAAGGATACCGTAGGACTTCTTGAAAAAACAGGATTTGACTGCACAGCGGTACGTGAAAAGGGCAGAAAATTGATTCTCCCCGTGCCCGACGCGAATCTTGAGGTTGTTCTTGCAAAGGCGAACGACGTTATAACCTACGTGGAGCATGGCGTGTGCGATTTAGGCGTTGTGGGCAAGGACACCATAATGGAAATGAACGGAAAATTCTTTGAGCTTGTGGATCTCGGCTTCGGGAAATGCAAATTTGCTCTTGCGGCAAAAAAGGGCACGGATTTCTACAGCGGCTACGGAATAAAGACAATTGCAACGAAATATCCCAATGTTGCCCGAAGCTTCTTTGAAACAAAGAATATGGATACCGAAATAATAAAAATCGAAGGCTCGGTTGAGCTTGCGCCGCTGCTGGAGCTTGCGGACGGTATTGTAGATATTGTTGAAACGGGAACAACTCTCAAGGAAAACGGACTTGAAGTCATCGAGGATGTTGCTCCTATCTCCGCAAGACTTATTGCAAATACCGTGAGCCTCAAGCTCAGACATCAGGAAATCGAAAAGCTTATTAAATTGATAGAGGAGAATCTGTGATGAAGAAGATATATGCCAACGGAAGGGACGAAAAGGAATTTCTCAGGGAGCTGAAAAAGCGAAGCGGCGAAACAAGCAAAAAGGTTTCTGAAACCGTATCGGCAATTATTGATGACGTCAGGGAAAAGGGCGATGAAGCCGTAAAGAGCTATACGCTGAAATTTGACGGCAATCTGCCTGAATATTATGAAGTTCCGAGAGATGTTATAAACGATTCGCTTACCGAAGCTGACCCTGAATTTGTAAACGCGCTTCTCAGCGCAATGGAAAACATTTCCGATTTCCACAACAGACAGAAGGAGCAGGGATTTATAAATGCCAAGGAAAACGGTGTGATTCTCGGGCAAAGAATACGCGGTCTTGAGCGTGTGGGACTTTACGTTCCCGGCGGAACTGCCGCATATCCGTCAAGCGTTCTCATGAATGCCATACCTGCGAAGATTGCCGGAGTAAAGGAAATAATCATGGTTACTCCGCCTCTGAAGGACGGAACGCCGAATAAGGATATACTTGTTGCGGCTGCAATATGCGGAGTTGACAGAATATTTCTTGCGGGAGGAGCGCAGGCAATTGCGGCGCTTGCCTACGGAACGGAGGAAATACCGAAATGCGATAAAATCGTAGGCCCGGGAAATATTTATGTCGCAACAGCGAAAAAGCTTCTCTACGGAGTGGTTGATATTGATATGATTGCAGGGCCGAGTGAAATTCTTGTCCTTGCCGATGAAACGGCAGATCCGAAATTTGCGGCAGCAGATCTTATGTCGCAGGCTGAGCATGACGTTCTTGCGTCCTCAATTATGATAACGACGAGCGAGGAAATTGCGGACAGAACACTTGCTGAAATCGAGCGTCAGAAGCAGTATCTTTCACGTAAGGATATTATAAGCAAATCTCTGGAGGATTACGGCGCAGTTATAATCTGCGGAGGAAGAGGCGAGGCTGTGGAGCTGGCAAACGCAATTGCTCCCGAGCATCTTGAAGTCCTTATGGACAAACCCTTTGAGCTTCTCGGAAGTCTGGACAACGCAGGCTCTGTATTCCTCGGCAGCTATGCCTCCGAGCCGCTGGGCGATTATTATGCAGGCCCGAATCACGTACTCCCCACAAGCGGAACAGCGAGATTTTTCTCACCTCTCGGAGTCGCAAGCTTCACGAAGCGTTCAAGCTATATTTATTACACGGAGGAGGCGCTTGCCGAAGCTAAGGAGGATATAGTTCTCATTGCCGAACGAGAGGGTCTGACAGCTCACGCAAACGCAATCAAGGTTCGCTTTGAAGATTGAACTCAGGAGGAAAAAATTATGAGCGTTGCAAATTCATGGGAAGATAACGTGCGTAAAATCGTGCCCTATACTCCCGGAGAGCAGCCCAAGGAAAAAAATGTAATAAAGCTCAATACGAATGAGAATCCCTATCCTCCTTCGCCGAGGGTGAAGGCTGTTACGGAAGGCTTTGACTGCGGAAAAATGCGTCTTTATCCCGATCCTGATTCAACGCCGCTGGTCAGTGCGATTGCCGGGCGTTACAATTTAAAGCCATCTCAGGTTTTTGTGGGAGTCGGCTCTGACGATGTGCTGTCGATAGCATTTCTCACCTTTTTCAATTCAGAAAAGCCGGTGCTTTTCCCCGATATCACATATTCGTTCTATGATGTCTGGGCGGATGTTTACCGTATTCCGTATATTCAGAAGCCTCTTACGGAGGATTTCAGGATAAATCCCGATGATTACAAAACCGAAAACGGAGGAATTATCATACCGAATCCCAATGCGCCCACAGGCTGTCAGGAGAGTCTTGAGATGATTGAGGATATGGTCAAATCGAACCCGAATTCGGTAGTTATAATCGACGAGGCGTATATTGACTTCGGAGCTGAAAGCGCGTTGAGGCTTACCGAGAAATATGAGAATCTGTTGATTGTTCAGACATTTTCAAAATCGAGATCCCTTGCGGGAATGAGAATCGGCTATGCAATGGGAAATGAAAAGCTTATTAAATATATGAACGATGTCAAGTTCTCAATAAATTCATATACCATGACTCCGATTACACAGCTTTGCGGAGCGGAAGCGGTACGTGACGAGGAATATTTTCAGAGTACAGTTAAAAAAATCGTGGATACGAGAGAATATTCCAAGACAAAGCTGAAGGAACTGGGATTCACGTTTACGGATTCAAAAAGCAACTTTATTTTCGCAAGACACAAAACAAAGCCCGCCTCAGAGATTTTTTCGGCTCTCAAGGAGCGGAAAATATTCGTGCGCTACTGGAATAAACCGCGAATCAGCAATTATCTTAGAATTACAGTTGGCACGCCTGAGGAAATGGACGCCCTGTTTGCTGCATTGGAGGAAATTCTGAAATGATAGAGGTCAGAAGCGGTGAGGTTATACGCAAAACCAAGGAAACAGATATAAAGGTCAGCCTTGTGCTTGACGGAAAGGGAAATGCCGATATTTCAACGGGAATAGGCTTTTTCGACCATATGCTGACGGCACTTTCCGTCCACAGCGGAATCAGTATGAGCATTCACGTTACGGGGGATCTCCATGTTGACGGTCATCATACGGTTGAGGATACCGGAATTGCCCTCGGACAGGCGCTTGCAAAAGCACTCGGCAATAAATCCGGAATCCGGCGCTACGGAACAGCCTACATTCCAATGGACGAATCGCTGGCATTTACAAGCATGGACATAAGCAATCGTCCGTTTCTCGTGTTTAATGCGGAGTTTACAAATCAGAGCTGCGGAGAATATGACGTATGCCTGACGGAGGAATTTTTCCGTGCGTTTTCATTTAATGCGGGAATAACTCTGCATATAAATCTTCTTTACGGCACAAACGATCATCATAAGTGTGAAGCAATCTATAAATCAGTCGCTCATGCGCTGAAGCAGGCGGCTGCCCTGACAGAAAACGGAAAAACACTTTCTACGAAAGGGGTATTGTAAATGATAGCAATTGTTGACTACGGCGCAGGCAATATTTTCAGCGTGAAGAACGCTCTCGATTACCTCGGGTTTGAAAACGCACCGGCTTCGGATAAGGAGTTTATCAAGTCTGCCGACGCAATTATTCTTCCGGGAGTCGGAGCATTTCCCGCAGCAATGAAAATGCTGGAAAATTCAGGTCTTGTTGAAACAATCAGGGAGGAGGCTGCAAAGAAGCCGTTTTTGGGAATATGCCTTGGAATGCAGCTCATCTTTGAAAAGGGATATGAATTTGAGGAATGTGACGGTCTTGGACTTATCAAAGGCTCAATCCGAAAAATGGAGGCCCCCGACCTGATAATTCCCCACATGGGCTGGAATAAGCTGGAGGTTCTCAATCCGTGCAAACTTCTGGAGGGGCTGGGCGATGACGAATACGTCTACTTCGTGCATTCCTACAAGGCGGAATGCGCCGATGAAAGCATCTCCGCCTACTGCGAATATGCGGGAAGAGTTCCTGCGCTTGTACATGACGGAAAATACGTCTACGGCGCACAGTTCCACCCCGAAAAAAGCGGAGCTACAGGCTTGCGCATACTCAAAAACTTCGGAGGGCTTATCAAATGATTATATTTCCTGCAATTGATATAAAGGACGGAAACTGCGTGCGCCTTTTCAAGGGAGATTTCTCAACAGCTGAAAAGGTTGCGTCCGATTATCTCGAAACAGCAAAAAGCTTTGAAGCAGCCGGAGCGGAATGGATTCACATGGTGGATCTGGACGGAGCTAAGGAGGGCAGACCCGTCAACGGAAAAATCTACAGGGACGTTGCCGAAAAAACAAATCTCAAGGTGGAGCTGGGCGGAGGAATCCGCAGCCTTGAAACGATTGACGAGTACCTGAAAATGGGAATTTCCCGTGTGATTTTAGGCTCGGCGGCATTAAAGAATCCCGGGCTTGTCAGGGACGCAGTTGAAAAATTCGGCAGCGAAAAGATAGTTGTCGGAATTGACGCTAAGGATGGCATGGTCGCAGCGGAGGGCTGGCTTGAAACCTCAGATGTGAGCTATATTCAGCTGGCAAATGAAATGATTGACGTAGGTGTGAAATATTTCATATTCACCGATATATCCAAGGACGGCACTCTTTCCGGCGTGAACAGGGAGCAGCTTCGGGAGCTTTCGGAGTCTGTAAAGGGACGTGCGGATATAGTTGCGAGCGGCGGAGTTCACACAATGGACGATATTGCTGCCTGCAAGGAAATGGGACTTTACGGAACAATCTGCGGCAAATCAATCTACAAGGGTACTCTTGACCTGAGGAAGGCGATTGAATATGCAGGTAAGAAGTGATTCGGCAGTGAGCCGAATTGCGGCTTACGTATGAAAATAAAGGAGGTTCAGCCATGCTTGCAAAAAGAATAATACCATGTCTTGACGTGCGCAGCGGCAAGGTGGTAAAGGGCGTAAATTTCGAGGGAATCCGCGATGTGGGAGATCCCGTTGAATGCGCGGAGGAATACAACAGACAGGGCGCGGACGAAATAGTTTTTTATGACATAACGGCTTCATTTGAGGGCAGGGGAGTTTTCCTTGACGTTGTTCGGGAAACTGCCAAAAAGGTTTTTGTACCCCTTACTGTGGGCGGAGGAATCAAAAGCGTTGACGACATCAGGGAAACTCTTCGTGCGGGAGCGGATAAGGTGTCGGTCAATTCTCAGGCTGTTCAGAATCCGCAGCTCATCAGGGACGGAGCTGAAATTTTCGGAAATCAGTGCATATGTGTCGGAATCGATGCAAAAAAGGTTGCCGACCATAAATGGACAGTTTACATAAACGGCGGACGTGTTGATATGCATCTGGATCTGATTGACTGGGTGAAGCAAATCGAGCAGCTTGGGGCAGGTGAAATATGCCTCAACTCCATTGACGCGGACGGAACTAAAAACGGCTTTGATATTGAAATGCTGAAGGCAGTGTGCGATTCATGCAGCATTCCTGTTATCGCAAGCGGCGGCGCAGGTAAAATTGACGACTTTTCGGAGGTTTTCGAGAAAACGGGAGCTACGGCGGCTTTGGCAGCTTCGCTTTTCCATTTCAGGGAGCTGACGGTTCAGGAGGTCAAGGCAAACTGCCGCAGCAAGGGCATAATCGTGAGATAAAGCAGAAAGGCTAAGTAATGATAAAAATAGATTTAAATGATCTTGATAAGTTTTTTGTTAAGGGAGAGCTTATCCCCGCAATCTGCTACGAGGTCAACACAAAAACAGTATTGATGCTTGCGTACATGAACAGGGAGAGCCTTAAAAAAACGCTTGAAACGGGCTATACATGGTTCTGGAGCCGTTCCAGACAGGAATTCTGGAATAAGGGCGCAACATCGGGACATCTGCAAAAGGTTGTTTCAATTTACGGCGACTGCGACAACGATACATTGCTGGTAAATGTGGAGCAAACGGGAGTGGCTTGCCATACAGGAGCTTACAGCTGCTTCTTTAACGAAATATACAGTAGCGAGGAGAATTAAATTAACAATGACAGTTTATGAGGAAATTTTTGAAGTAATCAAGCAGAGAAAAAAGGATTTTGAAAACGGCAGCGCCGCTGAAAATTCCTATACCTGTTATCTTTTTGACAAGGGCGTGGATAAAATCTGCAAAAAGGTAGGCGAAGAGGCAACCGAAACGGTAATTGCCGCAAAAAACGGCGATAATGACGAGCTGAAAAATGAAATCAACGACCTTCTTTACCATGTAATGGTTCTCTGCGCAAATCAGGGACTTGAATGGTCCGAGGTTGAAAAGGTTCTCGATGAGAGGAACGAAAAAATCGGCAATCTGAAAAAATTCCATCAGGTGGATAAAAACAGCTGATTTTAGTCACAAATTCGCTCAAATCCGAATATAATGCCATATAGATTCATTTTAGGAGGGTTATAATGAGTGAATTAAATTATGCATCTGACGGAGTTCCGATTAAGGTCAACCGTATTTTTGACAGCTGCAGCGACCGCGACTGCCTTTCGGATATTCCGATTGTTCTGGACTGCGGAGAGCTTCCGGGAAGCGTTAATCTGGTCAAGGCAAAATGCGTGAGGGTTACAGACATTTGTATAAACATTGAACCTATTCCTTTTAACAAAGGGTTCTTTACAATAGATCTGACCTACACATTCCGTGTTGATCTGCTTGCGTATGATAAAGCCTGCGATCCCCCTGCGCTTCTGACAGGTACAGCTTATGCAAGCAAAAGCTGCGTTCTTTACGGAAGTGAATCGGCTGTGAAAACCTTTTTCAGCGACGGTTCAAGCTCAGGCAGCACCAACTGCTGCTGCGATACGATAAATCTGCCTACTGTCAGCGTATCTGTAGTTGAGCCTGTTGCGCTTGAAACAAAAATCGGTATGGTCTGCCGCAATGCTGATGCCCAGTCGCCCGAGAATTCAGGCTGCCGCCGCATAAGGTCCGTAATAGTCACCTTGGGAATTTTTTCCGTGGTGGAGCTTACACGTCCTGTTACGATAATGGTTCCAACCTACGAATACACAATACCCAAAAAGGAGTGCTGTACCGATACGGATTCTCCCTGCGAGGTTTTCGAGAAAATCAAATTCCCCGAGGAGGAATTTTCACCTGCAACGCTCATAAATCCGGACAGCTCATCGTGCGGATGCTGCGACGGGGAAAACGGCTGATTCCGATTCTGTTGAATAAGGGACGCTTCGGTAAAGAGCGTCCCTTTTTGCAAAGGGGGGACGGCAGTGAGGTACAAAAGCCGCAGAAGGTTCAGCGGACGTGTAAAGCTCTGGGCAATTATATTCGTGATTATCACTGCGTTGTTTACCGCCGTGCTTATAAAAACGGAAAAGAATGTAAGACCCATTGCCGCTCAGCAGGCTGAGCATTATTCAAAGCTGACGGCAAATAAAATAATCAGCAGCGCGGTTTCCGAGTATCTTGATGAAAACAGGTATACTTACAGCGATTTCGCGGCTGTTCTTTACGATGAAAACGGCAATGCGGCTGCAATTGAAGCTGTAACATATAACATCAACAGGGTGCAGTCCGAGCTTAGCCTGATAATCAATTCGGAATTTATGGAGTCGGGCGATACGTCCGCGGAAATTCCCATTGGCTCGCTTACAAATTCGTATCTTCTTGCGGGAATCGGGCCGCATCTGCGTCTGAGAATCTGTCCTGCGAGGGAAGCGCAGGTTGAGCTTACAAGCACCTTTTCATCGGCAGGTGTAAATCAGACCTGCCACAGGATTTCCGCAACGGTGACTGCTTATATAAACTCGTCGCTGCCGCTTTATTCGTTCTCAACCGAGGTGAGCTTTGAATTTCTGCTTGCGGAGAATATAATTGTCGGAGAAGTACCTGAAGTGTCACTGAATTTTTTGGAGAGTTGAGAAATAAAATTATTTTGCATCAAAAAAATATGAAAAAAAGGTAGCGTAAGCCATGCAAAATATGGTATAATATATAGGAGCGTTTTCACATAAGCCGCTGCACGTGTCCTTTTGCGAATTTCGCCATCTGCGGCATGATAGTACGTCCGCTTATGTGAACACGCTCTATTACGCCTGACAACGGAGGAAAAAATGAACAAGGAATCGGCAAAATTACGCCATGAGGAGCTATGCGGGCTGCTCAATAAATATAATTACAGCTACTATGTACGGGATAATCCGGAAGTAAGCGATTATGAATTTGATATGCTTATGCAGGAGCTGAAAAAAATTGAAGAGGATTTTCCGGAATTTATAACTCCCGATTCGCCGACACAAAGAGTGGGCGGTGCTGCGGATAACTCTTTCGGGAAGGTTCAGCATAACGTGCAGATGGCAAGCTTGCAGGATGTTTTTTCCTTTGAACAGGTAAACAGCTTTGTTCTGCGCTGCACGGGGGAGCTTGAAAATCCTGAATATACGGTTGAACCGAAAATCGACGGACTGTCGGTATCACTGGAATACACAAACGGAATTTTCACCCGTGGCTCAACAAGAGGAGATGGATTTGTCGGCGAGGACGTTACGGCAAATCTCAGAACAATCAAGTCAATTCCCAAGGAAATAAAAAACGCTCCCGAATATCTTGAAGTCAGGGGAGAGGTTTATATGCCACGCGACAGCTTCTTTGAGCTTGTTGAGGAACAGGAATCCATGATGAAGGAGCCTTTTAAAAATCCGAGAAACGCGGCGGCAGGCTCGCTCCGTCAGAAGAATCCAAGGGTAACGGAGGAGAGAAATCTCGACATTTTCATTTTCAATGTTCAGCAGTGTGTCGGCAGGGAATTTGCAACCCATAAGGAATCGCTTGATTATCTGCGTGAGCTTGGCTTCAGGGTGATTCCGTCATATAAGCTGTGCGTCAGATATGATGAAATATGCGATGAAATCAACCGCATTGGAAATGAACGTGCTGATTTTTCCTTTGACATTGATGGTGTTGTCGTCAAGGTAAATGATTTGTCACAGCGTGAAATCATGGGAGCTACAGCTAAAACTCCAAAATGGGCTGTCGCGTATAAATTTCCGCCGGAGGAAAAGGAAACGAAGCTGCTTGATATTGAGGTCAACGTGGGAAGAACAGGAGCAATTACACCTGTTGCGGTATTTGAGCCGATTCTGCTTGCAGGAACGAGCGTTTCAAGAGCCGTTCTGCATAATCAGGATTTCATTGACGAAAAGGATATAAGAATCGGTGATACAATCGTTGTGCGAAAGGCAGGGGAGATAATTCCGGAGGTTCTGCGGTCTGTATCCCATGAGGAAAATTCAGTTCCGTTCAGGCTTCCCGAAGCCTGCCCTGTATGCGGAACGCCTTCCGTTCGGGACGAGGGCGAAAGCGTCCTGAGATGTCCCAATTCCCAGTGTCCTGCGCAGCTTCTGAAAAATCTGATTCACTTCGCTTCGCGAAACGCCATGAATATTGATGGACTTGGAGCTGCAAACATGAAGCTGCTTGTTGACAGCGGACTTGTAAAATCTCCTGCGGATTTGTATACTCTTACAAAGGAGCAGCTTCTTTCACTTGAGAGATTTGCCGATAAATCAGCGGACAATCTTCTTAAAGCAATTGAAGCTTCAAAGTCGGCGGAGTTCGACAGGCTTGTTTACGCATTGGGAATCAGAAATATCGGTCAGAAGGCGGCGGAGCTGCTGTGTGAGAAATTCCCGTCAATGGAAAAGCTTCTTGCAGCCGAAAAGGACGAAATCTCGGCAATTGACGGATTCGGAGATATTATGGCTGATAGTGTCGCCGAAGCCCTTAAAGAGCCTCACCGCATTGAGCTTATCGGGCGTTTGAGGGAGGTCGGAGTCAATATGAATTACTCCAAGGCTGCTGCCTCGGACGAGCGCTTCAAGGGGCTGACATTTGTTCTTACGGGAACGCTGCCGACTATGAAGCGTGACGAAGCGAAAAAGCTCATAGAAAGCTTCGGCGGCAAGGTGTCAGGCTCAGTTTCAAAAAGGACGAGCTATGTGGTTGCCGGCGAGGAGGCGGGCAGCAAGCTTGTTAAGGCGCAGGAGCTTGGAATTGAAATTCTCAGCGAAGCGGATTTGCTGGAGAAAGTCGGTCAAAATCCGGAATAAGCGTCTGGAATAAATATCATGTTAATACAAGGAGGAAATATTATGAGTATTGATATTAAGCACATTGCAAAGCTTTCTCGGCTCAGGATTGAGGATGAAAAGCTTGCGAAATTTGAAAAGGACATGGAAAATATTGTCGCAATGGTTGACAGGCTTCCCGATATTGAGGACGAGCTTACGCTTGACCCGTCGGACGCAATGCCTCTCCGTGAGGACAAGGCTGTTCCAAATAAATTTACGAGAGATGAGCTTATCGCAAACGCACCGGAGGTTCAGGCAGGCTGTCTTGTCGTTCCGAAAACTGTTGAGTAAAGGAGAAATAACAGATGAAGTTATATGAAAAAACTGCGGCAGAGCTTTCCGAAATGCTCAGAAATAAGGAATGCAGCGCGCTTGAAATTCTGAATGACGTCAACGATAGAATCAACGATGTTGAGGGCAAGGTCGGCGCATATGTCACCTTGAACGAAAAGGCTGCCGAATCCGCAAGGGCTGTTGACGAGGCTATCGCAAGAGGAGAGGAGCTGCACCCTCTCGCAGGTATTCCAATCGGAATAAAGGATAACATTTCCACAAAGGGACTGCGCACCACCTGTTCGTCAAGGATGCTGGAGAATTATGTTCCGCCGTTCAACGCAACTGTTATCGACAAGGTGAACGATGCAGGCATGGTAATTACCGGTAAAATGAACATGGATGAATTTGCAATGGGTTCATCAACTGAAACATCATACATTCACCTTACACATAATCCTCATAATCTTGAATGCGTTCCGGGCGGCTCATCGGGCGGTTCCGCGGCAGCTGTAGCGGCAGGTGAAGCAATTGTTACATTAGGCTCAGATACAGGCGGTTCAATCAGGCAGCCTGCCGCACTTTGCGGAGTTGTCGGCATGAAGCCTACCTATGGCAGCGTTTCACGTTACGGTCTTGTTGCGTTTGCGTCCTCCCTCGACCAGATAGGCTCATTCGGAAAATCGGTAAAGGACGTCGCAATGGTTCAGAGCGCAATATGCGGATACGACAAAATGGACGCAACCTCCGCATATGTGGAAAATACCGATTACGCGGCAAATCTCAGGGACAGCGTAAGGGGACTGAAAATTGGCGTTCCTGCCGAATATTTCGGCGATGGTATCGACGATGACGCTAAGGGATCGGTCTACAGCGCAATCAAGGCTCTTGAGGCAAACGGAGCGGAAATCAGGAAAATATCTCTTCCAAGTACAGAATTTGCAATCAATACTTATTACATTATCGCCTCCGCCGAGGCATCATCAAATCTCGCACGCTTTGACGGCGTGAAGTACGGCTATCGCGCAAAGGATTATGACGGTCTGACGGATATGTACGAAAAGACAAGAAGCGAAGGCTTCGGCGATGAGGTCAAGCGCAGAATCATGCTTGGAACATTTGTGCTTAGCTCAGGATTTTACGATGCGTATTACAAAAAGGCAAAGCTTGTTCAGAGGAAGATTTCAAACGAATTTTCACAGGCGTTCAAGGAATGTGACGTAATCGCAACACCTACAGTTCCGGCATCTGCGTTTAAAATCGGAGAGAATATCGGAGATCCCCTCAAAATGTATTACAGCGACGTCTGCACGGTAACGGTAAATATTGCAGGACTTCCCGCAATAAGCCTGCCATGCGGAAAAAGCAAAGACGGAATGCCCTTCGGGCTTCAGTTCATAGGCAGCAAATTTGCAGAGCAGACGATTCTTGACGCAGCATATGGATATGAAAAAATCTGCGGCGGTTTTGATTCACTCGCTAAAAACCTCTAATTGGAAGGAGATTTTATAATGAAAGAATATGAAATAGTCGTAGGTCTTGAAGTTCACGCTGAGCTTAATACCGAGTCAAAAATTTACTGTAACTGCCGAAATGCTTTCGGACTTGAAGTCAACACACAGGTTTGCCCTATTTGTATGGGTATGCCGGGAACTCTCCCGACTCTCAACGAAAAGGTAGTTGACTATGCGATAAAGATGGGACACGCTCTTAACTGCAAGATAAACAGCGTCTGCAAGCAGGACAGAAAGAATTATTTTTACCCTGATTTGCCCAAGGCGTATCAGATTTCACAGGCTGAGGTTCCTCTTTGTGAGCATGGTCATCTTGACATAATGGTTGACGGAGTTGAAAAATCCATAGGAGTTACAAGAATACACATTGAGGAGGACGCGGGAAAGCTTCTTCACGACGAATCCTTTTCAGGCTCGCTTGTTGACCTGAACCGCTGCGGAGTTCCGCTCATTGAAATTGTTTCCGAGCCTGATATAAGAAGCTCTTCCGAAGCAAAGGCGTATCTTGAAACGATAAAGAGCATTCTTCAGTACATTAACATTTCCGACTGCAAAATGCAGGAGGGTTCAATCCGCTGCGACGTAAACGTATCTGTACGTGAAAAAGGATCAACGGAATTTGGCACACGATGTGAAATGAAGAATGTAAACAGCTTCAGTGCCGCAGTCCGGGGAATAGAATATGAGGCAAAGCGTCAGATTGAGGTTCTTGAGGCAGGCGGAACTATCATGCAGGAAACACGCCGCTGGGACGATGCAAAGGGCATGAGCTTCACTATGAGAACCAAGGAGGACGCTCAGGATTATCGTTACTTCCCCGAACCGGATCTGCGTACTATCGTAGTTGACGAGGCTCATATTCAGGAGCTGAAGGGCTGCATTCCCGAGCTGCCGAACGCAAAGATTTCACGTTATGTAAAGCAGCATGGACTTTCACAGATTGACGCAACTCTTATTGCGGAGGATATAGATAAATCCAAGCTTTACGACGAATGTGTATCGCTGAACAGGTGCAAGCCGAAAAACATCAGCAACTGGATTCTTGCGGACATTTCCAAATTCACGAACGATACCGGAAGAAGCATACTTGAAACACCTCTTACAGCTGAGCGTCTTGCGGATCTGATTGCGGAGGTGGAGAAGAAAACAATATCTAATTCCGCAGCAAAGAAGGTATTTGAAATTATAATCAAGGAGGACAAGGAGCCTGCGCAGATAATCGAGGAGCAGGGACTTGCTCAGAACTCGGATATGGGATTCCTTGAGCAGCTTGTAAAGGATGTTCTTGCGGCAAATGAGAAATCCGTAACGGACTACAAAAACGGAAAAACAAATGCTCTGGGATACATTGTCGGACAGTGCATGAAGGCATCAAAGGGCAAGGCAAATCCGGGAATGGTCAAGGAGCTTGTTACGAAGTACCTTAATGAATAAAAAAGACAAGGACGCCTTTTGGCGTTCTTGTTTTAATTGTCTTACGAAAAAACCGCCAAGCAAGGCTGAACCCTGCTTGGCGGATTTTTTATATATCAGCTGAAATTCGCAAAAATCAGACAGTGAAGAGAAGCTTCGAATAAGAAGGAAGCGGCCATGCATCTTCGGAAACGTTCATTTCAGTTTCATCAACAAGTGCGCGGAGAGTCTGCATCTGTGCGAAAACCTCTTCTCTGTAGAACTTAGCCATTTCAAGACCTTCTTCCTTGCCCTGAGCTGCGATTACCTTCTTGTCGAGAGTATCAGTTTCTTTAACGATACCTTCGGTCAGTGAAGAAAGCTTAGATGCAAGCTGTGTCTCAACTGAAGAATCAACGCCAATGCTGTTCTTTGAAGCGGCAGCGTCGCAGATACCCTTAGTGTAGCTTATGCAGCAGGGGATAATCTTTTTCTTAGCAATGTCAAGCATAGTGAGAGCCTCAATGTTGATAACCTTGCTGTAGTTTTCGAGGAGAATTTCAGTTCTGGACTCGATTTCAGTAGCTGTATAAACCTTGAACTTCTCAAACATTGTTACATACTTTTCATTTGTATATTCAGGAAGAGCGTCAACTGTAGAAACAAGATTCGGAAGACCTCTTTTTTCAGCTTCAGCAAGCCATTCATCAGAATAACCGTTACCGTTGAAGATAACTCTCTTATGCTCCTTGATTGTCTTAACGAGGAGAGCCCTGAGAGCCGAATCAAAGTCGTCAGCCTTTTCAAGCTCGTCAGCAAATTCACTGAGAACCTCAGCAACAATTGTATTGAGGATAGTGTTGGTACAGGAAATAGAATCAGCAGAACCGAGCATTCTGAACTCAAACTTGTTGCCTGTGAAAGCAAAGGGTGAAGTCCTGTTTCTGTCGGTGGAATCCTTAGGGAAGTTGGGAAGTGCGTCTACGCCGATTTCAAAGGACTGATTTCCAACTGACTGGTAAACCGTACCGTTCTCGAGAGCGTCAATAACTCCCTCAAGCTCACTGCCGATGAACATTGAGATAACAGCGGGAGGAGCTTCATTTGCGCCAAGTCTGTGGTCGTTGCCTGCCGAAGCAGCAGAAAGTCTGAGCAGCGGAGCATATTCGTCAACAGCCTTGATAATAGCGCAGAGGAATGTAAGGAACTGCATATTATCCTGAGGTGTATCGCCGGGGTCGAGAAGATTCTGACCGTCGTTTGCGGAAATTGACCAGTTGTTGTGCTTACCCGAACCATTTACGCCTGCAAACGGCTTTTCATGGAGGAGGCAGACAAGACCATGCTTGAGAGCTGTTTTCTTCATGATTTCCATAGTAAGCTGGTTGTGGTCGGCAGCAATATTTGACGTTGTAAATACAGGTGCAAGCTCATGCTGAGCGGGAGCAACCTCGTTATGCTTTGTCTTAGCGTAGATGCCAAGCTTCCAAAGCTCCTCATCGAGATCCTTCATATAGTCAGAAACTCTCTGATTGATGTTTCCGAAGTAATGATCCTCAAGCTCCTGACCCTTAGGAGCTTTAGCTCCGAAAAGAGTTCTGCCTGTGAGGATAAGATCCTCTCTCTCCTCGTAGAGCTTCTTATCAATAAGGAAGTATTCCTGTTCCGGACCAACTGTAGTAGTAACTCTTGTAGCAGTTGTGTTGCCGAAGAGGCGAAGGATTCTGAGCGCCTGTTCGCTTACAACCTCCATAGAGCGGAGAAGGGGAGTTTTCTTATCGAGAATCTCGCCTGTGTATGAACAGAATGCTGTAGGTATGTAAAGGGAATTATCCTTGATAAATGCGCATGAGGTAGGATCCCATGCAGTATAGCCTCTTGCCTCAAAGGTAGCGCGAAGACCGCCTGACGGGAAAGAAGAAGCGTCCGGTTCACCCTTTACAAGCTCCTTGCCGGAAAATTCAAGAATTACGTTGCCGTCCGGAGTGGGGGAAATAAAAGCGTCATGCTTTTCAGCAGTAACACCGGTCATAGGCTGGAACCAGTGAGTGTAGTGGGTAGCCCCTTTTTCTACTGCCCAGTCCTTCATGGCATTGGCAACAACGTCAGCCACGTCCTGATCAAGAGCAATACCGAGCTGTCTTGTTTTCTGAACGGATTTGTAGACATTCTTCGGAAGTCTTTCTCTCATTACTTTATCGCTGAACACATTGCAGCCGAAAAAGTCTGATACTGTTTTAGTTTTTGTCTGCTCTGACATGGTAAAAATTCCTCCTTGAAATAAATAAGGCATTCCGACTGTGAATTAAAAAATCCTCAATCGAAACGCCATTGTTTCATTGAATATTAAGGCAACACCGCGCAAAGCACGCCAGACGGCTTTGCCGCACATCTGCTTATATATTTTCCGTCATCTTGCACAAAAACTCCTTGACATACGTTAGTATGCCTACGTCGCTTTTATACAACCTGACGAAAAATCTAATGGCGCATCTGCACGACAATCTTTGTGCGGTGTCGCCTTAAGTTTACAATGCTATTGTACCTCACAATTTCGCATATGTCAAGTGCTTTTTTAAGTTTTTATCACTTTCAACAGTTTTTTTGCAAAAATGAGCTTATTGATTGTAGGTTATCATAAATTTCGACTCCGAGCTATTCTCGTGTAATTTTTTGCTGTATAATAATGTAGTTTTTTCTTGACAAAAGGATATAAAAGTGGTATAGTAAATAAGTAATGCACAGTTGTTCACCGCGGGCGGACTGTTCTCCGTCCGATACGGAATAAATCATACTAACAGGTGTATTTATCTTATGAAAAAAAAGTCACAGCTTATTGTAGCGGATGCTCAGGTTCTCCCCGATGTTTTCACAAAGGTTCTCGAGGTAAAAAAGCTCATGGCGCAGAAGGGCGAAAAAAGCTTTGCTTCCGCCTGCAAGCGCATTGGTATTTCGCGCAGCGCCTATTACAAGTATAAGGACTGCGTATTTTCCTATGAGGAGCTTTTTACCCGCAGAATCGTCAATATGTATTTGCTTCTGAACGACCGTCCCGGCGTGCTTTCAAGCGTCCTTGCCTTCCTTCACGGGCAGGGTGCAAACGTCCTCACGGTAAATCAGAGTATCCCTGTTGACGGTGCTGCCGCGGTTAATATTTCTTTGCGGCTTACCGAGGATTCCGAGGACGAGCTTGCATCATTAAATTCAATTATTGAACTCGACGGTGTGCTTGATATCAAGCTTCTTTCCGCTGAGTAATTTTCGGAGGTTTCTTTATGTCAGTTAAATTTGCAGTTTTAGGTCATGGTGTTGTAGGTTCGGGAGTTGTCGAGCTGTTCTATAAAAATAAGGAGAGCATCGAAAAAAGAGCCGGTACGGAAATGGAGCTGAAGTATATTCTCGATTTGAGAGAATTTCCGGATACTCCCTATGCCGATAAATTTACAAAGGATTTCAATGATATTCTCAACGATGATGAGGTAACCTCTGTCTGCGAGTGCATGGGCGGTCTTGAACCTGCATTTACCTTTGTTAAATCATGCCTTGAAAGGGGCAAAAGCGTTTCAACCTCAAATAAGGAGCTTGTTGCGGAAAAAGGAGATATTCTTCTTGCGATTGCTAAAAAAATGAACTGCAACTTTTTCTTTGAAGCCAGTGTCGGCGGAGCAATCCCCATAATCAGACCGCTTCACAAGTGCCTTGCCGCAAATGAAATCAGCGCAGTTTCGGGAATCCTTAACGGAACAACAAACTTTATCTTAACAAAGATGTACAACGATAAAATGTCCTTTGAGGACGCGCTCAGTCTTGCCCAGAAGCTCGGATATGCCGAAAAAGACCCGACAGCCGACATTGAAGGCTTTGATGCCTGCCGGAAAATCTGTATTATCTCATCTCTCGTTTACGGCAAGCACGTATATCCCAGCAGCGTCTACACAAAGGGAATTTCCCAGATCGACCTGAATGACGTTCAGACTGCGGATTCTATGGGATATTCTATCAAGCTGATTGCAAATGTCAGAAAGCTTGACGACGGAAGAATCCTGCCCGTTGTAATGCCCATGCTTGTTCCCCACAGCAATATTATTTCAAGCGTCAGCGATGTGTTCAACGCAGTTCTTGTTGACGGCGACGCAGTGGACAAGGTTATGTTCTACGGACGCGGCGCAGGAAAGTTCCCGACAGCAAGCGCAGTTGTGGGCGACCTCATTGATTCCGTCAAGCATAAGATTACAGTTTTCTCCCAGTCGTGGGATTCCGCAGAAAATAATGATTTTGTTGCAGGAATTGACAGCTTCAAGGCAAAATGGTATGTGAGAGACAATGAAAAATCATACATCACCGATGAGGAAATGACAATGTCCGAAGCCGAAATGCTTGGCACTGCCGCAATTCCCGTGCTTGAACAGTAAAAAAAATTAAGGCAGCACCGCACAAAGATTGTCGTGCAGATGTACCCTTCGAGTATAAATTAAATTTCTCGTCAGGTTGTATAAAAACAGAACGTCAGGGCTTTAATGCTCTGACGTTTTTTTGTTTATTTCATTGAGCAGCTCACATTCAGCAGAGTAAAAGCAGCCTTCGATTCCGGCAGCATCATTTACCGTATCGGGATTTTCTGTAAGCTCTTGCTTTTGCTTGTGAGAAAGCAGCTTTATCCGGCGCTCAAGCTTCGATGCGGAGCTTCGGTCATCCGCCGACCACAGTGCTTCGAGAGATACCGCTCTGTGAGAGCGTGTGTATTTGGCACATTTGCTTGACTGTGTAAAATGCTCATGAACTCTTCGTGCAATGTCGGTGGCGATTCCCGTATAAAATTCGCCGCCCTCGCACCTGATTATGTAAACATAGTACATTATTTTTGCTTGATACGGAAGCTGCTGTTTCTCATTTTGGTGATGTCAGCGCCCTTCGGACGTTTATTTTCACGCTTTTTCTCCGACCTTGCAGGTCTTTTTTCGTCACCGTCAAGGCGCATTGTAAGGGAAATTCTTTTCTTTTTCACATCAACGTCAAGGACGCGTACCTTTACAATATCGCCCACCTTTACAGCCTCCAGAGGATGCTTGATATAGCGGTTGCAAATCTGAGAAATATGAACCAGACCGTCCTCATGAACGCCGATGTCCACGAATATTCCGAAATCTATAACATTTCTCACCGTACCCACAAGCTCCATGCCGGGCTTGAGGTCTTTGATTTCCATGACATCGCCGCTTCTGAGAAGGGGAGGAGGCAGCTCGTCACGCAGGTCGCGTCCGGGCTTTTTCAGCTCCGAGATTATATCTGTAAGAGTCGGAATGCCGATTCCCAGATTTTTGCTGATATTTTCAATTCCCAGCGCATCTGCCTTTTCTGAAATTTCCTTTGCTCCTCCGCGAGATACATCCGCAAGCGTAAATCCGCATTCATTCAGCAGTGATGACGCAGCGTCATAGCTTTCGGGGTGAACGGCAGTGTTGTCAAGAGGATTTTTTCCGTCACGAACCCTAAGAAATCCTGCGCACTGCTCAAATGCCTTCTTGCCGAGCTTTGAAACCTTAAGAAGCTGCTTTCTGTCGGTGAATCTGCCGTTTTCCTCTCTGTAGGTGACAATATTTTTCGCAACCGTGGAATTTATTCCCGAAATGTAGGAGAGAAGAGAATGAGAAGCCGTATTAAGGTCAACTCCGACAGAGTTTACGCAATCCTCAACAACACCCGTCAGAGCCTCGTTCATGCGCTTCTGAGGCATATCGTGCTGATACTGACCAACGCCGATAGCCTTAGGATCAATTTTAACAAGCTCCGCAAGGGGATCCTGCAGGCGGCGCGCGATAGATACGGCGCTTCTCAGGGAAACGTCATATTCAGGAAATTCCTCCGCTGCAAGCTTAGATGCGGAATAAACAGAAGCTCCCGCTTCGCTGACGACCATATAGCTGACCTTTTCGGGAATTTCCTTTATAAGCTCCGCAACAAATGATTCTGTTTCTCGTGAAGCAGTTCCGTTGCCGATTGAAATTGTTGTAACGCCGTGCTTTGAGATAAGATTTTTGACAATTCTCTTTGAGCCTTCAATATCGGTTTTAGGTCCGGGAGTCGGATAAATAACATTTGTATCAAGAACCTTTCCCGTAGCGTCAATTACAGCGACCTTGCAGCCTGTTCTGTAGCCGGGGTCAAGCCCGAGAATTACGCTGTTTTTCAGAGGTGCCTGAAGCAAAAGCTGGCGGAGATTTTCACCGAAGACTTTAATTGCCTGTTCTGCGGCATTTGCGGAAAGCTCAGAGCGTATTTCACGTTCAATTGATGGGAATATAAGACGCTTGTAGCTGTCGGTGGCGGCTTCACGGACGATTTCGGCGCAGGCAGAATCATTTACAGCATATTTGTGTATAACAAGACCTGATGCGCTTGTTTCATCAAGCTCCAGCGAAACCTTGAGGAATCCCTCCTTTTCGCCGCGGTCAAGGGCAAGAATACGATGGTGCGCGATTTTTTCAATCGGCTCGGAGTAATCATAATAATTTGTGTAAACGCTTTCGGCATTCTCATCGGCAGCCTTTGAAACAAGCTTTCCCTCCCTGTTTGCGAGTGAGCGGAGCTTTTTGCGTATTTCAGCGTCGTCGGAGATGTCCTCCGCAATAATATCCATTGCGCCCTGCAGGGCAGCCTTAGCGTCGGGAACATTTTTCTCCTCATTTATGAAAGCCTCGGCTTCTTTTTCGGGATCGGTCGAAGCTTTTTGCGCCATAATAATTTCCGAAAGCGGTTCAAGTCCGTTTTCGCGGGCAATTCCTGCGCGTGTGCGTCTTTTCGGCTTGTAGGGACGATAAATATCCTCGACCTCCACAAGTGTCTTTGCAGCGTCAATTGCGGCTTCTATTTCGGGAGCCATTTTTTCCTGTTCGGTAATAGCCGAACGGATTTCCTCCTTACGCTTTTCGAGATTACGAAGATACATAAGGCGGTCATAAAGCTCACGGAGCAGCTGATCGTCCAGAGAGCCTGTAAGCTCCTTTCGGTAACGGGCGATAAACGGTATAGTCTTGTCGTCGTCAATCAGAGCTATAGTATTATCAACCTGTTCCTGACGAAGCCCGAATTCCTGTGCGAGTGTTTTGTTTATATCCATTTTAAATTCCTTTCATTTTCCATAATTTGCACTATTATTATAGCATATAAGGTTTGGAAAATCAAGGGCGGGGGATTGTGGTATCACAATAGAAGTGAGACAGTGAAGGTATAGAAAAAGTGATTGATTACGCTGCTTGAGGAATATGAACGTTCACGCAATCCGGATTATCGCAAGCGGCGCATGGATAAACACAGAAACCACCTTATACTTACCTCGCAGCACATAATCCGCACAGCGTCTAATCATAATGCAGCTGCCCTTAAAAGCAAGAGAAAGCAGGACAATGATTCCGGTCAATAGCTCCGCCAAGGGAACGGTAATCCACAACCCCGTTCCGCCAAACAGCCCCGTCAGGCAAACCGCTCCTACAACTGGAAGAATAATTCCTCTCAGGCTCATAATCAGCAGCGACTTCATTGAGGATTCAATGGATTGATAGTAAATTCCGATACAGATTCCGACACCCATAAACAAATATGCCGGTAAATACATCCTGAAGCTGTCGGTGGTCAGATCAATCAGTTCCTTGCTGTCCGTTGCAAATACACCTACAAGCTGTGGCGTGAAGCTGTATCCGATTATGATAAAAGCAGTTCCAAGCAGGGCAGATATAATAAGCGCATATTTGCGATAGGTGCGTACTCTTTTCACATCTCCTGCACAGAAGCTAACGCTGATCAGCGGCTGGACGGACTGCGCAATGCCCATGATGAGATTAAAGCATACCAAGGTCCAGTTCATAATGATTGTGTATACGGACGAGTCGATTGTTCCGTAAAGACTTACCGCACGGTTGATAAACACAAACGTCACGATTCTGAAGGAACATTCCAAAATAAACACGCTGACTCCTGATTTTATAATGCGAAGCATTTCCGACTTGATGATATTCCTGATATGAAATTTAATATTCAGCTTTTTTGCCAGCACATATCCCGTATTGATCGTAAGTCCCACGAAAGAGCCGATACAGGTTGCGATTGCCGCACCGAACATTCCCAAATCAAATACGAAAACGAACAGCAAATCAAGTACGATATTCAGACCCGTTCCGATTACAACCGCCGCCATCGCCGTATTGGGGTGCCTGTCATTTTTGATATAGGACATAATAAACACGTCATACATAAATCCCGGTATGTAAGTTATCACACATCTAAGATAAGGCATGACATAAGCAATATTTGCATCATCTGCGCCGAGAAATCTTGCAAACGGGTCTGCAAATATGTTGCCGAAAATCGCAAGAAAAACTCCCAATATTAACAGCATCAGCAGCGATGTAGAAAAAAATGCCGTTTGCCTTTTTAGTATTTTTCTTGCCCATTTCAATCGAATAAAGCGCACCACCGCCCATACCGAACAGGAAGCCGAGCACATAGGTGATAGTAATGATCGGCGTACAGATACCCATTGCACCGAGAGCCACAAAGCCGAGCTTCTGCCCAACAACAAAGGTATCCGTAAATGTATACACCGCCATAAGTGCCATACTCAGCATACTCGGTATTAAATATGACAAAAAAGTAGAAAACATGGATTTTGTTTTACGATTATCCATCATACTGCCTCCAATCTATATCAAAAAAATTGTGATAAATCTTTTTGCCTGCAATTCTTCATAAATCTTCATTGTTCATTCCTCCTGAAAATAATAAAGCCAGATAAGACTGAAATCTTATCTGGCGCATTTGTCCATCCGGCTACGAATCATCATCGTGCCTTGCAAGGTATGTTTATTATACCGTCCGATTTAATCGTTTTATTATCAATTTTCTGGCTGTATAGCTGTCCTTAATAGGTTCAGCTAAATAATTATTATATCAGAACGTGAGGAAACTGTCAATAGCTTAAGAAGTATTAGACGTATTTTGTACGATTGCCTAATGGAAGGCGGAATAAAATCAAACGCTATTGTACAATATTCACGATGCAATATCAACATCATCTATAGTTTTTGATTTTATAGCTTGTCAAGATACCAAACTTTCTGCCGGAATCGTAAATTCGTCGTTTATTGGGTTTGTAAAAAAATCATCGACAGGAAAAAGGGGTTGACAAAGGCTGTCTTTTATGATATACCACAAAAAACAACGGAATTACCGTTGTTGCACCTAACCTATTAAGTCATGCTTTTCATTTCGATCCAGAGTGTTGATCTGCTCCATCTCCTCATCCGTCAGTTCAAAACCGAACAAATCAAGGTTTTCCCGGATATGCTCCGGGTCGCTGAAATCGGGGTTGACTACAACACTCTTTTGAAGTACAGCTTCGTAATCACGAAGATTTCTTCTCTCGGCACATCGGAATCCCGTATCGCCTCCCCAACGGCACGCTAATTTCCAAAGAATCTTGAAAAAATGCAGGATCCCATTGTATGTTGTAAAAATGGGGTGGTGAATAAATCAGACCTTGCAGTGCTAACCTGCAAGGTCTTTTGTTTCTAATAAAACACAGTTCAAAATAATGCGTGACATTCTCGTTTCTAATCAAAACCTTTCAATATTCCCACGACCACCTGACGATACTCACCATCATCTGTACATGATATAACAGTTAACCTATCATCGCCATAGTCGTCAACAACCCCGTCGCCGTTTACATCACCATACAAATCGGCGTCTACTGTTACGCTTACGACCTCGATTCCTTCTGCATTTGTAGTTATATCAATTGCGTTTTCAACCTGCACGCACGTAAAAAGCATCGCAACAGAAGCGGCAAATGACAGTAATTTTTTGAACTTTTTCATTGCAAATCACCCCGAAAAAATTAATCGCAATTGAACTCTGCCACGAATGGCGCTACACTAAGTATATCATTTTTGTCGATTTTTGTCAACAAAATTTTATGCCGCACGCAATTGGCAAGCTGTTTCATTTTGGCACGGCAGTGAAAAACGCAGCCCTAACGGGGCTGCGTTTTAATTTAATGTGTTGTCATATAGTCCTCAAAGGAATTCGTTCCGCCGACGGCTGTATAAGCATAGTACGACAGTATGAACGATGCATCAACGGCATCAACCACGGAATCACCGTTCACGTCAGCCGCAAGCTCCTGCGATTCGGTGAAGCCTGAAGCCTGTGAGGTTGCATTTTTCGCGTACTCGGAGAGAACATACGAGGCGTCAATTGCGTCAATGACGTTGTTTCCGTCAATGTCGCCCTGTTTCAACGTCGTATCTGCTGAATTGAAATGAATGTTAGCGTTTGTAAGGCATTCGTTGCCATCTTCAATAGTAATCTTATTCCATTCGCTTTCTGATCCGTCATAATATACATCGGTTAAACTCGTACAGTTATAAAAAGCCCTAAACTGAATTATCGTCATACTATTTGGAATTGTAACACTGGTTAAATTGGTGCAATTTTCAAACGTATATTCTCCAATATCCGTTATACTGTCCGGAATTGTAATACTCGTTAAATCAGTACAGCCATAAAACGCAGTTGAACCAATATATGTCACACTATTCGGTATTGTAATGCTTGTTAAACTTGTACAGTAAGAAAATGCATACCACCCAATACTCGTCACACCGTCAGGAATTGTAATACTCGTTAAACTGTCACAATATCCAAATGCAGATTCCCCGATACTTGTTACGCTATTAGGAATAGTAATGTTTGTTAAACCGGTGCAATCATAAAATGCGCAATCCGCAATTCCCTTTGTACCTTCCATTATTTCCACAGAAGTTACGTCTTCATCGCAATCTACAGCCCATGTATCTGCATAATAAACCGGTCCACCTTGATTATTTAATATACCGGTATTATAAAATGCATATTCCCCAATATACATAACACTATCAGGAATTGAAATACTTGTTAAACTTGTACAACCCCAAAATGTACCTTCCCAAATCATCGTCACGCTATTTGGAATTGTAACACTGGTTAAACTTGTGCAACCTACAAAAGCATAATCCCCAATACTTGTCACGCTGTCTGGAATTATAACGCTTGTCAAACCAGTGCAGTCTGCAAAAGCATTTTCCCCAATACTCGTCACTGTATACCCATCAATCTCAGACGGAATTTCCAAATCGCCCTCTATATCGGTGTCGCAGCCCGTGATTTCTATCGTTCCATCGTCTAGAATTTCATAGGTCAGCAGTGATATGACATCAGAAGTGTCACTGTAGTGAATTATGGCGCTTGTAAGGCACTCGTTATCTTCACCAATGTTAATTTCACTCCAATCGCTTTTTGATCCGTCATAATAAACATCGGTCAAGCTTGTGCATTCATAAAATGCGCAATCCGCAATTCCCTTTGTACCTTCCATTATTTCCACAGAAGTTACGTCTTCATCGCAATCTACAACCCATGTATCTGCATAATAAACCGGTCCATCTTGGTTATATAATATACCAGTGTTATAAAATGCATATTCCTCAATATACATAATACTATCTGGAATTGTAATGCTGGTTAAACTTTCGCAGCCACTAAATGCACTATTCTCAATATATGTTACACTATCTGGAATAGTAACGCTGCTTAAACTGCCGCAGCCATAAAACGCACTCATAGAAATCTCTGTCACACTGTCAGGAATTACAATAGAAGTTAAACTTTCGCAGTAAGAAAACGCAAAATATCCAATACTTGTAACGCTATTTCCGATAGCAACTGATTCTAAGCTGGTGCAGTAAGAAAACGCTTCATCTCCAATACTTGTAACGCTATTTCCAATAGTAACTGATTCTAAACTTGTGCAGTATTCAAACGCATAATCCCCAATACTTGTCACGCCGTTTCCGATAGCAACAGATTCCAAACTGGTGCAGTCACAAAACGCATTGTGTCCAATACTTGTCACGCTGTCAGGAATTACAATAGAAGTTAAGCTTTCGCAGTTTTCAAACGCCAAATCCCCAATACTCGTAACCGTATACCCATCAATCTCGGACGGGATTTCCAAATCGCCCTCTGCTGAGGTGTCGCAATCCGTGATTTCAATCGTTCCATCGTCCAGAATTTCATAGGTCAGCAGTGATGTGATGTCGCTCTCCTCCGCGCTTGCGGCAATGGAAATTCCCGAATCGTCAATCACGTTTCCAATTGGCACGCAAGCCAGAAGCATCGCCACAGAAGCGGCAATTGATATTATTTTTTTGAATTTTTTCATAATAAATCACCTCATTAAAAATTTAGCCGTATTTGAATTTTTTGCCATGTCCGACGTTATCTTTAGTATATCATTTTTTGCAGTCGGTGTCAATAATAAATTGCAAATTTTGTCAACACAATTTTGTACAGTCCGCAATTGACGAGCCGTTTTCGTTTCGGCACGGGCAGCGAGCGGAAAAACGCAGCTGCAATAAATGCTCTGAACGATTGCAGCGTTACCTTTTAGAGTGTCATTTTTCTCAAAATTACTTTGAGATACAAAGCACCGACTTTAATCGCAAACACAAACATAAAAATAGAAAGCCCGAGAAATAGCACGTATTTACGCTATTTCTCGGGTTTTTGATATGGTGGTGTTGTATTAAAGATGAAGTCTATATTTCTGCGTAGAAAGCCAAGTTCGTAAAGCCGTTTGATTCGGCATAGCTTTTGAGAAGGGACTTTTGATGTTCAATGCTTCCGCTTTCTGCATCAATTCCGTCATCATAAGAAAATCTGACGTACAAAGCAGTAATTTTTCCTGTCTGCATAATGGTTTCCTCCTATTGCGACAGGCTTAAATTGCTGATTTTATTCACGCTTGCCCCGGACAGTCCTGTTTCCCCTATGCTGTCGAACAG
>JAJQGO010000028.1 GCA_021200415.1 Ruminococcus sp. | reverse complement strand
CTCTTTGCCCTCAGCGATGACGAATTTACTGATGGTCTGTGTTCGTTCAGTCCCCTTTCCCACAGACTTGAATTTGTCGCGGAGGTAAACGGCGTGCGCTACTATGACGATTCCATATCCACCGCCTGCGCAACGGCAATTGAAGCTGTAAAGAGCGTCCCCGACGCAGGTACAATTCTCATCGGCGGAATGGACAGAGGCATTGATTATACCGAGCTTGCGGAATTCCTGAATGAATCGGATGTAAATATCATCTGCATGGAAGCATCGGGAAAACGCATTTTCAATCAGATTCGCAGGATGGATTTCCGCAATCCCGACCGAGTTCACTATGCGGAGCATCTTGACGAAGCCGTTCAGCTTGCATATCAGATTACAGAAAAGGGAAAAAGCTGCGTGCTTTCACCTGCATCGGCAAGCTACGGAATATTCAAAAATTTCGAGGAAAGAGGTGATACTTTTAAAAATCTGGTTTTCACTCTGCAAAATTCTAATTAAGGCAATACCGCACAAAGATTGTCGTGCAGATGTGCGGCAAAGCCGTCAGGCGGGCTTTGCGCGGTGTTGCCTTAAATTTTACACGAATGGAGATTTTATTTATGAACGTTAATTCAAAGGCGCTTTTCAAGCTTTCATACGGTCTGTTTTTGCTGACATCGAAAAACGAATACAAGGATAACGGCTGCATTGTCAACACGGCAATCCAGCTGACGAGCAATCCCATGCGAATCAGCATTGCGGTAAACAAAAGCAACTATACCCACGACATGATTATGGAATCGGGGATATTCAACATCTCGGTTCTTACGGAGAATACGCCATTTGAGCTGTTCAGAAACTTTGGCTTTCAGACGGGCAAAATGTCCGATAAGTTTCGTGATTATCCCGAGCTTAGAAGTCAGAACGGCGTAATGTATATTGACAAATTCGCCAACGCTGTGATTTCCGGAAAAGTTACCGGCACTGTGGACTGCGGAACTCACACGCTTTTTATAGCTGATGTAACTGAGGCTGAGGTTTTATCAGATGAGCCTTCGGTTACTTATGACTACTATTTCAAAAACATCAAACCAAAGCCCGATTCAGCCGAAAAAAAGAAAAAGGGCTACGTCTGCAAAATTTGCGGATATGTCTACGAGGGCGATGAGCTGCCGGAGGATTTCGTCTGCCCCATATGCAAGCACGAAGCATCGGATTTTGAAAAAATTCAGTAGAATAACAAAAATGCCATATCAGATGATATGGCATTTATTTTTAGATTATCTATCTTATCTTTGAGCCTACAGGAATACTGTCATCCACGAAGAGTACCCTTACTCCGTCAGGCGTGTCGGCAGCGCAAATCATGCCGTTGCTTTCGACTCCTCTGAGCTTCACAGGCTTCAGATTGGCAATAATCTGAATTTTTCTGCCCACAAGGTCATCGGGCTTGTAATACCCGGCAATGCCGGATACAACCTGACGTCCGCCCATGCCGTCATCGAGCTGTAAGCAAAGAAGCTTATCCGATTTTTTCACCTTCTCGCACGCTGTAACCTTAGCGACTCTTATTTCCACCTTCGCAAAGTCGTCAATTGTAATTTCCGGCGCAAGCTCAATTTTTTCATGCTTCTTTTCAGCTGCCGCAAGCTTAGCCTGAGCCTCATCAGCCTGCTTCTGAATAATAGCGTTAAGCTCCTCGATTTCCTTTTCCGCATCGATTCTCGGGAAGATAATATCCCCCTTATGAACGGTCACGTCTGCCGGCAGAACTCCGATTTTTCCTGCGTTTTCATAGGAAGCGTCCTCCGGAGCAAGACCTATCTGCTCCCATATTTTTGGCATCGTTTCGGGCATAAACGGACAAAGAAGCGTTGTGGAAATTCTGACTGCTTCAAGAAGATTATAGAGAACAGCCGCAAGTCGGGGCTTCTTTTCCTCATCCTTGGCAAGAACCCACGGAGCTGTTTCATCAATGTACTTGTTTGCTCGTGAAATCACCTTGAAAATCTCCGCAAGAGCGTTGTTTATCTGAGTTTCATCTATGAACGCGTCTGTTTTGTCACGGAGGGACAAAGCCATGTCGAGAAGCTCCTTGTCAACATCGTCCGATTCACGGTCAACGGGAAGTGTTCCGCCGAAGTATTTCACAACCATTGCAACTGTACGTGAAACGAGATTTCCCAAATCGTTTGCCAGATCGGAATTGATTCTGTTTATCATGATTTCATTTGAAAATGAGCTGTCTGCTCCCAGTGCCATTTCACGGAGAATGTGGTATCTTATGGCATCGCAGCCGTAGCGCTCGCCGAGAACAAACGGGTCAACAACATTGCCAATTGATTTGGACATTTTCTGTCCGTTGAAAGTTATCCAGCCGTGTACGGCAAGGTGCTTTGGCAGCGGAAGATCAAGAGCCATGAGCATTGCAGGCCAGATAATTGCGTGGAATCTCATAATATCCTTTGCGACCATGTGGACGTCGGCAGGCCAGTATTTATCGAAGTCCGAATACGCATCGTTCCAGAAGCCGAGTGCCGTGATGTAGTTTGAGAGAGCGTCTATCCAGACGTATACCACATGACCCTCATCGAAGGTTACGGGGATTCCCCATGTAAAGGAGGTTCTTGACACGCAGAGATCCTCCAGCCCGGGCTTGATGAAATTATTTACAAGCTCGACAGCCCTTGTTTTGGGGCGGAGGTAATCCGTTTCAGTAAGGAGCTTTTCGATTCTGTCAGCGAAGGGCGACATCTTAAAGAAGTAAGCCTCCTCCTTAGCCTCAACAACGTCGCGTCCGCATTCGGGACATTTGCCGTCAATGAGCTGAGAATCGGTCCAGAAGCTCTCGCAGGGAGTGCAATATTTTCCCGAATATTCGCCCTTATAGATGTAGCCCTTATCATAGAGAGCCTTGAAGATTTTCTGAACGGATTCAACGTGATAGTCGTCGGTAGTTCTGATATAGCGGTCGTAGCTGATATTCATGTAATCCCACAGCTTTTTGAATGTGGCAACAACCTTGTCAACGTACTCCTTGGGGGTAACGCCCTCATCGGCAGCCTTCTGTTCGATTTTGAGTCCATGCTCATCCGTTCCCGTGAGGAACATTACGTCGTATCCCTGCATTCTCTTATAGCGTGCAATTGAATCGCAGGCAACAGTTGTATAGCAGTGACCGATATGGGGATTTCCCGAAGGGTAGTAAATAGGTGTAGTAATATAAAATTTTTTATTTTTCTTTTCACACATAGTGTAAGCCTCCCTGATGGAATTTGCGGTGCTGCCTTAACAGCATTAGTTTTATTATACCATATTTTTTCAGATTTGTCACCTGTTGGAATAATTTTTTTTGGTCATGCGCAATACCTGCTGAAGTGATGGGCATCAAGGCAAAATTATGAATAAATTGTAAACATTTGCGCAGCTCCTTGACAACGTACCTCCAAAAGTTATATACTATCATTAGCACTCAAACAAGTAGAGTGCTAATTTGACAATGGAGATGTTTGAAATGGAAACAAAGCAGTTCAAAGCGGAGTCTAAAAGACTTCTCGATATGATGATTCATTCAATCTATACACATAAGGAAATTTTCCTGAGAGAGCTGATTTCTAATGCCAGCGACGCTATTGACAAGCTCTATTTCAGATCCCTCACCGATGATAAGGTCGGGATGAATAAGGACGATTTCGCAATATGGCTTTCAGCTGACGAGGACAGCCGCACTCTGAAAATTTCCGATAACGGTATCGGCATGACTATGGAGGAGCTTGAAAATAATCTCGGTACTATCGCAAACAGCGGCTCATTTAAGTTCAAGAGCGAAAATAAGCTTGATGAGGACAGCCAGATTATCGGTCAGTTCGGCGTAGGCTTTTATTCGGCATTTATGGTTGCAAAGAAGGTTACTGTAATTTCAAAGGCTTACGGCAGCGATAAGGCTTATCAGTGGGAATCCGAGGGCGTTGACGGCTACACAATAAGCGAAGCCGAAAAGAAAAATGTCGGAACTGATATTATACTTGAGCTTCTGGACGATACCGATGACGAGAATTATTCCGATTTCCTTGACCAGTATAGACTCAAGAGCCTCATTAAGAAGTATTCCGATTATATCCGCTTCCCGATTAAAATGGAAATGACACACAGCCGTCCCGTTGAAAAGCCGGAGGGCGAGGAAAAGGACGAAAACGCAGCTCCGGAATATGAGGACTATATCGAGGTTGAAACGCTCAACAGCATGGTTCCCCTCTGGAAGAAAAACAAGAACGAGCTTAAAGAAGAGGACTATAAGCACTTCTATACGGAGAAATTCTACGACTACAACGAGCCTCTCAAATATGCTCACGTCAAGAACGAGGGTAACGCAAATTACAACGCTCTTCTCTATATTCCGTCAAAGGCTCCCTTTGATTTCTACTCAAAGGAATACGAAAAGGGACTCCAGCTTTATTCAAACGGCGTGCTTATTATGGACAAGTGCGCGGATTTGCTCCCCGATTATTTCAGCTTTGTAAAGGGTCTTGTGGATTCGGAGGATCTGTCGCTTAATATTTCCCGTGAGATGCTCCAGCATGACAGACAGCTCCGCGTTATCGCAAAGAGTATCGAAAAAACCATCTCAAACGAGCTGAAAAAGATGCTCAAAAACGAGCGTGAGAAGTATGAGGAATTCTGGAAGGCATTCGGCTTACAGCTCAAATACGGCATTTACAGCGATTACGGAATGAACAAGGAAAAGCTTCAGGATCTGCTTATGTTTACCTCCTCAAACGAAAGCAAGCTTGTAACTCTCGATGAATACGTTACGGGAATGCGTGAGGAGCAGAAATATATCTACTACGCTACAGGTGAAAGCGTCGCAAGAATCGAGCAGCTGCCGCAGACGGAGCTTGTAAAGGAAAACGGCTTCGAGATTCTCTATCTCACGGACAATATAGATGAATTTGCCATAAAGACACTTGCAAAGTACAAGGAAAAGGAGTTTAAGTCTGTATCCGCCGATGATCTGGGACTTGAAAGCGATGAGAAGAAAGAGGAAATCAAGGCTAAGGAGGAGGAAAACTCCGATCTGCTGAAGACTCTCGGAGATGCTCTTGAGGGCAAGGTTTCAAAGGTAATTCTTTCTCAAAGACTTAAATCTCACCCTGTTTGCCTTACAAGCGAGGGTCAGATTTCGCTGGAGATGGAAAAGGTTATCAATTCAATGCCGTCAGACCAGAAAATCAAGGCTCAGCGTGTTCTTGAGATAAATCCGGAGCATCCGATTTTTGAAAAGCTCAAGAGCATAAATGCTGCCGACGACAAGGAAACTCTCGGAAAATACGCAAAGCTCCTCTACGATCAGGCTTTGCTTATTGAGGGCATCAGCATTGAAAATCCCGTGGAATTTTCAAATCTTATCTGCGAGCTGATGTAAACAATCCGGATACACAAATATCATATATCAAAAACGGCCGCATTTGCGGTCGTTTTGTTTTGCTTAAGGCAACACCGCACAAAGATTGTCGTACAGATACGAAGTCCATATTTTCGTCAGATGCAACAAAAATTTTGCAGGCATACTAACGTATGTCAAAAAATTTTTGTGAAAGATGGCGGAAATTGACGAGCAGATGTGCGGCAAAGCCGACAGGCGTTCTTTGTACGGTGCTGCCTTAAGGCAATATATTATTTTATGACCGAAAACGCCTGTCGGAGGGTTTCCGCAGCAATTATGCTTATGTTATAATCCTTCGGATCAATGCCGCTCATGGACTGCTTCGGAACGACGCAGGTTCTGAATCCCATGCGTTCCGCCTCACGGATACGCTGGACAATGTGGGAAACCGAACGGATTTCGCCGCCAAGACCAATTTCCCCGAACGCTATAAGCTCCTCATCAATTTGCTTGTCCATGATTCCCGAATAGAGCGCCATCGCCACGGGCAAATCGCCGGCAGGCTCGTCAAGCCTGAATCCCCCGACTATGTTAAGATAAATGTCAAGGGAGTTCATGTAAATTCCAAGTCTTTTTTCGAGAACGGCAATTATTATATTCAGCCTGTTGAAGTCAAATCCCGTAACCATTCTTCGGGGGGCGGCATAGCTTGTTTTTGCGGCAAGAGCCTGAACCTCCGCAAGAATCGGACGTGTTCCCTCCATGACGCAGGCAACGCACGTTCCGGAAACATTATGGGGTCTGCCCGAAAGAAGCATCTGCGAGGGATTTTCAACCTCCCGCAAGCCCTTGTCAACCATTTCAAAAACGCCGATTTCATTTGTCGAGCCAAAACGATTCTTGACAGCCCTAAGCAGTCTGTAGCTCTGGTGGCGTTCGCCCTCGAAATAGAGAACGGCGTCAACTATATGCTCCATGACCTTTGGCCCTGCAATTGCACCGTCCTTGTTGACGTGCCCCACAATAATTATCGGGATTTCCTGACTTTTCGCAGTATGCATAAAAAGATTCGTGCATTCCCTGACCTGCGTGAGGCTTCCCGGGCTTGACGTAAGCCTGTTGATGCTCATCGTCTGGATTGAATCTATAATAGCAATATCGGGCGTGCAGGAGGAAATCGTTTCCGCAACCGATTCAGCGTCAGTTGAGGTAAGGATATAGAGATTTTCCGTATCAACGCCAAGCCTTTGGGCACGGAGCTTAATCTGCCTTGCCGATTCCTCACCCGAAACGTAGAGGACGGAATGCTCTTCCCCGAGGAACTGGCATATCTGAAGCAAAATAGTGCTTTTTCCGATTCCCGGTTCGCCCCCGAGAAGCACGAGCGAGCCTTTGACAAGACCTCCGCCGAGAACGCGGTTCAGCTCCCCAAGACCTGTGTCGTAGCGAACGTCGTCGTCCACGCCGATGCTTTCAAGCTCAAGAATTTTATCGGACAGATCCGCACCTCCCTGAGAGGAATGAGCGGCTGTCGGAGCTGTGACTGCGGCATCCTCCTCGAAGCTGTTCCATGCGCCGCAGGAGGGACATTTGCCGTTCCATTTGGAGGTTTCATATCCGCATTGGTTGCAGGTGTAAATATATTTTGATTTAGCCATAATTTATCCTTTCCGGCATGAGCCTTGCCCATGATTATGGTTCTATTATACATCATTACGGCTGCTATTTCAAGGGCGGACGCCATAAAAGAAATAATGCCGAAGCGCAAGCACTTCGACACCTTTCCTTTGTTCTTTTTCTATTTTTCTTTTGCCCTACAATCATATTTTACCATGTCTTAACAAGAAAAGCAAGAAAAACTTTTCGACTCGATTTGCACTTTCGCCATTTTCAGCATTTTATTTCACCAAAACAGCATATTTCTTTTTATTTCTTTTTGCATTTATATGCACTTAATACAATTTCCAACGATATTTTTCAGAATATTTGTCAGTAATATTTTGATAATCCCCAATTTTTCTTTTTCAGCTATTGAAATTTTCCAAATGATGGTGTATAATTAGAAGTGCTAATTTACGGCTTTTCAGTATTTTTAAAGGAGTGCTATTAAAATGTATAATGATCTTATGGATTCAATCGGTTTTGTTCAGGGCTACGACCCCGAGGTCGGCGAGGCTATGGGAAAGGAGCTTGCACGTCAGCAGAGAAATCTTGAGCTTATCGCAAGCGAAAATATCGTTTCCCCCGCTGTTATGGCAGCTATGGGCTCCGTCCTCACAAACAAGTACGCTGAGGGCTATCCCGGAAAGCGTTATTACGGCGGCTGCGAATGTGTTGACGTTGTAGAGCAGATTGCCATCGAGCGTGCAAAAAAGCTCTTCGGCGCAGCTTACGCAAATGTTCAGCCCCATTCAGGCGCACAGGCTAATACTGCCGCTTATTTCGCAACTCTCATGCCCGGCGATACGGTTCTCGGCATGAGCCTTGCAGACGGCGGACACCTCACTCACGGTTCACCTGTAAATCTCTCGGGAAAATATTTTAACTTCGTTTCCTACGGTCTTGACGATGAAACCGAAACTATCAATTACGATACGGTTCAGAAGCTTGCTGAGGAGCATAAGCCGAAGCTTATCGTTGCAGGCGCAAGCGCATATCCGAGAGCTATTGACTTCAAGAGACTTTCTGAAATCGCAAAGTCTGTAGGCGCTCTCTTTATGGTTGATATGGCTCATATCGCAGGTCTTGTTGCGGCAGGTCTGCACCAGTCACCTGTTCCCTATGCGGACATCGTGACAACTACAACTCACAAAACTCTCAGAGGTCCAAGAGGCGGACTTATCCTCACAAACGATGAGGCTCTCGCAAAGAAAATCAACTCCGCAATCTTCCCCGGAACTCAGGGCGGCCCTCTCATGCACACTATCGCAGCTAAGGCTGTTTGCTTCGGCGAGGCTCTCAAGCCTGAATTCAAGGAGTATCAGTCCAGAATAATCGAAAACGCAAAGGCTCTTGCAGACGGTCTTGTCAAGAGAGGCTTCAACCTCGTTTCCGGCGGCACGGATAATCACCTCATGCTCGTTGATCTCCGTCCGTTCAACATCACAGGCAAGGAGCTTGAGCATAGACTTGATGAGGTTTATATCACTGTCAACAAAAACGCTATCCACAACGATCCCGAAAAGCCATTCGTAACAAGCGGTATCAGAATCGGTACACCTGCCGTTACAACTCGTGGTCTTGGCGTTGAGGAAATGGAAAAAATTGCGGAATATATCTACCTCTGCGCTACAGATTTCGAGAACAAGGCGGATGAAATCCGTGCCGGCGTAACCGAAATTTGCAGCAAGTATCCTCTTTATAAGTAATCATACTTTGCCTAAACAAGGACGGACAACTGTCCGTCCTTGAATTTTTTAAGGAGGTTTCCTATGTCCGCACCGTTAGCTGATAAAATACGCCCGAAATCCTTGCAGGACGTGGTGGGTCAGGAGCATATTCTTTCCGAGGGCAAGCCCCTTCGCCGCATAATCGACAGCGGACGTATCCCGAATATGATTTTCTACGGCCCGTCAGGTGTCGGCAAGACAACTGTCGCGCGGATTATCGCCGAAAACTGCGATATGACGCTTCATAAGCTCAATGGAACAAGCGCCTCCGTTTCCGATATTAAGGAGGTTATTTCGGAAATCGGAACATTTGCCGCCGAAAACGGAATTCTCCTCTACCTTGACGAGATTCAATATCTCAACAAAAAACAGCAGCAGAGCTTGCTTGAATACATCGAAAACGGCGATATTACGTTAATTGCTTCGACAACTGAGAATCCTTATTTTTCCGTCTACAATGCTGTTATAAGCCGCTGCACGGTATTTGAATTTAAGCCTGTTTCCGCAGAACAGCTGATTCCCGCCATAAAAAGGGCGTTTCGCCTGATTTCGGAGGATTCGGGAACTGAAATTTCAGCCTCGGAGGAAATATGCCGCCTTATAGCGTACGGCTGCGGAGGCGATGTGCGTAAGGCGATGAATACGGCGGAGCTTTGCGCGGTCTGCGGAGAAATTTCGGACGGAAAAATTACTGTAACCGAGGAGTCCCTGAAAATCCTCGCACAGCGGAGCAATATGCGCTACGACAGGGACGGCGATCAGCATTATGATCTCCTCTCGGCGCTGCAAAAATCAATTCGCGGCTCAGATGAAAATGCGGCTCTTCACTATGCCGCGCGTCTTATGGAGGCGGGGGATATAATTTCCCTTTCGAGGCGGCTTCTCGTGATTGCCGCTGAGGACATCGGACTTGCCTATCCGCAGGCGATTTCCATAGTCAAAAGCTGCGTCGATTCGGCATTGCAGCTGGGTCTGCCCGAAGCACGCATACCTCTTGCGGAGGCGATAATTTTGCTTGCGACAGCTCCGAAGTCCAACAGTGCGGATGCCGCCATTGATGCGGCAATTGAGGATTTGCGCTCATGTGACGCTCTCGATTTCCCACGCCACCTCCAAAATAAGCATTTTGACGGCAAGGGTGCGTCGGTTGTGGGGCAGCATTATCTGTATCCCCACGATTACCCGAATCATTACGTGAAGCAGCAGTATCTTCCCGATGCGCTGAAGGGACACGTTTATTACAAATTCGGCGATAATAAGCAGGAGCAGTCGGCGTATCTCTACCGAAAGAAAATATTAGATGAAAAATAAAAACGGTTCGGCATAAAGTCGAACCGCTTTTAGATTAAATTTATTTAAACAAGCATTCTCTGAACAGCAAGTGCATCGTCAGATGAAATTCCATCATATCCGGTTACATCGGCGTTATAAGCTCCTTCAATTGACAATGGATATTTACGGGAGTTTGTCACCGACGCCATAATTGCGACGGCATCAGAAATGTTAAGCTCACCGTCAGAATTAGCGTCACCGTCAACAGCGTTCAGCATATCAATATAAACGCCGCCTGCCGAACATGAATCGTCACAGTCCATAAGGTAAATGTGTGAAAAAACAGCTCCATAATTATCGTAAAGGTCGTATGCGATTTCCATTTGTTCAACTCTTGTCAAATCTTCTCCGCCAATGAGTGCGCTGTTACTGTATCTGTAGTCAATGTTGTTATCAATAAAATAGCTTTCGATAGCATTCAAATCATTTCCGTTGCCGTACAATTCGGTATAAGTTAAAACAGAATCATCGCCGTAATAGCCTGTTCTCCAATTTATTGACGCAGATATGTAGGTTAAGCTCTCTGCAATGTTTTCTGAAATAATAGCGTCCTTTAAAATTTTTGCGACGGTATCGTAATTTTGAACATCTTTTAACGTCACCATACCTGTAAGGTACTCCTCGCTGACGGAAACAGTAATATTTGTATTATTTTCAGAGTTATAGTCGTTAACAATTGATTGCAATATTTCCAAGCCCGTGCTGTCAAAAAAATCAATTGAAATCTGCGCAGGATATTCAGTAAAAACTAATATATTGTTATAATTTTCCGACATATACGCAGCAACGACCTTTTCTGAGCCGGTATTAAACACATTGCTTGCCTCCAACTCAACCATGCCCTGAGCTATTTCGCTAATTTGTTCGTCAGAAATGACCGTTCCCCACCAGTAATAGCCGTCGGCATTAGCTGATACCGCTGTCAAGCCGCTTGTGGCGATTCCCAAAGCAGCAGCAATAGATATAATATTTTTTCTCATAATCAGCACCTCCTGTTATTGATAATGTAGAAGTTTCTCTATATATATTATATCCTATTGCACAAAATTTGTCAATGGATTTCAAAAAAAAAAAAAAAAAAAAAGACTGTTTTATGCAGTCCTTTTTGTTATAATTTCTCTTTGATATTTTGTGAAAATTGAATCAATTGTTCCATGTTAAGCTGCTCAATTCGTGCAGTTTCAGGAAGATTTATTACTGCGAGTGCATTATAGATAATTTGTTTATCAATACCCATTTGCGAGGATAATGCATTTGCAACAGTTTTTCTGCGTTGAGAGAACCCACTTTTAACAATGGAAAAGAAAAATTTTTCATCTTCAGGATTAAGTCTTGGATTATGGTTAACATCAATTCTTATAACTGATGAATCAACATTCGGAGACGGCATAAAATTCCCACGAGAAACATTAAATAAGTTTTTAGCTGTTCCGAAATAATTAACACCAACTGTAATTGCACCGGATTCCCTCGTGCCAACCTTGGCGCAAAGCCGCTGAGCCGCCTCCTTCTGCACCATAACAGTGATTGATTCGATAGGCAGGTGACTTTCGAGCAGCAACATGATGACAGGCGAAGTGATGTAGTAAGGAAGATTCGCACAAACAGCAACATTTAAACCAACAAACTCATTTTGAATTATCTTTTGCAGATCGCATTTCATAATATCTTCGTTAATTATCTTTATATTTTTAAATTCCGCAAGAGTTTCATCCAGAATCGGGAGAAGCCGCGAATCAATCTCGATAGCTGTGACCTTGTCGGCACGTTTTGCAAGCTCAGCCGTCAGGACACCGATTCCCGTTCCAATTTCAAGTATGCCAAATCCGGCGCGAGCGTTGCCATTTTCGGCTATTTTAGGGCAAATCTCAGGATTTATAATAAAGTTTTGACCAAGTCCCTTTGAGAAGCTGAACCCATGTCTGCTGAGAATATCTTTTATGTTCCCGATATTAGTTAAGTTCATTTGAATTCTCCGAAACCCAGTTGTAATTTTTATCAAGGAATTCCGACTGTTTAGCACTGTTTAGCTTGTCTACTTTATTAACCAAATAGTCAGTTGAACGATAGGCGTGTTGAAAATTTGTATCCTTAAAATAGAACTTCAAATCAACAAAATCCCCATCGACAGTCACATCGAGACGGCAAATCTGGCGTCCCTTGTATTTTTCCTGACCGTATTTTATGTACTCATCAATTTCGCGGGATGTCATAGTTCCGCCAATTACATTAACTTTCATTCTGCTCTTCCTTTCAACTGAAAATTTAAAATTCTACATATTATTAGTGCAATAAGTAACAATAAACATGGAATATACAGCAAACCCCTCTCAAAAGAGAGGGGCGAAAGCCGGCATTGAATTAAT
>JAJQGO010000014.1 GCA_021200415.1 Ruminococcus sp. | reverse complement strand
AGAACCGGAGTTGGTTCAATATTTGAAGGAGCGAAGATTGTACGTGAATGAACTTGTTATGGAAAGCGAGGAAGTGTAAAATGTGTGCAGTATTTGGATTTTTGGACTACAAAAACAAGGTGAAAAGCAAACAAAAGAAAGCTTTAATTAAGGAACTTTCGATAGCCGCAGAAGAACGTGGCACGGACGCTACGGGCATCGCCTACATCAAAAATGGTGATGTTATGACATTCAAAAAAGCGTCTCCTGCACACAAGTTGAAGCTGTATTTTCCGGCAGAAACGAAAGCAGTCATTGGACATACTCGCATGACCACACAGGGCAGTGAAAAGTGGAATTACAACAATCATCCATTTGAGGGGAAAACGAAGGAACACGCTTTCGCATTGGCGCACAACGGCGTTCTTTGGAATGATCGGCAGCTGCGATGTCTGGAAAATCTTCCGCAGACGAAAATTGAAACGGACAGCTACATCGCCGTGCAGCTGTTGGAGCAAGGCAAGCAGCTTAACGCAGAAAATATCAAGAGAATGGCTGAACTTTTGGAAGGCAGCTTCGTTTTCACAATTTTGCGAGATGATAACACGCTGTTTCTCGTGAAAGGCAGCAATCCGTTGACTCTCTATCATTTCCCGAAGCTGGGACTCTACGTCTATGCCAGCATGAAATCGATTTTGAACAAGGCTTTGAAAAAGTCTGGTTTTGCGTATGATTTCTATGAAGTGGATTCATCAGAGGGCGATATTCTTGCGATTACACCGGATGGAGAAATCAAGAAGTTTTTGTTTGAAATGAAGATGGATTCTCGATATTTCTATGAAGATTTAGACGATGCATATGAAGAAACATTGATGGAATATTGTGGCTTATTCGGCGTGGATGAATCGGACGTAAGGTTTCTTTTGGACATCGGCTATCAGGCGGAAGAAATTGAGGAAATGTTTATGGATACGAAACTTTTGGAAGAAGCTTTCCATGAGGCGAAGACACATTCAAAGTGTTGAGCATAAATTTTAGAAAATGGAGGAATTATCATGAAGGAATTTTTGGCAGGACTGATTCTTACACTGGTTGTGGGTGGAATCGGAGTCGCAATTGAGTTGCAGCAGAAGGAGGTGAAATGGATCGATGCCAATCGCAATTGAAATGTTTCTCGCAGGTGTAGCTTGCGGTATGGAAATTATTGCACTTTTGAGGAATGGAACGAAGTGATTTTATGAAATTGACTTCAGTCGATTTTCCTTTTGGGAGGTGATAAGATGTAAAAAATATTTGAACGGACAGACGTATGTCCTACACGATATGTATAATGAAATTAGTCGAAATCAGGGCAGACAATCGGAATGGAAAAATCGAGCAAATTCGTAATATCTACCTGTAAAACCTCGGATAGAATGACGAGTTCCATATCCGTGACAAAACGCTGACCATTTTCGATTCGGCGAATGAAATGGTGGTCGACATCATATCCGGCAAGCTGCAGTTCCCTTGCAAGCCTGCGCTGTGACCACCCTTTTTCATGCCGAAGCTTCGTCAGATTTTGTCCGCAGATGTTGTTGCGCCCGTTTTGGGCTTTGAGTTTGAACACAAAAACCCTCCCCTCTCAATTATATCTTAGAATTTGTGCGGATTCGCAAAAAAGTTGGTGAATAGTGCTTGACATTCTTTTTATTATATGATATAATTGGTGTGAAAATGGGTTATAGTGTTTACCAAATGGGAGGGAGGTAGTATTTATGAAGAAAAAATCTCATGGAAAGGAGGGACACAAGATGTCAATTGGCACTTTTTGTGTAATTGGCGGCATTGGTGCTGCGGTGATTATTGCTGCACTGCTTGCTTCAAAAAGATCAACAGGTTCTGAAACAACGCTGTCCGAGGTCATTTCGGAAAAATCAGATGAACAACTTGTCGTGGATACGCTAAATCCGTCGGATCTGACGAAGTGGTTTCGTCTCAAAAATCCGGAGAAGAAATTCTCGAATGTTATCATTTTCCCTAATGAAAAAAATATTGCACTTTTTAAGCTTCCAAAAGGCATGGTAAATGATACACATAACACCATTTTGCAAGTATTGTTTGACAAAAAAGCCAACAAAATCATCCTTTACAGAACAGTTGTTTTCGAACATATCAACGCTGAACTGCTGAAAAAGTTAAATGAAAACGACGGAACGCTTGTGGTGGAATAGGAGATTTTCTATGAAAAAAAAGTTAAACACGGTGGCGAAGATCGCAGCCGGTACGGCTGGCTTTCTTTACGGCGGTCCGATTGGTGCAGTGGTAGGCGTAGCAGCGTGTACAGCAGTCCAAAAGCTTTGCTGTAAAATCTTAAACCAAGCACAATTGAAAAAATGGTTTAAAGATGGGACTTTTGATGATGCGATCAAATGTGCTGCAAAAAATGCAAATCATGTTACTTTTGAAGACCTTGACAAAACTTATGAAGTCGAAGCAGAAGTTGTTTCAGACGATATTGAAGTGGGGATGATATACAATTTCGCTTAATACGTTTGTAGAAATTATGATTATTTTGGAGGAATAAAAAATGTTTTTAGGTTTACTTGCAGCTGCAATTATTGCAGGAATCGCATACCTTGCTTATCGAGTTACCACGTCTTTCTTAAAAAAATATCGAAAGAAAAAGGACTCACAGCTCGTCATGGCAAGTGTCGGTGCTCTTATCGGATCCGCAACGAAAAAGCAAAAGAACAGAATGACATTGGCGGAGCTTGATGCGTTAGAAGAGCATGAAGATGATGTAGTATTGGCAGAATATGACGAGGACGAGGACGAGCTGGTGCAGCAAGACTTTGTTGATCCTGAAAAATGGATGGATGACAATGTTGAAACAGCACTTGATCAAAACGATGGTGTATTGGTAATAGAAGGTTGAGGTGAATAATTATGAGTGAAAACAATATGAATGAAAACAATAACAAAAGCGGTGGATTAGCTGCCATTGCCGCAGCCGGTGGAGCTTATTTAATCAATCATGCTGATAAGGTAGTTGAATTTGCTAAAAAAATTTTTCCTTGTGTACGTGATTTAATTCGCGATGCAGCAGCAAAGCTCAAATATAATGAATACAGACTCAACCGTAATATTGACGTACAGTATTTAAAATATTATAGGGATGATGAAAAAAATTCTGTGATTGTAATCGCAAAAATGAGTGACATCATTGAATGTAATCCCGAAGCTATGAGTCAGTTAGAGCCAAAAGAAATAGAAGCAATGAATAACTTTGCTGATGAATACATACTTGCAGAATATAATAAAATAACCGGCAACCTTAACAAGACACATTTTATCACAAAAGAACAAATTGCGTCAAACGTTATGACTGCAATCAATGCAAATGACGGTGTTCTTGTTATTGAATAGGTGAGAATATGATTATATATTTATTGTATGATGCAAAATGGGACAAGTCTGAAGCAATTGACGACAATGCAATTTCTGAAATAGCAGAAAACTGTTTTTCCAAAAAGACAGAGGAACTAGTAAAGAAGCCGTGCAATATGTCTTTTCTTGCAAAACAGCGTGTTGATTTTTACTGTGTTATCGATGAAAAAATTGATTCCAATCCTTTAGATAAGAAAAAAGTATTCCAGGTGAAATTAAACAATTACTTGAACCGTGCTTTTGGATCTGAGGTAACAACATTCGTAAAATTAGAAACGAACTTTAATCCGGATTCTATTCTTACAAACAGTAAAAAAGCTGTACCAAATGCTGAAAATTATAGTGATTCTCGCATCGAACTTGACTATGAAAAAAGAGCAAAAATGTTTGAACCAAAAGAGCCGAAATATACGTTTGATCGTGTAATTTTGCCGGAGTCCGTTCTCGAAAAGATTGAAGAATCCTTAGCAATTTTGGAGTGTGAGAACAAGGTTTTCAAGGAATGGGGACTCTACACCATTCAGCCGAATCCGTCCTCTGCGCTTAGCTTCTATGGACCTTCCGGCACGGGAAAAACGATGGCGGCAGAGGCTATTGCAAGTAAGCTTCATAAGAAAATTCTTCGAGTAAGTTATGCCGACATCGAAAGCAAATATCACGGAGAAGGACCCAAAATGGTCAAAGCAATTTTTCTTGCGGCGGAAAAAGAAGATGCGGTTTTGTTTATTGATGAGTCAGACTCCCTACTCTCCAAGCGATTGACGAATGTAACGCAAGGTTCAGAACAAGCAATCAACTCCATGCGCAGTCAGCTTTTGATTTGTTTGGAAGAATTCAAAGGAATTGTAATTTTTGCAACAAATTTAGTTGTGAATTATGATCAGGCATTTTTGACACGTTTGATTAGTATCGAGTTTGTGAAACCTGATGCAGATTGCCGTGAAAAAATTTGGAACGTTCATATCAAAGGCGATGATATACATATTCCTTTGGCGGACGACGTAGATACAAAAGCGTTGGCTGAACAATTTGCATTCTGTGGACGTGAAATCAGAAAGTCCGTTATATCGGCTTGTGTATCTGCTGCGATGCATGGCAGAGATATTCTCACGCAGGATGATTTCGTGCGTGCCTCTCAAAAGATTCAAGCGGAGGAAGAACGCTTAGCGAAAGCAGAAGATCATACAGCCGCAAGCAAAAAAACAAATCTTACGCCGAATCAAGAAAACTTTCTCAAAGATGCTATGAAATCAAAAATCGATGAGCAGAAGTCAGATAATGCATAAGATATGTTTTATTTTATATTAATTTTTAATCCTGATGGGAATTTATGTCCTGTCAGGATTTTTTGTATGTACAAAATAAGAATAAAAACTAAAAAATATGCAAGAAGCGGTGTTCCCAATCAAGGAGAACACCGCCTTTTCTTACATAACGAAATGGAGGAAGAAAATGATTAAGATAACAGATTTTTCAGAAGTAAATCAAGTGACATTTACAAAATTGCGAGAACATTTGGCGAAGAAAATTCTATCATTATTCGAAGAATACAGCGTCAAAAATCTCGAAAATATCGGCTGTTTTGTGGTGTTAGATGTAACAGAATATTCGATGTTTGACGCAGCTGAAATGGAGTTTTTAGAGGTGTTAAAGCTTGAAAGTGAAGCCTATTTGCATGGGGTAAAAATCATCGATGACGGCTATGCAGAGGACATCTATTTACCAGTCGAGGTGATAAAATGTTGAATATTCCACGAGTGGCACTGTACGCCAGATTTTCCAGCGACAACCAAAGAAGCGAATCGATTGACGCCCAAATTCGGGCGATGAATCAGTTCTGCAAGCAACAGCATTGGCAGATTGTGTCAACCTACACAGACGAAGCGAGGAGCGCAACCACCGACAATCGACCGCAATTTCAGCAAATGATTGCAGACAGTGGCAAGGGCGTCTTTGATATCGTTTTAGTGCATAAACTCGACAGATTCAGCCGTGACCGGTACGATAGTGCGATTTACAAAAAACGCTTGAAAAAGAATCATGTCAGATTGTGCAGCGTTCTGGAACGAATGGACGACAGTCCCGAAAGTATCATGATGGAATCGGTCTTAGAGGGGATGGCGGAATATTACAGTAAAAATCTTGGTCGAGAAGTCATGAAAGGCATGAACGAAACAGCGTTGCAATGCAAGCACACAGGAGGTTGTACGCCATTGGGATTTGACCTTGATGAGAATAGAAAGCTCGTCATAAATCCGCACGAAGCCGAAGCAGTGAAGCTAATTTTTGAAATGTATGCCGATGGCTATGGTTATTCTAAAATCATTGATGTCTTAAATAGCCGTGGGTGCAAAACGAAAAAAGGACAGGATTTCGGGAAAAATTCTCTTTATGAGATTCTTGGGAATGAAAAATATACGGGTACTTATGTATTCAATCGTGCTTCTTCAAAGGCGTGCGATGGCAAGAGGAATAATCACAGCAGTAAGGATTGCAGCCGCACAATTCGCATTGAAAACGGTTGCCCGCAGATTATCACTAAGGAACTTTTTGAAAAAGTACAGCGACTTCGTGAAGCCAATCGGCGAAATGCAGGGCGGTATCACAGCAAGGAATTTTATTTGCTATCCGGCAAAGTTATTTGTGGCATTTGCGGTAAGAAAATGCAAGGTGATTTGAGATTTTCCGGCAGAAATAAGAACAGATTAGCTACGTATCGCTGCAACACACGGCGTACAATTTGCGAAAACAAGGAGCTAAATAAGGACTATCTGGACGCATATCTTGTAACTTTATTGGGCGAAAGGCTGTTGAACGTAAACGCCTTGAAAAAGGCTCTCACCGCTGTAAATCGGCATATTCGGCAGTTCAATCGGTCTTATGAAAAGAATCACGATGCATTAGAAGAAGAATATTTAACAGTGCAAGAAAATCTGAAAAATATCACAAATGCCATTGAAAAAGGGATCATTACCGATAGCTTAATTGAACGTGCAGAACAGCTGGAAAATGAACGTGTGGAAGTTGAAACCAAGCTGGATTCTATGCAGCTGCTGTCTGAAATTCGATATTCTGATGTCAGTTATATGATTACAGAATGGAAAAGCTTAGAACGCAATACAGAATCTTTCCGAAGCTTTGTGCAGCAATTTATCAAAGAAATCCGTGCTTTTCCGCATAATTTTGAAATTGTTCTTGATGTCGGATTGGGTGTTGTAGATGATTTTACGGAAATAATTTCGGTACAGCGCAGTGATTTGTATGCGCAGTTTCAATCCAAAACGAGGGAGGAATCATCATGTTTGAGAAGTGGAAAAAGCGATATTTGACGAGAGGTGTAGATGCGAGAATTCCGCTGGATTTGCAGATTTTTATGTGGGATTCTATTGACAATCTTCCGGAAGAAAGGGATTATTTGCAAGTGTTCCAATTAAGCGAGAAAAACGGCTTGCAGGTGATTCATCACACATCCGAACAGCCGAAGTTTGAGAAAACATATGTTGTTAGGGTGGAAAATCCGGTGAATGAGAAGGTTTATGTTATTGACGATTCGGAGCATTGCACTATGCTTCTTGCGGAGGAGTATTAAGATTTCGGAATATATTTCTGATGATATTTGGGAATATATAGAAAATATGGAATGAGCATAAATAAGGTTGTTCCATATTTTTTTAGGTTATTATATAGATAAAATCGATGATGCAATGATATATATATTATCTTTATTTTATTGTTTACTATAAAAAAATGTAGAGAAAGAGCTACAGCAATTAAACTGTTAACGAAGTATAATTATTCATTTTTGCTGTGATTGGCACACAGTACGGTAATACTAAATTAGTCAATAGTGTGTGTAGCACAAGCTTTTGCCCTTGCTATTTACTCATTCGGTATTACTGTGTTATACTAGACATAAGCAGAGAATATCAATATTATTTGCCAAGATTCATTTTTATGAATATTACTTGAATCATTTTTTAGCCATTTTTATGTATTTTCGTTAGACCAAAAGCATCTGCGTTGATACATGAAAGATTTATCATAAATCACAATTTTATCCTTGTTATTTCAGCCCGTTTGTGATATAATAATATTATGAAGTTTCTCATAATACAAGATTATAGGAACATATAAGGACAGGAATGAAGATATATGAAATCCAATTTTGAGTTTTTAAATAGATACTGGTCTACTTTGGCTAAGATAGGTACTACAGCGGAAAGTTATCTGTATAGTGACCCGAATGCTTGTATATATAAGATAGGTTTGTTTGCTGAAAGACTTGTGCAGGAAATTTTTGCTTTCGAGCATATTCCAGAGCCTGAATTTGACAACACTCATTCAAACAGAATTAAGATACTGAAAAAAGAAGGGCTTATTGAACGTGGTAGCCGTATTGATGATATATTGTATGCACTTCGTAAGAAGCGTAATGACGCAGTACATAACAATGAAGAATCAGTCGATGAAGCGAAAGCTATGCTTCAAATGGCATATCATTTAGCGGTATGGTTTATGCAGGTTTATGGTGATTGGGGCTATATTCCTGAACCATATAAGACGCCTGAAATAAAAGAAGATATTGACTATCAAAGTATCATACAGAAACAAGAACAGGAAATTGCAGAGTTGATGCGTCGTATTGAAGATGTAAAAACTCCTATTTCCAATAAAAGTATAACGGAACGTTCTAAACAGGCTGCTACTACTTCTGAAAATATGGAACTCACTGAAGCAGAAACAAGATTGATTATAGATGATCAACTGCGTAAGTATGGGTGGGAAGCAGATACAAATAATCTTCGTTACTCTAAAGGTGCTCGTCCACAAAAAGGCAGAAACCTTGCTATCGCTGAATGGTGTACAGATTCAACGATAAGCAAAAACGGCTATGTTGATTATGCTCTATTTGTAGGTTTAAAGCTTGTCGGTATCATTGAAGCTAAAAAAGCTACAATTGACATTCCATCAGTTATTGATTATCAATGTAAAGATTATGCTTCTACGATTAAGGCAGCGCATTATGAATATCTGATTGGTAAATGGGATAAATATCAAGTTCCTTTTGTTTTTGCTACAAATGGCAGGAAATATTTGAAACAAATCGAAACAAAGTCAGGAATATGGTTTCTTGATTTAAGAAACAGAGCTAATGCGCCTCATCCTTTACAAGGTTGGATAAGTCCTGACGGCATAATGGAAAAGCTTGAACAGAACATTTCAGAAGCTAATGCTGAATTGCGTAATACTCCTTATGACATTCTACGTGACCCAGACGGACTTAATTTGCGAGAATATCAGATAAAAGCAATTGAAGCCGCTGAAAATGCTGTCTTGAATGGTGCTGGCACTGCTTTGCTGTCAATGGCTACAGGAACGGGTAAAACACGTACTATTTTGGGAATGATATATCGTTTTATCAAAAGCAATCGCTTTAAGCGTATACTTTTCCTTGTAGACCGTACAGCACTTGGCGAACAGGCTTTTGATGTATTTAAGGAAGTCAAAATCGAGGAATTGATGACACTTGACTCAATCTATAACATAAAAGGGCTTGATGATAAAACGATCGACAAGGAAACAAGAATCCATATAGCAACCGTCCAGAGCCTTGTAAAGCGTATTGTATACAATGAGGGGGATACTATGCCCTCTGTTACAGACTACGATTTAATAGTCGTTGATGAAGCACATAGAGGTTATATACTTGATAAAGAATTGAGTGACAGCGAGTTTCTTTATCGTAACCAAGATGATTATATAAGCAAGTACAGAACGGTAATTGAATACTTTGATGCTGTAAAAATTGGCTTGACGGCCACTCCGGCTCTGCACACAACTGAAATTTTTGGAAAGCCAGTATTTACCTACTCATATCGTGAAGCTGTAATTGACGGCTATCTTGTAGACCACGATGCACCACACGATATTCATACAAAGCTTCGTGATAAGGGTATTGAGTATAAAAAGGGCGATACGTTGGCAATTTATGACCCTAACACAGGTGATATTATAAACAGCGATGAACTTGAAGATGATATGAAGTTTGAAATTGACAAATTTAACAGAGAAGTCATTACTGAGAATTTTAATAGAGCTGTTTTCCAAGAAATTGCTATGGACTTTGAACCTGACGGTGAGGGTAAAACGCTTATTTATGCGGTTGATGATGCTCACGCTGATTTAATTGTGAAGATACTGAAAGAAATCTATTCTGAATATGGAATTGATAATGATACCGTTATGAAGATTACAGGTAGTGTCGCAGGCGGTAATAAAAAGAAAATTCATGAAGCGATTAAACGCTTTAAAAATGAATCATATCCGAAAGTAGTTGTAACAGTTGATTTGCTTACAACAGGTATTGATGTACCTAAAATTACGAATCTTGTGTTTATGCGTCTTATTAAATCTCGTATTCTGTTTGAGCAGATGTTAGGTAGAGCAACAAGACTATGCCCAGAGATAAACAAGACCCATTTCGAAATTTATGACCCCGTAGGAGTATATGAGAGCTTAGAACCTGTCAGCAATATGAAACCTGTTGTAGCAAACCCTACAACGTCATTTAAAGATCTTATTGACGGATTGGACGTTATACCAGATGATAAGTTATCTCAGCAAATAACAGCGATTATAGCAAAGCTGCAGCGTAAGGCAAAGCATATCAGTGAAAAGACTCGTGAAGAATTCAAATACCTTACAGACGGACAGGATTTAGCTGACATAGCAAAGTATTTGAAGGGTACAGATACTGAAACAGCTGTAAAGTTCATATCAGAGCATTTAGAAGCATTTAATGCCCTAGATAAAGATAAGATACACGTCAAACGTCCTGTTGTAATTGACAGTCATGAAGATGAGATTGTATCTCATGAGCGTGGTTATGGTAATGCTAAGAAACCGGAGGATTACATTGAAGAATTTAGAAAATTCGTGACAGAAAATATCAATCAGATTGCTGCTTTAAAAATTGTATGTACGAAGCCGTCTGAACTTACAAGAGAGACGTTGAAGCAACTGAAAATTGAGCTTGATAGACACAATTTCACTGAAAAGCAACTTAATACAGCGTGGAATGAAATGACAAATGATGAGATTGTTGCTGATATTATTGCCTTTATTCGTCAACAAGCAATTGGATCATCTTTGATAAGTCACGAAAATCGAGTGAAAAATGCTTTCCAAAAGCTAAAGAAAAATCATCAGTTTACCAAAGAGCAACTCAATTGGTTGTCACGCATTGAAAAGACACTACTGAAAGAACCTGTACTTGATGTTCAGATGTTTGAACAGGGAGCTTTTAAAAATGCTGGTGGATTTATCAACATAGATCGAAGATTCGGCGGACGGCTTGGCGATGTAATCAAAGAGCTAAATCAATATTTATATGATGATGGAGGAATAGTCGCTTGAATAACCAAGAAATTGTTTCAAAATTATGGAATTTATGTAATGTACTGCGTGATGACGGGATCACATATCAACAGTATGTAACAGAGCTTACTTATATCTTGTTTCTAAAAATGTGTAAGGAAACAAATGCTGAAAGCACAATCCCTGAAGAATACCGTTGGGATATGCTCCTTGCTAAGCAAGGTTTGGAATTAAAGAAGTTTTACAAGGAGCTTTTAGAGCATTTAGGTGAAAACTGTCAAGGTAGGGTTCGTGAAATCTATCAGGGTGCACAGACAAACATTGATGAGCCAAAGAACCTTGAAAAGATTATCACAACAATTGATCAATTCGATTGGTACAGTGCAAAGGAAGAAGGTCTTGGCAACCTCTATGAAGGACTTTTGGAGAAAAATGCTACTGAAAAGAAATCAGGAGCTGGACAATACTTTACTCCTCGCCCGTTAATCAATGTTATGACAAAACTGATTGCACCACAAGCCGGAGAGCGTTGCAATGATCCAGCTTGCGGAACTTTCGGATTTATGATTGCTGCTGATGCGTTTGTTAAGAAAAATACAGATGATTTGTATGACCTTGACGTTGATGAGCAGGAATTTCAACGTACACAGGCTTTCTCAGGTTGTGAGCTTGTACACGATACACACAGACTTGCACTTATGAATGCCATGCTTCACGACATCAGTGGTCCGATTTATCTTGGAGATACGCTTTCAAACTATGGTAAGCAGATGAAGGGATATGACGTGGTACTAACAAATCCACCTTTCGGAACGAAAAAAGGTGGTGAACGTGCTACCCGTGATGACCTTACTTTCCCCACAAGCAATAAACAGCTTAATTTTTTACAGCATATATATCGCAGTCTGAATAAGACAGGTAAAGCCCGTGCAGCCGTTGTTTTGCCTGATAATGTGCTTTTTGCAGATGGTGACGGTGAAAAAATTCGCCGTGACCTTATGGAAAAGTGTAATCTTCATACCATTTTGCGACTTCCTACAGGTATTTTCTATGCACAGGGTGTTAAGACTAACGTGCTTTTCTTTACAAGAGGTACTGAGGAAAAGGGCAACACAAGCGAAGTATGGATTTATGACCTTCGTTCTGAAATGCCTTCTTTCGGCAAGACCAATCCTCTGAAAGAAAGCCATTTTGATGATTTCGTAAAATGCTATAATGCTGAGGATATTTCGGCACGTCAGGAAACCTACAGCGAGGAGAATCCAAACGGCAGATGGCGTAAATTCAGCTATGAGGATATTCTTGCAAGAGATAAGACAAGCCTTGATATTTCTTGGATCAAGAGCGAAAGTGACATTGACGGACGTTCTCTTGCGGAATTGCTTGATGATATAAAGGAAAAAACGCTTAATATCAGTTCAGCTGTTGCAGAACTTGAAAAGCTTATCAGTGGGGTTGAAGAATAATGGATACAAAAGCACTTCGTCAAAAAATCCTTGATCTCGCAATCAGAGGAAAGCTTGTGCCACAAGACCCGAATGATGAACCAGCGTCTGTTCTTTTGGAGCGTATTCGTGCCGAAAAACAGCAAATGGTGAAAGACGGCAAACTCAAAGCTAAAGACATAAAGAACGATACCGTTATCTTCAAAGGTGATGATAATTATCATTATGAGCAATTTCCTGACGGAACAGTAAAAAACATCGAAGATGA
>JAJQGO010000059.1 GCA_021200415.1 Ruminococcus sp. | reverse complement strand
AGGAAGGAAAGCTAAAAATGTTGACTATATTTGAAACTCTCATCTGCATATCTCTTACGCTGATTATCGCCGATTGCCTGTTACAGCTCAAGGACATTGCAATTGACCGCATCAACCACAGGCATGAGCAGCGCATCAAAACGTATCGCGTCAAAGCTTATGAGCAGTCGGCGCAGCATCGGACATCAGACATCGAGCAGGCAAGAGCGTTGGCAATATCGTACGTGATTCGCAGCGAGATAAGCAATAAAAATAAGGAGAAATCAATATGAACAAAATAATCTTAATGGGCAGACTCACTGCCGATCCCGAATTAAGACAAACTCAGAACGGCATTGCATCATGCAGATTTACTGTTGCTGTTAACAGACGTTTTGCGGATAAGAATACTGGTGAAAGACAGGCTGATTTTATCTCGTGTACAGCATGGCGTCAGACGGCAGAGTTCGTGTCGCGCTATTTCAGAAAGGGAAGCATGATTTGTGTGGAGGGTTCTCTCCGAACAGGCAGCTATGCCGACAGAAATCACCCCGACGTAACTCACTACACTACCGATGTGATGGTGGAAAATGTCGAGTTCACGGGTTCTAAGAGCGAAACACAGGGCAGCTCATCAGCAGGTAATTCTCAGACCGATAATATCGAAAGCTTGAGTGATTTTGAGGAAATACTCAGTGACGGCGACGTTCCGTTTTAAGAGGGGAGGAAAAATGACAAGGAATTGCTTCAACAGCAAATAGGAGGATGAAAAAAAATGAAACAAGCAAAACAGGGTGAATACAGAAGCAAGGTCTACACCGACAGACCTGCATACGCAGACTTCGATGCTCCGGCAAAATTTATGGCAATCGAAAGCATTATCGCATCACGTTTGCAACAGCATCCGAAAGCAATATGTAGCTATTCGGGGGGAAGTGACAGTGATATCATGATAGACATGATAGAGCGTGTGAGAAAAACGTTCAATCTCCCACCAGTCAAGTACATATTTTTCAATACCGGCCTTGAAATGGCAGCAACGAAACGCCATGTCAAAGAGACTGCCGAGAAATACGGTGTGGAAATTGAAACAGTACGGCCGAAGGTTAATGTGGTTACGGCTACGCGAAAGTATGGGCTGCCGTTTATTTCAAAGATAATGTCGTCGGGATTGGAAGCAGTGCAGCAGAAAAACATACCACTTGAAATCCACGACGAATACTGGGCAGCCGAAGATAAAAAAGCAAAGCGGCAGGAATTGAAAGAACGCTATCCCAAATCGCAGTCAGCAATCAACTTTTTATGCTGCTGCAACAGCGCAGGTGAGCCACGACCCAACATTCAGCTTGTGATAAATTCATCGGCGTATATGCTCGATTTTATAAAGGAGAACCCGATACCATTTAAAGTAAGCAATAAATGTTGCACCTATTGTAAAAAGAATATAGCACACAAAGTGCAGAAGGGTTTTGAGATGATAATCACAGGGGAGCGACGTGATGAAGGAGGTATGAGGTCCGTACCGCGAAGCGACAACACTACGCTTTGCTTCACCGAGACAGCCGATGGGCAGTTTAGACTCCGCCCGCTGTATTATGTGTCGGATGCTGATAAAGAGTGGTACAAAAAATATTACAAGATCCGCTACTCAGATGCATACGAAATCTATGGATTTACGCGGACAGGCTGCTGTGGCTGCTCAATTTCTTCGAGGGCGGTCGAGGATTTAGAAAAACTGAAGCCTTATGAGCCTAATTTGTACAGGGCAGCGTGGAACGTGTTCGGGGCAAGCTATCGCTACCGTCAGAAGTACGATGATTACCGTCATAAGCGTCAAGCGCAGGCTAAAGCAGAACAGGAAGGATGAATAGAATGACCGACGCAGGACATCACAGAGCAGTGATAAATGGCAGACGAAGCAAGGCAGCCGGTGAATATTGGGAAAAAATAATCGAAGCCGCCTGCATACATTATCATAACACGGGGCAGGCGGAAATCGCGAAAACACCTGAACCGATGAGGCCGATAAAATCTCTCGGCGGAGGGAAATTCATAGCCTACTACGAAAAAATGGCACAGCCTGACTACAAAGGAACGCTGTACGGAGGAAAGGCAATCGTATTCGAGGCAAAGCACACGGACGGCGACAGACTGAATCAGAGTGTGATAAGCAGCGAACAGGAAAAACAGCTCGACAGGCACGCGGCACTTGGAGCAGAATGTTTTGTAATGGTGTCGTTCCGATTTGAGGAATTTTTCAAAATTCCTTGGGAGGTTTTCAGAAATATGAAGCAGCATTACGGCAGAAAATATATTACTCCGAAAGACGTGCAGGAGTACAGGGTGAAGCTGGTTGGAGGGATTCTCCGGATTCTTTAGGGAGTTGATAAAATGGAATGGTTTGTTTTAGTTGGCATAAGTCTGGCAGTCACCTTGATTATCGCATTGCCCTGGACACACGCTATTGTCAAAATGAAAGACGATCCTGAACGAAAAGAACGTGAAAATGATTCGGATTTTAGGAATTGGTATTGAGAAGTAA
>JAJQGO010000019.1:193968-201061 GCA_021200415.1 Ruminococcus sp. | reverse complement strand
CCCGACAAACCTTTTCGCTGCAAAACGCCACACCGTATTTCAAGACTTTCTTGTAATATTGTTGCTTAAGATTTGCCACATAATTTTTATCTGCAATCTGCTTCATTGCTCTGTCGCAAGCTGCATCCAAATCGCCGAAATCTTTTGCAATTTTCACTTCAATTACTATGGCAACCGTTCTTCTCTGAAACTCACAAATTGTAATGTCCGTTCTGCCTTTTCCGTTTTCACGATTCGATTCTACTCGATAGCCACGTTTTCCAAGCAGAAGACCAGCTAAAAATCCGTGATAAAAACTCTCATAGTTGTCCTGATAACTAATGCTGGAAACGAGCCAATTGTTCACTTCATTTTCAAAACCCTTGGCATCGCCATTTATAACAGCTTTGAACAAATCATCCGTGCCATTTGTCCGGATTTTTTCGTCGAACCATTGCATAATCATCCTCTTATACACCGTGCCAACTTCACGATTCGGGATCACCATTTCCGCGTAAATGAGGTCGCTCTCTAAGTGCATTGAAACTGGTTTGAGGTAACCTGTAAAAAGCAGAAAACTCCAGATATAATCTGTATTGATGTTGATATTTCGATATGTGATATCTTCGTAAATTGGTTTTGTCAAAGATTCACCGTTCACGAGAGCTTCAATCTGATTATGTGTTTCCTCGTTACCGTTGACTACGAGTTCATGGATAATATCGTTGGAACTTGTATTGCTCCAGTAAGGCTGCGATGGACAAGTTTCATTACTCCTTGCAGATTGCACATACTTCAAAATACTCCACGGATTATATATTTCTGTTTGTCCAAACAGGTAGCCATCATACCACTGCTTCATTTCTGACAATTTATCTTGCATCCCAAAATCATCTGCAATTTTTTCCACTTCTTGCTGTGTAAAACCAAAATGATTGGAGAAATCATTGTTCAGAACAGTATACACGTTCAGGTTGTTCAACCCTGTAAAAATACTCTCTTTTGAAACACGCAAGCAGCCCGTTAATACACCGAATTCCAGATAGGGATTCGTTTTCAGCGCACTTTCGAAAACGGAGCGAATCAAATCTACCATCTCATCATAGAATCCACGGAAATGGGATGTTTCTAACGGTACATCATATTCGTCAATTAAGATGATAACTTTCTTCTGATAGACTGCATACAAACAATCTGAAAGAAAACGAACTGCATTGATAAAGACACTGTCGTCTGCCGTATTATTGCAGATTTCTTCGAATATTTTTTTGTCTTCCGGCAGCAGCTGATCCGACTGCAGCACCTCGATATGACGCCCAAATTCGCTGCGAATCATATAGCGAAATGTGTAAAAAGACAGGTCATAATTTGGCTGTCTCATGCTCTTCAGCGATAGCGAAATCACCGGATACTGGCCCTGATGCTGCATATACTTCTCGCCAGCTTTTGCAATATTTAAGCCATCAAATAGATATGCGTTATTCTCATCTGTCTTTTCGAAAAATCGCTGCAGCATACTGATATTCAAAGTCTTGCCAAAACGCCTGGGACGCGTGAACAAATTGACAGTTGCACCACTATCCAATAACTCCCGAATCATATCGGTTTTATCTACGTAATAGCTACCCTTATCAATAATTACCTTAAAATCCTCCACCCCAATCGGGATGGGCTTAAAGTTACTCATGCTATTGATACCTCACTTTCTCCGAAATTTTCACTATATTTAGTATATCATATTTTCGGGGCAAATACAAGGAGAGTGCAATGCTTTTTTGAGAATTTATATCAGAAAAATCCACCCTGCTTACAGCAAGGCGGATTTTTTTCTAAATCAAGTATCTACTGTCGATTTGACAGAGAGCAGTTTTTGTGATAAATAGCTTTTAGTTTATCTATTTACTTTATGTCTTATACTGCTCAATATCGTCAATCACAAGTATCACTTGACCGTAAGTCGAATAAGGAAGGTAGCGTACCAGATAATAATTTCCTTTTTCATGACTAGTAATCGCAATATCAAGGGTTTCGGTTGTTTGTGAAAGCTCATTTTCCGGAACATAACGTATTTCTTCAAGTTCGGGATCATAAATAAATTCTGTATGTAGTATAAATTGTGTATGACCATATTTCGAATCGTTACTATTACTGTCCCAATCACTCGTTGTCTCTACAATCTCGTAAACATATTCATTTCGAATGATATGCACTGTATCCACGATTGCAGGAACAATGAAAAGAATTGTCAAAGCAATCGTGAAAATAACTGCACAAATCCGGCCGATATGATTTATGGTATTCATATGACGAACAATTTTATCAGCATATATGCCCCGCATCACTTTATCCGGATCGATAAAGCATGGCTTCAAACATTGACGAATCAGCATAAAACTGAAAACGATCCCCAAAAGAGCACCTCCATACAATCTCAGGTACATCACGAAACCCATTTGAAAACCTCCCGTGTCGCCTCGCTGCTGTCATTTGTAGAAACATTCATCCAATCCCAAGTAACGTTCTTTATAGCATCGTATACTCCATCCTCGACAGCTGCACCGCTATCCAATAGTTCCCGTATCATATTGGTTTTATCTACATAGTAACTGCCTTTGTCAATAATCACCTTGAAATCCTCCACCCCCATCGGGAGCGGTTTGAATTCCTTCATGTGATCTTACCTCACTTTCTATGAGATTTTTTACTACGTTTAGTATAACATACTTTCGGGGCGATTGCAAGGAAAATCAAAGCACGCCGAGTAGCTGGGCAAAACTCTGCGAAAAATATCACCCATCTTTGGGTATGTTAGCTGTGCATAAGCTCGATAACGGAAATTAAAAATTTCCTATCTCACTTAATTTTCAGCAGATCGCTTGACTTCATAACGAATATAGTGTAGAATACCAAACGCAAGCAACACCAACCTTTTATCGGGTGCTTTTGCTGTATTTGTAGAAAAATTCATAAATATATGGTATAATGAAATTGAAAGGCGAATTTAAATTTATAATTGAAATAAAATGGAAAGAAAGGTTAACAGATGCACGCAATTATTCGACAAAGGAATGGAAAATATTATATTTCCGCTGTGTTTGGCTACTATAAAGACATAACAGCGACTGATGAATATGAGAGATATTTAGAAAGCATAAACAAGCCATATTGGATTGTGTGAAATGCTGATAAAACAAGACTCATAAAATGGCTTAACATGGTGCCAAATACAAAATATATAATACCCCAAATTTTAATAGTGGATTCAGAGCATAATAATTGGAATATTGATGAAGTTGGTGTAGGTTGCGTTGACTTTTTAAGTAAAGAATTGATAGATATCTTTATAGATAAAGAAACACAACCTGAAGATATTCTTAATCAATGTCGTGCAATCGATGAAAATTATATTTACGAAGAAATAACAGAAATTAAATCTAAAAAAGACATTGAAAATTTAGAATGGGTTTCTGGTGGATTCCACGATGCCAGAATAGCAAAAGAGGAATTACAGGACGGTATACTTTATCTGAAATTTGATGGTACGTGGGGCTGTGAAATAGAAGTATGGTTTTGGGGTGACGTTGAATACGATACTTCCAGCAGAGATCCTGAATATTATGATCCGTACTGGCTTGGTTCAACTGTTATATTGCAAGATGGATTTGTGTATTTGGCAGATGAAGACGACTTGACGGTTAATGATATTACCAAAGGAAATTATTGTTATTTCAAAGCAAGGCATATGAAATACAGAGTTATTCCGGACTAATCCGATAAATTCCGGCTTGTCGGGCAACTTAATTACATATAATAAGCCATCAGGCGTGCTTTTTGTGTGGTGCTGCCTTAAATAAGATGACAGAATCAGCGGACGCTTTGAAATAGCTCTTATTCTTTGACGGGTTATTCGTCCTCTATGACTTCGATGGATATAATGTCAGATTCATAAAAACCATAGCCGCAATCCAAGTCTATCGCATCTTCATTTCTCTCGTCGTCTTTCGCATAACTAAAGCCATCAACTAAGCCTTGAAAACTTTTGCCATTTGCATCAATCAATCTAACCTTCTTACAAAAATATTGTTCTAAATTCATGATTTTTTCTCCTTCGTCGGGACAATATGTGTTCTGCCTTTTGAATAATGAATTTTTATTTTAGCTGTTGTGCCTATCACATCGCCTGTTTGCGAAATAACAATTCCAATTGGAGAGCCAACATCAACGATTTCTTTGATTTGCCCATCGGGGTATACATAAGCTTCTCCCGTCCCATAATATTTATCGATTAGCTTCTGCAGCTCCTCAATGGACGCTTTGAAATAGCTCTTGTTCTTTGACGGGTCATTCATCCTCTATGATTTCGATGGATACAATGTCAGATTCATAGAAGCCCCTTCCTGTTACGAGTCCTATTGCGTCTTCTTCTATGTCGTTATCTTTCGCTGGAATATAGTTATTAACAACTCCCTCGTAAATATTATTTCTCTTTGAAATAATTCTGACATTTTTGTATAAATAACTTCGTAAGCCTGATTTCATACGATAGGCTCCTCTCTTTTGGGTACTATATGAGTACGTTTTTTCGAATAATGAATAGTCACACAGTCCGCCTGTCCTAAAATTTCTCCGCTTTCTGATACGACTACGCCAATTTTTTCGTTAATAGGTAAAATTTCTTTTATTTGTCCGCTTTCGAAAACAATTACTTCTCCCGTCCCGTAATACTTATCGATTAGCTTCTGCAGCTCATCTATGGACACTTTGAAATAGCTCTTGTTATTTGACGGGTCATTCATCCTCTATGACTTCGATTGATTTGATTTCGGATTCGGCAAGCTCTATGTCAGCAGAAAAAATAGCAATAGAATCCTCACCAACGTCGCCATTATCTTTGGCATAGGTGAAGGCATTTACTTTGCCTACGTACTCTATGCCGTCAATATCGACAACACGAACTTTCTTACAAAAATATTGTTCTAAATTCATGAATTTTCCTCCTTTGCAGGGACGATGTGCGTTCGTTTTTTGGAATAGTGTACTTTGAAGCGGTTTGTTTCGCCCAAGTATTCACCTTCCTCTGTCATAACATTACCCTGTATTTCAATTATATTGATATATTCTGTGATTTCTCCGTCTTTTTTTACAATTACTTTCCCTGTCCCATAATACTTATCGATTAGCTTTTGCAGCTCATCGATGGACGCTTTGAAATAACTCTTGTTATTTGACGGGTCATTCGTCCTCTATGACTTCGATTGATTTGATTTCGGATTCAGCGAGCTCTACATGGGCGGGTCTGATAGCAATAGAGTCCTCGCCGATGTCTCCATTGTCTTTTGCGTATGTAAATGCGTCTACTTTTCCTATGTATTCTTTGCCACTGGCAGAAATTACACGAACTTTTTTATGAAAATACTGTCTTAAATTCATAACAATCAATCCTCCGTGGGCACAATGTGTGTTCGTTTTTTGGAATAGTGTACTCTAAAGCGGTCTGGACAGACGTTTGAATCCACCTGAGTATAATATCACAAATTTTTGATATTGTCAATTTTCAATCCACGCCTCTCGTGTGAGAGGCGACTAACAAGTCGGTATTTGCCACACGAGAGGACGCAATTTCAATCCACGCCTCTCGTGTGAGAGGCGACTAAATACAGGCTTAAACCCGATAGTGTTAACCTTATTTCAATCCACGCCTCTCGTGTGAGAGGCGACTGCTCCGCCCTTATTTTGTCACGGCAGGAGGGGATTTCAATCCACGCCTCTCGTGTGAGAGGCGACGTGCTTCTTCCAAGTTTTCAAAGGTTTCGGTCAGTATTTCAATCCACGCCTCTCGTGTGAGAGGCGACTGCTTATCTCCGCAATGTGCTTGACATTGTGGAGATTTCAATCCACGCCTCTCGTGTGAGAGGCGACCCAGTATATCGCTATCATTAACGGGGTTAATAATTATTTCAATCCACGCCTCTCGTGTGAGAGGCGACAAATAAAGGTGCGGACAACCTTATAAAACACCGTAATTTCAATCCACGCCTCTCGTGTGAGAGGCGACGATATATTGGCACAATGTGATCCCGTCGCCTACATTTCAATCCACGCCTCTCGTGTGAGAGGCGACATTAAATTCTTTACGTGCGGCTTCTTTCACAGCCATTTCAATCCACGCCTCTCGTGTGAGAGGCGACGTGTGATCCTATAGCCTATAAGATCGGATTGCAAATTTCAATCCACGCCTCTCGTGTGAGAGGCGACTAATTATAGCGCATTGCAATTTATTTGTCAAGCCATTTCAATCCACGCCTCTCGTGTGAGAGGCGACTCATGTATCCGCACCAGTCCTCCGGTGCATATAATTTCAATCCACGCCTCTCGTGTGAGAGGCGACATTATCAGCTTCAACAAGTCTTTCAAATGGTTCATTTCAATCCACGCCTCTCGTGTGAGAGGCGACATCCGATATATTGGCACAATGTGATCCCGTCGCCTATATTTCAATCCACGCCTCTCGTGTGAGAGGCGACGATATATTGGCACAATGTGATCCCGTCGCCTACATTTCAATCCACGCCTCTCGTGTGAGAGGCGACGATTGTTTTAAAATGGGCTATAATTTGCACGTTTATTTCAATCCACGCCTCTCGTGTGAGAGGCGACTTAACACCGCCCCACAATTGGGGCGATTGTTTTATTTCAATCCACGCCTCTCGTGTGAGAGGCGACTGTGGAGGATGAAAATATGATACAAACCATATTTATTTCAATCCACGCCTCTCGTGTGAGAGGCGACGCAAGGACAAGCTCAACTTGCTCACGCAGTCGCAATTTCAATCCACGCCTCTCGTGTGAGAGGCGACCCGAGGCTACCAAATTAGCCCGGGCAGGATTTACGATTTCAATCCACGCCTCTCGTGTGAGAGGCGACAGACGGCAGTCGAGCAAAACGCAAGCATGGCGGCAATTTCAATCCACGCCTCTCGTGTGAGAGGCGACTTTCAGCCACGCCCTCAAATTCGTTCAGGCTATATTTCAATCCACGCCTCTCGTGTGAGAGGCGACACGGCAGTCGAGCAAAACGCAAGCATGGCGGCAATTTCAATCCACGCCTCTCGTG
>JAJQGO010000019.1:0-193868 GCA_021200415.1 Ruminococcus sp. | reverse complement strand
GATAGGGCACACCGAGAAGGGCATTTCAATCCACGCCTCTCGTGTGAGAGGCGACCTTGGATGTATTTACATTTTGGGGCTATTTGCGAATTTCAATCCACGCCTCTCGTGTGAGAGGCGACAGCGGAAACACCAAAAAAAGATTCTGATATTTCCAACAAGTTGTACAATTTGCCGAATTTTATCTGTTTTTTCCACACAAAAAGGCGAAAAACTCATCAGCAAACGTACAAAATCCTCTGCGAATGATGCGGTATTTTTATGTGCGCTTGAGGTTCGCACTGAGCTAAAATATCATTACATCATCGGGAAGATAGGTGTCTTTAGCACCATAATGTTCAATTTTATTTTTGTAATTATTGCCCAGATTATAAAATCTCAGGCTGTCCTTTTCCTTGTCAATTACCTTCAGCAAAGCATTTTTCACCGTACTAAGCTGCACAGGGTCGAGGGAGCATTCAAATACAGAATTCTGCACCCTCTGCCCATAGTTTACACATATTTTCGCAGCCTTTCTCAGACGTGTTTTTCCTGCCTTATCCTCCGTGTTGACATCATATGTTATCAGTACAAGCATTTCCTTCTCCTATTTCCAGATAAAGGGCGGATACTCGTCAATATCCCCTCTTACGTATTTCGCAAGCAGCATTGCCTGCACATAGGGCAGAAGTCCCCACTCAACCTTCTCCTTCAGAAAGGGATGCGTCAAGGTTTCACGCTTTCGCATCTGCCATGCGGATAAAAAGGTTTTTCGGCTTTCGTCCTTTAACAGAATTCCGCCGTTCTCCTTCCTGACAAAATCACGATACGAAATCAGCCTGCGGTTTATCATGGTTAGCACGAATCTGTCCGCAAATGCCGATCTGAACTCCTCCACCAGATCAAGGGCAAGTGAGCATCTTCCCGGACGCTCCGTGTGGAAAAATCCTGCATACGGATCTAACCCGACTGTTTCAAGGGCGCTTACGCACATGGAAGTCAGCAAGCTGTACGAAAAGGAAAGCATAGCGTTTACCGGATCCATAGGCGGTCTGCGTGAACGTGAGGTGTAGCGGAAATCCTCCTTCTGCTGCAAAATCATATCGTCAAAAACGGAAAAATAACCGTTGGCGCATTCGCCCTCGATGCCTCTCAGCTCATCTGCGCCCGAACACCTGTACGCAAGAGAAGCCCCATTTTTCAGACGTTCGGAAACTCCTGTAAATTTTGACTCGTCAAGCCGCATTGCATGATCCCGAACAGCACGGTTTACAACAGCTCTTTCGTTGACAATTTTCGCCGAAATTATATTCCTTGCGATTCCCAGCGAACGGCTTTCATCATCGCATATCCGATACTGCTCACGGCGCAGCAAAATATTTCCATAGGATTTTCCCGTTACCTTTGCAAGGAATTTTCCGTTTGGCGTGAGAAATACAAGAGATTTATTCAGCTCCGCGCATTTTCCCATAAGGGCAGGGCTTGCGCCCGAATAACCGAACACAACAATTCCGTCAATCGTATGAATCGGAAGTCTTCCCACAGGATTTACAACTACATTTTCTCCGTCCAGCGAAAGATAGGCGTTTTCAGTTGTGACATAAAGAGTGTTCAGCAGCTTTTTCATAACGGCTCACCGCCTGTTCCAAGAGATTCGTCAAGATATTTCCTTACATCCGTAATACCCTGAAGCTTCGGCATACAAAGCTCCTTCAGGGAACAGGAGCTGCACTTTCGCGAGGTCTTTACCTTTGGAATATGTCCGCTTCGGAAATATTGATGCATTTCCGCAAAAATATCCCTCACACGCTGCTTCATCTCCGGTGTAATTTCAACCTGTAGTCTGCGCTTCGGCTCTCCGTAATAAAGCGCTCCGTAATTTATCTCGCAGACAAGCATTTCCTCAAGGCACATTGCCTGTGCCGCCAGCTGCAAAATATCGCAGTCGTCCTCCTTCGGAGAGCCGCGCTTATACTCGACCGGAAAAACTGTATAGCATCCCTCATGCCCTGCAAGAGTTATGCCCTTTTCGCTTCTTTTGAATTCCACCACGTCACATTCTCCCGATACGCCAAGCGTCCTCGAAAAAACGGGCATCGCACGGGATATTATAATATCTCCCCTGTTTTCGGAGGAAAAAGCGTCGTGGCATTTTTCATGGAGCTGCCTTCCCTCCGCTGTCAGAAGATTTTCCTCCCACAGCAGATCAAGATGTATCAGCGCCCACTGTCTGCGGCAGAAGACGAAATGCTGTATGCCCGACAGCATAAGGAAATCGTCCTGATTATATTCCATCTACTACTTCAACAGAAAGTCCGTCAAGCTCCTCAAGAGTGATTGTGAAATCGTCAATGCTGTGGGGGTAGGTTACGCCGTCATTCAGCTCGACCCTGAGCGAATCATGTACTCTCTTTGAGGAATACTGCCCAATCTTGCTGCTGTGAGTCCACCAATACAGCTTTTCAACGGTCATGCTGCCATCAGGACGTGCCGAAGAGCAGTCGTTTACAAAGAGCGTCCGCAGACATTCCTTTATCTTTTCTGCATCCTCCTCGGAAAATCCTGTTTTTTCCGCAAGCTGCACATTTATAGAGCCTTTAATCTTATACAGACCAAAATTTACCATGTGCTTTGAGCCCATAGTGTCCGAGGATTTTTTGCCGCCCTCTGTGCTTTCGGAATTTACGCTTTTGGTTATCTGAATGCTGTCAACGTCAATTGAATTTACGCTCATTGCCTGATGAATTGTAACAGGTCCGCGGACAGGTACAGAATCTCCGCTGCCCTTTTTGTTGTCTTTCGCCTTAAACGCGAATACCTGTCCGAAGGTTCTTACGTCAATCCACTTACCGCAGGCTGCCTCCGCATACTCTTCATTGCTGCCGCAGCCGCTTAATTCGCCCCTCGCACGGTCGCTGAGGCTTCCGTAGCCGTCATCGGCACGCTCGCCCGACTGAACAAAAATCCGCTCGCCCATGTCCTGCAATCTGTTGCGAATCTTCCTCTTTATGCATACGTCGGAAATCATTCCGTATCCCTCTGATGTAACTCTCGGTCTGTTTCCGTTCAGCGGATCGCCGTTCGGATTAGCTCTCTCCGCCGTGACAAGCGCAACAAAATCAATCTTGTTCTGAAGTGTACTCATAATTAGTTTTCCTCCTGTTTTTCAATATTGCTTCTAAAATCGTGAAACTGGCTGCTGTAGCCTATAAGATAAACATCCTCAAGCCGCTTATTGAGAAGTCCCTCGTCAAGTCTGCCTGCAACGGTACACGCCGAGCCTATTTCATAAAGCAGCTCCTTTGCAAGCTGTCTGTAAAACTCTCTCGTTCGGGGACTTAACTTTGCGTAATAGGGACTGAGCGCTTCTTCAAGTATTCCCCATGTATGCATAGGGTGATTGACAAAGGCACTGCGCAGACGCATAGCGTTCGTTTCCCTTGATTCCCTGTTTTCGGTAACATACATGGCGGTCTGCTCCACCTTTTCCGCAACCGCAAGCAGTCTGCCGAAAAGATAGCTGCGATTGCTGTTATTATTATCAAGCTCCATATCGTATTTCACTCCTTCTTGATTATCATTGTGACATTTTGCAATTGCGGCGCAGGCGTATGCCAGAACCCGATTCGCGTTGATTGATGAGTAGGCAAGCGGATTCGATGCCTTTACTGCAAGCGCATGAGCTATATCCCGCGGAAATTTCTGATTATTTATCATGCAGCCTATGATACGCTGCGAATGCTCCTTCATCACCTTGTCGGCTGCCTTTATCATGCCGTTCTGCTCATCTCCGAAGGCATAGTCAATAATACGCCTTGTTTTAAGAGTATGTACAGGCTCCGTGTATTTGCCCTCCGGCGTAAATTCGGGTATGCGCCATTTCAGACTCTCGCACCATGACCTGTAGTTCCTTATGAAATCCGAGGATTTCAGCTCATTGTAAAGAGTTATGGAAAGTCTGCCTGTGGTTGCCGCGTCAAGAGCTATAATTACAATATCATCGTTGTCGTCAAGCATTTCCTCATATCCCATAAAAGCCTTATAGAGCTTTTTCTGAAAATGCTCCGCCGTATCCCCCATAATCTCCGCACCGAAATCCATAGCGGGATTCGGAATATCCTTTCCGACAGGATTCCAGCATACAAAGGTTCTGCCGCCGAAGCTGACTCCTTGATTTGCGGCAAGCCATGTAAGAGCGCTGTGCGCTTTCTGTGAAACCTCATAGCTTACGGTACAGGCTTCGTCTGAGGTGATAAAACGTCCCCGATATGTAAAGCCGATGGCGTCATTTGCCGAAATCAGCTTTGCTCCGTAGCTTGAAGAGATAATGCCCTTGGGGTGGTTTATACAGGCTGCCGCCTCCCTGCCGCTGACGAAGCATATATTCCTTTCGCCCGGCTGCTCCGAAAGATAATATCCGATAAAGCTGTCCGAAAGCGTTTTGTCCTCCCATGCGGCTGATGTTGTATCCTCACCTGTGCCTACAACACGGTATCTGACAATACACTTTTCATAGGGCGTACCCTGTATCTTTGCTTTTGCGAATTTTCCGTTCTCGTCAAGCTTAACCAATCCCGACTGCACCAGATCATAAATCGTTCCGCATTTATCCGTATATTTTAAAACAGCACGCGCCTTCGGGTGGGAATATTCTGATTCGCACCATGCGTTCAGCCCCTCACGATAGGCTTGAAATCTGTTATGCGCCTTTTCCGCCGACTTTTCAGTTTCGGCATATTTTTCATAATCGCCTGCCGCATAGGAAAGATTATCAAAAATCGGGTGAGGCGCAATTCCTGTCGTACGTCCCGAGGATTTTTCAGTAATCGGAATAAATATCTGCCGATTCTCCTTCGGGACTTCAGCCGCGCTGACAAATCCGCCGTCCTTGTCAATGGTTATTTCAATCTGAGCGTTGGCGAGCATATGCGCAACACGTGAAAGAAGCGCTTTTCCGCCGCCGTTTTCACCTGCCTTGCCTGCGTTGTTTTCATATGTCTGATAAAGCATACTAATCCATGACATTCATTCCGCCTCCCTCAAACTCATCAAGTCCGCTGAAATTGTTCTGCTCCCTGCCGAAGGACTTCATTTCCATGGGTCGTACAGGCTTTTGAATGCAGCTGCCATAAACCTCCCCGAGAACCCTTTCCATAGGCAGTGAAAAATTCGTCTGGCGGCAAAATTCAACCTCACCATGACGCATAACGGGATTCCACAGCCGAACGGTAAGCATATTGCGTGTTTCCTCCGAATACGCCTCATCGGGATAGGTTATGCCGTGAAGCATCATGCCGAAGCTAAGCTCGGGAACATCGTCATACGCTCCTTTGCCCTCGCCGTAGACGCAGGGCGTTACATATGCCTGACACTCTCTCGTTCCGAGAAAAATATCACGTCTGCCGCCTCTTTCCATCATGCGCCTTGCTATGTTGTGATGCTTGTTTTCGTTTCTGTCGCATTCAAGCTCAGGACGATTTTCGTTCCAGATGAAATGCGCCTTGACCTGATACCGCACGTTTTTCAGGTAGGTGTAGTACGACAAATCATTTCCGCCGTTTATACGAATGGGACGTGTTCCGCGGGTTTCGGTCTGGATTATATTCATAACCCTGACCTTGTCAATTACCCAGATAAATGTCGGCTTCCAGTAAATACTGCTTGTCACGCCCTTTATGGATTCATATGTAGGTATCTGATATGAAAATTTCTCGCCGCCTACACGTGTAATCGGGTCGGAAAACAGGGCGTAATCCCCGACCACCTCAAATTCAATGGAATTTTCATGCATAATATGCGCCTCCTTTTTCAGACTGCTCCATGAGCAAACGAAGTCCGGTTCATAATCCTACAGGCACAGCGCTTCTGCCGCCGAGCCTTTTTCACAGACTCCCGTATTCATGTCATAATATTCCTTGTGGACAGCAATGAATCGCTTGTCCTTATCCGAATAAAATATATGTCGGTTGTTTTGTATCTGATTTTCAAAAAGCGAAACAGTATACGGCTTCGCACGCTTCAGCAGCTCCTGAAAATAGTGCGTGTCGAATTTTGTCCTGTCCGCAAGCAGCTCGCATATGATAGCCTCTGCTTCATCGTTATACGGCACAATCACATCAGCCGTATTGTCCTCAAATACGCAAAATTCCCTTCCTGCCGTGCTGAATGCCTGATTCAGAAGAGTTGTTTTGTCTGACTCCTTGCAGCCCTTGACGTATGTGCGATTATCCGACAGCATTTCAAGCATATTTACGTGAGAATCCCTTGTGGGATACGCAAAGGTCCGCCTGATGTCAGCTGAGCTGATAAGTCTGCGATAAAACAGTGCTACACTCTCTGCGGAAAAAATATCTCCGTATTTCTGCACGTCACTGTCATATTCCGCGGCAAATTCATTATATGCCGCCTGCGAAGCGGCAATATCGGGAAGTCTTGTAAGATTCTCGTCCTTCAGCGAAACAACATACACTTTGCACAGCCTGCCAAACTCGCCGCTGCGGTTGCATCTTCCTGCCGCCTGAGCAATGTTGTCCAGCCCTGCTTTAACTCTGATGCAGCTTTCAAAGGAAAAATCCACACCTGCCTCAACAAGCTGCGTAGACACGCATATAACTCTGCGTCCGTCCCGTGCGGCAAGGTCATTTGTTATATTTTCAAGAGCATCCCGACGATGCTGCATACACATATTCGTTGACAGGTGATAAAGCCTGAATTTATCATTTCCCAAAAGGGCAAGACGCTCATAAAGCTCCAGTGCGTTTCGCTTTGTGTTGCAGATTACAAGAAGGCTTGAGCAATCATTGATTATTTCCATTGCGAAGTCCGCAAGCTCGTCCGTATCCATGCCGTATCCGCTGCTTTTGTCTATAATTTCAGTTCGTGCAAACACCGTCCGCATTTCAGCTGTTTCCTCAACAATATCGGGATTTTCAGCTAAAATCATCGGGTAGTCCATTTCCTCAAAGCATGGCTGCGTAGCCGAGGACAGCACAATTGTACAGCCGCAGAAGTGCGCGAGATAATCAAGAGCGAGATTGAACATATATGTCATTTTGCGTGGCAGCGACTGGATTTCATCAATGACAATCACACTTCCGCACAGGGAACGCATACGCCGTACAGCTGTGGTTTTTCCCGAAAAAAGAGCGTTTGCAAGCTGAACGAGAGTTGTCAGAATAACAGGGCTGTCCCAGCTCTCAGCAAGCATTTCATAGCTGTCAGGCTCATCGCCCGAATTGTTCTCATCCTCACGCACAACGTTGGAATGATGCTCAAGAACAGCGTCATCACAGCCTATATACGACCTGATAACAGCTGCGTTCTGCTCGAGAATCGAGAGAAGCGGAATGATGAAAAATATCCTGCGCTTTTCATGTATTGCGGCACAGTTCAGACTAAAACGGAGGGAGGACAGCGTTTTTCCCGCACCTGTTTTAACAGTCATGCGGTAGATGCCGTCGGGGCATGAGGCAAAAGCCCTCGCCTTATCGGAAATTCCCCTCCTGACACGATTTATAGGCGTATCGTCTGCCGAATCAAGAATATCACGCTTGTATTTTTCCTCAAAAAAATCAGCCCGACTCTGCCAGAACTGTTTATCTCCGTTTAAAAATTCATGCTTTTCGTCCTGAATAAATTCCGCCGTATCACGCCTGTCACCGTCAATAACAGCCGAAAGAACGACTCTCGCAGCCATTCCAAGGAAGAAATACAGCGTCGGAGATTTACAGCTCTTACCAATAGCATTCTGACTGCCGATATACGCCCTTGCCTCGTCAAAAAAGATTTTGACCTCATCCATTGATTTTCGGAAAAGAGCGTCAATTTCGTCCAATCCTGCGCACTGCTCCAAGAAATTACGCAGTGACTCGTCATAGCAGATTTCGTCACGGTTTTTATTCACCCTATGTGCGTAGCCGCTGACGGATTCCGGATTCACGCCGTCCATCAGCCCATGATGCGAAGCCACAGCATACGCAAGAATTTCAGAGGTAATATTCGCGTAATGCTCACCTGAATGATACCGCTCAAAGAGGAAAATCACGCCTGCAAAGGTATGGTTTACCGAACCGCGCTTCGGGTTATTGCCCTGAAAGGCGCTTGTTATGTAGCTGTCAAATTCCCTCTTGCACTTTCCCATATCGTGCAGCAAGCCTGCAAGATAAGCCGTATTGCCAAGTCCCGCGCCGGCAGCCGAGGCTGCGGCATATTCAGCCGTTCTGCGGCAATGCTCGCTGACAGTCTGCCTTTTGCATATGCCGTTGACCTGCGTTAAGTGAGCTATAGATTCATACACAATGCAGTTCCTCTTTCATTTTGAATAATATGATTTCATTCACAAAAAGTTATATTGTCATCATTATACAATATTTTTGTATACTTTGCAAGCGATTTTGTTGAAAATCGACCATATTTTGAAATTTCTGCATATTAAACAAACAAATGTTCTTGTATTTGGCTTATTTGACGAATTTTAATGCAATATCGCACAAGGATTGCTGTGCATAAAAAAAGGACTCTCACGAGTCCCTTTTGCCCTTTTGAAGCGGAAGGCTTACCGTAAATTTTGTGCCCGATTCAGGCGTGCTTTCGCATTTTATCGTACCGTTGTGATATTTTACGCCGTGCTTGACAATGGAAAGTCCAAGCCCTGTGCCCTTGATTTTTCGGGAGTGGCTTTTATCCACACGATAAAATCTCTCGAATATGCGTTCAATATGCTCCTGCGCAATTCCGATTCCGGTATCCTCAACAGTTATTACGGCATTTCCGCCGTTCTCCTCAACGCCAATTTTTATTGTGCCGTTTTCCTTGTTGTACTTTATGGCATTGTCGCAGAGATTATATATTATTTCATCAACTATTGTGGCGTTTCCCCGAAGGATTATATGCTCTCCGGTCAGGCTCATTGTAATGCCTCTCTCGCCTGCGTAGGAATACAGCCGATTTATAACGTCCTGCGCATTGTCGTACAGGTCAATATCACTGTCGTCCTCCGGAACATTATTCTCATCAAGCTTCGAAAGGGAAATAATATCGTTTATGAGAATTATCAGCCGTCCTGCCTCGCTTCTGATATTTTCGCCGAATTTCTGCACATCCTCCGCCTTTACGATTCCGTTCGCAAGCATATCGGCAATGCCGTAAATAGCGGTAAGAGGCGTTTTCAGCTCATGTGATACATTTGACGTGAATTCACGCCGCATTTCCTCAAGATTATATTTCTCCGTCACGTCAAGAATAAACACAACTATTCCCGACAGCTCCTCTCCGCTGTAGGACGGATTCGCTATGATTCTGCAAACACGGCTGCGGCTTTCAAGGATGCAGTCCGAATGCCCTCCTTTGACAGCCTCCTGAATACAGCTGCGGAACTCATCAGAACGGTTCATTGCGTAAATGCTCTGACGCTCCTCCGGCATATCAGCTCCGAGAAGCTTCAGGGATGCGGGATTGCAGGAAAGCACTATCGTATTCCTGTCGGCAATTATAATGCCCTCGCTCATATTTTCGGTTATAAGGCTGAATTCCTCACGGCTTCGGCGCAGCTGATTCATCTGCCTTGTAATTTTCTTGTTCTGCACACGCAGCTTATGCAAAAGAGGCTGCAGCTCGGAATAGCTCTCGTCAATATCGGGATTATCCGGATTGATTTTATTTATGGGCAGCACAATGCGCTTCGACAGCTGTGACGCAAGAAGTCCCGAAGCAACTATAACTGCCAGCACTATAAGGGCAAATGCCTGAAGCATTTCAATCAGCTGTGCCCAGACCGAGAGATGTGCGCTCGATACTCTTATGACCGTTCCGTCTTCCAATCGCTGTGCGTAGTATAATGTTTTCTGCGTAAGCGTTTCGGAATATCTTTCGGCGCTTCCCGTACCATTATCAATTGCTTCCTTTACCTCCTCACGGTCGGAATGATTTTCCATTTCGGAGGCGTCCGCCTGTGAGTCAAAAAGCACTGTTCCGTCCGATGCAATCCATGTTGCGCGGAGATTTTTGAAATCCGCGCTTTCGAGATAATCCATGCCGTTAAGCTCAACGGCGTTTACTATCAGCTCTGCTTCATTGCGCAGCTCATTTGCGGCACGCTTTGTAAAATAGCTGTTCAGGAATGCCGTAATAAAAGCAATTGTTACAATTACAGCCGCAACGGATACGGCGATAATGCTTTTGAAAATACGTTTAGTCATCCTCGTCTTCTCCGATCTTGTAGCCGATTCCGCGGACTGTCTGTATCAGCTCGCCGCATTCACCAAGTTTTGAACGGAGAGTTCTTATGTGTACGTCTACTGTGCGGCTTTCGCCGTCAAAATCATATCCCCATATTTTTTGCAGAAGCTTATCACGTGAGAAAACAGTTCCCGCGTTTTTTATAAGCATTGTCAGCATTTCAAATTCCTTATAGGTCAGGCTGACGTTTCTGCCGTTTGCCCGCACTATATGTCTGGAGGGGCATACGTATAATCCGCCGACGGTATATTCCTCGGTTCTGTCCGTATCGGCGGAGGTTCGCCTGAGAAGCGCCTTTATACGGGAAATAAGCTCCATGGTTCCGAATGGCTTCGCAACATAATCGTCTGCGCCGCTGTCAAGTCCAATAACCTTGTCATACTCGGAATCCTTAGCCGTAAGCATTATTACGGGGAGCTTCATTGTTTTTCTGTTGTCTCTGAGCTTTTTCAGAATTGATATGCCGTCCTCTTCGGGGAGCATTATATCAAGCAAAAGCAAATCGGGAACGCCGTCCTTCATTTTTTTCCAGAATGCGGAGGGGCAGTCAAAGCCGACTGCCTCAAGTCCGGAATTATTCAGCGCATACAATACAAAATTTCGGATGCTGTCGTCATCCTCAAGAAGGTAAATCAATTAGCTGTTCCTCCTCTCCATTATGAGAGCCTGTAATAGAATAGACAACCCATTCGGAGATATTAACTGCGTGATCTCCTATTCGCTCAAGATATTTCGCGATCATGAGAAGATCCATTGCGTGTTCTCCCTTTGTATTATCCTCCTTCACCATTGCGACAATCTCGTTGCGGACTTTTACAAAAAGCTCGTCAACTCCGTTATCAAGACCGATTACGGAAAGGGCAAGGCTGAGATCCTTTTTCACGAAGGAATCTATTGCCGTTGTGACCATATCGGATGCCTTTTCCGCCATATCGAGTATATGAATTTCATGGTCTGCCGGCTGTCCTCCCGCAAAGCGTGCGATTTCAGCAATATCGCTTGCCTGATCGCCGATACGCTCCATATCGGAAATCATCTTCAATGCTGAAGAAATGGTGCGGAGATCTCTTGCAACAGGCTGCTGCTTCAGGAGAAGCTTCAGACAGAGATTTTCTATATCGCGCTCCTTGCGGTCGATTTCCCTTTCCTTGAGATTCGTTTTTTCCACAAGCTGCAAATTGCGCTCGGAAAGAGCCGTGACTGCGGAGGCAATTGCGCTTTCGCAGAGCGCTCCCATGTTAATCAGCTCAAGATTAAGCTGCTCAAGCTGACTGTCAAAAAAATTCCTCATAATCGTTTCCTCCTTAACCGAATCTTCCCGTGATATAATCCTCCGTCCGCTTATCGGAGGGCTTTGAAAAGAGCTTCTCGGTATCGTCAAACTCAATGACCTCTCCAAGAAGGAAAAACGCTGTTTTGTCTGAAATTCTTGCTGCCTGCTGCATATTATGGGTTACCATAACTATAGTATAATCCTTTTTCAGCTCAATTGCAAGGTCTTCTATCTTAGAGGTTGAAATCGGGTCGAGGGCGGAGGTTGGTTCGTCCATAAGCAGAACCTCCGGCTGAACGGCAAGCGCTCTTGCAATGCAAAGTCGCTGCTGCTGACCGCCCGACATACCCAACGCGCTTTTTTTGAGTCTGTCTTTTGTTTCGTCCCAGATTGCGGCGTCACGGAGGGATTTTTCAACGATGTCGTCAAGCTTTCCCTTTGAATGCACGCCGTGTGTTCTCGGACCAAAGGCTATGTTGTCATATATGCTCATGGGGAACGGATTCGGCTTCTGGAACACCATTCCAACACGCTTTCTGAGAAGATTTATATCAATGCTGCCGTAAATATCCTCGTTGTCAAGCTTGATGCTGCCCGTGATTTTGCAGCCCTCGACAAGGTCGTTCATTCTGTTGAGCGATTTGAGAAGCGTTGATTTTCCGCAGCCGCTCGGCCCGATAAATGCCGTTATCTCACGTTCCGGAATATTAAGATTTATATTTTTCAGCGCGTGAAATGTACCGTAGTACAAATCAACATCTGAAATCGAAAATTTACTCATGCTGAATCATTTCTCCTTTTTGCTGCCACTGTTTCCTGCGAATTTCTTTGCGATTGCCCCCGAAAGCGCATTGATTCCGATTACAAGAACCAAAAGTACAACTGCCGTTGCGTATGCCTGATCTGTGTATAGTCCCTCACTGAGCAGACAATACATATGAACTGAAAGCGTTCTCGTTGATGAGAAAAGATTTTCGGGAACCTGCGCATACGTACCTGCCGTGAAAATCAATGCCGCGCTTTCTCCCACAATTCGTCCGATTGCGAGAATTACACCGGAAAGTATTCCGGGGACTGCCGTTGGAAGTACGATTTTGAATACCGTCCTGAGCTTTCCTGCGCCCAGTCCGAAGCTGCCCTCTCTGTAGGAATCAGGAACTGCCATGAGAGCCTCCTCCGTTGAACGGAGAATCAAGGGGAGTATCATGATTGAAATCGTGAATACGCCTGCAAGAAGAGAATATCCCCAGCCAAAGGCAATATTGAAGCAAAGGAATCCGAAAAGTCCGTAAACTATGGATGGAATACCCGAAAGCGTTTCCGCCGTAACACGTATTGCCTTAACAAGCTTGCTGCCGCGCTTTGCGTACTCCACAAGATATATAGCCGAGAAAACTCCGATTGGCACTGCTATCAGAAGTGACAGCACTGTCAGAATAACCGTATTGATTAAGGAGGGGAGCATTGATACGTTGTCGGCAGTATATTTCCATGAGAAAAGCTCCGGCGTTATGTTCGGCACGCCCTTTACTAATATGTACGCCACCAGAAAAAACAGACTTCCGACCGTTATTACCGCCGAAATCATTACAAGAAGCATAACGATAAACGAGCCGGGCTTTCTCCTGTAGCTTTTCATTTTCTGCGCCATTGTCTGACGGTTTATGTAATTCTGAGGAGCTGCCGTTACTGCTTCTGCCATTATTTGTCACCCCTTTTCAGCATTGAGAACGAAAGGTTCATAAGAAGTACGAATACGAAAAGCACTACGCCTGTGGCAATAAGCGAATCTCTGTGAAGTCCCTCTGCCGCGTATCCCATTTCCATTACGATGTTTGCGGTCATTGTTCTTACGCCGGAGGTGATGCTTGACGGAAGCTCTACCTGATTTCCCGCAACCATGACAACTGCCATCGTTTCGCCGACAGCTCTGCCGATTCCGAGTATAACGCCTGCCAGAATGCCTGACTTTGCCGCAGGCAGCATTGCGCAGAAAACGCTTCTTTCGTGAGTTGCTCCAAGCGCAAGGGCACCCTCATAATAGCTCTCGGGGACTGCGTTGATTGCCGATTCCGTAAGACCGATAATTGTCGGGAGAATCATAATTCCCAGAAGAATAGAGGATGTGATAATTCCCTTGCCGCTGCCGCCGATGACGTTCTGCATTATGGGCACGATTACAACGAGTCCGAAAAATCCGTAAACGATTGAGGGGATTCCCGCAAGAAGATCTATCATAGGCTTGATAATTCTGTGAAGCTTAGGCGGACAGTATCTTGCCATGAACACGGCGCACAGGATTCCAATGGGAACGCCGATTATAATAGCTCCTGCCGTTACGTAAAGACTTCCCACAATCATGGGGAGTATTCCGAATTCTCCCTCAAGGGGATGCCAGTCCGTACCGGTCAGAAAGTCAAGTACGCCGATTTCAGCAATTGCAGGCACTCCGGAGGAAAAAAGGAAAATGCAGATGACAATTACCGAGAAAACCGATACAAGGGCACAGAGGAGAAACAAGAACTTCATGGCTGTTTCCTTGAATCCCGATGCCGAAGAGCCTTTTGCCCTGAGTGCCGTTTCCTTTAAAGCTGCTGAACTTCTGTTAGCCATTTATCTCATCCCAATCTGTAATTTCGCCTACGTAGATGCTTCTGATCTGCTCGCTTGTGAGATCGTCAACCTCATTTTCGTTGTTTACGATAACTGCAATGCCGTCCATAGCAATCTGTGTTGCGGTAAGACCCTTGTCGATTTCCTCCTGCTTAAGCTCACGTGAGGACATTCCAATGTCGCAGGCTCCCTCAATTGTGCTTGTGATTCCCGCACCTGAACCTGTCTGCTGGATTTCAACGGTAACGTTCGGGTTCTCCTCCATGTATGCGTCGGCAATCTGCTCCATAACAGGGCCTACGGACGTTGAGCCTGCAACAGTTACCTTGCCGCTTGCCCCTGAGGGAGTATATGTTCCGGAGGAAACACTGATGTAGTCCTCGCCGATAATAGCCTGACCATCGTCGCTGAGAATAAAGTTCATGAAATCCTGAGCAGCGTCGCTTACCTCAGCCTGCGTACAGATAACGAATGGTCTTGCGATTTTATAGCTGCCGTTTTTTACGTTATCAACAGTAGCCTCAACGCCGTCAACCTTGACTGCCTTAACGTCATCGCTGAGCGAGCCGAGGGAAATATATCCGATTGCGTTTTTATTGCCCTGAACCGTTGAAATAACAACAGATGTGCTTTGCGATGTTTCAGCCGATGTTGTTGTCAGATCCTTTTCATTTCCGTCCTCGTCCGTTTCAAGGATACCCATAAGCTCAACAAAAGCTCCTCTTGTTCCCGAGCCTTCCTCACGGCTGATAACAGTAATTGCGCCGCTTGAGCTGTCTCCGCAGCCTGTGAATGCTGCCGTACAAGCAGCTAAGCATAAAAGAATTGATACTGACTTTTTCATAATAATAATCTCCTTAACCTTTAATTGAGGTTTCGCCGCATATATCTGTGCGGTGCTTTCTCTAATTTGCCCTTTTCGGCATGGTATTATTATATCAGCGCCGTATTAAATCTGAAATCACGCCAATGTTAAATCCGTGTTAAGGATGAAAAGCAGAAAAAAACCCACGGATTTCTCCGTGGGCATTAGATTTTTGATTATCAGTGGCAATGCTCGCAGTCGCCGATTTCGCCGATAATAGGCAGCGGATCGATTCCCTGACGTGTGTAGTAATCGGAAAGAGCCGCCTTTATAGCCTGCTCCGCAAGCACAGAACAGTGAAGCTTAACTGCCGGAAGTCCGTCAAGAGCTTCAACTACAGCCTTGTTCGTGAGCTTGAGTGCCTCCTCGATCGGCTTGCCCTTGATAAGCTCTGTTGCCATTGATGAGGTTGCGACAGCAGCTCCGCAGCCGAAGGTCTTAAACTTTACATCAGTAATAACACCGTTGTCAACCTTAATGTACATTTTCATAATATCGCCGCATTTTGCGTTGCCGACCTCTCCAACTCCGTCAGCGTCCTCAATTTCGCCTACATTTCTCGGATTTGAGAAATGGTCGAGTACCTTTTCACTGTATAACATATTAAAATCTCCTTTGCGTTATTTTATGTGTATCAATCAATGCTTTCGCCGTTTTGTATGCGTTCCCAGAGAGGGGACATATCACGCAGACGCTCAACTACCTTCGGGACAACCTCAAGAATATAGTCAACGTCCTCATCTGATGTGTTTTCGTCAATCGAAAGACGAAGTGAACCGTGAGCGACCTCGTGCTTGAGTCCGAGAGCAAGCAGAACGTGTGACGGATCGAGTGAACCTGACGTGCAGGCTGAACCCGATGATGCGCATATGCCGTACATATCCAGCATGAGGAGAAGTGATTCGCCCTCAACGCCTTCAATGGAAATGTTGAGATTTCCGGGAAGTCTTTTATCTCTGTCGCCGTTCAGGCGTGTATGCGGAAGCTTCAGGATTCCGTCAATGAGGCGGTTTCTCCTTGCGGTAACTATTTCAGCCTTTTTCTCAATATCGGAGCAAGCAATTTCCATAGCCGTGCCAAGTCCGACTATTGCGGGAACATTTTCCGTGCCGGCACGTTTATTGCGTTCCTGTGCGCCGCCATGAAGAAAATTCGGGAGAGAAAGTCCCTTTCTGATGTAAAGTGCGCCGATACCCTTCTGAGCGTGAATCTTATGTCCCGAAAGCGAGAGAAGATCTATTCCCATTTTGTGGACGTCGATTTCAACATGACCGACAGCCTGTACGGCATCGGTGTGGAAAATAACCTTCTTTTCCTTGCATATTGCGGCGATTTCCTCAATAGGCTGTATAGTTCCTATTTCGTTGTTGGCGAACATGATTGATACGATAGCCGTGTCATCACGAATGGCGTTTCTCACGTCCTCCGGATTTATAAGTCCCTTGCTGTCTACAGGAACATATGTTACCTCGAAGCCATGCTCCTCCATGTATTTGCAGGTGTGGAGTATAGCGTGATGCTCGAAAACTGAGGTTACAATGTGCTTTTTGCCCTTGGCGGAGAGCTTGTCGCAGACGCCCTTTATTGCCCAGTTATCTGATTCCGAGCCGCAGCTTGTAAAGTAGATTTCGTTTGCGTCAGCACCAAGTGCCTTTGCAACCTTTTCTCTTGCGTTTTCGATGGTTCGCTGTGCGTCACGTCCCAGCTTATAGATGCTTGACGCGTTTCCGTATTCGCTGCGGAAGTACGGGAGCATAGACTCCAGAACCTCTTCGGAAACCTGTGTAGTAGCGGCATTATCCGCATAAATAAATCTTTTTTCCATTTTGAAACGCCTCCGTTATTTGGAATATCTGTCACGCTGCTCCACGGCAAGGCGGTCGCAGCGTTCGTTTTCGGGATGACCTGCGTGTCCCCTGACCCAGTTAAACTGAACGTCATGGACTTCAAGAAGCGGCAGAAGCTTTTCCCACAGATCGACGTTGAGGGCAGGCTTTTTGTCCGATTTAATCCAGCCGTTTTTCCTCCAGCTGTAAACCCAGCCCTTAGTTACGCTGTCGACAACATATTTGCTGTCGGTAGTGAGAATCACGCGGCAAGGCTCTTTTAATGCGGACAGACCTGTAATTACGCCGAGAAGCTCCATGCGGTTGTTGGTAGTATTGGCAGCTCCTCCCGACAGCTCCTTTTCGGTGCTGCCGAAGCGCAGAACCACACCATATCCGCCCGGCCCGGGATTGCCGCTGCAAGCCCCATCGGTAAAAATTTCCACAGTTTTGATACGCTTCACCCCTGAATAGTGTTTTTGTTATTATAACCCATTTTCCGCGAATAATCAATAGCTGTTAACCGATGGAAACGACAGTTTCATTTATGCAAGTAATTTCACACAATTTTCACTTGACATTTTTATGCAGATGTGATATAATTCGTTTCACAGAATATTTAGAAGTCTAACTTTCAAATGTTTAACTGTTAGAATTCTAATTGAAATGGAGGTGCAGATGCTATGGATTATAAATCTACGAGATTTGAAATTTTCACTTTTATGAATCTGATGAAAAGAGAAATGGATGCAAGCGGTGAAAAATGCGGCATGAATATGCTGACAATGCCCAACGCAAAGTTCATTGTATATTTATTCCAGAATCGGGATAAGGATATATATCAAAAGGACTTGGAAGAGGCATTTATGCTGAGAGCGTCCACGGTATCGAGAAGTCTTAAAATTCTTGAGGAACAGGGATTCGTTATACGCTCCCCTTCCGTATATGACTCACGGCTGAAAAAAATTTCTTTGACGGAGAAGTCGCTGAAAATCAGCGATTATTATGAAAACGCTCTTAATAATGTGTTCAAGAAATTCACAGCCAATATACCGGAGGAGGAGCTGAACAGCTTTTTTAGTACATTGGGGAAAATGAAAATGAATCTTACAGACAGCAGATAAACAGATAAAGGAGAGATATTATGATAAAGATTTTCAAGTATATGAGAAGAAAGGAAATCCAATTTGTTCTGCTCAGTGTAGTATTTATTGTAGTTCAGGTCTGGCTTGACCTCAAGCTGCCGGACTATATGTCAGAGATAACACAGCTTGTTCAGACAGATGGCAGCGAAATGTCGGATGTCTGGATTGCGGGAGGAAAAATGCTTGCGTGCGCTCTCGGAAGCCTTGTATCCGCCTTTGCCGTTGGATTCTTTGCAGCTCGTGTTGCCGCAGGCTTCTCAAGCAGACTGCGTTCAAAGATGTTCAACAAGGTGGGCAACTTCTCAATGGAGGAGATAAATAATTTTTCCACGGCAAGCCTTATTACACGTTCCACAAACGATATAACGCAGATTCAGATGTTTATCGCTATGGGACTTCAGGCTATGGTAAAGGCTCCGATTATGGCAGTCTGGGCAATATGCAAAATTCTCGGCAAGGGCTGGCAGTGGACTGCCGCAACAGGCGGAGCAGTTGTATTCCTCATAGCTGTAATAGGCATTGTGCTTATCTTTGCAATGCCTCGCTTCAGAAAGGTTCAGTACCTTACAGATAATCTGAACCGTGTCACAAGAGAAAATCTTACAGGTATAAGGGTTGTCCGCGCATACAATGCGGAGGATTATCAGGAGGATAAGTTCAATAAGGCAAACGATGAGCTTACCAGGACAAACACATTCGCATTCCGCTTTATGGCGCTTATGTCACCAAGCATGAACCTTGTTATGAGCGGAATTTCACTCGTCATCTACTGGATAGGCGCATATCTTATAAATGATGCCGAATCAATGGATAAGCTCGGCGTTTTCTCGGATATGGTAGTATTTTCATCATATGCGGTACAGGTGATTATGTCATTTGTAATGCTCGCAATGATTTTTATAATGCTCCCAAGAGCTTCTGTATCCGCAAAGCGTATCAATGAGGTTCTCGATACAACGCCTAATATCGTTGAAGGCGATGTAACGGAAACAGCTCCCAAGGATTCAGGCTGCGTTGAATTCAGAAACGTAAGTTTCCACTATCCCGACGCAGTTGAAAATGTTCTGGAGAATATCAGCTTCACAGCGAAAAAGGGCGAAACTGTTGCGTTTATCGGTTCAACCGGAAGCGGCAAAAGCACGCTGGTAAATCTTATTCCGAGATTCTATGACGCTACAGACGGCGAAGTCCTTGTGGACGGAGTAAACGTAAAGGATTACAAGCTTGAATCCCTTAACAATAAGCTGGGATATGTTTCTCAGAAGGCTGTTATGTTCAGCGGAACTGTCGCATCAAACGTATCCTACGGTGAAAGCGCAGGCAATCCCGAATTCAGCCTCGATGAGGTTAAAAAATCTCTTGATATTGCACAGGGAACGGAATTTGTCGAAAAAATGCCCGGAACGTATGACGCTCCCATTGCACAGGGCGGTACAAATATATCCGGCGGTCAGAAGCAGAGGCTTTCTATCGCAAGAGCAGTTTACCGCAAGCCGGAGATACTTATTTTCGATGATTCGTTCTCGGCTCTCGACTACAAAACAGACCGTGTGCTGAGAACAGCCCTCAAAAAGGAAACGAAGGATGTTACAACTCTTATCGTTGCTCAGCGTATCGGAACAATTAAGGATGCCGACAGAATTATAGTTCTTGACGAAGGTAAAATGGCAGGAATGGGAACTCATGATGAGCTTATGAAAAACTGCGATATTTACCGTCAGATCGCTCTGTCACAGCTGTCAAAGGAGGAATTGGAGAATGAGCAGTAATAGCACTACTAACGAAAGACCAACCGGAAGAGGTCCCGGAGGAAGAGGCCCCGGCGGAAGAATGCAGGGCGGCGAAAAGGCAAAAAATTTCAAAGGCTCTATGATTAATCTGCTGGGATACAGCAAGGGCTATCTGCCGTATATTATAACAGCTCTTGTCCTTGCAATTGCAGGTACGATTTTCTCGCTTATTGGCCCGAACAGACTTCAGGATATTACGGATATTATTCAGGAGGGCTTTATGTCCCCCGATGGTGTTGATACGGACGAGGTAACAAGCATTGCCATATTCCTTGTTGTGCTTTATGTTCTCGGATTCGTTTTCAACTATATACAGGGCTTCATAATGTCCACCGTCACACAGAGAATTTCACGCAATCTGAGAAATGACATCTCACATAAGATAAACAATATTCCCCTTAGCTACTTCAACAAAACAAGCTACGGCGACGTCCTCAGCCGTGTTACAAACGACGTGGATATGATAGGTCAGTCCCTGAACCAGAGCATTGTCAGCGTAGTTACGGCAACTACTATGTTCCTTGGCTCGCTGCTGATGATGTTTATCACAAACGCGATTATGGCAGTAACGGCAGTCCTCACCACTATTATAGGATTCCTGTTCATGATGCTTATAATGTCCCATTCACAGAAATACTTCGCACAGCAGCAGCGTGAGCTTGGACGTGTCAATGGTCACATTGAGGAAATCTATTCCGGACACAACGTGGTCAAGGTCAGCAACGCAATGAAGGGTGCGGGAGAAAAGTTTGAGGAGATAAACAACAAGCTCTACAACAGCGCATGGAGATCACAGTTCCTCTCGGGACTTATGATGCCTATAATGAGCTTCATAGGCAATTTCGGATACGTTGCCGTTTGCGTTGTAGGCGCAGCTCTTGTAATGAATGGAAATATATCCTTTGGCGTTATCGTTGCGTTTATGGTATATATCCGACTTTTCACAAGTCCCCTTTCACAGATAGCTCAAGCTGCAACAAGCCTTCAGTCAGCAGCAGCAGCTTCGGAGCGTGTTTTTGAATTCCTCGGAGAAGAGGAAATGAGCGATGAAAGCTCAAAGACAGCTGTACTTGAGAATGTCAAGGGCGATGTCGAATTCAGAAACGTAAACTTCGGATACCTGCCTGAAAAGACTATTATAAACAACTTCTCGGCTCATGCAAAGGCAGGTCAGAAGATAGCGATTGTTGGCCCTACCGGTGCAGGAAAAACGACTATGGTAAATCTTCTCATGCGGTTCTACGAGCTTAACAGCGGCGAGATTCTCATTGACGGAGTTCCCACAAGCGATCTGACAAGGAAAAATGTTCACGATCTCTTCTGCATGGTGCTTCAGGATACATGGCTCTTTGAGGGAACTGTCCGTGAAAACATCGTCTACAGCAAGAAGGATGTTTCCGATGAAGAGGTTGTCAAGGCGTGCAAGGCTGTAGGAATAGACCACTTCATCCGCACGCTGCCCAAGGGCTACGATACAGTTCTGGACGACAAGGCAAATCTTTCGGCAGGTCAGAAGCAGCTTATTACAATTGCCCGTGCCATGGTTGAAAACGCTCCCCTTCTCATTCTCGATGAGGCGACAAGCTCCGTTGATACGAGAACCGAGGCGGTTATTCAGGAGGCTATGGATAAGCTTACCGTTGGAAGAACCTCCTTCGTTATTGCTCATCGTCTTTCAACAATTAAAAATTCCGATCTTATTCTTGTTATGAAGGACGGCGATATTATCGAAAGCGGAAATCATGAGGAGCTTCTCGCTAAAAAGGGATTCTATGCCGATCTGTACAACAGTCAGTTCGAGAAGGCTTCCTGATACATTTAAATATAATATATATTTTCTTATCCCGAATCCGCAATGGATTCGGGATTTTTGTATTATTTGTCATATATGGGCTTGCTTTTTGCGGATTATTTGTGATAAACGACGATTTGATAAAATTCCCCTTGACTTTTTGTCGGATTGTGTGTATAATATAAAAGCTGTCTGTTAAGGGCGGCTCACATCAAAGCTCAAACGAGGCGTAGCTCAGTTTGGTAGAGTGCTTGGTTTGGGACCAAGATGCCGCAGGTTCGAGTCCTGTCGCCTCGACCAGCTTTTTTCAAAAAATTTCGAAATTTTTTCAAAAAAACGCTTGACAAACGGCTGCGGATGTGATACAATAAATAAGCAGTTAGCGCTGGTGTAGCTCAGTTGGTAGAGCAGCTGATTTGTAATCAGCAGGTCGGGGGTTCGAGTCCGTCCACCAGCTCCATTCTATTGCTTGTCAATAGATGCTTATGAAAATCAGTATGGGAGAGTTCCCGAGTGGCCAAAGGGGGCAGACTGTAAATCTGTTGCTTTTCAGCTTCGATGGTCCGAATCCATCCTCTCCCACCAGATTTTCTTTATATGATTTCACTTTCAGTTCCGCTTTTTACATTCGAGTTAAGCGGATTTTTTAGTTTAAGGGGCTTGCATACGCGGCTGAGCTTCAGGACATCTTAGTACCTTGCATATTCCTGCAAGGGCTTTTTTATGTCCGAAAAAAAAGGCTCTTTGCATTAAAATGCGCCGCTATTGTGCAGAAAATTATAATATTTGCAGCAGAAATGCTGAATTTTATGTCTGATTTCAGGAGGAATCACTATGATAAGAGAAGATTTAAGAAATATCGCCATTATTGCCCACGTTGACCACGGCAAAACTACTCTTGTTGACGAAATGCTCAAGCAGGGCGGCGCGTTCAGGGAAAATCAGAATGTCGCTGAGCGTGTTATGGATTCTAATGACATCGAGCGTGAAAGAGGTATAACTATACTTGCAAAAAATACCTCCGTATGCTATAATGATATAAAAATCAATATTATTGATACCCCCGGGCACGCCGACTTCGGCGGAGAGGTGGAGCGTGTCCTTAAAATGGTGGACGGCGTTCTGCTCCTTGTGGACGCTGCCGAGGGACCTATGCCTCAGACACGCTTCGTTCTTTCAAAGGCACTCGAAATGGGACATAAAATTATCGTTGTCGTAAATAAAATCGACCGTCCCGACGCCCGTCTTGATGAAATCGGCGATGAGGTTCTGGAGCTTCTCCTTGACCTTGACGCAAGCGAGGAGCAGCTGGAAAGTCCCATACTTTTCTGCTCGGGAAGAAGTGGTACGGCTTCTCTCAGCCAGTATGAAACGGGTACTGACCTGAAGCCCCTGTTTGATACCATCGTCAACTACATCGAGCCGCCTAAGGGCAATGAATCCGAACCCTTGCAGATGCTCATTTCCTCAATTGATTATAATGAATATGTGGGCAGAATCGGTATCGGCAGAATCGAAAGAGGCTCAGTTAAGGTGAATCAGCAGGTTACTGTCTGTGATTATACAGGCTCTAAAAAGAATTACAATTCGAAAATCGTTTCACTTCTCCAGATTCAGGGACTTAACCGTGTTCCCGTTCAGGAGGCAACTGTGGGCGATATTGTCTGGATAAGCGGCATTGAAAATATCACAATCGGCGATACAATCTGCGCCGTTGAAGCTCCCGAGGCACTCCCCTTCGTGAAAATCAGCGAGCCTACCGTTGAGATGACTTTCTCGGTCAACGACAGCCCCTTCGCAGGAAGAGAGGGCAAGTTCGTTACGTCACGTCAGCTCCGCGAAAGACTTTTCCGTGAGCTGCTCAGAGATGTTTCACTTCGTGTTGAGGAAACCGATTCCACCGACTCGTTCAGAGTTGCGGGACGCGGCGAAATGCATTTGTCAATCCTTATCGAAAATATGCGCCGTGAGGGATATGAGCTTGCTGTTTCAACTCCGAGAGTTCTCTTTAAAGCCGATGAAAACGGCAGAAAGCTTGAGCCTATTGAGCGTCTTGTTATTGACGTTCCGGAGGACTGCGTAGGATCGGTCATGGAGAAAATGGGTTCACGTAAGGGCGAGCTTGTGGAAATGCATCCGCAGGGCAGCCGTATGCGTATTGAATTTCTTATCCCCGCAAGAGGTCTTTTCGGATATAAGAGTGAATTTCTTACCGATACAAAGGGCGAGGGCATTATGAGCCACGTTTTTGAGGGATATGAAAGATATAAGGGCGATATTGAACGCAGAAACACAGGCTCTCTTGTTTCCTTTGAAACGGGCGAAGCCGTTACCTACGGTCTTTATAACGCTCAGGAGCGCGGTCAGCTCTTTATCCCTGCCGGAACTCCCGTCTATGAGGGAATGGTAGTGGGAGCATCGCCTAAAACAGATGATCTCGTGGTAAATGTCTGCAAGAGAAAGCATCTGACAAATACCCGTGCAAGCGGAAGTGACGATGCCCTCAGACTTGTTCCGCCAAGAATCCTCAGCCTTGAGGATTGTCTGGAATTTCTCGCGGACGATGAGCTGCTGGAGGTTACTCCGGAATCGCTCCGAATCAGAAAAAGAATTCTCAGCAATACCCAGAGAGCAAAAAACAGAGCAAAATAGTTTTTTGGAGGTGCTTTATGAAAAAGCTTATTTTACTTTCCGCCCTTATTGCCGCTATGTCCATTACAGCCTGCAGCGAAGTCGGCTCTACCGAAAGCTCCACGGTGGATACGGCTGCTGAAATCACCGAAAGCACGGAGGCTGCCGAGGAAACAACGGTCGATGAGGAAAAGCCTACCGACGCAGTTCACGATATTCAGTCCGAGGACGAGTTTGAATACGAGGTTACAGACGGCTATTCGGTAATTACAGGCTATCTCGGCGATTCCCCTCAGGTTGAAGTGCCGTCGGAAATCGGAGGCGCTGCCGTTTTGAAAATCGGAGCATATGCCTTTGAAGCCGAATACGATATTACAAGCGTAACTCTTCCGGATACCGTTACCGTTATCGGAGAGGGAGCGTTCATGGACTGCTCCTCACTCCAGAGCATAAATATTCCCGAATCTGTTGTGGGAATCGACAGAGGAGCGTTTGTTGCGTGTACAAGCCTCACAGAAATAACTATTCCCGCAAGCGTTATATATGTTACGGAGGAAGCCTTTACCGCTTGTGAATCCCTGACATCCCTTACAATCGAAAACCCCAATCTCGCCTACGAGAACTGGGGCCTCGAGGATCTGCCCAATCTTACAATCTACGCTCCCGACGGATGGCTTGAAAGCGCGGGATTGGCGTAATAATGAGGTGAACTGATATGAAAAAGCTGCTTGCAATACTTCTCTCCTGCACAGCTATGGCTGCTGCAATGACAGGCTGTTCTGACGACAACAGCGACTCCTCCGTGGAAAGCGAAGGCAGTCAGGTCACGACAGATGCCGATGAGGCTGATCTTGGCGAATATACATACAGCGAGCTTGGAACAAAGCTGTACTATGATTCTGAGGATATTCCCGATGAGCTGATGGCTGCCCTTGAAAAATATTTCATCTCATTTTCACAGCATGATTACGATTCATACGCAGAATGTCTATATTCTGAATATATAACAGAAATGAATGAGTTCCTTGAAGCCGATTATGGCTATGATCTGGAAACCTCCTTTGAGAATCAGTGCAGCAGCCTTGAAACAAATGCAGGGGGAGAATTCACAGTGACCCGCATTAAAGCTGAGCTGCCCGAGGAGGACGGATCTGAGGATTATCTCACATCACTGGGCGAAATCTTTGAAACGGATTTCTATGAAACCGTAAAGAATGGGTGCGACGCTATCCATGATGTGACTTTCTATGTTATGGCTGAGGCAGACGGTGAGGAAACCCTGCTTATCAGCGAATTTGAAATTGTTTTTGCCGAAAAGGACGGAGCGTTCTATACTTTCGGCTGACGGAGGTAATTTAAATGAAATGTTTTGCTAAAAAAGCAGCGGCAGCTCTTATGGGCGGACTGTTTTTAATGAACGCGGCAGGATGCAGTGACGAGAACGAATATTCCGATGCTGCCGATGAGGTCGTAAGCCTCGCTCAGGAGGATATGGACTACGGCGCAACCATTACGCAGCTTAAAACGTCGCTTAACGAGGATGTAAAGGTCTCTATTGAGTACGATAACCGATTCATTACGGAGGACGAGGCAATAAAGCTTGCCGATTATGTTGCGGCTCTCAATGACTGCGACGGCGATCTTCTTTCGGCAACCTTCTATCCGCCCTCCCTTGAAAGCATTTATCAGCAAAGCGGCGCAGCTGATATAGATGAATACATTACAAGTGTTCATGATAATATCAAAGATAATTATATCGGCTACGAGTTTGAGTTCGATTACATTTCTGTAGAGGACTGCATAACGGACGACAGCGATGATGCTGAGGAAACCTTCTCTTCTGTTGACGATGCCCTTGATGAGCTGACCGATGATCCTGTTTCCGATAAAATCACCTCAAGAAAGCTCGTCACATTTGATTTGCAGTATAATATCGTGGGCGAGGACGGAGAGTATATGCTCTCAACCTCAACAGGTACTGATTCCACGCTTTATATTTATACTATTGACGGCGAAATTTATATTCTCTAAAAAATACAGAAATCCCCGATACAACGTGTATCGGGGATTTTTCTGCTTATCTGTTTATCTGAAAGTTGCCCACCTGATAAGATTTTTCTGCTTTCTGAGAGCTGCCATGAGAAGAGTTCCAAGAACTCCGCAGCAGATAATCTCTCCTATGCCTACAGTGAGCATGAAATAAGGTATTGTTCCCTCAAACTGATATGCGTAAGCAAGCACGAACGGAACTATTACCGTATTGGTGACAACGGGCGGAATCGAACCTGTGTAGGGATACTTCCTGAGCAGATATGTACCGATTGCTCCGAGAAGAGTTGCCATACTTCCTCCGAAGATGTCCCACGGAATACAGCCTGTCGTCAGATTTGACAGCAGACAGCCGATAAACAATCCGGGGATGGCTGCCGGCGTAAATACCGGAAGTATCGTAAGCGCTTCGGATAAGCGTATCTGAATGACTCCGCTGGCAAGCCCTGCGAGGTTTGAAACGTGTGTGAGTGCCACATAGAGAGCCGCAATTATAGCTCCCTGTGCGATGAACAGTACCTTATTGTTTCTCATATTCAATTTCTCCTTTAGTTTTGATTTCAGGCTTCTGCCTGTGCGAGGAAGGTCTCGAACTCGCTTTCATATGCGTTTCGGGCGGCATATGAGCGCCCGTTATATTTTACCGCTAAGCGGATATAACCGTGATGTTATATCTGTGTTGAATAGTTTGGAGCTTCTTTGGTGATGTAGATGTCGTGAGGATGGCTTTCCTTAAGTCCAGCACCGGTGATTCTGATGAATCTTGCCTTTTCGTGAAGTGTGGGAATATCAACGCATCCGCAGTAGCCCATACCTGAACGTATACCGCCGACAAGCTGGAAAATAGTATCGGCAACCGAGCCTTTGAAGGGAACACGTCCTTCAACGCCCTCCGGAACAAGCTTCTTTGCGCCATCCTGGAAATATCTGTCCTTCGAGCCGCAGGCCATAGCACCGAGGCTTCCCATGCCTCTGTAAACCTTAAACTGACGTCCCTGATAGATTTCAGTTTCGCCGGGAGCCTCCTCACAGCCTGCCAGCAGTGAGCCAAGCATAACAACATTAGCTCCGGCAGCAAGCGCCTTGACAATATCGCCTGAATACTTGATACCGCCGTCCGCAATTACAGGTATGCCGTATTTCTGCGCAACGCAGGCAACGTCATAAACGGCTGTTATCTGGGGAACGCCTATACCTGCAACAACACGCGTTGTACAGATTGAGCCGGGGCCGATTCCGACCTTAAGGCAGTCTGCACCTGCCGCAATAAGAGCTTCAGCTGCTTCGGCAGTAGCGATATTTCCCGCAATGATGGGAGTATCCGGAAATGCCTCCTTAACCATTTTAAGACATTTGATAATATTTGCGCTGTGACCGTGAGCTGAATCGAGAACAAGCACGTCAGCCTGTGCGTCAATGAGAGCCTTTGCCCTTTCGAGGACGTTTGCCGTTACGCCGATAGCTGCTCCGCAGAGGAGTCTGCCCTTTTCGTCACGGGCTGAATTCGGATACTGAACTGTCTTTTCAATGTCCTTGATTGTGATAAGTCCCTTGAGGAATCCATTTTCGTCAACGATAGGGAGCTTTTCGATTTTGTGCGAACGGAGAATTTCCTGTGCCTGCGAAAGAGTTGTTCCGACGGGAGCTGTAATAAGGTTGTCCTTTGTCATAACCTCAGAAATTCTTGCGTCGTAGTCTGTAAGGAAGCGCATATCTCTGTTTGTGATGATTCCCACAAGCTTGCCCTTGCCGTCAACAATGGGAACGCCGGAGATTTTATATTTACCCATAAGCTCGTCCGCGTCGGAAACGAGATGAACCTCAGTCAGGGAGAAGGGATTAACGATAACGCCGTTTTCGGAGCGTTTAACCCTGTCCACCTCGTCAGCCTGCTGTTCGATAGTCATATTCTTATGAATAATTCCGATACCGCCCTCTCTGGCGATTGCAATTGCCATGCGGGAATCGGTAACCGTGTCCATAGCGGCAGTCATAATAGGCGTGTTGAGCATAATATTTCCGGCAAGCTTAGTGCCAAGACGTATCATGTTCGGAGTAACGTCCGATTCACCCGGAATCAGAAGCACATCGTCAAAGGTCAGTCCCTCTTTCTGAAATTTACTGTTCATGTCAGTAAGCATAATAATTCCTCCTTAACAAACGTAATAAAACGGCAGCCTCAGCAGTAAAGCCAAGAGTTTATTACTTTTTATAATACTCTTTTTCACAAATTATGTCAATAGATAAAAATTGTCCTGAATATAGAATTTATGAGTATAATTTTGTCGAGTTTTAGGGAAATCGACCAATATATTACCCTCCGCTGACAGCATTTTTTGCGTAATAGGAAAGTATAAGTGACGCGTCTACGGCATCTATAATGCTATCGCCGTTAAAGTCACTGACAGTCGTCTGATAGAACGTGAATTCAGAGGCACCGCTTGTTGCGGTTCGGGCATACTCCGCAAGAACCATTGAAGCGTCAATTGCGTCAACATTTCCGCTGCCGTCCGTGTCCCCGTAGGGAATGCTGCTGAAATCCAGAAAATCAATGCCGTTTGATCTGGCATATTTTTCGGCAGCTGAGCCTGTATCTCCGCTTATATAGAATCCGCTTATGGGTTCATTTTTTCCGCTTCGGATATTGTAGCGTATTCCGATTGAATACTCACCAAGGCTTAAAACTGTTGAGGGAATATAAAGTCCCGTGATTTTATGGCAGCCATAGAATGCCGAATCGCCTATTGCTTCAATTGAGGTCGGAATATTCAGGGTTTCAAGGGCAGTGCAGCTGCTGAAGCATTCCTCGGGGATTTCATCAAGTCCTGCCCCGAGAACAGCCTGCGTCAGGGAGGTGCAGCTCATAAAACAGCCCTTTCCAATTGACGTAACGGAAATGGGTATGGAAATTTTCCCGAGAGTGAAGCAGCCCGAAAAGGCGTAGTCACCTATGGATGTCAGGCTCGAGGGAAGTGTAACGGATTCAAGAGTCGTGTTGCCGAAAAAGGCAGCCTTGCCGATTGTCAGGGTATTTTCGGGCAGTACAGCTGTATTTCCACCCGCGTAGCAGATGAGGGAGGTTTCGTCCTTGCTGTAGAGCATTCCGCTGACCGATGTATATGTGCTGTTGGAGGAGCTGACGGAAATTGAGGCAAGTCTTGGGCAGGCTGAAAAGGCATATGAGCCGATTTCCGCCGTTCCGCTGCCTATGCTGACGCTTGTCAGGGCAGCGCAGTTCCAGAACGAGTATTCGCCTATGGAAACAACGCTGTCGGGTATGGTGACATCTGTAAGTCCCGAAAGCTCGGCAAAGGCGTTTGATGAAACTGAGGTTACGGTATAGCTGCCTATGGTTTCGGGAATTTCAAGAGATGTTCCGCTGCCGGAGCAGTCGGTTACAGCGGCTGTCGTGCCGCTGACCGTGTATGTCAGAGTATAGCTGCCGACAGTATATGATGCGGCACTTGCCCTTGCGGGGGTAAAGCCGTGAATTGCTATTGCCGCCATTGAAAACGCGGTAAAAAGGGATAGGAGCTTTTTCATTTTAATCACCTGTTTCAGCTTATCCGCAGATTGCTCCGTCAATCATGACAAGAGAAGGCTCAGTCATGATGTCCAGCGGATTTTCATTTTTTTCGTAAAGCTGGAGATCCGCGCTTTTTCCGATTTCAATGCTGCCTGTGACATCATCTATTCCGAGAATTTCCGCAGCGCTTATTGTAACCGCACGCAAAGCGTCTTCAGCTCCGAGTCCGCCTTTAACGGCAGCCTGAGCCGAAAGGGGAAGATACTGAACGGGAACTACAGGGTGGTCGGTGCAGATTGAAATCTTCACGCCGTTATTATTCAGGACAGCGGCGTTTTTCAGCTCAAGTCCCTTCATTTCCGGCTTGCAGCGGTCGCAGATTATAGGTCCGCATATTACGGGAATATCCTCCCTTGCGAGAATATCCGCGATTTTCCAGCCCTCGGTTGCATGAATTATTACCGCGTCAAGGGAAAATTCCTTTGCGATTCTGATTGCTGTGCATATGTCGTCTGCCCGATGGCAGTGGAAAAACGCCTTCTGACGTCTTTCGATAAGCGGCAGCAGTGATTCGCATTTTATATCGTATTCCGGAGGATCATATTCCTCTCCGTCTGAAAGATAGCTGTCCGTATCGTGATTATAGCGACGAGCCTTATAAAGTCCCTCACGAATGAGGGCGGCAATTGCCATTCGGGTTATGGGCGTTTCGTCCTTGCCGTTGTAGACGTTTTTGGGATTCTCCCCAAGTGCGAATTTCACTCCGCATATCTTTATAAGCATATCGTCAACACATTTGCCGTTAGTTTTTATTGCGCAGATTTCTCCTCCGCAGGCATTTGCGCTGCCGGGGCTTGACGCGACGGCTGTGATTCCACGCTTTCTCGCCTCCTCAAAGGAACGGTCGAAGGGGTTGATTCCGTCAATTGCCCTCATCTGCGGAGTAAAGGGATCTGTAGCCTCATTGCAGTCGTCCCCCTCGAAGTCTATGCCGTTTTCGATTATGCCGAGATGAGTATGAGCGTCAATAAATCCGGGATAAATGCTTTTCCCCGAAGCGTCAATGCTGTCCCCTAAGATATGCTCGGGGGCCCCCTCACCGATGCCTTTTATGATGCCGCCGCCTATTTCAATCCAGCCGTTTTTTATTACAGCCCCTGCGGAGTCCATAGTGTGGATTTCAGCGTTGTAGATTAACATTTTATTTATATCCTTTCACAGCGGCTATAACCGCCTTTGCGTTTGCTGCAGGAGTTCCGTTGCAGCTGACTGTTACTGACGAATTTTTTTTGTAGATTTCGTGTCTGCTTTTGTAGCGTTCACGGAGCTGCTCACGTGTTGAGGCTTGTACAATGGGACGATTCTTATCGTTCCTGATGCGGTTATAGCAGGTTTCGAAGGACGTTTGCAGATAGACTATAATTCCTCCATCTGCGGCAGCGGCGGCAGTTTCGCTGTTGAGCATTGCTCCTCCGCCGCAGGAAACAACCATGTTTTTTCCGCAAAGGCTCTTCACAACCTCGGCCTCCGCCTGACGAAAATACGGCTCACCCTTTTGAGCGAAAATTTCCGGTATGGTCATTTTTTCCCTGCGCACAATAAGCTCATCCGTGTCCGCGTATCCGCAGCCGAGCTTTTTTGCAACAATTTTACCGGCAGTTGTTTTTCCGCAGCCCATAAAGCCGCATAGAAAAATGGTCATAATAATACTCCTTGTTATTGCAGTATTCGGGAAATCCGCTACTGCATGGCATTTACGGCGTTTTCCGTTTCTGAAATTATAGCCTCCGCCTGTTGGGAGGTATAAAAATTCCCGTCCCATATTTCGTGTGCCTTTACCGCCTGATACACGAGCATTGCGGCTCCCCCGACAGCTGTTTTGCCCATTGCCCTCGCCCTTTGTATGAGAACAGTATCTGTGGGATTATAAACAGCGTCAAAGAAGTATCCGCAGCTTTCGATAACCCTGTCGCTGACGGGGCAATCATTCACGTTCGGGAACATTCCCACAGGCGTTGAGTTGAGCAGCACATCATATTTGCCGTCTATATTGCCTATGTCGATGATTTTTATGGGGGCGCTGCATTTGTCCAGAATCTCCGCCATAAGTATCTGCGCCTTTTTCACGGAGCTTTGCCGCACTGCAATTGTCAGTGACGCTCCTCTGCGGGCAGCCTCGATTCCCATCATTCTTCCTGCACCTCCGCAGCCGAGAAGCAGAACGCTGCCGTCAAGAGGAAATTCCTCAACGGATCTGAGAAATCCGTCGCAGTCCGTGTTATATCCCACAAGTCTGCCGCCGTCGTTTTTCACGCAGTTCACAGCGTTATAGCGGCGCGCGCTGTCGGCAAGCTCGTCAAGAAGGGGAATTACGGCAGTCTTATGGGGAATCGTTATGTTGAAGCCCTCAAGGCTTTTCAGGTAATCAAGCTTATCTTCAAGCTCCTCGGGCAGAATATCCGTCAGCTCGTAAACGCACTCCTTACAGCCGCTCAGACCGAATAATCTGTAGTGTATGAGCGGCGACATGGAATGCCCCAGCGGATGACCTATCAGGGCATATTTTTTCATAAAGCCACAGCTCCCTCGATTGTGGTAAGATTCTCCGCATTTGTTGCCTTCACGCCGCTGAGAGTTTTCTTAACAAGTCCCGTAAGCGTTTTGCCGGGGCCGAATTCAACGAATTTGTCAGCTCCTGCGTCCCTCATTGCCGCAAGCTCCGAGGTGAAGCGTACAGGCGATACGATATGCTTTGCGAGAAGCTCCGCCATATCCGAGAAATCCGTCAGCTCTCCGCCTGTGACATTTGAATAATACTTCACATCGGGCGATTTGAATGTAATTGTTTTTGCCGTTTCGTAAAATTTTTCAGCAGCGTTCTGCATAAGCTTCGAATGGAATGCTCCTGCAACATTGAGAGCTACGACTCTTGCTCCCATCTCCGAAAAAACTGCACTTACCTCGGCAATGCCCTCAGGAGTTCCCGCAACGACTGTCTGCATAGGTGAATTGTAGTTTACGGCTGCGGCGTATTCCTTTGCGCTGTCGCAAACCTCCGCAACCTTTTCGGGAGCGATTTTCATGATTGCAGCCATTGCTCCCTTCTGTGAGCGCGCAGCCTCGTCCATTGCCTCGGATCTTGCCTTGATGAGGCGGAATGCGTCCTCGAGAGAAATCATTCCCGAAGCCTGCATTGCCGCATATTCGCCGAGTGAGTGACCTGCGACGCCGTCATAGGTATAGCCCTTTGACACTGCCGAGCCAAGGCACATGAGAGATACAGCCATAATTGCCGGCTGAGCGCTGATTGTGCGTGAAAGCTCCTCCAAGGGGCTGTCGAAGCAGATTGCTTTGAGATCGCGTCCGAGAATATCCGAGCCTGTTTCAAGAATCTTCATAAGGGAGCTGTCGGATTCGGCAACCTCCCTGCCCATGCCGGTATACTGTGAGCCTTGTCCCGAAAATAGTGAAATTGTCATAATATGTACTTCCTTTCGTTTAGTATTAGCAAATTATTGACTAAGACATAGAAAAATTAAGTGGGTTTTTGTGCAAATAGACGATATTTTTATTTTGGCGTTCCAAAGTGTCCGGATTTGATTGCAAAAAATTCGGAAATGATTTACAATAGAGTAGTGAGACTTTTTTTACTTGTTAAAATTACGCTGCTATTATGCACATTATGGTAATACTGCACAAGGGCTGCTGCGTGTATACGCATAAAAGCCGCTGCCTGTTTGTCAGGCAGGCAATTCCCGCCCTGTGCGGTGCTGCCTTTATATTATAATATACCATAAATCAAGCGGATTTACAACCATATTCCGATAAATATTTCTTGAAGGAGTTCATTAAATGGGTATTAACATTCTTGGAATGGGCAGCTATGTGCCCGAACAAAAGCTGACGAACGACGATTTTAAGAGGTTCGTTGAAACAAATGATGAATGGATCAGAACAAGAACAGGCATCGTGGAGCGCCGTATGGCGGGCTGGGAGCCTACATGGTACATGGGCAAGCAGGCTTCTCTTCAGGCTATTGAGAGAACGGGCGTTGACCCTGATGATATTGGACTTGTTATCTCCTGTTCGATTACTCCGGATTTTCTCACTCCGAGTATGGCAAGCGTTATTCAGTATGAAATTGGCGCTCATAATGCCGCTGCCTTCGACCTTAACGCGGCTTGCTCGGGATTCGTATACGCTCTCGATACGGCAAGACGCTTCCTCGAAACGGACGATTCCCTGAAATACGTACTCGTTGTTACAAATGAGGCTCTCTCACGATTCCTCGATTTCAAGGACAGAACAACCTGTATTCTCTTCGGTGACGGCGCGGCTGCGGCAATCGTGGAAAAAAGCGACAAGCTCTTCTCCTCACATCTCGGCTCAGACGGAAGCGGAGCAAGAATGCTTTTCGCAAGAAGCCTTAATGTAGCTCCCGAGGTTGCAACCGAAAGCGACTTTGACAGCGGATTCCCCGAAAAGCCCCTCCATCAGCTCTACCAGAACGGCAAGGAGGTCTATAAATTCGCAACTCACGCTCTCCCGAAGGCGTTTGAAATTGCCGCAGGAAAGGTTGGAATAACAAAGGACGATATAGATTACTTTATTCCTCATCAGGCTAACCTCAGAATCATCGAATCCGCAGCTAAGAAGCTTGGCGTTTCAATGGATAAATTTATCGTGGCTCTTGACCACTTCGGCAATACCTCCAGCGCTTCGATTCCCCTTGCCATGAACGAGGCTGTCGAAAACGGCGTAATCAAAAAGGGCATGAAGCTTGCTCTTATCGGATTCGGCGCAGGTCTTACCTACGGCGGAATTGTTATGGAATATTGATTGAAATATATAAATAAAAAAAGTTAAAGGAGAAAAATTTATGAAAACAAGAATTACAGAGCTTTTAGGATGCGAATACCCACTCATTCAGGGCGGCATGGCATGGGTTGCCGAGTATAAGCTCGCTTCGGCAGTTTCAAACGCAGGCGGAATCGGTATTATTGCAGGCGGTTCTGCTCCGATTGATTACCTGAGAGATCAGATTCGTGCCTGTAAGGAGGCAACTGACAAGCCATTCGGCGTAAATATTATGCTCATGAGCCCCAATACGGAGGATCTCGCTCAGCTTGTTATTGATGAAAAGGTTGCTGTTGTTACAACAGGCGCAGGAAACCCCGGAAAGTATATTTCCGCATGGAAGGACGCAGGAATCAAGGTAATCCCTGTAATTCCGTCAGTCGCTCTCGCAAGGAGAATGGAAAAGGCAGGAGCTGACGCTGTTGTTGCGGAGGGTACGGAATCAGGCGGACACATCGGCGAAATCACCACAATGTGTCTCGTTCCGCAGGTCGTTGACGCAGTTTCCATTCCTGTAATCGCAGCCGGCGGTATTGCCGACGGAAGAGGCGTTGCCGCTTCGTTTATGCTGGGTGCGGAGGGCGTTCAGATTGGCACACGTTTTCTCGCTTCTGAGGAATGTCAGATTCACCCGACGTACAAGGAGCTTGTTGTCAAGGCAAAGGACACCGACAGCGTTGTTACGGGAAGATATACAGGTCATCCGTGCAGAAACGTAAAGACAAAGTTCTCAAAAATGCTTGCAAACGGCGAAAAGAGCGGCTCACTTTCACCTGAGGAATTCGAGGAAATTACTCTCGGCTCGCTCAGAAAGGCTGTTCAGGACGGAAATCTTGACGAAGGCTCGTTCCTCTGCGGAGCTATCGCAGGCATGGTAGACGAGGTTAAACCCTGCAAGGATATTATTGAGGAAATTATGTCACAGGCTGATAAGCTGCTTTGCAGATAATTCTGCGGACGCGCTTGCGATGATGATAATACACGAAAACAGAGGCGGATTCTATTCTGCCGCAGCATAAACGGGCATGACGCTTACGGAGAGGTACATATTATATCATATTCGCTCATGCTCCCCAGATCAGGAGGAAAATAGTAATGGCTACAGCAATTATAACAGGTGCGTCACAGGGTATCGGCGCGTGTATAGCAAAAAGACTTGCAAAGGACGGCTTCGATATTGCCGTCAACCACTTCCCCAGCGAGAGCGATCAGGCTAAGGCTGCCGAGGTTGCCAGGGAATGCGAGGCTCTCGGAGTCAAGGCAGTATGCTTTGCTGCCGACGTTTCAAAATATGACCAGTGCGAGGCAATGGTGAAGGCTGTTAAGGCTGAATTCGGCACAATTGACGTGCTTGTGAACAATGCGGGAATCACCAAGGACGGTCTTATGGCAAGAATGAGCGAGGAGAATTATGACGCTGTTATCGCGGTAAATCAGAAAAGCGTTTTCAATATGATGAAAAATGTCTGCTCCGTTATGATGCGTCAGAAGCACGGACATATTATCAATGTTTCCTCCGTTGCAGGACTTTACGGAAATCCCGGTCAGGTGAACTACTCCGCTTCAAAGGCTGCAATAATCGGCATGACAAAAACTGTCGCAAAGGAATTCGGTTCACGAAATATTACCTGCAATGCCGTCGCTCCCGGATTTATCCACACCCCCATGACCGACGTTCTTTCTGATGAGCTGAAGGCTAAAATGCTGGAACAGGTTGCTCTCAAAAGATACGGCGAGCCGGAGGAGATCGCTTCTGTTGTATCGTTTCTGGCTTCCGATGACGCCTCCTACGTTACAGGTCAGGTAATTGAAATCTCAGGCGGATTGTCTATGTAACAGGCGCGGTTTATGCCGCTGCACCACAAAGTTGAAACGAAAGGATTTTATATGAGCAGAAGAGTTGTTATTACAGGAATGGGAGCCGTTACTCCGCTTGGCACGGGCGTTGAGAAATTCTGGAACGGCATTAAGGAAAATAAAATCGGCTTCTCATTTATAGATAAATTTGATACGGAACGCACAGGCGTTAAAATTGCGGGAATTGTCAGAGATTTTGACGAATCCGCTTACTACGATGTCAAGGGCTGCTTCGATAAAAAGGAAGCCAAGCGTATGAACGTCTTTACAAAATATGCCGTTGTGGCAGCTCATGAGGCAATGGAGGACGCAGGCACGAGCTTTGAGGATATAGACCCGTTCAGGGCAGGCGTTATTGTCGGCTGCGGAATCGGCGGAATCGACCTCACTCTTTCGGAGTACAGCAAGTATCTGGAAAAAGGCCCGGGCAGAATTTCCGTTTTCTACATTCCCATGATGATATGCAATATGGCGGCAGGTACAATTTCCATGAAAACAGGCTTCAAGGGCGCAAACTATGACGTCACAACCGCCTGTGCTTCGGGAACTCACGCTCTCGGAGAGGCTTTCCGCAAAATCAAGGACGGCTATCTTGACGTTTGCCTTGCGGGAGGAACTGAAAGCACAAATGTTGAGTTCACATACGGCGGATTTGCCAACATGAAGGCTCTTACCAAATCGGGCGACCTCGAAAGAGCTTCGATTCCCTTTGATAAGGAGAGAAGCGGCTTTGTTCTGGGCGAGGGCAGCGGTGTTCTCGTTCTCGAGGAGTATGAACACGCTAAGGCAAGAGGAGCTAAGATTTACTGCGAAATCGCGGGCTACGGCGCAACCTGCGATGCTTACCATATGACATCTCCGTCACCTACGGGCGAGGCGGCAGGAATGGGCATGACTCTCGCTATCCGTGAGGCAGGTCTTAATCCGGAGGATATTGACTACATCAACGCTCACGGAACATCTACAGGTCTTAACGATAAATACGAAACAACAGCAATCAAAAACGCTCTCGGCGATGCGGCTTACAGCGTAAAGATAAATTCAACGAAGTCCATGACGGGTCATCTTCTCGGCGCGGCAGGAGCTATTGAAGCCATTGTTACGGCCAAGTCGATTCAGGAGAGCATTATACATAAAACAGTGGGATATAAAGTTCCCGATGAGGAGTGCGACCTGAATTACTGCGTTGAGGGCAATATTCATCAGGAGGTTAAGGCTGCCCTGTCCAACTCTCTCGGCTTCGGCGGTCATAACGCTACCCTCTGTTTCAAGAAGATTTCAGAATAGGAGGAACAGAAAATGGCAGATAATAAAACGATAGCCTGCAATCTGACGCTTGAGGATATTGAATCCCTTGCGGAAACTCTCGATAAAAATAAGCTCGAAAGAATTAAAATAAAAAACGGCGACAGCGAAATTATAATCGAGGCTAAGAGAAAATGTCCTCCGCCGCCTCACCATATGCCGCCTGATATGCCGCCCCATATGCCGCCTATGTCACCCCCTCCAATGAACGCTCCCATGAACTCTTTTGCTCCTGCCCCCGAGGCAGCTGCTCCGGCAGTCAAGGAGGAAAAAATCAGCGGAAACGTCGTAAAAGCCCCCATCGTGGGAACATACTACTCCGCTCCCTCGCCGGATAAGGCTCCCTTTGTCAAGGTCGGCGATACAGTGAAAAAGGGCGACGTTATCATGATAATCGAATCCATGAAGCTCATGAATGAGGTTCAGTCGGATTTCGACGGAACAGTTAAAAAAATCCTCGTGAATAACGGTCAAACGGTGGAATACGACCAGCCCATCATGATTATAGAATAGGCTTGCGGCATAACCTGAAATTTTAGAACGGAGGCACATAAAATGTCAGAAATACTTATGAATAAGGAACAGATAATGGAAATTATCCCCCACAGAGATCCGTTTCTCCTCATTGATGAGGTTCTTGAAATGGAAGTGGGAGTCAGAATAAAGGCAAGAAAATATATTAAAGAGGACGATTTCTGGTTCAAGGGTCACTTCCCGGGATACCCTGTAACTCCGGGCGTTCTCATGATTGAAATGCTTGCGCAGGCAGGAGCTGTTTGTATGCTCTCAAAGCCTGAATTCAAGGGCAAGATCGGTCTTTTCGGCGGAATCGACAAGGCTAAGTTCCGCAGACAGGTTCTTCCGGGAGATGTTCTCGACCTTGAGGTTGAAATGATCAAGCAGAGAGGCCCTGTCGGAACGGGCAAGGCTGTTGCGTCTGTTGATGGCAAAAGAGCAGTTTCCTGCGAGATTACCTTTGTGGTTACAGACGGCAATAAGGGTGAATAAAAAATGTTCAGAAAAATCTTGATTGCCAACAGAGGCGAAATAGCTGTTCGTATCATAAGAGCCTGCCGTGAGCTTGGCGTGCGCTGTGTGGCTGTCTATTCAACTGCCGACAGGAATTCCCTCCATGCGCAGATTGCCGATGAGGCCGTCTGCATTGGCCCTCCCGCAACAAAGGACAGCTACCTGAACATGAACGCCATTATTCAGGCGGCTATAAATACAGGCTCACAGGCTATTCACCCCGGATTCGGCTTCCTGTCCGAAAATGCGGAATTTGCTAAGCTCTGTGAGGAAAACGGACTGATTTTTATCGGGCCGTCCTATAAGTCCATTGAAATGCTTGGCGATAAGGCTGCCGCAAAGGAAACCATGAAGGCGGCAGGAGTTCCCGTTATCCCCGGCACGGAGGGTGCTGTTAAATCGCTTGACGAGGCAAGGAAATTCGCCGATAGGGCAGGCTACCCCGTCCTTGTAAAGGCTTCGGCAGGGGGCGGCGGCAGAGGCATAAGACGTGTCGACAGGGCGGAGGAGCTTGAATCCCAGATAACTGCGGCTCAGCAGGAGGCAAAAAGCTTCTTTGGCGATGATTCCGTCTATATCGAAAAGCTTCTTGTGAATCCCCACCACGTTGAAATACAGATTATAGCTGACAGATTCGGGAATTACGTTTATCTCGGCGAGCGTGACTGCTCAATGCAGCGGCGTAATCAGAAGGTTCTTGAGGAATGCCCCAGTCCTGTCGTAAGCGGGGAGCTTCGGAAAAAAATGGGTCAGGCGGCTGTTACGGCTGCCCGGGAGTGCGGCTACTATAACGCAGGCACTATCGAGTTTCTCGTGGACGACGACAGAAATTTCTACTTCATGGAAATGAATACACGTATACAGGTTGAGCATCCCATAACCGAGGAGGTTACAGGCTTCGATCTTGTCAAGGCGCAGATTAAGGTTGCGGCAGGCATGGAGCTTGAAATAAAACAGGAGGATGTACGTCTTAACGGCCATGCAATCGAGTGCCGCATAAACGCTGAAAATCCTGAGCTTGACTTCCGTCCGTCACCGGGCACTATAGAATCCCTCTATACTCCGGGCGGCCCGGGAATACGTATTGACAGCGCTGTTTATCAGGGATACACCATTACCCCCTACTATGATTCCATGATAAGCAAGCTCATAGCACACGGCGCTGACCGTAATGAGGCTATTATGAAAATGAGATGGGCGCTTTCCGAATTTATCGTTGAGGGCGTCGATACGAATATTGATTTTCAGCTTGAGCTGATTAAGCTCCCTGAATTCAAAAGCGGAAGCTACGACAACGGCTTCCTGAACAGATACATGGAAGCACGTAAGAAAACACATAAGAAAAAATGAATTGCGGTGAAATAGATGCTTGAAGATTTTTTTAATGTTGTAAGAAAACGTTTCAATGACGATGACGACAAGGCAGCTCCCGAAAATCAGGTGTTCAAATGCCCGAGATGTCAGAGTCAGGTGCCCCTCGGCAGGTACGAGGAGCTTAACAGGGTATGCCCTGAATGCAATTACCACGGCAGACTCTCCGCAAGAGCGCGTATTGCCATAACTGCCGATAAGGACAGCTTTGTGGAATATGACGCCGATATGATAAGCTGCAATCCCATAGATTTCCCCGATTATGAGGAAAAACAGGCTGAGCTGCGTGATTCAACGGGACTCAGGGACGCTATCGTTACAGGAGAAGCTAAAATCAAAGGCTCGTCCGTTGTTCTGGGCGTTATGGATTCACGCTTCATGATGGCTTCGATGGGAAGCGTTGTCGGCGAGAAAATTGCCCGTGCCTTTGAACGGGCGCAGGAAAAAAATCTGCCTGTCATAATGTTTACCGCTTCGGGAGGAGCGCGTATGCAGGAGGGTATCGTTTCGCTTATGCAGATGGCTAAAACCTCCGGCGCAGTCAAGCTCCACAGCGACAACGGCGGACTTTATATTACCGTTCTCACAGACCCGACCACAGGCGGCGTAACCGCAAGCTTCGCTTCACTTGGTGATATTATTATTGCCGAGCCTAAAATTCTTGTGGGATTCGCAGGAAGAAGAGTTATTGAGGGGACTATCAAGCAGCGTCTGCCCGATGATTTTCAGCTTGCCGAATTCATGCAGGAAAAGGGATTTGTTGATATGATTGTGGAACGCAGAAAAATGAGGAGTACGCTTTCTCATCTTCTGAAGCTTCATGGATATACCGAGTAGGAGGTGCGGCATGGAAAATTACAGAACTGCTTATGAAAGACTTGAGCTTATTCGTCACAAAAACCGTCCGACTATAAGAGATTATATTCCCCTCGTGTTTACGGATTTCTATGAAATGCACGGCGACAGACTCTATGGCGACGACGGAGCTGTTATCGGAGGCGTTGCGCGTCTTGACGGCAGACCGGTTACTGTTATTGCCGAGGTCAAGGGAAGGGATATAAACGAGAATAAAAAGTGCAATTTCGCTATGCCCCACCCCGAAGGCTACCGCAAGGCTCTCCGGCTTGCAAAACAGGCTGAAAAATTCCACAGACCTGTTATCTGCTTTATTGATACTCCCGGAGCCTTCTGCGGAATTGCCGCGGAGGAGCGTGGTCAGGGCGAAGCAATCGCACGCAATATCGCCGATTTCATGACTCTGAGAACGCCCATAGTTTCCATTGTTCTGGGAGAGGGCGGCAGCGGAGGCGCGCTTGCTCTCGGCGTCTGCGATGAGCTTGCAATGCTCGAAAATGCCGTTTATTCCGTAATTTCGCCCCGTGGCTTCGCAAGTATCCTCTGGAAGGACGCTTCCCGTGAGGAGGAAGCCTGCAACATCATGAAAATAACTGCGGAGGATCTTGTTTCCCTTGGAGTTGCCGAATCCATAATTGAAGAGCCTCTTGGGGGCGCACATAACGACTTAGACAAAATATCCGAAAATATTAAAGAATATTTGTCACATATTATTCCGGAAAAATGCAAAAAAGATATTGACGTTTTGCTGAAAGAACGTTATACTAAATTTAGAAAAATCGGTGAGTTCTCGGAATGATACCGTTTGTGAATACCGGCTTGTGCCGTTATTATATAATAAAAGAAAGAAAATGGAGGAAAATCTCATGATTTTTGACAAGGTTAAGGACATTATTATTGATCAGCTCGGAGTTGAAGCTGACACTGTAACTATGGAAGCAAGCATTCAGGACGATCTCGGTGCTGATTCACTTGATATTGTTGAGCTTATCACAGCAATCGAGGATGAGTTCGATATGTCTATTCCTGACGAAGCAGCAGATGAAATCAAGACTGTCAACGACATTGTTGCTTACATCGAAAAAAACTCAGACGCTGAATAATTATCACGCAAATGCCTGCCGCACTATGCGGCAGGTTTTTTTCGCATAAATCCCCGTAAAATCGGCAATTTGCATACCGTACCAAAAAATATACAACCGCAATTTATTCATTTTGTTCTTGCTTTTTTATTTGAATGTGGTATAATAATATGTGTCGGTGCTGCACTCAGGCACAGAAGGAGAACTCAATGAAAAAAATTACAATTATTACAGGTCACTATGGAAGCGGAAAAACTAACCTTGCGGTGAATCTCGCTGTCAGCGAAGCCGGCAAGGGCAGGTCTGTGTCTGTTGTCGATCTTGATATAGTTAATCCTTACTTCAGAACGGCGGATTTCAGCCGGCTTTTTCATAAATCCGACATAAAGCTCATAGCTCCGGATTTCGCAAACAGTAATCTCAATATTCCCTCCCTCCAGTTCGATTTGGAACAGATTGCCGCATCGGAGGACCGCCTCATTATTGACGTCGGCGGAGATGACGCGGGAGCCTTCGCCCTCGGACGCTATGCGGAGGCGCTTTCAGCCTATGGCAGCGAGCTTGAAATGATTTACGTCATTAACCAAAGACGCTATCTTACGACAACCGCTGACGAGGCTCTTGCCCTCATGTACGAAATAGAAGCAGCCGCAAGACTGAAGCATACGGCTGTGGTCAACAATACGAATCTCGGCTGCGAAACGACTCCCGAAATTGTTGCGGAATCCGCGGAATTTGCCGCTGAGGTCTGTGAAAAATCAGGTCTGCCGCTGCTGTTTACAGCCTGCCCCGAGGAGTTTGCCGAAAAAATGCCGGATAATAAAAAAATTTTCCCCGTTAAGGTGTATGTCAAGCCTCTCTGGGAGAAGGAGGAGTAGGCACACTCTAAAATTGCAAGTCGGACTGCATTTGCTGTTTTGACAATATAAATCGCCGTGCTGAAATGCGCGGTATCGCCCTAATTGTATTGAAAGGAGCTGTTTTTATGGCTAAAATGACGGTTATTACCGAACGCTGCAAGGGCTGCGGACTTTGCACTACGGCGTGCCCTAAAAAAATTGTTTCCCTGCAAAAGGAAAAACGCAACAAAAAGGGATATTTCTACGCTGTTTGTACCGATGAATCTGTCTGTATTGGCTGCGCAATGTGCGGAATAATGTGTCCGGACTGCGCTATCGTTGTTGAAAAATGATTAAGTTAGTTTGAAAGGAGCTGTTTGGCTTTGGAAAGAAATCTTATGAAGGGTAACGAGGCTCTCGCTGAGGCTGCTATTCGCGCAGGCTGTAAGTGCTTCTTCGGCTACCCGATTACACCGCAGACTGAGCTTGCCGCTTACATGGCAAAGCGTATGCATAAGGCAGGAGGCGTTTTCCTGCAGGCTGAGTCTGAAATTGCCGCAATAAACATGGTTCTCGGCGCTGCCTCCACAGGCGTGAGAGCTATGACATCCTCGTCCTCACCCGGCGTTTCACTGAAGGCTGAGGGCATCTCCTATCTGGCAGGATCGGATGTTCCTGCGCTTATTATCAACGTTCAGCGCGGCGGCCCCGGACTTGGCGGAATCCAGCCGTCACAGGCTGACTACTGGCAGGCTACACGAGCTATGGGTCACGGCGATTTCCATATCCTTGTCTTTGCTCCCTCCTCCGTTCAGGAAATGGTTGATATGGTCACAAAGGCTTTCGATACAGCCGATAAATACAGAATGCCCGCTATGATTCTTGCCGACGGTCTGCTCGGTCAGATGATGGAGCCTGTTACCTTCCCCGAAATCACTCCCAACACCTACGATAAAAGCTCATGGGCTGCCGACGGTCATAAATTCAAGCGTGAGCATCATATAATCAATTCGCTCTACCTCCAGCCTGACGGACTTGAAAAAACTGTCGTTGAACGCTTTAAGAGATATGAAATTGTCAAGGCAAACGAAACGGACGCTGAGCTTTACCTCACTGACGACTGCGACATACTCCTCTGCGCTTACGGCGCAACGGCAAGAGTTGTAAAATCTGCTGTCAATTCCGCAAGAGAGCTTGGCATAAAGGCAGGTATGTTCCGCCCGAAAACTCTCTGGCCGTTCCCCGTCAATGAACTCAACAAGGCTGCCGAATCGGCTTCTGTTCTCCTTGATGTGGAAATGTCAATGGGTCAGATGATTGACGATGTAAAGCTTGCGATAAACTGCTCGAAGCCTGTACACTTCTTCGGCAGAACAGGCGGTATTATTCCTACTCCTGCCGAGGTGCTGGAGCAGATAAAAAAATTAGGAGGTGCTAAGTAATGGCTGTTGTTTTTGAAAGACCAAAATCGCTTATTGACGTTTCAACTCACTACTGCCCCGGCTGTACTCACGGTATCGTCCACAGACTCGTCTGTGAGGTCATAGATGAAATGGGTATCGAGGGCGATACCATCGGCATCTGCCCTGTCGGCTGCTCCGTTATGGCTTATGATTACTTCAACTGCGATATGATTGAAGCTCCTCACGGAAGAGCGCCGGCTGTTGCTACAGGTGTAAAAAGAACCAATCCGGACAAGTACGTGTTTACATATCAGGGCGACGGCGACCTTGCGGCAATCGGCACCTGCGAAACTGTCCACAGTGCCACAAGAGGCGAAAATATCGTCGTTATCTTCATCAATAACACAATTTACGGCATGACAGGCGGTCAGATGGCGCCTACGACAATCCCCGGTCAGGTTACACAGACAACGCCCTATGGACGTGATCCGGAGCTTGCAGGCTATCCTGTGCGCGTATGCGAAATGCTCTCGACGCTTACCGGAACTGCTCTTGCGCAGCGTGTTGCAGTTGACAGCGTACCTCATATACGTGAGGCTAAAAAGGCTATACGCAAGGCGTTCGAGAATCAGAAGGCAGGCAGAGGCTTCTCCATTATTGAGGTTCTCTCAACCTGTCCCACAAACTGGGGAATGACTCCGATTGAAGCTATAAAAAGGCTTCAGGACGAAATGATTCCGTATTACCCCCTTGGCGTTTACAAGGACATTACAGCTAATGAGGAGGGAAATAAGTAATGACTACTGAAATTCTTCTTGCGGGCTTCGGAGGACAGGGTATCCTCTTTGCCGGAAAAATCCTTGCATACTGCGGTCTTATGGATTCAAAGGAGCTTTCATGGCTCCCCTCCTACGGTCCTGAAATGAGAGGCGGAACCTGCAACTGCTCCGTCTGCATCTCGGATAAGCCCATCGGCTCTCCCCTTGTAGTTGCTCCCGATATTCTCATTGCTATGAATCAGCCCTCCTACGACAAGTTCATCAACGTCGTTAAACCAAACGGAAAGGTGTTCGTTGACAGCACTCTTATTGATTCCGAATGCGACAGAACGGATATTGACTGCTTCTTTATACCATCCTCTCAGCTTGCGGATGATAACGGACTCAAGGGCGGCTCGAATATTATTCTTCTCGGAAAGCTCATAAAGGAAACACAGCTTTTCACTCTCGATACAATGAAAGCCGCAATCGAAAAGGTTGTACCTCCGTCAAAGGCACATCTCATTGCCAACAACTTCAAGGCAATTGAGCTTGGCATGAATAATTAAATATAAACACACGCAAAAAAGCCTCCCGAAATAAATCGGAAGGCTTTAATTTTTACCTGTGTCCGCCGCCGCCTCCATGTGAGCCGCCGCCGCCATGAAAACCTCCTCCATGAGAACCTCCGCCGCCATGGGGACCGTCATTATTTATTCTCATTTTCGTTGTGTAGGTACGTATGAATATATCGTCCCGCTGAATGAATCTGGACTTTTCATGTGATACGTAGGCTGAGGGACTAAGGCTTTTCTTGAATTTATAATGGCTTCTCGTTATGAAATAAAACAGCAGACCTATAATCAATCCTGCGGGAATGCCAATCATAAGGGCATTTTTCATTACCATTGAAGTGGGCTTCGATGTAGAAACAACCGTTTCCCCGTTCTTATAGTAAACGTAGGTGTCGTTATATTCAATGTACTTGTAATCGCCGCTGTCGAGATCCCTGTTGTAGGATTCAAGAGTCCGGCAGATCTTCTTGATGCCGCCCGATATTTCATCTGCCGTAATAGCTTCTCCCGAAGCCGGAAGTGACGCAAAAATTTCATTATACATTGCGTCCAGATTGTCGTCATAGAGAAGTATCGCCTTGCCGCTTGTGGATATGTAATCATATGCCGAATACTGCTCCGACAAATCCATATAGTAGAACACTCCGTCGGAATCCGCACCGAAAAGCTCCTCATAAGCCTCATCGGAAAAGCTCTCCGTCCGTGATTCAGAATATGCCGTATCGCTCAGGTAAATAGCTATGTACAGCTCAAGCTCCTCCGAGGTTTCGGCTACAAGCTCGTCAAGCTCGTCAATTTCATCATCGGTAAAAAGTCCCTTGTCATCGTATACGCCGCAATTGGAGGTATCGCCGTCAAAGCCTGCCGCAGTATTATCTCCTGCCGCCGAAGCACCGAACGCTCCACAGGAAAGAATCGTCATGCTCGCGAGGAAAGCTGCCGCAAGAGCCGTGATTTTTTTCATCATAGCATACCTCCCGCAATCAGTCCGATTATGACAGCCGCTATTATGCCGATTCCCAGACTGAACAATCCGAGCTTCAGCTTGTCAAGGGGAGGAGTTCCCGCAAGCTTTCCCGTCTGACCGTTTATGGCAAAGGAATATATTTCGCCGTTGTGCTTATAGGTCATGAACCACACGGGCAGCAGCATATACTGCCACTTCGTATCCATTACACGGTAGCTCTCACTTTGGGGCACAACAGAGGTATATCCGCCGATGCTGTTGTTTATGGTGATTTTTGCCGCCTGCGAGGCACGATTCTTTATACGCGGAAAAACACCTGCCTTATCCACGTCATATTTATCCGCAAGAAATCCGCTGAGATACGACATTGAAAAGTCCTTAGCCTGTGTGTAATCAAAAGGCTCGATTGATTCCATGAGAAGATCATCAATCTTGCTTTCGCCGTCGGCAGGGATTCCGCTTGCGAGAATATCAGCACGGCGGATTATTTTGTATTCTCTTGTTTCCGTATATCTGTAGTTACCTGAAACCCAGCTGCGAACCTTTTTGCCGATACCCGAATAATCAGCCTTCACATCACAGTCGGCAACCCAGAAGGGTACGTACAGACCTGTCATTTTTTCAAGCTGCTCATCGGTATTGAAGGATTTCGGGAGGAATATACGCTTTTTGCACCATTTTTTGAAGGCACTTAGGGCGTCCTCACGGGTAAGTCGAAAGCCGATAACCTTATTCGGCTTGAAGTCCCCCGACATACGTCCCGCAAGTATAACCGGCTCATGGCAATAGTAGCAAAAGGTTGCAGTCTGATTGTCGTCGGTGATGATTTCAGCTCCGCAGCTGCCGCAGTGATACAGCATCGTATGCGCCGCAAAGTCATCCTGCTGCTTCTGCTCATTCGGGTCGGGAATGCTGTTTTCCGCTTTTTCGCAGACCTCCTTGATTTCGGCTTCGGTAAAGGTGCTGAGGCAGAAATCGCAGCCAAAAGCCTGCTTATCGGGTTTGAACTGCAGCTCGCCGCCGCAGTTAGGGCATTTATATTGTACAGCCTCCAAGAATCATTTCACTCCTATCATAAAGCGGAACGTGCGCGCACGTCCAGTGGATTTTAAGGCAACACCGCACAAAGATTGTCGTACAGATGCGCCAATAGATTTTTCGTCAGATTGTATAAAAGCGACGCAGGCATACTTTGTGTATGGCAAGGAGTTTTTGTGCAAGATGACGGGAAATATAAAAGCAGATGTGCGGCAAAGCCGTTAGGCGTGCTTTGTGCGGTGCTGCCTTAATTACAGGGGCTTCTTGCTGCCGCAGGTCTGACAGAAGTTTCCGTTATTTACTGTTCCGCATGAACAGGTCCATTCGGAGGAAGGCTTCTTGCTTCCGCAAGCCTGACAGAAATTGCCCGTATTGCCCTTCTGACCGCATGAGCAGTCCCATGAGCCTGCCGGAGCCGGCTTTTTGCTGCCGCAGCTCTGACAGAAATTGCCTGTATTTACCTGTCCGCACGAGCATTTCCAGCCGTTTTCCTGCTGTGTCCGTGCAGCCTGCATCTGCTGAGCGTTTGTGGCTGAAGCTGTCTGCATGAATCCGCCTGTGCCCTGCATACCCATTCCCATTGCCATGAATGCCTGACCTGCACCTGCCGTATTCGAACCTGCCGCTTCAAGACCTCTTGCAAGAGCGCCCTGAACGTAGCCCTCACGTACTGACGCATCGCCCAGCATAGCGCCCTGATTACGCATATTTATGAGCTTCTGGCTTTCTTCGTCGTAAGCAATCGGCGCAAGGGCAACGGAGCATATCTCCATACCGCGAAGCTCCGTCCACTGCTCATCGAGAGCTGTTGAGAGATATTTCGCAAGAGCAGCTGTTTCAGCGTTCAGATGGGAAATTCTCTTGCCGTCAACGGACATCTGCGCAATTGACGTCTGGAGAGCCTGTGTGAACTCAAGAAGATACTGCTCGCCGCAGTTGTTGAGATCGAGTCTGCTTGCGTTTCTGGGGCAAGCCTCCTGAAAGAATTTAAGGGGATCTGTAATTTTCACGGAATATGTACCGTGGCAGCGGACATTCAGCTCCGCATTGTAAAAATTATCAAAGTAATTGAGGGCATTTCTCGTGCCGAATCTGATGCCCTTGATTTCCTGAAGATTTATGAAGTAAACCTCCTGCTTGGTAGAGGGCTGACCTCCGAACTTGAAACGATTCCATGTATCCTTCAGGGAGTCCTTGAATTCGCCGTTGAACATTGAGGGAGCGGATGAAAAAAGAACCTCATAATATCCCGGCTCTGCGCAGTAATCCGCGATTCTTCCGCCGTCAACGAGAATCATCATCTGATTTTGTCCGACAACGATTTTAGAGCCGTTTGACACGTAATTTGCCGAACCCCTTCTGTTGCTGCCTTTTCTGTTTTCTACCTGAACTCCTCTTACCATTGCTGTAGTAGGACCCATTGAGTCTGCTTCAATAAATTCAAGCCATGAATCTGCGAGAGATCCGCTGATTGCGCCTGCTGCTGCTTTAATTAAACCCATTTGCGAGCACCTCCGAAATTTTTTTATAATCGACCGTAACACATGGTCTGATATTATTTTACCATAGACTCCGCATTTTTGCAAGAAGAATATTTTTAGGGGAACTGCATAATTTTGTTAATTATTGCTTGACAAGTTTAGTGAAATAGTGTATAATAGATTTTATGTAGTTATACTTTAGGGATTATCCGATTTTTAGGGAATTATTCATCTTCAGGGATTGTTCATTTCTGGGGCAATTCGTTTAAGAATTGTTTTAAAAGCACTATTTGTCAAAAAATCAGAGAAAGAAGGATGAAAAATGTCAGATTACAAGTTTTCCAAGGTTACACCGGAGGTACAGAGGCTCGCGGATAAATCCCTCGAAGGATATAAGATAGATCCTGAGCTTTATTCGAAATACGACGTTAAAAGAGGTCTGCGTGATATTAACGGCAGCGGCGTTGTTGCAGGTCTTACAAACATAAGTACAATCAAGGTTATCGAAAGCAGCGACGGCGTCCAGAACCGCGGCGACGGAAAGCTCTATTACAGGGGCATTGACGTTGAAGATATTGTTGCGGGATTCGTAAGAGAAAAACGCTTCGGCTTTGAGGAAACCATCTATCTTCTCCTCTTTGGCGATATGCCCTCGGCGGAGGAGCTTGCGGAATTCAAAACGCTCCTTGCGGATTTCAGAACGCTTCCGCCCTCCTTTACACGTGACGTTATTATGAAATCGCCAAGCGACAATATGATGAACACTCTTGCCAAGAGCGTTCTCGCACTCTATTCCTACGACGATGACGCGAATAATATTTCGATTCCCAATGTTCTGCGTCAGTGCATTGAGCTTATTACGCTGTTCCCCGTGATTTCGGTTTACGGCTATCAGGCTTATAATTATTCCAAAAACGGCGAAAGTCTGTTTATCCACAAGCCCCAGCACGATCTCTCCATAGCTGAAAATATTCTCTATATGCTCCGCCCCGACAGCAAATATACTGAGCTTGAGGCAAGAATCCTCGACCTTGCTCTTGTTCTTCATGCTGAGCATGGCGGCGGAAACAACTCCACATTTACCGTACACGTTGTTTCATCCTCGGGCACGGATACCTATTCGGCAATTGCCGCAGCTCTCGGCTCTCTCAAAGGTCCGAAGCACGGCGGCGCAAATATTAAGGTTGCTCTGATGTTTGATGATCTGAAAAAACAGGTCAGCGATTGGAAGGACGAGGACGAGGTAAAAAATTATCTCATGAAGCTCCTCCACAAGGAGGCCTTCGACCATGCAGGTCTGATATACGGAATGGGTCACGCCGTTTATTCAACCTCCGATCCGCGTGCTAAGGTGTTCAAGCGGTTTGTTGAGATGCTCTCCGCCGAAAAGGGCAGGGAGGATGAATTTGCCCTCTACTCGCTGGTGGAAAAGCTCGCTCCTGAGGTTATTTCCGAAGAGCGCCGCATTTACAAGGGCGTTTGCGCAAACGTGGATTTCTACAGCGGTTTCGTTTACAGAATGCTTGGCATACCGGATGAGCTGTTTACTCCGATTTTCGCTACGGCACGTATTGCAGGCTGGTCGGCACACAGAATTGAGGAGCTTATAAATTCAAATAAAATTATCAGACCCGCTTACAAGGCTGTTTCGCCTTTAAGACAATATACCGATATGGAAAACAGAATGGATTGATTTTATGGATTATGATAGACTGCTTGATATGCTTTTTTCGGCAATGATTGAATGGTTTGCCGGCGACCCTAAACGTGTACAGCATTTTGTCAAGGTTCATAGCTTCGCAAGACTAATCGGTATGAATGAAAATCTCGATGCGGAGGAGCTTTTCACCCTCGAGGCTGCGGCTTATGTCCACGATATAGGCATAAAGCCGGGGGAGGAGCTGTATTCGCGCAATGACGGGAAAATACAGGAGCAGCTCGGGCCGGAATGCGCGGAGAAAATGCTGCGCAGTCTCGGATTCCCCGAAAAAACGACGAAAAGAGCTTCATATCTCGTCGGGCGGCATCATACCTATAATAACATAACAGATACCGACTGCCGGATACTGATTGAAGCGGATTTTCTTGTAAATCTCTATGAGGACAACGCTTCGGAGGCTGCAATAAAATCCGCCTACGATAAAATCTTCGCAACACCCACCGGCAGAAGAATTTGCAGAACTATGTTTAGTTTAACCGAAAGGAAGTTATAAATATGAACAGTACACAATTGATCAACTTTAACGGCACAACCTGCGTTAAGCTCTCCGCAGGCGGCTACGAGGCTCTTGTTGCCTATGAGATAGGCTCAAATGTTATCCGTCTGAGGGATAACAAAAACAGCATTGAGTTCTTCCGCTTCAAGGACAGCAACACAGCCGAAAACATCAGGCAGTCCGCCGAGGTATGGGGACTCCCGACGCTCTATCTCCCGAATCGTTTTGCCGACGGTGTGCTTAAAACCTCCGATGCGGTATATCATCTTCCCGTAAACGAAAAAGCCCCCTATAGCAACCATATTCACGGCTTTCTCCACAAAAGAGTTCATGAGGTTGTGGAGCATAAGGCTGACGACAACTGTGCATGGGTGAAAACACGCTATGTCTATGACGAGAAGGACGAGTTCTTCGAGTATCTCCCTGTCAGATTCACTGCGGAGTATACCTTCACCCTCTCACGCTACGGACTTGAGCAGACAGTTAAATTTACCAACTGCTCCGATAAAATGATGCCCATTTCCCTTGCCACCCACACTACAATCAATTCCCCCTTCGTGGACGGAGCAAAGGAGGGCGATATACGCCTGACAGTGCCTGTGGGCAAGAAGTGCGAGCTTAACAGCAGATGCCTCCCGACTGAGCGTCTGAGATCCCTGAATATGTACGATCTGGAATACAAGACAGGCAACAAGTGCCCCGTACTTCAGGATATATCAAACGATATGTACTTCGGCGAATATACCGAGCTTGACCATGAAAAATTCCACGGCGTTATCGCTGAGGATATTGCAAGCGGAAAGAAAATCTGCTACGAGGTTTCGGAGGAATACGGCTTCTGGATTATCTGGAACGACCGCGGCTTCAACGGCTATTTCTGCCCCGAGCCTATGACAGCTATGATTAACGCGCCGAATCTCTCCCTTTCGGATGATGTAACAGGCTACCGTGAAATCAAGCCTGCCGAGTCCTTTACAGCGCATCAGCACTTCTTTACGAAGCTCTGATTGCTCTGATTTCGTGATGTTGCACAAAAAAACGCAAAAAAATAATACACAGCAATTTTTCTTCAATCTATTGTAATAATTTGCAAAATATGATATAATAAGCGCAAGCGTTTATTCAATGATTATGACGCATATCTTCAATTGCGGTGTGTTCCGCTTTTATACGTAAAATAAAAAAGGAGTATGATTATGAAGTTCGGATTTTTTGACGACGCCAATAAGGAATATGTTATCAATTCCCCTAAAACCCCCTATCCGTGGATAAATTACCTCGGAACACAGGATTTCTTCTCGCTGATTTCAAATACGGCGGGCGGTTATCACTTCTTTAAGGACGCACGTCTCAGACGTATTACACGTTACCGTTACAACAATATCCCCGTGGATATGGGCGGCCGCTATTTCTACATAAACGATAACGGCAGCATCTGGTCACCCGGCTGGGCACCTGTCAAGGCTGACCTTGATGAGTACGAGTGCCGCCACGGTATGGGATATACCAAAATTCACGGAGCAAAGGACGGTATTTCCGCTGACGTGACATTCTTCGTTCCGCAGAATTACTGGGGCGAAATTCAGCAGGTTACACTTAAAAATACAGGCTCACAGAAGAAGAGCTTCACTCTCTTCTCGTTCATCGAATGGTGCCTCTGGAACGCTCAGGACGATTCCACCAACTTCCAGAGAAACTTCAATACAGGCGAGGTTGAGGTTGAAGGCTCTACGCTCTTCCACAAGACCGAATACAAGGAAAGACGCAACCACTTCGCTTTCTATACGGTAAATGCTGAAATTGACGGATATGACGCAGATAAGGAAGCATTTATGGGACTCTACAACGGCTTTGAGAATCCGCAGGCTGTTGTTGCCGGAAAATCAACAAATACCGATGCTGATGGCTGGTCGCCTATTGCTTCTCATTCAATAAATATTACTCTCGAGCCGGGCGAAAGCCGCGATCTCATCTTCATTCTCGGATATGTTGAAAATCCCGTTGATGAGAAATTCAACGCTGATGGCTCAATGAATAAGTCCAAGGCTTATGCTATGATTGAACAGTTCAACACAGTTGAAAAGGTTCAGGCTGCCTTTGACGCAAACAAGAAGATGTGGGACGATCTTCTCTCCAAGTACAATGTCAATACTCCTGACGACAAGATGAACCGCATGGTAAATATCTGGAATCAGTATCAGTGTATGGTTACATTCAATATGTCGCGTTCCGCTTCATACTTTGAAAGCGGTATAGGCAGAGGCATGGGCTTCCGTGACTCAAATCAGGATCTTCTCGGCTTCGTTCATCAGATTCCCGACAGAGCAAGAGAACGTCTTATCGACCTCGCTTCAACACAGTTTGAGGACGGCGGCTGCTATCATCAGTATCAGCCTCTTACCAAAAAGGGAAATGACGAAATCGGCGGCGACTTCTCAGACGATCCGCTGTGGATGATTCTCTCCGTTGCGGCTTATATCAAGGAATCCGGAGATTACGGTATCCTCGATGAAAAGGTTCCCTACGACAACGATGAGAGCAAGGCGCAGTCCATGATGCACCACCTTAAACAGAGCTTCTATCACGTTTGCGATAATGTAGGCCCTCACGGACTTCCTCTCGCTATGAGAGCTGACTGGAACGACTGTATTAACCTGAGCTGCTGGTCGTATGAGCCGGGCGAATCCTTCCAGACATCAACCTCACCGAAGTACGGCGACGACAAGTATTCAAAGGTTGCCGAGTCACTTATGGTTGCAGGACTTTTCACCTACGCAGGCCCTTCGTATGTTGAGCTTTGCAAGCACGTGGGCGACACAGAGGGCGCTGCTAAGGCACAGGCTGAAATCGACAAGATGAAGGACAATATCATGAAGTACGGCTTCGACGGCGAATGGTTTATCCGTGCTTATGACGACCTCGGAAGAAAAATGGGTTCAAAGGAATGCGAAGAGGGCAAAATCTTCATCGAACCGCAGGGATTTATGGTTATGTCAGAGGTCGGCAAGGATGTTGGAGCTGATATTAAGGCTCTCGACAGCGTTGATAAGTATCTGAACTCCGAGCATGGACTTGTACTTAATAATCCCGCATTTACAAAATATTATCCCGAATACGGCGAAATTTCAACATATCCCGGCGGCTATAAGGAAAACGCAGGAATCTTCTGCCACAACAACGCATGGATTATCTGCGCTGAGGCTTACGCAGGACGCGGCGACAAGGCATTTGAGTATTACTCGAAGATTGCTCCCGCTTACAGAGAGGAGAAGTATTCTGACCTCCACAGAACTGAGCCTTACGTTTACGCACAGATGATAGCCGGCAAGGACGCTAAAAGACACGGCGAGGCTAAGAACTCATGGCTTACGGGTACGGCTGCATGGAACTTTGTTGCTGTTTCACAGTATATTCTCGGCATTGCCGCTGACTGGGACGGACTTAAGGTTGACCCGTCAATTCCTCACGAGTGGGACGGCTTCACGGCTACGAGAAAGTTCCGCGGCGCAGTTTACAACATCACAGTCAAGAATCCCGACCACATTTGCAAGGGTGTCAAGAGCATGACGGTTGACGGCAAGGCTGTTGACGGAAATGTTATTCCTGCTTCGGCTGACGGCGTTCACGAGGTTGAAGTTGTAATGGGCTGATTACAAGCATAAAAATAAAGAACTGATCCGTTTGGGTCAGTTCTTTTTTTGGGGGAGAAAAACCCCGTCCAATTGAACGGGGATAATTTTACATTTTTTCAATGAGTTCTTTTTTCTTGGATTCTTCAATTTTTTCCATGACAGCAGTGGCGAAATCTTCAGCATTCTGGACGTAGTGGAATTTGATACGACCACTGCATGAGCGAATCAGAATCGTCTTGCCGCCGAATAATCTGTCCCATATACCATAAGAAATCACGATATTATCTAAATGATCGATTGGGATCTGCAAGCTTCTCTCGATGAAAAGGATTTTTTTCTGTCCTATGATTTGTCCCTCTTCGAGAGTAAATGAGCAACATGAAGCAATGTAATTTAAGACATCTAAAAAACGCAATAAAAGGAATAAGATGATAAATAATCCACAATAAGTACCGGTTAATTTCAAACCTATACTTTCCGGCACTTCTCGCAAGGTATCATTTAATGTACAAGCACTTAAATTAATAAATGCTACAATTGCTATAACGATAAACGAATTTGAGATTACTTTCTTTTTGTGATCGAAATTTGTTTCAATTTTCGCCCGACAAGTTACTTTATCTTTCATATGTACCCCATTCCGAACAGCCTTTGCCGTTCTCATTAAATTTTATCCGGTTTATTTGCGCACTCTGCACAAATCGACCTTGTATGATATTATTCTACACCCCAATTGTGACAAAAAAAAAAAAAAAAATGGTGATAGTTTTGTGAAAATTCTATCACATAACAGATTTTCGGAAAATTTTCGCAAAGCCTCTTGACATATCTAAAAAAGTGTGATATTATATATGCATAGACTATCAAGAGTGCGCGAGGGAGCAAGCCCTATGACCGCACAGCAACCTGCCAGCCGGTAAGGTGCTAATGCTTGACCGATAGGACGCAATAAAGCTTTTGGTAATCCTGTCGATAACGATGGGATTTTTTCTTTGCCCTCTGGATAGTTCAAATATATCGGAGGTAATATAAAATGAAAAACACAATAACATTAACTGAACTGAGAAACGGATTCACAGGAAAGGTCTACATTTACCTTGACAGCGACGAAATTTGCAAAAAATTTTTGCAGGACGCCGAAAACGAGGGCTTCCGCTTCGGAAAAAATAAACCGACAGAAAGCAACGGCTCGGATATTATTGCTTTGGAAAGGAACAAACGTCTGAGCTATGTCGGATTTGCCGGTCGTATGGCGTTTCAGTGCAACGACAATAATGAGGTTCACAAAATTGATTATCGCAAGCTCATAAACGGTGAAAATGATTATATGTTTAAATATCACGAGCTGAGTATAAAGGAATTTTCAGGTAAGTTTTTCGAAACTGTAACAATAATCGGAGAAAATTACCCGAAGGCTTACGAATACATCGAGGAAAATCTCGCCGACTGTCAGGACGCGGAACAGGAGGAGGATTTATATACCGCCGCCTCTGAAAAATTTGATGTGCTTGTTATTGAGGAGTAGCTAAACCGAATATATCAAATAATTTTGCCAAAACATATTAAGCAAAAGACCTTGCAGGAAAATCCTGCAAGGTCTGATTTATTCGCTATTGAGTGCAGTTCAAACAGCGTGTATTAAATCTTACTTATTTGCAATTGCAGCAAGCTCTTACTGCTCTTTGATTGCAGCCTGTGCAGCGGCAAGTCTTGCAATCGGAACACGGAACGGTGAGCATGATACATAGTCAAGGCCAATCTTGTGGCAGAACTCAACTGATGAAGGATCGCCGCCATGCTCGCCGCAGATACCGCAGTGAAGCTTCGGATTTACAGGCTTACCAAGCTTGATAGCCATTTCCATGAGCTTGCCTACGCCGTCCTGATCGAGCTTAGCAAAAGGATCGTTCTCAAAAATCTTTGTATCATAGTAAGCGTTGAGGAACTTTCCTGCGTCGTCTCTTGAGAAGCCGTATGTCATCTGTGTAAGGTCGTTTGTACCGAAGCAGAAGAAGTCAGCATTAGCAGCAATCTCGTCAGCTGTAAGAGCAGCTCTCGGGATTTCAATCATTGTACCAACCTCGTACTTGATATCTGTACCAGCTTCAGCAATAACAGCGTCAGCAGTTTCAACAACAACCTTCTTGACGAACTTAAGCTCCTTAACATCTCCAACGAGAGGAATCATAATCTCGGGAGCAACATTCCAGTCGGGATGAGCGTTCTTGACATTGATAGCAGCCTTAATGACAGCTCTTGTCTGCATTCTTGCAATTTCAGGATATGTTACTGCAAGACGGCAGCCTCTGTGACCCATCATCGGGTTGAACTCGTGAAGTGAAGCGATAATAGCCTTAATATCCTCAACAGACTTGCCCTGTGCGTCAGCAAGAGCCTTGATGTCATCTTCCTCTGTAGGAACGAATTCGTGAAGAGGAGGATCAAGGAATCTGATTGTTACGGGGCAGCCTTCAAGAGCCTCATAGAGAGCCTCAAAGTCGCTCTGCTGCATAGGTTCAATCTTAGCGAGAGCAGCTTCTCTCTCCTCAACTGTATCGGAGCAGATCATTTCACGGAATGCAGCGATTCTGTCGGGTTCAAAGAACATATGCTCTGTACGGCAAAGACCGATACCTTCAGCTCCAAGCTCTCTTGCCTTCTTAGCGTCAGCGGGAGTATCAGCATTTGTTCTTACCTTCATTGTTCTGTACTTGTCAGCCCAGCCCATAATTGTGCCGAATTCGCCTGCAATCTGAGCGTCAACAGTAGGAATAATTCCATCATAGATGTTTCCTGTTGAACCGTCGATTGAGATGTAGTCGCCCTCAACGAATGTCTTTCCGCCAAGCTCAAACTTCTTGTTAGCTTCATCCATCTTGATGTCGCCGCAGCCTGATACACAGCAGGTACCCATACCACGTGCAACAACAGCAGCGTGAGATGTCATACCGCCGCGGACAGTAAGTATACCCTGTGCAGCCTTCATACCTGTAATATCCTCAGGTGATGTTTCAAGACGAACGAGAACAACCTTTTCGCCCTTTGCAGCCCACTCAGCAGCATCGTCAGCAGTAAATACAATCTTACCGCAGGCAGCTCCCGGTGAAGCGCCGAGGCCCTTGCCCATAGGTGTTGAAGCCTTGAGTGCCTTAGCGTCAAACTGTGGGTGAAGGAGAGTATCGAGGTTTCTCGGATCAATCATTGCAACAGCTTCCTGCTCTGTCTTCATTCCCTCTTCAACGAGGTCACAAGCAATTTTAAGTGCAGCCTGAGCAGTTCTCTTACCGTTACGGCACTGGAGCATGAAAAGCTTACCGTTTTCAACAGTGAACTCCATGTCCTGCATATCGTGGTAGCGATCCTCAAGAATCTGGCAAACCTCTACGAACTTCTTATAAGCCTCCGGGAACTTCTCTTCCATTTCAGCGATAGGCATAGGTGTACGAACACCTGCAACTACGTCCTCGCCCTGTGCGTTTGTAAGGAATTCGCCCATGAGCTTCTTTTCGCCTGTAGCAGGGTCACGTGTAAATGCAACGCCTGTACCGCAGTCATCGCCCATATTGCCGAATGCCATTGACTGTACGTTTACAGCAGTACCCCATGAGAAAGGAATATCGTTGTCACGTCTGTATACATTAGCTCTGGGGTTGTCCCATGAACGGAAAACAGCCTTGATTGCGCCGATAAGCTGCTCCTTGGGGTCGTCAGGGAAATCGCTGCCGATTTTTTCCTTATACTGTGCCTTGAACTGATTAGCAAGCTCCTTCAGGTCGTCAGCTGTAAGCTCAACGTCCTGCTGAACGCCTCTGTCAGCCTTCATCTTGTCAATAAGCTCTTCGAAATACTTTTTGCCGACTTCCATAACAACGTCGGAATACATCTGAATAAATCTTCTGTAGCAGTCCCAAGCCCATCTCGGATTGTTGGACTTTTCAGCGATTGTTTCAACAACAGTTTCATTAAGACCGAGATTAAGGATTGTATCCATCATGCCGGGCATTGATGCGCGCGCACCTGAACGAACAGAAACGAGGAGAGGATTCTCCTTGTCACCGAACTTCTTGCCTGTGATTTCCTCCATCTTAACGATGTACTCGTTGATTTCAGCCATGATTTCATCGCTGATACCGCCGTCCTCGTAGTACTGTGTACAAGCCTCAGTTGTGATTGTGAAGCCCTGTGGTACAGGAAGACCGATGTTTGTCATCTCAGCGAGGTTTGCGCCCTTACCGCCAAGAAGCTCTCTCATGTCGGCATTACCTTCTGAGAAAAGGTAACAATACTTATTTGCCATTGGTGTTTACCTCCAATTTATTACTCTCCGGAATCAGATAAAAGCTTACCCCTCCGGACTTATACATATTATAACATATTTCAGAAGGAATTACCATATAAATTATGAAAAAAAAAGAGTTATATTTTTGTAGCACATTACACAAAAATTTGCGATTTTGAAAAAATCGCGCAAAAACCGCTTGCATTTATTGTTAAAGTTTGTAATAATAGAGATTAGGTATTTGCATTGGCAGATGCAGGCAATTTAGGCAGAACATCCGTTCTCCGGACGCTGCTGCCTATGTTATTTTTTTGATTTCAAATGATTTCAAATAAATTTTATTGGAGGCATATTAAAAAATGAATAAGGTTGTAATTCTCGCGGGAGGTCAGGGCAAGCGCATGAAGGCTGATATTCCGAAGCCGCTTTTCAAGGTTCTCGGCGAGCCTATGCTTGAATGGGTTATTTCCGCCTGTGAGGAATCGGGTCTTTCCGATATATGCGTAGTCAAGGGCTACAAGGGAGAAATGATAGACGAGTACCTCAACGGAAGATATTCTACGGTTTTGCAGGCTGAACGCCTCGGAACAGGTCATGCCGTTATGCAGGCTGTTCCCTTTCTTGAAAAGGATACCGACGGCAGCACTCTCGTTCTCTGCGGAGACGCTCCCTTTATCGATCCTACGGCAATTAAGGAATCCCTCGTAATTCACAAGCAGCAGAAAAATGCCGTTACCGTTATTACCGCTGAGCTGGACAATCCTACGGGATACGGCAGAATTATCAGAAACGAAAACGGCATAAGCGCAATTGTTGAGGAAAAGGACGCGACAGCTGAGCAGCGAAGCATCCATGAGGTTAATTCCGGAGCTTATTGGTTCAGGACTGCCGACCTCATTGAGCTTCTGGGCAAGCTGGAATGCACCAACGCCCAGAAGGAGTATTATCTGACAGATACAATCGCAATTGCCCTTTCGGAGGGCAGGAATGCAGGAGCTTATAAATCCGAGAATCCCGATATTATCAAGGGCGCTAACGACCGTAAGGATCTTCTGGAGCTTAACACGTATGCACGCATGGCAGTCATAAACAAGCACCTCGAAAACGGCGTGGAATTTACCTGCCTTGACGGAATCACCATCGAACGCAGCGTTAAAATCGGCGAGGGAACGGAAATCCTGTCGGGAACTATCCTCCGCAGCGGTACTGTTATCGGCAAAAACTGCACAATCGGCCCTAACTGCGTTATCGAGGACTGCAAGCTGGGCGATGAGGTAAAGCTCAACTACGTTCAGGCTTACGAATCCGAAATCGACAGTGGCGTTAAAATCGGTCCTTGGGTTCATATCCGCCCCAACAGCCACATCAAAAGCGGCGTTAAAATCGGCGACTTCGTTGAAATCAAGAACTCCACAATCGGTGAGAAAACAGCCGTTGCTCATCTCACCTACGTGGGCGACAGCGATGTAGGCAAAAAGGTAAACTTCGGCTGCGGAACGGTTACAGTCAACTACGACGGCATTGTCAAAAGCCGCTGCGTAATCGGCGATAACTGCTTCATCGGCTGCAACACGAATCTAATTGCTCCCGTCAAGCTGGGCAAGGCTGTATATACGGCTGCCGGAACTACCGTAACACATGACGTTCCCGATTATGCCCTTGCCATTGACAGAGGCGTTATGAAGGTCAATGAGGGATATTCCCTGAGAAAGCTGAAATCAAAGCTTAAATAAATACACACAGCTAAAAGGGCGGAGGATATGTAATCCTCCGCCCTATTTTGCCCTTTTAAATTGGCTGAACGATGACTCTTGAGGAATCCTCGTTCCTGAGAGCAATGACAGCTCCTCTTATGAGATACGCCGTCGGATCGCCGGACGAGCTTTTTTGCAGACACGCAACGCTTGTTCCCTCAATCAGACCAAGATCGCTCAGACGGCTGCGCATTTTTCCGTCGATCAGCAGTTCCTTGACACGGCATTTTTCCCCTTCATGCAGGGAATTCAATGTATATATTTTTTTCATGGCATTCTCCCATGCTTTTTCTGCAAGAAATTTATTTCTCATAATTATTATATGATTGTATCCCTAAAGCGTTCCTCCCGAATAGAAGCCATCATAGTAAACGCTAAGCTCCGTATCGACTCCCGTGCTGTCCCCGATTATTTCAATTCTGCTGATACGCTTATTCTGCGCATAGCCGAAGCTTACCATATCGCACAAGTCCTCGCCGCTATAGCCCGAATATCTGCAAAAATATCTGAAATGCCCACGGTTTGCGTATTTGTCACGGTAATTCAGCGCCTCCTGCGGATCGCTGAGAAACTGCCTGTCAAGCTCAAAAACCTTATGACGCACAATTTTCCTGTTCGTGACTACCGTATCCTCCAATGTATAGCTGCCGTATTCTCCGCTTATATCCGCCATGTTGAAATTGCTTATCATTCGCTTGAAATTGTAAGCCAGTCCCGATTCCGTCAGCTGCGATTCGTCATATGAAAAAACCGACGGATCTGATTCGGCAGTTATTCTTACGCAGTTCGTTCCGCGAATATAGGGATATATTTTATTGAGCTTGTATGAAAGATTAACAACGCCATCCCACATGGAGGAATTGCTTTTCACATAAATATATCCGCTTTGATCGGAGTTGTCCTCGTGGGTGACGTACGGCAGGTCATAATAGCTGTCCATGAGATCGTTTATGGAAATTCCCGTAATCATTCCCGGCTCAATCTGATTCTGACAAAGAAGCGAGGTAAATCCCCTTGACGCAAGAGTGGCTATTTTCACGCCGTTTGTTTCCGTTACCTCAAGGGTATCAACCAGTCCGTGATGAACAAGATAATCCCCCACATAGAGAAAAATCTCCGCAACGGACATATAATCCTCCTCTTCGGCATAGATTCGGGCAGTTACAGATGTGTAGGGGATATAGGCATCCTTGACAAAGGTAAAGGATATTATTTTTGTTTCCTCAAAAACAGCTCCTGTCATGCGCTTTACCGCAATTTTAACCTCCATCTGTTTCCTCCTCGCTCTGAGTCGTATTTTCGGCAGTTACAAGCGTTATGGAGGCGTGAATGTAATCCTCCCCCTTATCCTCGACAGTAAATGTCTGTACACGGCATTCGGTAAAGGTAATCCCCCTGTAATCCACTGTGCATTTGCCGTCCCCGTTCATAAAGGAATCCGTATAAAGCAGCATTCTGAGAGGAAAATATTCGTCATAAATTCTGCCCTCAAAGGTAATTTTCAACGCTCTCTTATTCATGTTGGAGAAAAACGTATCGCCGCTTACCGTTGTTTTCTCGGCAAGATTTTTTGTTCCGACTGCCTTGAAATGCTCACAGTACATCAAAAGCGCGCCAATGCGGACAGGATATGATTCCTTGAGAGATACCTCTGTCGAACTGCTCATGAGCTGCTCCTTTCAAGACGTGTTATGCCCGTAACCGAAAATTTAACCTTGAGTACCAGCCTGTTGATGTTCGTGTCGTTTTTCATGGTGAGATCTCTGAGCGAACAGGTGAGGCTCGTCATATTCATCAGGGCAGGAAGAATACTGCCGTCAAAGTAATCGTACAGCTCCGCCATTGTAAAGCTTTCAGGAGCAACAAGAGAAACCGCAGCCTCCGCCTTAAAGGGCAGATAAATTACGGATTCCGAATAAATCGGTGCGGAGCTTTCAAAGCTGTCAATGCCGATAACCGTAAAAATTTCCTTTCCCTTTTTCTCTATGGAGATGTAGTCAAAGGCTGTATAAATCCTCTCTACGCCGTTGTTTTCCAGCTCCTGTTCAATTTTTTCGAGAATTGCTTTAAGCATTTTCAATCAACCTCCCCTCCGAGCCGAAGCTCATAAACACAAACGTGCGTGAATCAATCAGATCCTCGCAGAGATTCATGTAATCCAGAAGCAGCTTTTCGGCAAATTCAAGAGCGCTGCCGCTGTCCGACGAGGATACAAGCCTTCCCGCGTAAACGGATTCCGATCTGTCCCTTGCGGAATTAGCCTGCTGAAGGCGAAAATTCGCAATAGCCGCGCAAAGGAAATCAAGACGTGCGTCCTCCGTATCCGCTCCATCCGTAAGCATTTTTTCCGTTTCGAGAACCGCAAGCTCAATAAACGGAAGATACGTTTCCGTATCCTCCTCACCCGAAATAAGCTGAAAGATAGATTTAACCGTTTCAATATTCATTTTCCGTCACCTCCTATTTCATGGAAAAATCCGCATTCTCAGTCTCCGCATCATTCTCCGCCGCAAGCTGAACCTCAACTCCGAAGCGGCTGCCGGAGCTTTTGTTTTCAAAGGATTTTTTCAGCGCAATAAGCTGTCGGGTATTCATTTTTTCCGCCATAAGCGATGCCGTATCGGCAGCGGATTTTCCTCCCGCAAAGAAAGCAAGCCTGCGTATGTCACGGCGAAGCTCCGCTGCGGCAGCCTCAATTTCATCAACATCGGCGGAAACGCCCTTTGAGGTGAAATCCCCATCTGATGAAAATTTCTTTGTCACGCCTGCGTTGACCTGTGCAGGAACAGCCACAAAGCTCCATTCATAGGCATCGGTAATGTTCCTGAGAATCGTATAGCTCTGCTTGCCGTTATATATTTTCCCCTTGACGTGGGCGCAGGCTGTTTTGCTTTTGTCGCAGCCGCATACGGAGCATATCCGCTGTGCGGCGGTACATGAAATGCTGACCTCCTTTTTGATTCCGCCGTCAATTTCGGCAATAAGGCTCTTGTTTTCATCAGTTCTGACCATATAAACCGAGCCTTTAAGATATTTGTAGACGCTGCCGTATTTTGTGGTGCGTGTATTATCCGTGACAACCTCCGTATCAAAAATTCTGGCGTTCTGGTTCGACGAGCTTGCGTTGTGATCGGAAATTCCCGTTTTGCCCACAAAAAGCTTTTTCAGCTCCTCAAGGGCATCGTCCGAAAAGCACTCGCCGTCCCTGTCAATATCGTTATCGCAAAGAATCACGCTGAAAACATAAACATCGTCAGCCGTAAGCTCTCTACGAGTAAATTTATTTATTTTTTCAAGCTGTTCGTTATCCATAGTTTCCTCCTTCAAGTCAGCTCCGCACCTGTAGCGCTGTGCGTTATAATGCACGGACGCCTTAGCGGCGTCCTGACATTTTATTCGGTTATTTTAAGCACCTTAACGGCATCGGGAGTAATCTTTCTGAATCCACAGGTAATCGAAACCGTAATCTGATCAAGCTGACGGTCAATCATCTTGTCCGTTTCCATAATAAGATCGGAGCTTGTGATAAATTCAAGGGCAAAATCCTTATCAATACCAATGATAGTGTTATCCTCCGCAGCTGACGTTTTAATAAGCTCCGCGCCAAAGGGAAGCACAATTCTTCCCGCGCTGTCAGCTGAAAGCTCGGCAACCTCCTCCATTGCGACAATCGTTGAAGCCGCTTCGGGAGATGCAATAAGCGCATTCATGCTAAAGCAGTCAAATTCGCCGTAAAGCTTGGCAAGATCCGCATATGTAAGAGAAGCAGCCGTAATTTCCTCTGCGTCGGCAGCAAGAACCTCAACCGCCTTTTTGGTAACTGATGCGGCAAGCTTTACGCCAATGCTTCTGAGCATAACGCCGAAAACATCAAGACGCTGCTGGCGGATAGCCTCATATGATGCGCTTACAAGTCTGCCATACTTCGCAAGAACTGTAGCTGATGTGCTTTCTCTCACCGTTGCCGACGGCAGAACAGCTGCCTCATCCGCGGTAGTGTAATCTGCCGAATCATCGAGAACGCAGCCTAAATACTGACCGCAGCCGCAGACTGTTTTTGCGGCGCATACAGATGAAAGAATCGTTTCATCAAAGCCCTTTTTTATGCATCTTGAAACAAATTCCGGAAAAAGAACAGCTGTTTCAGTTGAGGTAAAGAATTTCTCAACACGGTCGCATTCCTTACCTGAAATTCTGATGTTGAATCTCTTGAGCTGACGCTCATAGGCATCAAGATTTTCAAGAGGCGTTCCGCAGTAATTCGCTGTCGGGTCAAGCTCCTCGAGAGCTGCTGTAAAGCTTTTTTCGCTAAGATTGTAAAGTCCCTTTTCAAGCTTAATATCGTTATACATAATCAATATACCTCCAAAATATTTTTCTTTTCAATTTCCTCAAGCCTGAGTTCAATTTCCCTTGCCTGAGCGTTTTTCAGACGTGCCTCCGCAAGCGCGGATTCGTCCTGAAGATTTATGTTTTCCCACTCCACACGGCATACCGCGTCAGCTCCTCTTGAACAGAGATAAGCGTTTCCCACATCACGTATAACGGGAGTAAGAATACGTCTGTAATACTCCAGCTCCGAGGTGAGAATATCCGCCTGCTGGGAAGACATTCTCTCCGTGGATGACCAATTGAGTCCCAGCAGAAAGGGCGGAATCGAAAGCTTCGCCACAATCTGCTCCAGAAGCTGACGCACAGGAATTTCGGTATCGAAAAGCTGATTTTCAGCGCCGATTACCTTAATATCAATATCGCCTACGGCAACAAAATCCTTAACCTGACCGTATTTTGCGGAATTCATACCGTCCGACCACTCCTTGGCAATCTGCATTGCCCTTTCGCGGGAATACGCAGCCTCACCGCTGTCCTTGGAGGGCTTATATGTGACCGCATAGCGGACATTGCCTGCACGGTCGAAATTCTGACCTATGCACTGATAAATGCGAAGCAGAATGCTGCTGAGCGCCGGCAGACCTCTCAGAAGAGAGCGTCCTCCCGTAAGAGTCGAGTACAGGATTCTCTCCGGATGAATAACAGGTCTGAGACTGCCGTTTTTACCGCGCATTGTATATGAACGTGTAAGCGGATCAGCCCCCGAAACAATATTGACAGCCGAAATATCTCCGTTAAAAAGTCCGGCAATGCAGTTTTCACGGCTGTCGATTACAATTTCACCCACCGCGCTGCCGTATGTGAGCAGACTGTCGAGATAGTTGTCAACAAAATCCCCCAAGGATTTTCCGGTAAGTCCCACCGGAACATTTTCCAGAAAGAGGTCAAGCTCCTCCTGAAATCGCTCGTCCGAGCAGATGACGTTGAAGCCGCCCGTAAGCCTGACGATTTTCATCAAAGCCGCATCTATTACAGGAACAGCAAATCTCAGTCTGTCGTACAGCTCCTTTTCAAACGGCTCGATTGCAGGCGGCAGGCGTAAATCCCCTTCAGTGTATCTCTGAGCCGAACAAAGCTCCGGAGCAATCTGCACAGCGGATTTTTCCTTTTTTTTGAACAGTTTCATTTTTCCTCCTTATAAGTGATTCTGAACGGTGCGTCAATCCCTTGCGACCGAAACCGCAAAGAATTCATCAGCCTCATTATCGGCAAGCATCTCCGAAACGAAATACCGCATATCGTCCATTGCGTGGTCGTTTTCCTTTATCGGAAAATCGCCTGCGGATTTTTCATTCCAGCGATAAAGGGAAAATTCCCGAATAATATCCCTGCACGATTCGTTAATCAGCAGCTTATCCTGCTTCAGCGCAACGCTGACGTTCCTTATGCCCGTAATAACATCGTTGCGCGCCTTAACAACTCTGAACCGCTTATGTCTGCGTATGCATTCAATAAAACTTGCCGCAGACGGATCAACAATAACCTTTTCGATTTTCAGCGTTCCCGCAAGCTCCTCAAGAGCCTGATAATGCTCCTCATCGGTGCGTGATATGCCCTCTCTCTTCGAGGAATAATAATACTCACGTATACGCAGCCACTTTCCCTCCGAAAAGCCCCACAGACCGAATGACGACGGATTTACAGTTCCGTAATCGCAGGAAATAACATATCTTTCACAGCTCACATCGCCGCTGTAGGTATGCCGCTCTCTGCTGAACATAGGATAAACGACGCCCTCCGAGGCAGTCCATTTACCGAGAACAAAGCGGTCGTAGAAGCTTCCGGAATAGAGCCGCTTATAGCGGTTTTTCAGCTTTTCCGAAAGAGAAGGATTATCGTCCATTGTGAAGTGGAGATAAAGGGCGTGTTTTTCCTCAGCCTTTTTTATCCACTCCGTGTAAAACCAGTGAGAGGGATTATCGGGATTGCAGTTGAACCACATCTTAGAGCCGCTGACCGAGCATCTTGCAAGAGCCTGCTCCACAAAGGAACGCGGCATAAGCGCAACCTCATCGAGAAAAACTCCCGAAAGAGTGATTCCCTGAATAAGAGAAGCAGAGCCTTCGTCCTTGCCGCCGAAAAGATAAAAGCGATTCGTTCTGCCGAGAAGTGTTATATCCACATAATTTCCGCTTACCCTTTCGCAGCAGGTGAAGCCGATTCCTCGCAGCATATCAAGCAGCGGCGTTACAACATTTCTGCGGAGAGAGGTGATTGTTTTGCCGCACATGGCGAACGTGCCTCCGCTGAATGAACCGGATGCCCAGAAAACAAATCCCAAGGACATGGAAAGCGTCTTGCCGCTTCTGACAGCTCCATCGCAGATGACAGCGTCATAGCCTGCATATGCGGGACGTGACCACCAGCTAATGGCGGTTTTTTGCTTTTCGGAAAAAGAGCTAATTCTCAACAGAGCCTGCCTCCTCCGAATTTTTAGTGAGCGCTTCAATAAGGCTTTCAGCGCTTCCGCGGTCGGAACAGGTATTCTCGAACTCAAAAAGCTTTTCCAGCGCCTTCTGTCTGTCGAACAGCTTAACCTCAACTCCGCCGCCCTTCACACGTTTTATCTCGGACACGTTAAACAGATCGAGATTTGAAATAACGCTTGAAGGTGGGAGCTCGTCGGCGAAGACAAGGTAAACCGCATCGGTACAGCTTCCGAAGGCAAGTCGCTTCAGACCTGAGATAACATTTCCGCTGTCCGCGAGAGTATTTCTGAGCTTTGCAATAAGCCTCCTACACTCGGCGGATTCAAGACACGCGACTCCTTCGGAAAGGGCGCATTCTCTGCTGAAGCCTGCTCTTACCGCAGCCTCCTCCACATTTCCCAGCAGCACATAGCTGCAGCAAAATGCTTTTCGTTTTTGTTTAAGATTTGAATCAGGCATAAATAAAACCTCCTTTCAGTAGTCCATGACGGATAAGCACCGTTCATAAGAGGGCTGAAAAGAGGTCAAATTCAACGCTCAGACGTTGAATAAGAAAAAAATTATTTTCAATTTTGTATATCTGCACAATTTTTGCTGTTGAAATACAGCATTTTGCGGCAGTGAGCCACTGCGGGCGTATCACGTTTACGCTTGCTTCGCGCGCTTAATCTGCTTAGGCGGCATATTTGCTATCGCTCAGCAGAGATTTTAAGACCGGCGATTTCCTCAACAGCGAGCCGCTGCCGCTGCCGTTTCACATATACTCTTGCTTTGCGAGCTTAATCTGCTTAGAATGTTGAAAATAGACAAATAAAACGTCATCAGGTATTATTTAAATAGTCAAACATATAAAAATTATGGAATAAAGAGAAAAATCATTGTAAAATTCAAATTGCCGTGATATAATTATAGCAGCGAGCCGCTGTGGGCGTATCACGTTTACGCTTGCTTCGCGCGCTTTATCTGCTTAGGTGGCATATTTGATATCGCTCAATGAAAATTTCTGAACGCGTAAGTTTCTACGGCGAGCCACAGAATAGAATTTATGGAGGATACATATGAAAAAGCTTCTTGCAATTTTACTTTCCTGTACAGCATTGGCTGCAGCAATGACAGGCTGCGGAGACGGAAAAACTGACAGCGAATCCGAAAGCAAATCCAGTGACATAGATGAAGCCCTTATCGGCAGATGGTATAACGAGGATCTGGGCGGCAGCTTCTGCTTTGAGGAGGACAATACAGTCGTGCTTTCAGCTGACTATTCGTCTATCATGTATTTCGATGAGGATCAGAACTTTATAGTTTCCACAGTGACCTTCGATTCGGAATACGACGGTACAACTCTCAGCGTTACTATGGATGAGGACGACGGCGCAGATGAGGAAATGCTTCTTCTCGAGGTTGAAAGAATCGGCGACGCTGATGAGGATTCAATTGACGGCGAATATACACTTGTCGGCGGCGACCTCTATGACGAGCTTACGTCAACATTCAGCGAGATTGACGCGGATTTCACAATGACTATAGACGGTGAGCTGCTTTATCTGAATCTGCAAATCTGCGAATACAAGGCTGACGGAGAAACGGTAGAATTCACAGGCGAGGGTGTTGAATTCTTTGAATTTGAATCCGAAGAGGACGCAATCTGTGAATACGAAATTGACGGAGATACGCTCACACTTACTGAAAATTCCGGCAGCACTCTTGAGCTTACAAAGCAATAATATATCATATCATAATAGAAAAAGCACGCCATATGGCGTGCTTTTTTGTTAATCTTATTTAAAATGCTTCTGCGATACCTTTAATCTGTTCATTGCCTTGTTCAGCGCAGCCTGAGTGTGATAATACTCCATAATGCTCTGCTTGTGGCGGAGCTTCTCCTCGGCACGCTTTTTTGCCTCCTCGGCACGCTTAACGTCAATTTCCTCCGGCAGCTCACAGTAATCCGCAAGAATTATGGCGAAATCCGGCATAACCTCCATAAACCCTTCGGAAATTGCGGCGTAGTGCCACTTCCCGTCAGTCATGTATTTCAGCTCACCTGTGGGCAGAGAGGTTACAAGAGGCTCATGACCCGAAAGGATTCCCAGAAGTCCGTCAAGAGCAGTCACAACGAGATGCTCGCATTCGCCCTCAAAGAAAACTCGGTCGCTTGCGATTATTTCAAGGTGGAAGGTTTTAGCCATGACAGCGCCTCCTTATATCTCGTCGGCTTCCATCTGCTTAGCCTTGGCGATTACATCGTCAATCGTTCCGGCAAAGAGAAATGCGGATTCGGGACAATCGTCCATTTCGCCGTCTATAATCATTTTGAAGCCTCTTATCGTTTCGCTGAGAGGCACATATTTTCCCTTGAGTCCCGTGAAAACCTCACCTACGCTGAACGGCTGTGACAGGAACTTCTGTATCTTCCTTGCCCTGTATACGGCAAGCTTATCATCGTCGTCAAGCTCCTCCATACCGAGAATAGCAATAATATCCTGAAGCTCCTTGTATTTCTGGAGAAGCTCCTGTGTCTTACGCGCAACTCTGTAATGCTCCTCGCCCACAATATCGGGTTCGAGAATACGCGAGTTTGATTCAAGCGGATCTACAGCGGGATAAATGCCCTGCTCAACGATTTTACGTGAAAGAACCGTTGTTGCGTCAAGATGCGCAAACGTTACGGCAGGGGCAGGGTCGGTAAGGTCGTCGGCAGGCACATAAACTGCCTGAACTGACGTAATAGAGCCGTTTTTGGTGGATGTTATACGCTCCTGAAGCTCACCCATTTCAGTGGCAAGGGTAGGCTGATAGCCAACGGCTGACGGCATACGTCCCAGCAGCGCGGAAACCTCCGAGCCTGCCTGAACGTAACGGAAAATATTATCGATAAAGAGAAGCACGTCCTTATGCTCCCTGTCTCGGAAGTATTCCGCCATAGTCAGACCCGTCTGGGCAACTCTCATACGTGAGCCGGGCGGCTCGTTCATCTGACCGAAAACAAGAGCCGTCTTGTCGATAACTCCCGATTCCTGCATTTCATTCCAGAGGTCGTTTCCCTCTCGTGAACGTTCGCCAACGCCGGTGAAAATAGAGTATCCGCCATGCTCCGTAGCGATATTGTGGATAAGCTCCTGAATCAGAACTGTCTTTCCTACGCCTGCGCCACCGAAAAGACCGATTTTTCCGCCCTTTGCATACGGTGCGAGAAGGTCGATAACCTTGATTCCCGTTTCGAGAATTTCAACAACAGGGCTTTGCTCCTGAAAGGACGGCGGCTTGCGGTGAATTTCCCATTTTTCCCTCGTTTCCACCTGTCCCTTTTTATCTATAGGCTCGCCGAGGACGTTGAACATTCTGCCGAGGATTTTATCTCCCACGGGGACACGAATGCACGAGCCTGTGGCAGTTACCTCCATATCCTTGCTGAGTCCCTCGCTTGTGGCAAGCATAATACAGCGGACGACATGGTTTCCCATATGCTGGGCAACCTCCATGACACGTGCTTTGCCGTCAACATTTACAGTAAGGGCGTCCTTGATCATGGGGAGGCTGCCCTCCGCGAATTCGACATCAATAACAGGCCCTACGACCTGAACTATTCTGCCTTTTTCCATTTAAAGTAACTCCTTTCCGGAATTTTGAGAAAATTACTCATCGCCCATTGCGTTAGCTCCGCCCGCAACCTCAGTTATTTCCTGAGTTATAGCCGCCTGTCTTGCACGGTTATACATGAGGGAGAGATCCTTTATCATATCTCTTGCGCTGTTTGACGCGGCATCCATAGCCGTCATGCGTGCCTGCTGCTCGCAGCAGAACGCCTCAACCATAGCTCCGTAGATAAGTCCCTTTGCGTAGTTCGGTATGAGATAGTTCATAACCTCCTCCGGTGAGGGCAGGAACGACGCCTTCGGGAGCTTTTTGAGAGTACCGTCCTTCTTGTCAACGCCGAAATGCTTTCGCTCAAAGGGGAGAAGTCTGACAGTTTTCGGCTCAAACTCATTTCCCTTCATGTAGGTATAGATGAGATAAACCTCGTCAAGCTCCTTTTTATCGAATCTGTCGAGAACTATCTCCGCAATTTCCCTTGCCCTGTAGAGTGTGGGATTCTGCGTTGTATAGAGAAATTCTCCGTCAATAGTGGAGTGGTCAATCTCATTGTTGCGGCTCATGAAGTAATGCCTGCCCACCTCTCCGAGAACGAAGATGTAGCAGTTATTTGCGAAAGCCTTTTTCAGCTCCTGTTCCGCAAGCTTTATGACGTTATGGTTATAGCTTCCGCAAAGTCCCTTGTCCGCGGTAATTATAACGAAGCCTTTCTTTCGCTGTTCCTCGGGGATATGCGAACGCCTGTCGAAATACGTCTGGCGTGTATGGGGAGTATGCTCGAGAATATCCTCCAGCGTTTCCTGAAGCTTATCGAAGTAGGGTCTTGTATTCTCGTGAGCCTTGCGTGCCTTTTTCAGCTTCGACGACGACATGAGATACATGGCGTTGGTGATTTTCAAAATCTGCTGAATACTTGCGATTCTCTCGCGAATTTCTTTCATATTAGCCACAGAACTTCACCTGCCTTAGCTCTTGAAATCCCTGATAACCTTCTCCATGCGCTTGCACATATCGTCGTCAAGGATTTTTTTCTCGTCAATATCCCGCAATATATCAGACGCGAAGGTTTTTATATAGCCCATGAGATTTTCCCTGAAGCTCCGCAGACCGGTTACGGGAACATCATCAAAGAAGCCGTGTGTTGCCCCATAAAGAAGCACCACCTGTTCGCTGTGCGGGATCGGGTTGTAAAGAGGCTGCTTCAGAAGCTCCGTCAGCATATGACCGTGATTGAGCAGCTCTGTTGTCGCAGGGTCGAGGTCGGAAGAAAACTGCGTGAAGATTTCCATTTCCTTGAACTGCGCAAGGTCGATACGGAGAGTTCCCGAAACCTGTTTCATTGCCTTTGTCTGAGCCGCACCGCCTACACGCGATACGGAAAGTCCCACATTTACGGCAGGACGGACGCCTGAGAAGAACAGCTCGCTTTCGAGGTAAATCTGACCGTCCGTTATGGAAATGACGTTTGTGGGGATGTACGCGGAAACATCTCCCGCAAGAGTTTCAATTATGGGGAGAGCCGTAAGAGATCCGCCGCCATGCTCGTCGTCAAGACGGCTTGAGCGCTCGAGAAGTCTTGAATGGAGATAGAATACGTCGCCGGGGTAAGCCTCACGTCCCGGGGGTCTGTGAAGCAGAAGCGACATTGCACGATAGGCAACGGCGTGCTTTGAGAGATCGTCGTACACGATGAGAACGTCCTTGCCCTTGGACATGAAATATTCAGCCATAGCCGTACCCGAATAGGGGGCGATGTACTGGAAGGGGGCAGGGTCGCTTGCGGAGGCGGAAACAACGATTGAGTAATCCATAGCTCCGTAGGTTTTCAGTGTATTCACAACCTTTGCCACGGTTGATGCCTTCTGACCGATTGCCACATAGACGCAGATAACGTCCTGTCCCTTCTGATTTATAATAGTATCAACGGCAATAGACGTCTTACCCGTCTGGCGGTCGCCGATAATAAGCTCACGCTGACCTCTGCCGATAGGGAACATAGAATCTATGGCAAGAATACCCGTCTGAAGCGGAACGCTGACGGATTTACGCTCGATTACGCCGGGAGCTTCACGCTCAATGGGGAAGTAATCGTCGGCACGTATGCTGCCCAGACCGTCAATAGGCGCGCCAAGAGCGTCTACAACTCTGCCGAGGAGCTTGTCGCTGACACCGATGCCTGCACGCTTGCCCGTGCGTATAACGGTAGAGCCTTCCGTAAGTCCATGATCGCTGCCGAGAAGCACGATTCCCACAGACTTTGTTTCGATATTCTGAACGATTCCGCGAATGCCCGTTTCAAACTCGACAAGCTCGCCATACATGACGTGATTCATGCCGTGAACCATAGCAATGCCATCGCCGAGACGTGTTACGTAGCCTGTTTCGGTTACGCCGGATTTGCGGTCGAAATCATCTACCTCGCTCTTGAGGACGGAAATAATATCGCTTGCCCTTTTTGAGCTGTCATCTGTGCCGATGTCCGCGAACGACTCCTCATCAGAGCTTGATTCCGCGCGGTTTTTCAGGCTTTCTCGCATAAGTCTGAGACTTGTGCGGTAGCTTTTGTCGTACTCGAAATCGCCTGCGTTAAGGATAAATCCCCCGATAATATCAGGGTCGCAGCGATATTCGATATTAACGTCCTCCCTGTTGAACTTTTCCTTGATAAAGGCTTTCATATCCTCCTGCTGGGATTCCGTGAGAGGCGTAACATAGCGCACCACAGCTCTTATGCTGCCCTGACGCTCAATGCAAAGCTCGGTATATTCATCTAAAATTTCCCCAAGCCTGCCCACAGCTCCGTCGTCGCACACGCTGAAAATGAGCTGTTGCATTTCCTCCGGAAAGAGCTGACGTATAATGCCATGCTTTTCCTCATCGGTTACGACAGGATTGTTAAGCGTGTCGGGGAGGTCGCTGCAAGCCGAAAGAATCCGCTTTGTCTCGTCAACAGTTGACAGCGGAATTTCCTTTCGCACCAGATATTTGATATACTCCCTGTTATTCTCCCTCATTATTCAATGCACCCTCTTCCGCAAGAAAATCATCAACGAGGCGGCGGTTTTTCTCATCGTCCACATTCTCGCCGATTATTTTAGAAGCCGCAGCTATAGCAAGGTCGGCAACGTGCGACTGTGCCTCCTGCATAGCTCTTTTGCGTTCGTTTTCGATAGTTTTGTTTGCCGTATCTATAATCTGTCTTGCCTCTTCCTCGGAGCTGCTGATCATTTCCTGTTTAGCGGCGGAAGCCTCCTCCCGCGCCTTTACGATAATCTGCTGAGCCTCAGCCTTTGCGTCAGCGAGAGTCTGAGTGTACTCAGTTTTAAGCTCCTCAGCCTCTTCCCGTGATTTCTGAGCCGAGTCAATATCGTTCTGAATGGACTTTGTGCGTTCGTCCATGATTTTGTTAATTGGTTTGAATAGGAAGATTCTGAGCACAACAAATAAAATGGCAATATTGACAATTGCCCAGATAAAATTCCAAATATCAATATCCAGCATGAATCTGTCCTCCTGTTATGACCGCCGCCGAAGCTCAAAGCGGCTTCGGGGCGGTTTATGCGTATAATCGGTTATTATCCAAGGAACAGTATGATAAGGAGAGCGATAACGAAGCCGTAAATAGCTGTTGCTTCGGCAAGTGCGCATCCGAGAAGGAGCGCCTTGTTTATATCGCCCTTAGCCTCCGGCTGACGTGCGATAGACTCTGTTGCCTTAGATGTAGCAAGACCGATACCGATACCTGCGCCTATTCCTGTGAGTACAGCGATCGCTGCTCCCAATGCTATTGATCCCATAATTAAAATCCTCCTGTTGAAAATTGGTTTTGGCATCTCCGCACATCAATTGCTGTAACAGCTGTGCGGTATTGCCTTTATTCCATCGCTTCCGCCATGAAAAGCGAAGTAAGGAACACAAATACATATGCCTGAATAAGACCGTCGAACACATCGAAGTAGAAGCTGAACACGACGGGGATTCCCACAGGCACTACGAGCTTAATAAGCTCCATAACAACGAATGCGCCCAGAACGTTTCCGAAAAGTCGCATACAAAGGGAAAGCGGCTTTATAAACAGCTCGAGAATATTAAGGGGCAGCATAACTGCCATAGGCTCCTTGAAGCTTCTGAGCCAGCCCTTTGTACCCTTTTCACGTATGCCCGCGTACTGTATGAGAATTATGGCAATTATCGCGAGTGTCGCGGTTACGCCAAGATCCTTTGTCGGGGGACGCAGACCGAAAAGTCCCACAATATTTGAAGCGCCGATGTAGATGATGAGCGTTTCCAGAATGGGAAGATATTTTTTCCCTCTCGGCCCAAGAATCTCCAGAAAGAAGTTATTGAGCCAGTTTATGCCGATTTCGATAAGGCACTGCGAACCGGTGGGAACGGTTTTGAGCTTCCGCACGAAAATAATGGAAACCAGTGCGAGAACGGCGATTATCACCCATGAAATAACAGCTGATTCGGGGACGGGGATAACTCCGCCGATTTTGAAGGCGACCCGACAGTCAAGCTCTTCCATAAGCTTTTCAGCAAGATCGTTCATTTTAACACCTTCTTTGCGAAAAAAATCGTAATATTTAGAAATTCAGCAAAAAACGGAGACCTGCCCCGGCAGAAATCTCCGTTGATTTCGCTCTGCTACTGCAATAGAGCTGTGTAAACCATTGCTTACGGTTTTATTATATAACCTTTTTTCAGCAATGTCAAGTATAAAACAAATAAAGTCTGTTATATTTTCGCAGGCTTTTTTGTGCATTTTTAGGCAGCACCGCACAAAGATTGTCGTGCAGATACGAAGTCCATATTTTCGTCAGATGCAACAAAAATTTTGCAGGCATACTGACGTATGTCAAAAAATTTTTGCGAAAGATGGCGAAAATTGGCAAGTAGATGTGCGGCAAAGCCATTAAGCGTGCTTTGTGCGGTGCTGCCTTAAGACAACAGCTTCCTACTCCGTGCCGCCGGATGAGGTGTCATCAGACGAGGATGAATTCTGTACGCCGCTGAGTCTGTCGATAGCGTTTGTGTTGAGCTTTGCTGTCAGCTTCAGACGGTCGATTTCGGATTTTGCCGCAGAAAGCTCCAGAGCAAGCTTCTTTATAATCTCTGCGTCCCTGAGCTTCTGATCCTCAAGTGCGCACACACGCTTTATCAGGTCGTTTATGTTTGTAGCCAGAAGCTCATTTGCTTCATTCTGCTTTTTTCCGAACGCCTCCAGATCTGCGGACGTTTTGAATGCGCCCTTACTCTTGCCGCTGTAGGCTTTCATCTTATCGTTTGTTAATCTACATCCAAACATATATATCCTCCTCTTTGTTTTATTTTTAAGGCGACACCGCACAAAGGTTGTCGTGCAGATGCGCCATTAGATTTTTCGTCAGGTTGTATAAAAGCGACGCAGGCATACTAACGTATGTCAAGGAGTTTTTGTGCAAGATGACGGAAAATATATAAGCAAATGTGCGGCAAAGCCGTCAGGCGTGCTTTGCGCGGTGTTGCCTTAATTATTATTAGTTATACTCTGCTTCGCCAATAGTCGAGAGTATCACGGATAGTCTGCTCCATTGAGATTTCCGCCTTCCAGCCCGTATGCTTGGCAATATGTGAAACGTCAGGCTCGATTATGGGAATATCCGAGGCGCGCATTTTCGCAGGATCGTTTACCACGGATATGGGACATTCCGCCATAGACAGCGCCATATCGAGAATCGTCCGAACCTCTACAGCCTGTCCTCTGCCGACATTATACGTTTCGCCGCTGACTCCCCTTTCGGCAAGAAGGCGATATGCTCTCACAACATCACGCACGTCCGTAAAATCACGCATTGCCGAAAGATTTCCCACAGCCATCTGCGGCTGACGGATACCCTTTTCGATTTCGGCAATCTGGCGGCAGAAATCGGAAATAACGAACATAGGCAGCTGCCCCGGCCCTGAATGATTGAACGCGCGCACCATGATTACATCAAGCCTGTACGCTCGGAAATAAATTTCCCCGAGCATTCCCTGACAAGCCTTTGTCGCGGCATAGATATTTCCGGGATTAAGAGGCTCGCTTTCGCTTATGGGGCACGCACCCTCACGTATGAAGCCGTACTCCTCCCCCGAACCGATGAGAATAATCCTCATATCCTTTTTTTCCGCGTCACGCATGGATTCCAGCACATTTACAGAGCCTTTGATGTTTATATCCGCTGTCAGCTGCGGCTTTTTCCACGAAAGAGCAACTGAGCTTTGCGCAGCGAGGTGGAATATAACGTCAGGCTTCAGGCTGTTGAAAATTGCCGTAACCGCATCCTTTTCAAGAATGTCGAGAGTATGAACCGAGCAGCCGTCCTCCTCGATTTTTTCAGATGGCAGACAGGTGGCGTGAACCTCCCAGCCTGCGCCGAGAAGCTCACGTATGAGATAGCCTCCCACGAAGCCTGCGCCTCCGATAATCAGTGCTTTCATTGAATTTCCTCCGTTAAAAAGGTATTTTCCGAGAGTATTCCGAATATTTCCCGAATAACATTTTTCTCGTTGAAGCAGAGCTTTACACGCTCTGCGGCATTATTTCCGAATTTTTCCCGAAGCTTCGCATCCTCGGCAAGCCTGTTTATTGCCTCCGCAAGAGCCTCCGCGTCTGATGGGGGAACAGTAATTCCCGTTTCGCCGTCAATGCTGACATGGGGTACGCCTGAAGGCAGCGACGTGTTTATGACAGGCTTTCCATAGACCATAGCCTCCAGCTGAACAATTCCGAACGCCTCGCTTTTCGCCACGGAGGGCAGCACGAATATGTCGCAGTCCGCATACGCACGGCGAAGCTCCTCATCGGGCAGAAATCCCAGAAAATGCACACGACCGGCGATTCCGTTCGCCTCGGCAAAGCCTTTCAGACTGTCCTCAAGCTCGCCTGTTCCCGCAATAAAAAGCTCGCAGCCCCTGACCATCGTGAACGCTTTAAGAAGCACGTCCACGCCCTTGTAGTAGACAAGACGTCCCGTAAAAAAGACTTTTACGCTCTTCGGAGAGCTGCAAAGCTCCGTGAGAATCGGACTTCTGCTCACGGACAGGTAGTCATCAGCTGTCAGACCATAGGGGACAATGCGGCATTTTTCCCGAAATTCAGGCAAATAGGCCGAGCCGTCTATGTGCCCCTCCGTAGCTGCTATTATGCAGTCGGCACGTCTGAGCATTTTCATCATAAGCGGCTTATAAAGCCGCATAAGCTTTTTCTGCTTTACAATGTCGCTGTGCCACGCAACAACAACTCTCCCCCTGAAGCCCGACAGCAGCAGCGCCGCGTCCGCAAGGGGAAATGGCACGTGAATCTCGATTACATCGGCATCCTTCGCCATTTTTCGGAAAAGCCTGATAAAGGACAGTGACAGCGGACAGGAAAAATAAGTTCCAAGGCTGCCCGCCCTCGTCACGTCAACACCGTTTACGTTTTCACGGCAGGTTTTTCCCCTGCCCTCCCGACAGACGAGAACCTGCACCTCCGTATCGCTCCGCTGCCCAAGCTCTTCGGAATACTGCCGCACGAGGCTCTCGATTCCGCCCACATGGGGGTAGTATGCCTTGTTGACCTGTAAAATTTTCAGACTGCGGTTCATGGGCGGATTCTCCTTTCTGCGGAATTATGTAAGCTCTTTATACAGATTGTATAATATTTCTGCCGAGCGCTCCCAAGTGAAGCCCTTTGCCCGTTCAAGACCTCTGCGGCTCAGGCTGCGGCGAAGCTCACTGTCTGAGTAAAGTCTGCCAAGACCCTCCGCAATGCTCTCCGCCGAATATGGGTCGGCAATTACAGCGCAGTCGCCCGTAACCTCCGGAAGTGACGCCGCATTCGTTGTAAGCACAGGAACTCCGCACGCCATAGCCTCAAGGGGCGGCATACCGAATCCCTCATAGACAGAGGGAAAAACAAACGCCAATGCTCCGCACATGAGGGGATTCATATCCTCCGACGGAACGTATTTCGTAAAGATTACCCTGTCTGAAAGTCCAAGCTCCGTCACCTTTGCGAAAATGCTGTCATACAGCCAGCCCTTGCCGCCTGCAAGCACAAGCTTCGGCGGATTCTTCTCACGCTGTGTGAAAATATGGTACGCCTCAATAAGACGTCCGAGATTTTTCCTCGGCTCGATTGTCCCAAGATAGAGAAAATATTCTCCCTCAATTCCGAGAGATTTTTTTACTCTCTGTATAATTTCGGTATCCTCGCACGGTCGGAATTTATGTAAATCCACGCCGCACGGAACAACACGCAGCTTGCTTTCATGCTGAGGAAAATATTTAATAATCTCAGATTTTGAGAATTCCGAATCCGTTACAATAATATCGGCACGCTTCATGGAACGCTTTAATCCCGTATTCAGCATATACTTCGTGCGTGCGCGGACTGTTTCGGGGAACGCCTTGTACACCATGTCATGAACGGTAATCACAGTTCGCCCTGAGACACCGGGGTAAGCGATATAGTTGAAAAAGTGCGTAATATCGGCATTTTTCCCAAAGAATCGGCTGTATGGCACGGGCAGGAAATTTGAAGCTGCCCGATAGATGTAGCCTGAAAAGTGGGCGAGATTCGGCTGAATATTTTCGGTAAACGGCTTCAGGCGTTCAAGCTTGATGTGATCGTCCTTTCGGGAGAAAAAGTTATAGAAGTAGGAATTTTCCGGATGCAGACGAGCCATAGCCGTCGTCTGACCGGCTTCGCACCAGCCGATACCCGTCATTCTGTCGCTGACCAGAGGCACTGCATCGAATGCAATGTTCACGCAAAGCAGCTCCTTTCAAGAAATATAAGCGGGCGGCAAGGAGCCGCCCTGATTTGAATCAGCCTATAACGCTTTTGATTTTAAGCTCCTTTTCAACGAGGGCAAGGTCGTTTTTAACCATTCTTTCAACAAGCTCGGAGAATGAGATTTCACGTTTCCAGCCGAGAGTCTTCTCCGCCTTTTCAGGATTTCCCAGAAGAATATCAACCTCAGCGGGGCGGAAGAATTTCGGGTTCACCTTTACGATAGTCTTGCCTGTAGCCTTGTCAACGCCGATTTCGTCAACGCCTTCGCCCTGCCATTCAATTTCAATTCCCACGTGACCGAAAGCTGTTTCAACAAATTCACGGACAGTTCTTGTTTCGTTTGTCGCGATAACGTAATCGTCCGGCTTATCCTGCTGAAGCATAAGCCACATTGCGCGGACATAGTCCTTGGAGTGACCCCAGTCGCGCTTGGAATCCATATTGCCCAGCTCTACGTGATCCATAACGCCCAGCTTGATTCTTGCAACGGCGTCCGTGATTTTTCTTGTTACAAATTCAAGGCCTCTTCTTTCGGATTCGTGATTGAAAAGGATACCGGAGCAAGCGTACATACCGTAGCTCTCACGGTAATTTTTTGTAATCCAGTGACCATAGAGCTTAGCCACGCCGTAGGGACTTCTCGGATAGAAGGGGGTTGTTTCGCACTGCGGAATAGCCTGAACAAGACCGAACATTTCGGAGGTTGAAGCCTGATAGAAACGGCATTCGGGCTTGACAGTCCTTATAGCCTCCAGCATATTTGTAACGCCGATTGCGTCAATATCGGCAGTTCCGAGGGGCGTATCCCAGCTTGTTGCGACAAAGGACTGAGCGGCAAGATTATAAACCTCGTCAGCCTGAGATATTCTCATAGCTGATGCAAGAGAAACGGGGTCGGTCATATCGGCATAAATAAGCGTCACCTTGTCCTTGAGATGCTCGATGTTGCCGTAATCAACCGTACTTTTTCTTCTCCAGATGCCGTAAACGTTGTAGCCCTTTTCCAGAAGCAGCTCGGCAAGATATGAGCCATCCTGACCTGTAATACCTGTAATAAGTGCGTTTTTCATAGTTTTTACTCCTTTAAATTAAAAATCTTTAAATTCTATATTTTCACCTATAAAGTGGTTTGCCCACATTTCATAGAAGCTTCTGTAATTATCGTGGATTATTTTTTCAATAGTGGGAATGTCCGAATCCTTAATTCCATATCTTTGGAAATTGTAATCCCTTGCAAGCCTTACCTCTCCGTTCTTGTTAATCCACCATTTCGGAGCGTCCTTTGAGGGAGCGCCCTTTGAAACGTGAATATGAAGGGGTTCAAGCCGTTCTCCTATAAACTCATTGGACCAAAAGAAAAAATAAAATCCGAAAATCTCAATGCTGGGCATAAATTATCCCTTCCCTTGAAATTTTATTGATCGCCCAGACATTATCCCTGCAAATTTGGATAATTCTTTTCATTTCCTCATCTGTATACCCTTCTCTTGAAATAATAATCATTTTATCCACGTTAATTCTCGCATTCTTAAATCCGTAAATTTCATCGGGACTCTCAAAATAGAGAATTATATCACGATCCTTATGTTCCTCTTCAGTTAAGGATAATACCATAATATCAAAACGAATATCTTCATACTTAATAACGGCAAACGGAATAAGCTTCATAATCCTCGCTCCTTCCCTCACACAAGGTCTGTTCTGCCCTGTTCGTTAAGCTGCGCAATAACCTTTTTTACGTCCTGCGTATTATTTTTCGAGCAGATAAGCACAGCATCGTCCGTATCCACGATAATAATATCCTCCACGCCCACTGCCGCAATAAGACGCTTTCCGCCGCAGATTGTGGTGCGCTCCGAGCCAATGGAAATAACATTTCCCTCGATATAATTTCTGCTGTCGTCAACCTCGTTTATGCGCTCAACGGCAAGCCAGTTTCCCACATCGTCCCAGCCGAAGCTTCCGGGAATCGTGTAAATATCCTTTGCCTTTTCCATAATGCCGAAGTCAACCGATTCGCTTTTGAATGCGTAATACTCTCTGCCGAGAACCTCCGTGAATTCAGGAGTTCCGTAAGCCTCGCCGATTCTGAGCGCTCCCTCATACGTTTCAGGCATAAATTCCTTGAGATTCTCCATAATAGAGGAAGCCTTCCACACAAACATACCGCTGTTCCAGAGATATTTTCCCGATGCGAGATATTCCTTTGCCGTGGGAAGATCCGGCTTTTCCACGAAGCGTTTTACCTCATAGGCGTCGGGCATGACGTCAGATGTTCTGCTGCTGAAATTGATATATCCGTAGCCTGTTTCGGGGTAGTCGGGAGTTATACCGATTGTGACAAGATTTTTCCCCTCAAGGCTGACGCGTACAGCCTTTTTAAGTGTGCTTGCGTAAAGCTCCTCATAGCCGATAAGGTGATCCGACGGGAGGACAAGCATAACCGCGTCGCCGTATTTCTTTTCAATAACGGCTGCCGCAAAGGCGATACAGGGAGCTGTGTTTCTTGCGCAAGGCTCAGCGAGAATATTTTCCTTTGGAATCTCCGGCAGCTGCTCGTGTACAAGAGCGATATATGCGGAATTCGTGACGATAAAAATATCATCGGAATCAACAAGGGGCATAAGCCGCTTGACGGTTTTCTGTATCATGGTTTCGCCGTCCTTCGTCAGCGAAAGGAACTGCTTCGGTCGGGAATTTCTGCTCTTCGGCCAGAAGCGTTCGCCTCTGCCGCCTGCCATAATAACTGCGGTTGTTTTCATTGGTCGTTATCCTCTTTTCTGTTATTTGACTGCCCTTCGGGAGGAAGAACGCCTTCCTCGGCCTCGGCATTTGTTTTGCCCGGCATGAGCATGGTTTTCATCGTCATAAGCATTATCTGAAAATCCAGCCGGATGGAATAATTTTCAATATACATCAAATCCATTTTAAGCTTATCGTAGGGGGAGGTGTCATAAACGCCCGTAACCTGCGCATAGCCCGTCAGCCCCGCCTTTACCTTGAGTCGGTATTCAAATTCAGGCATACTCTTTTTGTACTCATTGGAAAGCTCCGGACGTTCAGGGCGCGGACCGACAACCGACATATCGCCCTTTAATATATTAAAGAACTGCGGCATTTCGTCGATTCTGAATTTTCTCAGGATTCTTCCCACGGGAGTAATACGGCTGTCAAGATCCGTACAAAGCTGCGGAACGCCGTCCTTTTCGGCATCAACTATCATGCTGCGGAACTTATACACATAAAATTCCTTGCCGTTGATGGTAAGACGCTTCTGCTTATACAGTACGGGGCCGCCGTCATAGAGCTTTATTGCCAGTGCCGAAACAATCATAAACGGCGAGCTGACAATAATCATCATCAGCGACATAATAATATCGAGAAATCTTTTTGAGAAGCGCTGTTCAAAGTCAAGTCCGTAGTTGCGGCAAAGAAGGAGGGGAGTATCGAATAATCTTATATCCTCCGCGCCTCTTATAATAATATCCGAAATTTTCGGGGCAATATACGCTCTGACGGAATTTTCAAAGCAGAATTTCACATAATCGTTTCGCTGCTCCGCAGGTATATCGCAGATGATTACACCCTCATATTTAAGTATAAGGCTGCAAATTTTTTCCCTGTCCTCATCAATGCTGACCGATTCGCAAATCATATACTTGTCCACACGCTGGCTCATTTTCATCACAAGGGCAGCAGCCTGATGACTGCCGTACAGGATAATAAGACGCCTCGGCGGATAAATCAGGAAATATATTTTACCCGTGACGAACGTCCAGACGGCAATCACAGCGTAGTCAACAATAGTCATGACAAATATGGGCATACCCTGCATGAAGCTGCGCCCGATAAGGCTTATGAGGAAATATGTTATAACATTTACACAGGTCATGGAAATAATCTGCGTGCAAAGCATATCGGTTTTCTTGAGATAGCCCAGCTTGAAGCCGCCGTAGGACTTCAAAAACAGTATTATAAGGACACAGTAGATAGCGATAAGAACCCAGTTTCCGCGTCTGTAGAAGGGCAGAACAATCGTATCGCTGTAATATCTGTACCAGATTGCGGCGAAGATGCCGGTTAGCATTCCAAGCAGCATAACTGCGGCTGCTAAGGAAATAATTCGTTTATATCTGTCTCTTTTAGTCATAATAGCGTTTCACAGCCCGAAGGGAGCTGCAAAAAGTCTCCTTTACAAATCCTTGATGCGTTGCCTTAATATCTTGCTCCAAGGCAGCCGCATAAAGGGCGGTTTGCCTTAATTATAGCAAATCGGCAGACCCATGTCAATAGAATCTGCCGTATTTTACAATTTATTTGCACATTTTATGTCAATCTGCACAATAGACCGCAGATGAAATTGACCGCCATACACATTATTATCCCCACAGCCGTGGGGAGCGCAAAGCCCAATGCAGTCCATTTGAGACTTCCCGTTTCCTTTTTAATAGTCATGCAGGTTGTTGCGCAGGGGAAATGAAACAGGGTGAAAATCATCATGCACAGAGCTGTTGTCATGCTCCAGCCGTTATCCGTCAGAAGCGTGTGAAGCTGCGCCGTATCGGAAATATCACTAATCGTTCCCTGTGCGAGATAGGTCATAATTATAACAGGTATGACAATTTCATTTGCGGGAAATCCCAAAATAAATGCCATAAGTATAACGCCGTCAAGACCCATAAGCGAACCGAACGGATCGAGAAAATCCGATATATGGGAAAGAACCGTTTCGCCGCCAACTGATACGTTTGCGCATATCCAGATAATCAGTCCGCATGGCGCAGCAGCCGTGCAGGCTCTCCCGAGAACGAAAATCGTCCTGTCGAAAATTGAACGCACGATGACCTTTGAAATCTGCGGACGCCGATAGGGCGGCAGCTCAAGCGTAAATGAGGACGCGGCTCCCTTCAGCACGGTAACCGACAGCAGCTTTGATATGAGAAGCGTCATGACTACGCCGAGAATTATAACTCCCAAAAGCATGAGCGCTGAAAGCAGCGAGCCGCCAAAGCCGCCCCACACGGAAAAGAACATGGTTATAACGGCAATAATAGTTGGAAAGCGTCCGTTGCAGGGCACAAAATTGTTGGTGAGTATGGCTATAAGGCGTTCACGAGGCGAATCAATTATACGGCAGCCTGTAACTCCGCAGGCGTTGCAGCCGAAGCCCATCGCCATAGTTATGGCCTGTTTTCCGCAGGCATTGGCACATCGGAATCCCCTGTCAAGATTGAATGCCACACGGGGAAGATAGCCGAAATCCTCCAGCAGAGTGAAAAGCGGAAAAAATATCGCCATAGGCGGCAGCATGACGGATATTACCCATGTCAGAACCTTGTAAATGCCATCCGCAAGAACGCCCCTGAACCATTCGGGTGCGTCAAGACGGATAAGCCCCTGTGAGAGGGCGTTTCCCAGTCGGGAGAATCCGCTGCTTAGCAGCTCCGAGGGATAATTCGCCCCCACAATGGTTATCCACAGTATAACGCCCAGAAGAAGAAGCATAACAGGCGTTCCGATTTTTCCGCCTGCAAGGATACGGTCAAGACGTCTGTCACGCAGATACGGCTGCGAGCTTTCTAAGCTGACAGCCTCTCCTGCCACGTACTCCGCACGTCCTATTACCGCGGAAATAACAGCGTCCGCAGCCTTCCCCGAATCAGGCAGCTCAAAATCCTCCGCAAGCTCAGAATAGGGAAAGCCCTCATATTTCTCGGCTTTTTCCGTGAAGTCCGAATCCCTCTCCAGAAGGCGCAGAGCGGCAAGCCTCGGCGGCAGCTTCGTCAGCCTTTCCCCAAGACGTTTTTCAAGCTCCGATGCCTTTTCCTCAAGCTCCTCCGGAAGTGCGGCAGACACGGTTTTTTCAGGTGGCTCGGATTCCACAAGCTCACAAAGACGGCGTACAAGCTCATCAAGCCCCTTGCCGCTGCGTGCGGTAACTCCCACTGCCGGAACGCCCAGAAGCTCCTCCAGACGCTGAAAATCAATATGTATTCCCTTTGCTTCGGCTTCGTCCATGAGATTCACGCACAGGAGCGTCCTCGGCGCGGCTTCAATCGTCTGAATGGCGAGATTCAGATTTCTCTCAAGGCAGGTTGCGTCACAGACCACTATTGCCGCGTCAGCTCCGCCGAAGCATATAAAATCACCTGCGCATTCCTCCTCCGCCGAGCTTGCGCGCAGAGAATACGTTCCGGGAATATCCGCAAGAACAAATTTTCTTCCCTCCCATTCAAATCTGCCCGATGCGCTCGATACGGTTTTACCCGCCCAATTGCCCGTATGCTGCTTCATTCCCGTAAGCGCGTTGAATACAGTGGATTTTCCTACATTCGGGTTCCCCGCCAGAGCTATGAGATATTCTCCGTCCTCACGCTTTGTAAGCTCCTCATGTGCCATCTGCCTTTCCTCCCATTTACTGATATTATTTTAAGAAATTTTATGCGCCTCCGTGGGAAAAAATGAAAATTCAGGCGAATTTATGCCCATTTTTTCCCATTCCGCAGATTTTTCCTCAAATTATCACAGGAATTGTTCAATAACAGCTTGACTTTTTTGCAAAATTATAATATAATAATTGTAATTGTCAAAGAGACACTATAATTTTTAGGAGGCATGACCGTGAAAAGGATTGGAAAATCTACTTTCTTCATCGTCTTTGCTTTGATTATACTGTTCTCGGTTTCATCAGTCTTCGGTCTGGATTACCAGTACGGAGATAATATCAGTACCTGGATTAAGGGTGTTGACGACATTCGTCTCGGCATCGATATTCAGGGCGGCGTGGACGTTACCTTTAAACCGTCCGACGATTATGACGCTACCGACGATCAGCTCGACGCAGCAACTGAGGTAATCAAAACAAGACTCACTTCACTCGGCATCAACGACAACGAGGTCTACAGCGACACAAAAAGCGACCGTATTATCGTCCGCTTTCCCTGGCAGGCCGGCGAAACAGACTTCGACCCTGAGGAAGCTGTAAAGGAATTGGGCGAAACAGCCGAATTGACGTTCCGCATAGGAACTGATACGGAAACTGACCCCGATGACGAGGACAGCGTTATCCCATCAGGCGAAATCGTCCTGAACGGCGAGGATATTACCTCGGCAACGGCAGGAAGCCAGCTTAACGATTCCGGCGAATATGAATACGTCGTTCAGCTTACCCTTAACGATTCCGGTACGGAAAAATTCGCTGAGGCAACAACTGAGCTTGCAGGAACAGATACGGCTATCTCTATCTGGATGGACAATACCCTGATTTCAGCTCCTACCGTCAACAGCGCTATCACAGACGGCGAAGCTATTATTTCGGGTTCATTTGAAACCTACGACGACGCAAAGAGCCTCGCCGATAAGATAAGCTCCGGCGCGCTCCCGTTCAAAATGGAAACGTCAAGCTTCAAGACCATTTCCCCGACAATGGGCGAGGGTTCGCTTAACGCTATCGTCCTCGCAGGTATTATCGCTTTCATCTGCATTGCGATCTACATGATAGTTCTCTACCGTCTGCCCGGAGCAGTTGCCGTAATCGCCCTCATTGGTCAGATTGCAGGAAGCCTTGCTGTTGTTTCAGGCTGGTTCGGATTCCAGAACGGCTCAACTCTCACAATCCCCGGTATCGCAGGTATTATCCTGTCCGTAGGTATGGGCGTTGACGCGAATATCATTACGGGCGAGCGTCTCAAGGAGGAGCTTCGCGCAGGAAAATCGCTGGATTCAGCCGTTAAGACCGCGTATAAGAAAGCATTCTCCGCTATTTTCGACGGTAATATCACCAATGTTATCGTTGCAATCGTACTTATGGGCGCATTCGGAGTTCCCACAAGCTTCTTCTCGAAGATTCTCAACAACACAATCTTCTTTGCGTTCGGCGCAACAACCGAAGGCGTGGTTTACTCATTCGGATATACCCTCCTTGCAGGCGTTATCTTCAACTTCATCATGGGCGTATTCGCCGCAAGACTTATGGTAACTTCACTTTCAAAATTCAAGTGCTTCAGAAACAGAAAGCTTTATGGAGGTGACGTTAAATGAGTAATAATAAAACGCAAAACAAAATAGCTCAGCCTGTTATGCCGAAGAAGGTTTATGACTTCTGCGGAAAGCGCAGAATGATAGTAATAACTACTGCTGTTGTTATTGTTGCCGCTATACTCGGACTCCTCATAAGAGGCGTCAATGTGGCAATCGAATTCAAGGGCGGCACGGTTATTACCTATGACTACTCCGGCGAAATGGACACCTCTAAGGCTGAATCGGTTGTAAAGGAAATTACAGGCACCTCTGTTTCCGTAAGAACAGGTGAAAACATCGAATCAAACGGCACGCAGATTACAGTTTCCTTCACGTCTGAGGACGGACTTACCGCCGACAGACAGACCGAGGTTACAGACGCTCTTCAGGAGGCTTTCCCCGACAGCAGCATCGTGCTTTCAGAATCCAACGACGTAAGCCCCACAACAGGTAAGGAATTCTTCCTCAAGTGTATTGTTGCCGTAATTTTTGCCGCAGTGCTTATCATCATCTATATTGCTCTGCGATTCAGAAAAATAGGCGGCTGGGCAGCCGGTTTATGCTCGGTTCTCGCTCTGATTCACGACTTGGTTGTGGCATTCGCATCATCGGTTATTTTCGGATTTGAGTTCAACTCGAACATGGTTGCCGTAATCCTGACAATTCTCGGTTATTCAATCAACAACACAATCGTAATTTACGACAGAATCAGAGAAAACCGTCAGCTTATGCCGAAGGCTTCCATGAACGAGGTAATCAATCTTGGCTGCTCCCAGTCACTCAGACGTTCCGTCAGAACATCAATTACAACAATCGGCGCAATGCTGATAGTCACTGTAGTTGTTCTGATAAGCGGCTATGATTCACTTCTCAGCTTCTCTGTTCCGCTTCTCTTCGGACTTCTCTCCGGTTTGTATTCATCACTCTTTGTTGCTCCTGTAACATGGTCATGGTGGATTGAAAAGAGAGCTGCAAAGGCAGAAAAAAGCAAGGATAAGAAATAATAAAAGGCACGCCTGATGGCGTGCTTTTTTGCCTCCCGAAATATTATAAATGCACAGGATAAAATTAAACCTCCCCATATTGGGGAGGCTTTTTTTCACTGTAAATTCAATCGTTTTCTCAAAATAAGATTTGTCAGCTAGAAGAGCAAGCCTCCCACAGCAGCATGATAAACGATATTAACTGCAAGATAAGCTGAAATTGAACTGCTATCTGCCAGCACAAAATAAAATTCTGACAGCATTGTCGATATAAACGAATTAAGTATCGAACCACCGATAATCATTAGGATGCTGATTAGCCTCTTGTGTCCCACCATTGAGCTGAATGCCTGTCCAAAGTAGCACAAAAGCACGAACGCGCAGAATGTGACGACTGCCAATATTATGGTCAGTGCTGTTTCAAGGGGCACTGCACGGAATACCTCAATACTTATTTCCAGTGTGAATGAGAATATCTCATAATCATCCATTTCATAAAACGCTATAAATACTCCTGCAACGGTAACGCACATGGTCAGAACAAACCAGATAATACCCGAAAGAAGCTTGCAGACTATATGATACCATGACGGCAGCGGCAGAGTATTCATCAGGTAGCCTTCGTCCGTAAAGAGGTTTGACCGGAATCTTGCAACATTGAGGAAAAGTCCCATCAAAGCCAATCCGAAGCAAGCCAGAAAGAAGGCTATTACGACAAGAACTATTCCCATGTTGAGTGCAAAACTCAATCCTACATTGGTGACATCAGTAAAATCAAGAATATAAGCCACTCTCGCAAGAACCGCCAACGCAATATAAATCAGATAAAGAGGCACAAAGCGTCTTGCCATATAAACAGACTCGTGCTTCATAAGCTTGCCTAACATCTGAACACCTCCCTGAAAATTTCGTCAATAGATTTGCCCTGATCCGCTCTGAGAGCGTCCGCCGAGCCATGTATTTTCAGATGTCCGCACTGGAGCATTACAACATCGTCAAGAACTCTCTCGATGTCCTGAATCAGGTGTGTTGAGATGACTACGGAAGCCTCAGGATTATAGTTTGTTATAATCGTATCGAGAATATAATCTCTTGCCGCAGGATCAACTCCTGCAATAGGCTCATCAAGGATGTAAAGGCGGGCATTTCTGCTCATAACGAGTATCAGCTGAACCTTTTCCTTCGTGCCCTTTGAAAGTGTTTTTATTTTTGCTGTTTTTTCAATGTTGAGCTTCTGAAGCATACTCTCCGCAAGCTCCATACGGAAATCGCTGTAAAAATCGCTGAAGAACCCAAGAATATCGGACACCTTCATCCAGTCGGGAATATAGGTTCTTTCAGGCAGATATGACACAATCGCCTTTGTTTCCGGCCCGATTTTCTTGCCGTCCACTAAAACCTCGCCCTTTGTAGGCGAAAGCAATCCGCATATCATTTTTATCAGTGTAGTTTTTCCGCTTCCGTTAGGCCCTAAGAGTCCGATGATTTTTCCGCTTTCAAGGGTCAGGTCAAGGGAGCAGAGAGCCTCTTTTGCGCCGTAGGATTTTGACAATCCGTTACAACTAAGTAATACTGACATAAGATCACCCCTCATTAGTTTTGTTTTTTTCGCAATAATACTTTCTCAGCAGTTCAATGGCATCTTCGGGAGAAACGCCAATTCTGCCCATGGTTTCCCCAAATTCCCTCACAGCGTTTTCCGCGCTGTTATCCTTTAGCGTACGTATAATTGATTCGTCCGCCGTAACAATTCTGCCCGAGGTTCTGAGCGAAACGAGAAACCCCTCGCGTTCAAGCTCGGAAAGAGCCTTCTGCATAGTATTCGGGTTCACTCTTGCTTCCTCGGCAAGCTCACGAACAGACGGAATACGTTCGCCGGGCTTATACACACCGGAAATCATACGTATTTTCAGCTCATCGATTATTTGGATATAGACCGGCTTGTCATAGCTGAATTCCCACACAATAGCACCTCCTTTAGCGACTGTATTATTGAACTAATACAATAATACCACATCCTGCCACCCCTGTCAACCCCTTTTTCAAATTTTTTCCGAATTTTTTTCAAAACGTCATCAGCAAAAATAAAAAGCACGTCTGAGCGTGCTTTATATCATTATTTATATTGTATATTTTAACTAAACTCGCTGAAGGCAATTCTGTTTCTGACCTCATAAATCTTGTTGACAAACTGTATTTCCGGTTCAGAGAGCCTGTGAGCTGCGGAATGTATCAGCAAATCACGGTATCTGTTGCCGTCATATGCGCATTTACGCTGAACAAGTCCGTATCTGCCGCAAATATCGTCGGGAATTGGCGAATCAAGCGTAAATGAATTCGGCACGGACGATATAAAATCAAACAAGCTGCCTCTGTCGAAAACATATATTCTCCTATGATTTTCAGCCGTATTTTCAGATAAACGTGTTCCTGACGGGGATAAATGGGGTATTCCATCATCCCCCTGAACAATTTCGGTGTAATTCTCGCAAAGCTCGGAATATCGGATATTTTTCTGCTCAGCCGCAGGATGTCCGGAGGACATAACAGCAAGCATTTCGTATTCCCAGAGAAGCTGCGAATCGAGGCCTTTCTCCGCCAGACAGTCCATGAAATATTTCTCATAAGCCGTGTTGAACCTGATAATTCCGAAGTCATATCCCTCCTCACGGACATCAGAAATCGTCTGAATTGCATTCGTTTCGCGGAGATAGGTTTCAATATCGCCGGAGGAATCAAAGCCTGCCGCAAACTCCGAAAAGGCAGTGGCAATGTAGCACGAACGGGGAACAGAAATTTTCAGCTTCTGCTTCTGCGCCTTGTCGGGGGAGTGAATCGCCTCCATGTTGTCGATTTGTATGAGAATCTGCTTTGCGTATTCGAGGAATTTCATGCCCTGTTCCGTTGGAATAACGCCCTTGGAGGTTCGCCTGAATATGGTAATTCCCAGCGTATTTTCAAGCTCCTTGATGGCCTTGCTCATGTTTGGCTGCGCCATGTACAGATTCTCCGCAGCCTGTGTAATCGAGCGAGTTTTTTCAATTTCGACTGCGTATTTGAAGTGCAGGGTATTCATGGTTTTCCTCCTTTGTAAGATTTATTGCAATTCACGCAAATTATCTTTTTGAACCTTTAGCACCGAAGCTTCCGCCCATTGAAAGAATATTCGTATCAAATGAATAGCTGATTTTCTCATTTTTGCGGTATCTTTTAAGTGCAAGGTTAATAAGCCTGTCAAGAAGCTCCGTATATTTTACACCCTTCGGCTCCCAGAGGTAAAACGCCAGCGAACCGGGAATTGTATTGATTTCGTTGAGATAAACCTTGTCGGACTCCATATCAATCATGAAATCAATACGAGTTACGCCCGTGCAGCCGAGATACCTGAAAGCGTCAACTGCCGTTTTGCGAATAAATTCCTCCTGCTGAGGGGTAATATCCGCAGGAATTTTCCTTTTGAGCGTCGCCATGCCCTTGCTGCCGCCCGACTTGCCGCCCGAAACGTACTTATCCTTGTAGCTGAGAATCTCATCGCACTGAACAGGCTCTTCGCAAACGGATGCCTCGGCGCTCTCGCTGTCGCCCACAACGGCGCAGTTGATTTCCTTGAGCTTCACAACGGCAGGCTCAACGAGGATTCTGTCGGCAAATTCAAATGCCTCCTCCATAGCCTTTTCGAGTGAACGGCGGTCGCTTGCCTTTGAAATTCCAACGCTCGAGCCAAGGTTAATAGGTTTAACAATCACGGGATAGCTGAACTTCGCTTCAACCTCATCAAGGCACTTTTCGAGGTTCTCTGCCTGAAAATCGGCAAATCGACAGCAGTCGAGAACAGGGAATCCGGCGTCCTTCAGGAGGATTTTCATCGCGAATTTATCCATTCCCACAGCGGATGACAGCACGTCGCAGCCAACGTAGGGTATATCCAGCGTCTGGAGGTAGCCCTGAAGCGCGCCGTCCTCCACATTCGTTCCGTGGACGATTGGAAATGCGATGTCAATCTCGGAAATGATATTGCTGCCAAGCTTTTTCATTTTCTGCCGCATAAGAATTACCTTGTTTTCGCTGCGCACGAGAACACATTCTGTGCAGCTTTTGAGAAGCTCGGGAATATTTTTATAAGAGTTTATATCAAAAAGCTGCTCTCCCGTATAAAATTCATTCCCTTTAGTTATGTAAATGGGAATAATATTATATTTTTCCTTGTTAAGACTTGACATAGCCTGTACGGCGGAAATGACCGAAACCTCATGTTCAACGCTTTTTCCGCCAAAAAGAACGGCAAGATTGATTTTCATAGTGAAAGACTCCTTTAAAATATATTAGTAATTATCCGGCAGATCGTTCTCCAGCAGAACTATTTTTTTCTTGTCGGTTTTATAATTTTTTACCTTATCAATAGCCTCATCAAGACCTGACGCCACAAAAACATTTTCCACAGGATAGCCCGAATCCATAATGCCCTTGTAAATCGGCTCTGTCTGGGACTTCCCCACAAGGACAATGAAGTCGCAGACCTTAGCTGCCTCCGTGCCAAATTCGTAGTTCAGCTCCTCCTGCTTTGCTCCAAGCTCCACCATTCCGGGTGTCACGAGAATTTTGCAGGCATCGAAAAGCCCAAGAACGTTCAGTGCCGCACGGCAGCCGTTTGGATTTGAATTGTAAGCGTCGTCGATGTAGCAGAGGTCGCCGCTCGTGTCGAGAAGCTGAAGTCTGTGGGGGACTGCGGCGATTTTCTTCACGGGAAGAACAAGCTTTTGCAGGGGAATCCCAATGCCGTGGCAATAGGCGATAGCCCCGAGGAGATTCTGAACATTGTGTTCGCCGAGGAGCTTCGTGGCATATTTGCAGGTGCTGCCGTCGGGGGCAATAACCGTAAACTCCGTGCCCCTGTCGGAAACAGAAATATCCGCCGCCCGATAGTCGTTGCCTTCGTTCAAGCCGTAGGTGACAGCATTTTTATACTCTGAGTATTTTTTTCGGATAAGCTCATTATCACCGTTCAGGTAAATTTTTCCGTCAGCGGGAATGTAATCCGCAAGCTCAAATTTCGTTTTTACAACATTTTCAATTGATTTAAAGGTTTCCAGATGCTGTGGACCGACAGACGTTATAATTCCGTCATGAGGATTAGCAATTCCGCATAACTCGGCAATTTCGCCTACACGCCTTGCACCCATTTCGCACACGAAGTATTCATGTGTCGGTTTAAGCTGCATACGCACTGTTTTTACAACTCCCATAGGCGTATTGTAGCTTTCGGGAGTTTTCAGCGTATTATACTGAGAGTTTAAAAGCTCGCTCAGGTAAAACTTCATACTGGTTTTGCCGTAGCTTCCTGTAATGCCGATTACATGAAGATTCGGGGATTCCCTGAGCATTCTCTTTGCGTCATTGATATACCATTTCTGAATAGATGATTCAATTGGTTTGTTTATAACATTTGACAGTACAATCAGTGCAGGCGTAAGATAAATTCCCGAGCCAATCAAAATGTAGAGCCAAGGCGAGCTGAATTCGCCGCGCCAGATGAAGGAGCTGCCGCCGATTATGATGACTTCGATTATCCAAAAGGTCACCATCAAACGCTTGACTCTTGCCGTGAAAACGAGAGGTTTTTTCGCCTTTTTCCGCTGCACGGAGCGAATTATTATGCAGGCGTTCACCAATGTCAGAGCGATAAGCATGGGAGCAGTTGCGCCTGTCGCAAGCAGAACAAATTGAACTATTATCAAAAGTATCTGATAGATATACTGCTTGATATTTTTCCTCATCCATCTCGTATGCTCAACAAATTTGTAGCCGTTAAGCTGAAGCATATGAATTTCCTTCAGGGAGGTAAAAATAATTGCAGCAACCGCAACTATTGTGTAAATTAAAAATAATACAATTTCCATATCAATCTCCTATTTTCATGAATGACCGCATGACCCTGTTAAATATGAACTGCTGCTCGAGGAAGGAATAATGCCCTGCGTTTTCGAGCTTCACAAGACCTGCGTCGGGAATAAGCTTCTCCATTTTTTCGCCGTCCGAAAGGGGAGTTGCCGTATCGTTTACGCCCCAAACAAGGAGCGTGGGGCACTTTATATTCGGCAGGAGAGGCTCGAGATCCTCGTTAACCACCTTGACGAGAACCTGTCTCATGAGGGGAGAAGCGGCTGCGTAATCCGCCGAACCCATTTTTTTGCGGAAATTCTCCAGCGCATCAGGGAAAAGCTTGCGGATAAGCTTCGTTGAGAGAAAGCTTCTGCCGAATTTATAAAAGCGGTTTCTCATGGTTACTTTGTCCGATTTTGGCGGAAGAATTCCCGCACTGTCAACGAGGATTACCTTTTCGATTTCAAAGGGAAGATCCGTGCGGCTGTTCAGCTTGATTATGACTCTTCCGCCGAAGGAATGCCCGAGAAAGGTAATTTTTTTGTTGTCGTAGTCCCTGAGGAAATCTACAACGAACTGTACATAATCATCCACACACCATGCCGTGGGCGGTTCATCGCTCATGCCGAAGCCGGGCATATCCATTGCCACGACCGTGTATTTTTCCGCAAGAAGGTCAATCAGATTTGCGAAAAGCTTGATATTTGCGCCCCAGCCGTGAAGCAGCACAACAAGCTCACCGCTGCCTTTTTGTTCATAGTTAATATTGATTCCATTTACTGTTTTATACAATTTTATTATCTCCAATAACATATTAGACAAGACCACGCAGGTTTTGCCTTAGTTTTCAGCATATTCAAAAAGCCGTATTTTTATACGCCGAAGCCGATTCAGCGAATCTGAACATTCCATATAATTATAACATGAACGGGAGATATTGTCAATTGAATCTCAATAATAAAAATGATTTCGTGATTTTTTCGTGAAACTGATGACATACGGCTTTTTTTATGTTATAATGTAAGGTATTACTAAGGCGAAATCTACCTTACTGCCTTAAATTTTCGGAGTGTGAGTTATGAATAAATATAAAAAGCTGGCGATGAACACCGTTGTTTTCGCTATCGGCAGTTTTGGCTCGAAGATACTCGTACTTCTGCTGACAAGGCTCTACACAAGCAATATCAGCCCTGCCGACAGCAGCACCAAGGAGCTTCTGGAAATTACAGCCAATTTTCTTATTCCCATTTTTACCTTTTCCATGACCGATGCCATTATCCGCTACGGCCTTGACAAGCGCTACAACCGGCATCAGGTATTTACCTCGGCTTGCTGCGTGACGTGCGGCGGACTCGTCCTGATGTTCATATTAGCTCCGCTAATGCGGCTTGTTTCTTTCCTCGACTACATTGACGGATACACCATTCTGCTTCTTGTTTACGTCTGCACGTCCTCGTTCAGATCCCTCTGCTCCCAATTCGTAAGAGCGCGCGGAATGGTCAAGCTCTTCTCGTTTGACGGTATCCTCACGACACTGACGCTTTTCATTTTCAATATCATCTTCATTGCAGGGCTTGATATGGGCGTTCATGGGTTTATGCTTTCAGTCATTCTCTCGGATTTTCTTTCAGCCATTTTCCTGTTCATTGTTGCTCGCCTTTATGAGTTCCTGAATATACGTTATTTCAGTAAATCCCTTGCGAAAAGTATGCTGCGGTTTTCAGTTCCCCTGATTCCCACAGCCGTCATGTGGATTATAACCGGATTCTCCGACCGTCTTTTCATACGCTACATGAGCAGCGATAAGGTGGAGCTTGGCGAAGCTGCCGCGGGAATTTACGGCTACGCCACGAAAATCCCGAATCTCATTTCTATGGTTTCAAATATTTTCTTTCAGGCATGGAATATGTCGGCAATAACGGAAAACGATTCCAAGGACAGAAGCAATTTCTATGAAAAGGTTTACTCCTCCTATCAGTCCATAATGTTCATTGCCGCCGCATTTTTGATTGCGGGAGTTCAGATAATCACGCCGATTTTCATAAGCACAGGCAGCTATTCCGAATACTCGGAGGTTTACCTCTATACGCCAATACTCGTCATTGCCGTGCTGTTCATGTGCTTTAATCAGTTCCTCAGCAGCATATATACTGCCACAAAGCATACGAAAAATTCCTTCTGGACAAGCCTTGTCGCCTGCGGAGCAAATATAATTCTGAACATCATTCTCATTCCCAATCTTGGAATTCAGGGTGCTTCCATAGCAACCCTCGCAAGCTATTTTATCTGCTACTGCATAAGAATTTTCGATTCAAGGCGATATGTTCCCTTCCGTGTAGACAACGTGAAATTCATCGTCAACACGCTTGTTCTGTTCGGACTCTGCTATGCGGTAATAGCTAAGCCTACGTACTATCCCTTATATCTCGTCTGCGGATTCCTGTTCATGATTGCGTGCAATTATCAGGCGATATTCGTAATGGTCAAAAAGCTTCTCAAAAAGCAATAATAACTAAGCATATATTAAAAAAGGTCTGCTCATATGAACAGACCTTTCGTTTTGGCAAAATTATTCCTTTACGTAAACAGCGGTAATTTCCGCGATATACGCTCTGTGGAGCGGATCGGGATTGTAGTGCTTTTCAACAATGCCGTCGTCGGAGATGAACGAATCCTCCTTCATGTCGTAGTAGTAAAGCTTTTTGCACACGAACACCATATTGGATTCCTCAAAGCCTGTGCATCCGTCAAATTCAACAGGAGTAATTCCTGCCTCCTTAGCCTTGTCGCAGTCTCTGCCGGAATGAGATCCACAGAAGGACAGCGCTTTTCTGTATTGCTCACCGAGAAAAGACGCAGTGAAATACTCGTTATTTTCAACGAACTCATAGGTATATCTGTTCGGTCTGATATAGCAGGTCAGAACATCCTTTCCCCAGAGAACGCCCATTTGTCCCCATGAGGCGGTCATAGTGTTGAAATTATCCGTGCTGCCGCCGGTCAGGAGCATCCAGCCCTTTCCGATAAGGTCGAACGGATTAAAGGTCAGCTCAGAAAGCTGAATTTTTTTAAAGCTCATGATAATTCCTCCTAAAGCTTGGCTTTGGGCAGTGTTGAGCTGCCGCTGCCGTATTCATAATTATGCTCCACCCTCCGAAATTATCACAAGCCGAACGCCACGTCAGGCTCTTTTAAGAGCAGCCTTATAGCGCAGCCGCAGCTTATCCGTAATAAGGGCGATAAACTCGGAATTGGTGGGCTTTCCCTTTCCGGTATCCACAGTGTAGCCGAAAAAGGAATTGAGCGTGTCAACATTTCCTCTGTCCCATGCGATTTCAATAGCGTGGCGTATGGCTCTTTCCACCCTTGATGAGGTTGTGTTGTATATTTCCGCAACCGTAGGATAGAGGAGCTTAGTAACGCTGTCGAGAAGATTTTTATCCTCGATGGAATAGAGAATTGCCGTTCTCAGGTAATGATAGCCCTTGATGTGGGCGGGGACGCCGAGCTGATGGATAATGTCGGTTACAACGATTTCCATGTCGTCGTTATAGGCGGCAGCTCTATCCCCGAGACAGGCATTTATGGCGCTGAGAAGATCCTCCGCGCTGTAGGGTCGGAGAAGAAACCTCGCCGCACCGTTTTCCATAACCTGATGCTCGATAAATTCGTTGTCGTAGGCGGAAGTAATGATAAATGCAGGGCATTTTCCGTTCAGCTCTCTTGCCCGCTTCATGAGTGACACAGCGTCGCCGTTCTGAGCGGAAACATCAATAACCGCCACATCGGGAGGATCATTCTTGATGGAATCGAGGATAACATTACAGTCCTTTCGCCTTGTGTAGGCGTATAATCCTCTTTCGCGGAGCTTATTCGCTATGCTAACGCCGCTTTCCGCAGAATCATCACCGATAAGTACTTTTATTTTGTTGTTCATTTTTTTAGACCTCCTTTGTTCTACGTTCTAATCTTAACACAGACAATCGCCATTTATCAATAGCTGATTTTTAGTTTAAAGGTAAAATAGAAGTGAAAAGAGGGCTAAATAGTTGTTAATAAAAAGGTTGTCGAAAAATGAATTTATTTATCTTGCAAGAAGCTTAACCTGAGTTTTCTTGATATGCTTTTTGATTTTCTTGAATATAACGGCAACAATAATCTCAAACACTCCTGTGCAGGCTGCAACTGCTGCGAACGGGAGAAGCATCTTTGCGCAGATGTAGGCTATAGCACTTCCGCCATAAACGGCTGCTATGGATGAACCGATGAGGAATACAACCGACGGTACAAGGAAAATAATACCCGCAATAAGCAGATTGTTTCCGATGAATCCCATAATGTGCTTGTAATTCTTGTCAAGGATAATCGCAATCCAGATGAACAGGAGAATTACAATTGCAAGAAGCACGCCGATTGTGATAAATGAAAATATAAGATGTAAATTTTTCAGGTTTCCGACTGAAAGTGCCTCGTCAAAATCCTCGTCCTCAAGGGAGCTTGTAAGCTCGGAATAATCCTCCTTCGTCATGCCGTAGACGTAGCCAAGCTCTTCCTCGAAAACATCCTCGTTATCTTGGAAAAATTCTGTTATTTCATCTGCGGTCAGGGACGGATCCTTCGACTTCGAGCCGTTAATGAGATAAGCCGCATAGCTCTCTGCTCTGTCAGCGATAAAGGACTTTAAATCCGACTTGATGATTATGCTTTTCAGATCCTTGCATTCCATTCCGCTTTCGGAGATAAATTTACTGTCGATGTTATCATAAATGTATTCAGCGACGGTCTGATTGTCGTCATAGCTAAGCTCAAGTATAGTTTCCATGCTCAGGGAATCGGCGGAGCTTTTCACAATATCGCTGCTTAATCCGATTCGGGTGCAGAAAATAAGGTTGAACAGAATCAGGAAAATCACAGTAAGAATTGATACTGCCACAGCTCCTGTAACTCTTCCTGCGGTAAGCTTTGCGGGTGCGGCAGGCTCGGGTTCAGCCGGAATATATTCCGTATCGCCGCTGCTGAAGCCGTCATTCTGAATAATATCGGCGGCAGCTCCTGTATTTTCCGCAGGTTCGGTATAGTCGCTGCCTGATGAAGCGGCTGAATCGTATGTAGATTCTGATTCCGGTTCAGACACTGAATCCGGATTTACCTCGGCGGACTGTGTTTCAGCCGAAGTCATATCGCCCAGTTCTGTTTTAGATCCGCATTTTGTACAGAACTTAGCATTACTTGAAAGTTCTTTTCCGCAATTTTTACAAATCATATATAATAACCTCCTGATAAGTTAGTGCGGTGCTGCCATGACCCAAGGAATCCCTGAGTCCGTGTTCAGAGGCAATACAAGAAAAACGCTGTATGATACTGCCTGCAATAACACAATTATATTATATAGCAAAAAAACGTCAATGTCAATAAAAATATGTAAAGGCGGTTGAAGCCGCCCTTAGGCAACACCGCACAAAGCACGCCTGACGGCTTTGCCGCGCATCTGCACGACAATCTTCGTGCGGTGTTACCTTAAATTTGAAAATTATCGGTCGCTTTCTTCGGAGCTTTCGCTGTCCTCGTCATCACCCTCAACGCCGTCAATAATATCCTGCGCGGCATCACCGACGCCGCTTACAAGATCCTCCCCTGCGGATTCAGCTCCCCCGATAACGCCGCTTACGTAATCTCCAGCGGCATCACTACTCCCGGTGTCGTCCATAGTATCCGTTTCGGATTCGTCGGAGCTTTCCTCGGTTTCCTCGATATTGTCAGCTGCCTCGGAGGTTGACGATGTATTGTCGCTGTTATCCGATGAATTTTCCTCTGCGCCGCAGCCCGTGAATGTCATGCATATCATCAAAAGCGCCGCGCTTGCTGCAATAAGCTTTTTCATATTTATCAATTCCTTTACCTTGATTTTATTGCGGACGAGTTTTCCACAATGTAAGTTTATTATTAACTTCTTTTCCCCAATTATCCACACAGGCTTTCAACTTTTCAGACCTGTAAAAAACTGCATATTACGTGGCTTTCCACACTTTCCACAGAGTTTTCAACATTTGTCCACGAACGATTCAACACCACTTTCAACAGCCTGTGGAAAACTTTACGGCGCATTGTGGAAAAATAATAGGATAATATTGCGAATCATGACGCAAAATAAAAAACCGCAGGGCATATCCTGCGGTTTTTGGTGATTTATCCGATCCATAAAGAAAGGATGTCTAAAGCACACGTAATTGAAACAAACGGAATTAACAATGACAACAACATTCAAAACGACGTCAACAAGCGTGCCTTAGGGAAAAAGGATCGAATTTGGGAATTTCAAAATCAGTTGATAATTGTATTTTCAGTTTCCTTATCAAAGATATGGATTCTGTTAGGATCAAGAGCAACCTTGATTTCGTCCTGCGGTCTTGCAGTTGAACGAGGGCTAACTCTTGCTGTAAGCGGAATACCTTCGCATACGAGGTAGAGATATGTTTCAGCACCCATCATTTCTGTGATTTCAACCTGAGCGTTAATTACACCGGTTGTAGCGTTTGAGAGATACATTTCCTCATCGTGAATGCTCTCCGGACGGATACCGAGGATAACCTCCTTGTCAACGAAGTTTGCAAGCTCCTCGTTTACCTTAGCTTCGGGAACCTCGATTGTGTACTTAACGCCTCTTGAGGTCTTAGTATCCTCTGAGCCGAATTCAACGTAATACGTACCGTTTGCCTTCTTGAGAACAGCGTCGATGAAGTTCATCTGAGGTGATCCAAGGAATCCTGCAACAAACTTATTTACAGGATTCTCATAAAGCACCTGAGGAGTATCAACCTGCTGAACAATACCGTCCTTCATACAAACGATTCTGTCGCCCATTGTCATAGCCTCAGTCTGGTCATGAGTTACGTAAATAAATGTAGTTCCGAGCTTCTTATGAATCTTTGAAATTTCGGTTCTCATCTGCGCACGGAGCTTAGCGTCGAGGTTTGAAAGAGGCTCGTCGAGAAGGAATACCTGAGGTGAACGAACGATAGCACGTCCGAGAGCAACTCTCTGACGCTGACCACCTGACATAGCCTTCGGCTTTCTGTCGAGAAGGTGAGTAAGGTCGAGAATCTTAGCTGCCTCGTTAACCTTTCTTTCGATTTCGTCCTTCGGAACCTTACGAAGCTTGAGTCCGAAAGCCATGTTTTCGAAAACAGTCATGTGAGGATAGAGAGCATAGTTCTGGAATACCATTGCGATATCTCTGTCCTTAGGAGCAATATCGTTTACGAGACGATCTCCGATATAAAGCTCGCCTTCAGAAATCTCCTCAAGTCCTGCGATCATACGGAGAGTAGTTGACTTTCCGCAGCCCGAAGGTCCAACAAGAACGATAAATTCCTTATCTTTGATCTCTAAATTTACATCCTTAACAGCCACTACGCCGCCCGGATATTTTTTATAAATGCCTTTAAGTGTTAAGCCTGCCATTAAATCCAGTCCTCCAGTTCAATATTTCTTGCCGATACATTAACTATACTATCAGCGATACTAATATAATACCAAATTTTCAAAGATTTTGCAAGATGCTAATTTGCCAAAGTTATATCAATTTCTTTATCACAATTGCCGAAAAATTGCGGTCAAATTCGCGGCAAAAATCGTCAAAATCGGGCGTCCGGAACAAGTTTTCAACATCTTTGTGCAATAATTCCATAGACTCTCCAATCCCCAGTTTTTCGGGCAAAACAAGATTTCCGAGGGAAATTCTCATTAAAAAGTCAACATGATTACCAACAGAAGAAAACATTCGCTTTACCTGATGATATTTGCCTTCAAAAAGCTCGACAAACGCCAGTTTTTCGGACTTTTCGGAGGGTCGCAGCTTAGCCGGAAGGCATTGACAGCCGTCCGACAGGCAGATGCCATTTTTGAATAAGTTAATATAATTGTTTTCGAAGCAATTGGCAAGTTTCACAATATATATTTTGGATATATGACTCTTGGGCGAGAGAATTTTGTGGGCAAGCTCGCCGTCATCTGTGAGCAGCAGTGCGCCGACGGAATCCTTATCCAATCGCCCCGCAGGAAACATCCCCTTCGTGCGCAGCTGAGGCGGAATCAGCTCCATAACAATTCTGCCGTCCTTGGGGTCGGTTGAGCAGACATATCCGGCAGGCTTATTGAGCAGAATATATGTTTTATCACGGTAAATTATCTCCGTTCCGCAGACGGTGATTTTCTGATTTTCAGGGTCGATTTTCACATCCGAGGATTTTACGGCAGCTCCGTCAATACGGATTTCGCCCTTTTTCACAAGATTTTTTATCTGGCTGCGGGAATATTCCGAGCGTTCCGATACAAATTTATCAAGTCTGATTTGATTCATGTTGTTCCTTTCGGGGCATATTGAAATTGTCGGGGGAATATAAATTAGAATGTCAAGGAGGCAAATAAAATGAATAAAAATATTAAGATTCTTATTATTGCAGGAGCAGTTCTTGCGGCGGCTGTAATTCTCATGCCGCGTAAAAGTAATACTTATGAAGTACCGGAAAGCGCATATACATCAGCTTCAAGCGTTTCCGAGCGTATTGAATATTTTGCGCTGCACGGCTGGGAGGTTGAGGAGATTTGCAGCAAAAGTATAACAATTCCCGAGGATTTCTCCGATGTTTACGAGGAGTACGCGCAGCTTCAGGACAAACAGGGAATGCCTCTCCGCGAATACGCAGGCAGGGACGCGCAGCTTTATATTTACGAAGTAAAAAATTACAGCCCTGACAGTCAGAAGCTTCTGGCAGAGCTGTTGGTATGCGACGATACTGCCGTAGCCTCAATGGTGTACAGTGAGGACGGAGGCAGTCTCAGAATGGCGGTAAGCTAATCAGAAAATGTTGATTAAATTGCCTACGAATGGGATTCTTACAGCCTTTCCCTTGTAAGCGGCATACATCATAAACACAGCCACGCAGAGAAGTGCAAGCGACAAAAGCGAATCAAGAATTGCGCCGATAACAGGTATCAGACCTAAAATTAACATGATAATACCAATTACGATTTCAATAACAAGCAGTGCAAGCTGCTGATTTGCGTGGAAGCAGCAGAATTTGGATTTGCCGTTAATGATAATTGGCACAAAAAACAAAATAGGAATCAGATAGCAAAGCATCATGACAAATGAATACTTCTGAATATCCTCTTTAGTAAAAGAATCTTCCGCTTTGTCGTCGTTGAAGGAGTTAATGATGTTTTCGATGAAGCTCATAAAAATTACCTCTTTATAAAATATTTATTCAACAGTATCCCGCGGCATTTCACGCTCGGATTCTCTGTTTTCAAGCTCGCTTATAGCAGCCACAAAGCTGGCAATATCGGAGAAATCCTCATATACGGAGGCGAATCTGATATACGAAACAGGATCGATGTCCCTGAGCTTATTCAGAATTATTTCACCGATTTCCTTTGACGGAGCAACTGTTTTAAGCTCATTTGCGTAATGATTTTCCACGAAATCCGCAATCCGTGAAACCTGATCAATAGTAACAGGTCTTTTCTTGATTGCGGTAAAGATGCCCTTAATCAGCTTGCTGCGGTCGAAAGGCTCGAATGTTCCGTCACGCTTTTCAACCATGAGAAGCGGCTTTTCGATAGCCTCGTAGGTGGTAAAGCGCGCATGACATTTTATACATTCTCTTCTCCGACGGATTTTTTCGTCAGTCGGACGTGAATCCACGACCTTGGAGTCGTCAAATCCGCAGTATGGACATTTCATAAGAAGCTCCGATCCGCCTCAAACGGGCAATTAAAGTGATTCAATGATTTTGCTGAGTACATTGAAGCTTAAAACGAGGTCGCTTATACCTCTGAAGCTGTTTCTGTAAAGCTCTAAGATGATGCCGCAGTCGGGGTTAAGCTCGTTGACGCGCGCGAGAAATTTTTTCACCTGAAATCGTCCCTTGCCTATGGGAAGGCAGTCCCCAAGCTCGCCGGAATCGCTGATATGCACGTGAGCGATTTTCTTTCCGATTGCTTCAAGAAAGCTGAAGGGATTTTCCCTTGCCCGAAGCGCCTGCTTTGTATCGAGGACGAAAGCGCAGTCATCGCCGAGAATTGCCGAAATATCCCTGATAAACGCCGATGAGCCGCTGAGACAGCGTGCCACGTTTTCGACAGCGACAGTCACGCCGAACTGTCTGCCAAGCTCATAGAGCTTGTGGTAACGCTCGCAGAAAAGCTCACGGGAGAATGTGGGACTTCCCTTTCCGCCGTGGAAAACGAAGATTTTCGCGCCGACTATATTCATGAACTGAAAGTAGAGCTTGTAATATTCGAGAATATCCTCAAGGCGTCTTTCATATTCGGAGAAGAACATCATGTGTTCCATTTCTACGGTGAATGGATGAACGGACAGGCAGTCAGCCTCAAAGCGTTTAAGGGTATCGGCGATGCCGTAGGCGAAGCTTTTTCTAAGCTCCGAGTGAGAATTAACAAAAACCTCCACGGAGGTTATTCCGTTCAGGGTCAGGTCGTAAAGACTTTCCTCTAGCAGCTTAGGATACAGACACGATGTTGAAACGCCGGCTTTCAAGTCAAAACCTCCAAATAAAAGTGTATATAAGCAGATGTGCGGCAAAGCCGTCAGGCGGGCTTTGTGCGATGTTGCCTATAAATCAATTATACCATATTTTATTGAAAAGTCAATAGAAATTCCAATAAATAAAAAAATCCCCTGTGGGTGGTCACAGGGGAAAGCTTGTTTATGTTTAAAAAGACCTATCAGCCGGCAGCGTTGAGCTTCTTAGCAAGCTGTGACTTCTTTCTTGCAGCCTTATTCTTGTGGATAAGACCCTTAGCAGCAGCCTGATCAACCTTCTTGATAGCTACCTTTACTGTCTCTGCCTTATCAGCAGCACCTGTTGCGCAGGCAGCGTCAGCCTTCTTGAGAACAGTCTTGAGATTAGACTTTCTGGACTTATTTGCAGCAGCCTTAGTCTTGTTAACCTTAACTCTTTTCTTAGCGGATTTAATGTTTGGCATTTCGTTACACCTCCTTGAAATTGAACGCAGTATAAACCACTGTGTTAAGCATATAATAATGGAGCATACATGGGTTGAATACTCCGCAGACGTAACGAACGCCTGCAAACGCGGAGCTTTGATTCTCCGCACTGAGACAATATAAATTGTACCATTTTCTGTGAAATATTTCAATAGGCAAAACAGAAATATTACAACAAAATTTTATCCACTATTTAAAGCAATATGCACAATTTTCAGAAAATTCGAGGTGTAAAATGGAAATAAGAACAGATTTAGCCTTAGAGGGCGTAGCCTCCGTAAGGGGAAGGGACAGCGGAATACATCAGGTTAAACGAGGCAAGGCGTTCCGCATCACGGAAATAGTGATTGACGACGACAGTCATATTGACACAATCGGAAAGGGCAGGGGAAGATACATTACCCTTGAGGGCAGCAGTCTGAGCAAATTTTCCGATGAATACGAGGACATGACGCTGGAGCTTGCCCGTGAGCTGCGTATGCTCATTCCGGAGGGGGAAATACTTGTTGTGGGGCTTGGAAACAACGATATAACGCCTGACGCTCTCGGTCCGCAGGTTGCGGCAAAGGTGCTTGCGACACGTCATCTTCGGGATGAGCTTGACAGCGAGGAGGAGGAATTTCTGACATCTCTGCGGCGTGTGAGTGTCTTTGCAGGTGGAGTTCTGGGGCAGACGGGAATCGAGACAGCGGAAATGGTAAAGGCAATTTGCCGTGAGCTGAAGCCGTCGGGGATAATTGCGGTAGATGCGCTGGCGTGTTCGGATATAAGGCGGCTGGGCACGACTATACAGCTTTCGGATTCGGGAATTTCCCCGGGGAGCGGTGTGTCTAACGCCCGAAGGGAGCTTTCGGAGAAGATATTCGGCGTGCCTGTCATAGCGGTCGGAGTCCCCACGGTTGTGGATATGCACACCATTGTGCGGAGCTTTACAGGCGGTCAGCCCACAAGGAATATGCCGAATATGATGGTTACGCCCCGTGATGTGGACAGGCTGACGGAGCGCGCGTCGCAGCTCATAGCCTTCGGGATAAATCTTGCTCTCCAGCCAAGCCTGACTCTTGAGGACGTCAGGGGATTATTTTAGAGCTATCAGGAATTATTTAAAAAATAAAGCCCATGGAAATTCCATGGGCTTTTACCTATATTATTCTGCCTTCAGGCAGGCTTCCTTCATTTCCTTTGCGTAGTTATAAAGCTCGTCTCCTGCATTTTCCCCAAGACGCTCAATAATCTTCACAATGGCGCTGCCAACGATAACTCCGTCGGCAATTGCCGAATATTTTGTTGCCTGTTCGGGCTTGTTTATACCGAATCCCACTGCTGTCGGCTTGTCGGAATATTTGCGTACCGTTTCTACAATTGAAGCAATATCCGTCTTAATTTCGCTTCTCATTCCTGTTACGCCCATAGAGGAAACGATATAGATATAGCCCTGTGCCACCTGCGAAATAAGCTTTATCCTGTCCTCCGATGTGGGGGCAATAAGCGGCACAATATCAATTCCGTATTTTTCGGCAGCCTCGCTTATTTCGCCCCTTTCCTCAAAGGGCATATCGGGAACTATTATTCCGTCTGCTCCGATTTCACTGCACTTCTTAAAGAAATTCTCAGCTCCGTACTTATACACAGGATTAATATACGTCAGGAAAACTATCGGTGTTTCCTTATATTTTTTTCTCACATTTTTAACGAGTTCAAACACCTTTGAAAGATTAGCTCCGTTGCGAAGCGCCCTTACGTTTGCCGACTGTATAACGGGGCCTTCGGCAATTGGGTCTGAAAAGGGGATTCCGATTTCAATTACATCAGCTCCGCCGTCAATGAGCCTTCCGATGTACTCTTCACTTTTCTCCATACTCGGATCTCCGGCAGTCAGAAATGCCACAAAAGCCTTTTCCTTGAATGCGCTTTCAATTCTACTCATATATATTCACTCCTCTGTATCTGGCAATAGCGGCAACGTCCTTATCTCCTCTGCCTGAGAGGCAAACTATAATAGAGTCGTCCTTGCTGTAATTCTTTGCGATTTTCATAACGTGTGCGACTGCGTGAGCCGACTCGATAGCGCAGATAATTCCCTCTGTACGGGCAATATATTCAAACGCCGAAACAGCCTCCTCATCGGTTATCGGCACATATTCAGCTCTGCCTGTATCGTGAAGATACGCGTGCTCAGGACCTACTCCCGGGTAGTCCAGTCCTGCCGAAATCGAATAAACAGGAGCAATCTGTCCCTCATCGTTCTGGCAGAAATACGACTTCATGCCGTGGAAGATTCCAAGCGTTCCTGTTGCAAGCGTTGCGGCAGTATCCTTTGTGTCAATGCCGCGTCCGGCAGCCTCACAGCCGATAAGCTTAACGCCCTCATCGGGAATAAAATTATAGAATGCTCCCATAGCGTTGCTTCCGCCGCCGACACAGGCAACAACTGCTGCCGGAAGCTTGCCCTCGTATTCGAGAATCTGCGCACGAGCCTCACGGCTGATGACGCTCTGGAAATCTCTTACTATCATTGGGAACGGATGAGGCCCCATAACCGAGCCGAGAACATAATGCGTATCGTCAACTCGTGACACCCACTCACGCATAGCTTCGTTTACGGCATCCTTGAGAGTCATAGTTCCTGTTTCTACAGCGTGAACCTTAGAGCCTAAAAGCTCCATTCTGTAGACGTTGAGAGCCTGACGCTCCGTATCCTCCTTGCCCATGAAAATTTCGCATTCCATACCCATAAGAGCAGCAGCCGTTGCCGTAGCCACGCCGTGCTGACCTGCGCCTGTTTCGGCGATTACACGGGTCTTGCCCATTTTCTTTGCCATGAGAACCTGTCCCAGAACATTGTTTATTTTGTGTGAGCCTGTATGATTGAGATCCTCACGCTTGAGATAAATCTTTGCTCCGCCGAGATCCTTCGTCATCTTTTCAGCATAGTAGAGCAGCGAGGGTCTGCCTGCATACTCCCTGTTAAGCTTGTCAAGCTCCTCATTGAAAGCCTTGTCGTTCTTGTAGAACTCATACGCCTCTTCGAGCTTGTGTATTTCGTTCATAAGCGTTTCGGGGATATACTGTCCGCCGTGAACGCCGTATCTGCCTTTTTCCATAAAAAATCCTTTCTGAGACAATTCCGCACAGGAATTTGTGTGTACTGTCCCAAGTTTATTTGCAGTTTCTTACTGTCTGCACCAGCTTCAGAATCTTCTCTCTGTCCTTTATGCCGTTTGTTTCCACGCCGCTGCTGACGTCAATGCAGTAGGGGCGAAGCTCGGCAGCCTCCGCGATATTTTCCGTATTTACGCCTCCTGCGAGAAAGGTTCCTTCGGGCATATTTTTTCTGAGCAGCTCCCACGAGAAGCTTTGCCCTGTACCGCCCTTTCCGTTGTCGAGAAGCATAAAATCGCAGGGGAATTTCTCCGCATTCGCAATATCCTCACCGCAGGATACGGAAAAAGCCTTTATTATCGGGATTTCCGCAGGAATCCTCCCACGAAGCTCCCGTGCGTATTCCTCATTCTCCGTGCCGTGAAGCTGCACAGCGTCAATGATTCCCCTTTGCGTCAAATCGGCGATGAAATCCATGTCTGCGTTTACGAAAACTCCCACAGTCTTAATTCTCGGGTCGAGAAGCCTTTTCAGCTCCGCAGCCGTTTCGGGAGTCACCCTTCTGCGGCTCTCGGCAAAGACGAATCCCACATAATCGGGGAGAGTCTCATTCACGTACAGTGCGTCCTCTCTGCGGAAAAGCCCACAAATCTTTATTTTCATAAGCCTTTACCCGTTGTTTCTGAATCTGTTCATCAGCTCGGCTTTATTTTCCGCACGCATGAACGCTTCACCGATAAGCACTGCGTCAGCTCCTGCCCCACGGACAAAGGCGATGTCGTCAGCTGAGTGAATACCGCTTTCGGATACGAGAATTTTCTCCCTCGGGATAGCCGCCGCAACATTTTCAGTTGTGTGGAGGTCAACCTCAAAGGTGCGCAGATCACGGTTGTTTACGCCGATAATTTCAGCTCCGCAGGCAGCGGCTCTTTCAGCCTCCTCCGGACTGTGCGTTTCCACAAGCGCCGACATTCCGAGGTAGTGGGCAAGCTCCAGATATTCCTTCAGCTGACTGTCGCTGAGAATGGCGCAAATCAGCAGAACAGCGGAAGCTCCAAGCGCGCCTGCCTCGTAAATCATATACTCGTCAATGATAAAATCCTTGCGCAGACAGGGAAGTGAAATCTCCGCGGCAATTTCTCTGAGATATTCCGTGCTGCCCTTGAAATAATCAGGCTCGGTGAGGACGGAAACAGCGTCCGCACCTGCCGCCTCATAGCTTTTCGCTATGTCAAGATAGGGGAAATCCTCGGCAATTATCCCCTTTGATGGCGAAGCCTTTTTCACCTCGCAGATGAAGGAAAGACCGTCCTTTGAAAGCGCCCTTTTGAAGGGAAAATCCTCCCTTACCCGAATATTTTTTACAGCCTCCGCAGCTTTTTTTACTTCGTCAATCGGAGCATTGCTTTTCACTGTCTGAAGCCGCTTTGCCGTTGCGGCAACGAGGTCGTCCAGAATCATTATCAGTCCTCCTTAGCGGCAGCCTTAAATTTCTCGAAGAATTCTATTGCCTTGCCGCTGTCGATTGTTTCATCAATGATTTTTCTTGCCTCGGCAGGTGATACCTCCGGACGAACGATATGGTAGGAGTAGGCTGCGTTCAGAACTGCGGCGTCACGCTTAGGACCTTTAACGCCCTTGAGAATATCGAGAGTTATCCTTGCGTTTTCCTCGGGAGTACCGCCTGTAAGGTCGGATTTAGCACAGCGTGTCATTCCCACATCCTCCGGCGACGCAAGATATGTTCTCTTGACGCCGTTGATAATCTCGCAGATTTCCGTTTCACCGCAAAGTGAAACCTCGTCAAGACCGTCCACGCCGTGAGCTGTCATAACATTTTCAATGCCAAGGTTGTGGAGAACCTCCGCAAGCGGCTCAACAAGCTCGCTTGAATAAACGCCCATGAGCTGATATTTCGGCAAGGCGGGGTTAGCCAGTGGGCCGATGATGTTGAAAATCGTGTGGATTCCAAGCTCACGGCGTACCTGACCTACATTTTTCATAGCGGAGTGATATTTCTGAGCGAAGAGCAGACAAAGTCCCATTTCGTCAAGGAGCTTTCCGCTTTTTTCCGGTGAAAGTCCCAGATCTATTCCCAGCGCCTCAACAACGTCCATAGCTCCGCATTTTGATGAAGCCGCTCTGTTGCCGTGCTTTGCAACGTGGATTCCTGCTGCCGCAAGAAGAATAGCTGCTGTGGTGGAAATGTTGAATGTGTTGGACTTATCGCCGCCTGTGCCTACAATTTCAAAGCAGTCACATTCATGGGGAACCTTTGTGCAGTATTTCCGGAGAACGCCTGCTGCGGCAGTAATTTCGTCAATCGTTTCGCCCTTGATAGAAAGCGCCGTCAGGAATCCTGCCTTCTGAATATCATTCACCTCGCCGCTCATTATCTTGTCGAATGCCGCCTCTGTGGTTTCACGGCTCAGGTTATTGCCCTTTGCAAGCTCAGAGATTTCGTTTTTAAGCATAATAATTTCCTCCTAAGATTAAAAATTCAAAAAGTTTCTCATAATAACGTCGCCCTGCGGAGTCATAATTGATTCCGGATGGAACTGCACGCCGTACACAGGCAGCTCCTTATGAGCGACGGACATAATCTCGTTGTCCGAGGACATTCCGAGTACCTCAAGACAATCGGGAAGTGTATCCTTATCGGCTGCGAGAGAATGGTATCTCGCGGCTCTGATGGTTTTGCCGAGTCCCCTGAACAGCGGATGCTCGTTGTTGATTTCTATTGTTTCAGCCTTGCCGTGAACGAGCTTTCCCGCATGGACGACCTTACCTCCGAAGGCCTCCACAATTGACTGATGACCAAGGCAAACGCCCAAAATCGGTATTTCACCTGCAAGCCCCCTGATAATGGAAATGCAGTTTCCCGCATCGCACGGTCTGCCCGGGCCGGGCGAGATGATTATATGGGACGGATTCATTTTGCGTATATCATCAGCGTCAGCGTCATTATTTCGGATAGTTTTTATATTCGGTTCAATGCTGCCTGCAAGCTGATACAAATTAAATGAAAAGCTGTCAAAATTATCTATAAGCAGAATCATGATGAAATTCCTCCTTCTGCAAGCTTTATAGCCTCTACAACTGCCCTTGCCTTGTTTATGCATTCCTTATGCTCATTTTCAGGAACGCTGTCCGCAACGATTCCTGCGCCGCTTCTGATGAAGAGGTGTCCGTTTTTCTTGAACGCAAGGCGAATAGCAATGCAGACATCCAGATTTCCCGACAGGTCAAGATATCCGATAGCGCCGCCGTAGACGCCGCGCTTATTGTTTTCAAGCTCGTTTATTATCTCGCAGGCACGTATCTTCGGAGCGCCTGAAAGAGTTCCTGCCGGAAGAATGGAGTCAACAGCGTCAAGAGCCGTAAGTCCGTCGGCAATTTCTCCGCGGACAGACGAGCCGATATGCATAACCCTTGAGAAGCGCTGTATCGCCATGTACTCATCAACGGAAACGCTGCCGAATTTGCTTATCTTGCCTATATCGTTGCGTCCCAGATCCACAAGCATATTATGCTCAGCAATTTCCTTTTCATCAGAAAGGAGTCCGCGTTCAAGCTCCTTGTCCTCCTCCTCCGTTGCCCCTCTCGGACGAGTTCCCGCAAGGGGATAGGTATGAAGCACGCCGTCCTCAAGCTTCACAAGAGTTTCGGGGGAAGAGCCTGCCATTTCAATATCGTCGCTGGAGAAATAGAACATATAGGGCGAAGGATTTTCCGTGCGAAGAACACGGTATACGTCAAAGAGGCTGCCTTCAGCGTCCGCTTCAAGCCTGTTGGAGAGAACCACCTGAAATATATCCCCGTCATAGATATACTGCTTTGCCCTTTCAACCATTCCGCAATACTGCTCCTCACTGAAAAGAGGCGTTATATCGGATTTCAGCTTCAGCGGCTCAAAGCTTGCCGCCTCTCCTCCAAGAATAAGCGAGCAGATTTTTTCAAGCTCCTTGCAGCCCTCGGCGTAATTTTCCTCAAGATTTTCCGTGCGGATATTGACGATAACGAAAATCTTCTGCAAATGGCTGTCGAAAGCGATAACCTTATCGAAAAGCATGAGATCCACGTCCTTGAAGCCCTCGGTATCCTCCGCATCGAGATTCAGGACCGGCTCGCTGTATTTGATGTAGTCGTAGGAAAAATATCCCGCAAGACCGCCCGTGAACGTAGGCAAGCCCGAACATTTCGGACTTTTGCAGTTTTCAAGAATTTCTCTGATATAGGCTCTGGGGTCTGCGTTCTCATAGACCTTGACATCGCCGTTTTTCACGGTGACAGTGCCGTTAGTGCAGCTGATTTCCATAATCGGGTCAAACCCGAGGAACGTATAGCGTCCCCACTGCTTAGTATTGTCAGCGCTTTCGAGAATAAAGCAATGATGGCTGACATTTTTCAGTGCCGCCATAACTCTCATCGGCGTGTGCATATCGGAAAAAAGCTCCGCGGTAACAGGTACCATTTTGTACTTACCGTTTTCGGCAAGACTGCGTGCTTTTTCCAAGGTTGTAGTAATTTTTGGCTTAATCATAAAAAGTCCCTCCCAAGAGAAAATTTCCGTGAAATTTGTCCTGAGAGGGGAATATGCAATAAAAAAGCCCTGACAAGACAAAATATCTCGTCAAGGACCAATAAACAAATGTTTTATCGGCGGTGCCACCTTGATTTGCAGAAAAACTGCCACTCAGCAGGATACTACCATATCCCCGACGTCTAACGCGCGCCGCACGTCATGGAATACTCAGCTAAGACCTGCAAATTTCCATGCAGCTTAGCTTTTGACCACGCCCTCAGCGGCCCATTTAACAGCTCGTTTCTCTCCGGATTCTCAGCACTCCCGGATCTCTGTGCAGTCAGCAACTGTTTTTATCCCCGCTTCAACGGTTTATAACTGTTTATATTATATGGGGCAATTGGTGAAATGTCAAGTAAAATAAAAAAGTTTGTTGAAAATGCATATGTTTCTGTGAGAAGAATTGTTGAATGTGTATATAGGTGACGCTGTTCTAAATTGTTTGTAAGAAATTACAAGTTGCAAAACCGGAAAATCTGCATAAAATAAAGTAAACAGCAATCTGATATATCGCCCGTCCCGAAGTAGCGCAAGCTCATGAATAGCTTCGGAATGTATATTAAATTGCTGTTTTTGAGATAGATTTTTTCAAAAGCTCTGCCGTACATGACAGAGCTTTTAGTTATTATTTATTTCCTGCCTTTGCCCTGCGCTCGGCAAGCTCCATATATTTCAGCTTTGTCGCCATTCCTCCGCGGATATGGCGTTCCTGCTTGTTGATTTCCAATATATCCTTAACCTGCGCGTGAAGGGCGGGATTGACCTTCGGCAGGCGTTCGCTGACGTCTTTATGTACGGTGCTTTTTGAGATGCCGAACTTTTTGGCTGCCGCACGTACAGTTGCTTTATTTTCAATTATGTACTGTCCAAGAATTACAGCACGCTGATTAGGCTGAGTTTTCACATGATTCACTCCAATGCATATATATTTGTGGATACGGGATAGCTTTCGCCTTAAATATATATTCAAAAAAAAATAAAATGAGTACATAAACCCACAAATTATTGATTTGATGCAAAAAAATGTGAAATATCAAGCATATTCGTGATAAATCCAAAAAAATCCGCAAAATCTCCCTTTAAAGTCAAAAAACGGCATTTGAAGTTCAGATGAACCTATGATATAATCATAACATCATTTGAAAGGAGGCAAAGACCTTGAATCGAAAAATACCCGGAACAACTCTTAAATTTACCGAACAGGCGAGAGATTCCGCATTCACCCTTATTGCTCCCGTTCTCGAGGCTACCGGCGGACTTACCTTGTCACAGCTCTCAAAGCTGACCGGACTTGAAGGCTCGACAATTCAGAACTGGATAAAGCGCGGCTGGGTTTCGGCAACTCATGGTAAAAAATATTCCGAAAAGCAGGTTATCAGAATTCTTTTGATAAATATGCTCAGGGGAGCAATGAAGCTGGAGGATATTGCAAAGCTCATGAGATACGTCAACGGCGACGTGGAGGATACCTCAGACGATATAATCGCAGATGTATTTTTATATAACATCCTTTGCAGAATTATCTTTACTGCCGAGGACGAAGGCTCTTTTGAATCGAAGTCTATAAAAAAACTCATCAATAAGGCGATTGAGGAAAGCAAGGGCGTTATAACGGACAGCGAAAAGCTAAAAAAGCCCATGTACGTCATGATAATGGCTTACCGCAGTTCGTTCCTGAAGCAGGAAATGGAAACGGTTCTTGCGGAGGTACTGAATGAAGGAATCTAAGGAAAAGGAGGTGAAATATTTTGGATTTAGAGCAATATTTTTGTAAAAAAGTTCGTGTGTTAGCTATCAACGGCAAAGAATATGTAGGAAAAGTAGACGCCTTTACATATGCTAAAGATAATGATGACACCGAGGATTCTATCGCTATCTTCGAAGAAGGCATAGAGCTTGGGGAATCCGACATTGTATCAATCGAAATTATAGAGGAGTGAGGAAATATAATGGGGACGCATGAGGGATATTCATTCGCTCATCTGTCATGATTTTTAGGGATATACAAAAATAGCAGCGGAGCTGTTGGGGAACTACTCCGCTGCTAAAACTATGCTTTTTAATTAAATTAAACAACAAATCCTTCTTCTCTGAAGCTGTCAATTACATCGCCGAGTATCTCGGCATTTGTTGCAGATACTGAGTGAAGCAGGAGTATTTCGCCGCCATGTGCCGATTCTGTGAGCTTCTGAAAGCCTTCGCCGGCTGATGGCTGACTGTCGGTTTGCCAGTCCACGTAAGCAAAGCTCCAGAATACGGTTTTGTAGCCGCATTCCTGCACCTTTTCAAGAGCAGCCTCCGAATATTCTCCGCACGGACATCTGAAATACTGCATTTCATATCCGTATTCCTCAAGAACGTAATTGTGAAGCGACATTATTTCCTCTTCCGCCTCCTGAGGGGAAAGCGTAGGAAGGCTTGCGTGTGTCATACCGTGATTTCCCAGAACATGACCCTCGTCAATCATACGCTGTACAAGAGCCTTTTCCTTTTTGGCATAATCGCCTGTAAGAAAAAAGATTGCTTTTACGTTTTTTTCCTTCAAGGTATCCAGTATCTTTTCCGTGTAGCCGTTTTCATAGCCCTGGTCGAAAGTGATAATAATTCGGTTATCGTCCTCCGATAGGGCGCAGGCATCATAATCGCCATATCGGCTGTTGAAGCTTTCGGCATCTACAGGTCGGTTTTCGCTGTCAACGGCAGTTCCCTGACCGTAGCCGATTTTAGTGTTGTCAGCAGCATAAGCGGCAGTTCCCGAAAGAGATGACGCTGTAAATATTACTGCTGCTGCCAGAGCCTTATAATTCATAAATCTTCAGATTCCTTTATACTAATCAAAGTTATAAAAGCCGCGGCTTCCGCCGCAGTAATATTATAGCCCTTCGGATAAGATTTATCAGTGGAAAAATAAAACAGGCAGATTCTGCGTCTGCCTGCGTTTTTATGAGCCTTTACGAGTTGAGATACGATCTTACAAGAACCTGAAGAAGCTCATCCCTGTCGATATGGCGGATAAGACTTCTTGCATTGTTATAGGTGGTTATGTAGGTCGGGTCTTCTGAAAGAATATAACCAACTATCTGATTTATAGGATTATAACCCTTTTGCGTGAGCGCGTCATAAATGATAGTGAGATTTTTTTTCAGCTCAGCCTCTTTGTCCTCATTAACGGAAAAGGTCATAGTTTTATCGAACATAGTATCAGCCTCCTGTTTTAATCAAAGTTACTATTATTATACTTCATATAAGATAATTTTTCAAGAGCATAAAATAACTTTTCATGTTTTGACCGTATTAAACAGCAAGCTTTGTCTATATTGCACAATATATATACCGAATATAGCCAATATGTAAGCCCGATGCCGCAGCATCGGGGAGGAAGTAATCAGCCGCAGCATCCTGTACGCTTAACGAATGAATTACAGTCGGTACATTCGGGAACTGTAGGATTCTCCTCGTGAGTGCCGACAGTAATGCAGCCGAGTGAGCAGTAATTTTCAGTTACCATGTTATGCTGGCACTGAGATACGGTACATTTGATGTGATCATTTTTCTTTTTGTTTTCCATTTTTAAAATCTCCTTATGAGAAATATTGTTCCTGCGGAACTACTTGTATTATCTGCACGACAGCGCGAATTATTCATGTGTATATTAAGGCAGCACCGCACAAAGATTGCCCAAGATTACAGAAAATATACAAAGCGGCGAAAAAACAAATTTTTTGTTGACATCAATTTTTTTGTGTGGTATTATTAAGCTATAGAGAATAGACTTTTCTTGTATCCTCATGAAAATAAAATAATTTTAGGTGAAAGGATTTAGGTGGATAATTATGTTTTGTAAAAAATGCGGCAGTCCCATTAAAGACGGGGCGCGTTTCTGCCCGAAATGCGGCGTGGAAATTATAACAAAACCCGAAAATCACAGCTACTCAAACAATTACATTCCCGATAATACTGTAAGCGGAGTTGATAAAGCTCCGAAAAAGAAAAAAGGCGTTAAAATTGCGGCAATCAGTGTCGGCGCTGTTGCTGTAGTTGCAGTTGGCGGCGTTGTTGCCTATAATATGTCCGATTTTGTTAAAAATCAAGTCAAGCTCGCAACACTTGAGCCTGATGAATACTGCGCATGGGTCTATGAGGAAAATGCGGCAAACGGTGCGGAATCAGTCAAGGAATCCTACGAGGAATATCTCGACAAGATGAAAAACGGCTCCTCCGGTTCGGTTGCCCTGAAATATAAAACCACCGATGAGGCTAAGGATATGCTTCTCAGCGAGCTTATCGGCAGTGATTACGCTGACAGCTCAGATGAGGACATACAGACAATTGTTGACATAATCAATAATGTTGACTCTCTTGAAATCGGTGTGGAATCTAATGCCAAAAAATCGGAAACCTCCGGCTCTGTATACGCATCGCTCAACGGAGATAATCTCGTTACAGCTGAAATTGCCGTAGATGTGGAGGATTTCACCTATTTCATGAGAGTTCCTGAGCTTACGGAAACATGGCTCGGAATGGATATGAGCAGCGCTCTCGATGATATGAGCAGCGAACAAAACGCTATTTTTGACATTTTAATGGATGTTGCAAGCAATCCTGATGATTATATTTCTCCTGATGAGCTTTCTGATCTTATTAACGATTATGCGGCTGTATGGAGCGAATCAATTGAGGATGTTGAGCTTGAAAAGAAGGAAAGCGTTGACATCGGCAGCATTGAAACCGAATACACTGCTATAACGGCTGAAATTGACGGCAAAAAGGCAGTTGAAATTGCTCAGGCGTTCGTTGAAAAGGCAGCTGACGACAAGACAATTAAAAAGCTTGTATCTGATAAGATTGGCATTTGCACCGAGGACGAATACGAGGAGGTTCTTGACGAGCTTGCCGATGAATTGAAGGAGGCAAAGCAGTCCGGAGATTTCGGCAGCGAAGCAGTTGAGCTTGTAACATATGTTGACGCAACAGGCACTATCAGAGGCTTTGAAATTTCATTTGAAGATGAATTTGAATGCTTATTCGCTGTCGGCAAGGAAAAGGATAATATTGCAGCAGAGCTGAGCCTCACAGTTGAAGGCGAGGACATTGTAAGCATTGTTCTTGATGCGGAGGAAGAGGATAAGGACGTTTACTCCGGCGAAATCGAGTGCAGCATTTCCGACGGATACGATACATACGGGGCTTCAATTGAGTTCGACGACTTTGAAATTGTAGATGAGGAAAAGGGCTATGTGAATTGCGATCTGGCAATTGTCGTTGAGGATATAGATCCCATTTCACTGAAGCTTGAATCTGACGGAAGCTCGCAGGATATTTCCTATGATGTCAACCTTGACGGAACGGATTTCGGAACGGTTACGCTTAGTATGTCCACGGACGATTCGGCAAAGGTTTCAGTTCCTGACGCTGCCGATGCCTATATGATAGACATCTACGACTACGACCTTGACTTAGAGGATTACGTGACAGAGGACGAGATAAGCAGCTTTGTTACTGAGCTTCTCGAGAAGATTGGTCTGTCCTCAGACCTTGCGGAGGAAATCGTCGACGAGCTGTTCTATGGTTATGATGATTATTACTACGATGATTATTATGATTACTATTATGATGATTATTATGACTACTATGACTACTATGACTATTATGACTATTATGACTATTACGATGATGATTATGATTACTTCTGATAAGACAACAAACCCCATGAAATTCATGGGGTTTTGCTTTTTTTCAACCGCAAAAAAACTTTTCAAAATTTTTTCAAAACCCTTGACAAGTGAGCTGAAATGTTGTATACTGTGTAAAGTGATTTTGGATTACACCCAAACAGGTGCTTTATTATGGCTAAGGAATTAAAATTTGTTCTGCTTTTGGATTGCTATGGCGAGCTTCTTACGGAGCATCAGCGCAATATCATGGGGCTTTATTACTGCGAGGATTTGTCCCTTTCCGAAATCGGGAATCCCCTCGGCATTACCCGACAGGCTGTGCGTGCCCTTATAAAGCGCACGGAAACGCTTCTGCTGAATTATGAGGAAAAGCTCGGATTCGCCGAGAGATTGGGCAAAATGCGCGGATGCTTTGAAAATCTCCGTGAAACTGCCAATGAAGCAGACCCTGAAATTCGGGAACGTCTTATTACTGAAATCGACAAGGGGCTGACACTTCTCTGACGCAGGTGCGGCGATTCGTGAGGTCGGGCAGTGCGTGTAAATTGACGTGACAGGGCAGTACGCGAGGTCGGCAGTGCAATTTGCTATGTCGGGCAGCTTGTGTGAATGCGGCTGCGTAATTTGGCGGTTCATTTTATCGATGCAGATTCGCTCATGCCGCAAGGCTCATCTTATATATTTATATCATTTATTTTATTTTTGTAAAGGAGAGTACGCTATGGCTTTTGAAGGTCTTTCAGATAAACTTAATAATGTGTTCAAAAAGCTCAAATCAAAAGGCAAGCTCACTGAAAACGATGTCAATGAAGCTATGCGTGAGGTGCGTCTGGCTCTCCTTGAAGCCGACGTCAGCTACAAGGTCGTTAAGGACTTCGTGGCAAAGGTCAAGGAACGTGCAGTGGGCAAGGAGGTTCTCGAAAGCCTTACACCTGCACAGCAGGTTATCAAAATCGTAAACGAAGAACTTTGCAGCCTCATGGGAAACAGCAATTCCCACATAAATTACGCCTCAAAGCCGCCGACAGTTATCATGATGTGCGGTCTGCAAGGCTCAGGTAAAACAACTCATGCGGCTAAGCTTGCCAAGCTCCTCAAGAAAGAGGGGCATCGTCCCCTTCTGGCAGCCTGCGATATTTATCGTCCTGCCGCTATAAATCAGCTTCAGGTTGTGGGCGAAAAGGCTGAAGTAAAGGTCTTTGAAATGGGTCAGATAAACCCTGTCATCATCGCTAAACAGGCACTTGCCTATGCGAAGGATTACGGCCACGACATTCTCATTATCGATACCGCGGGACGTCTGCATATCGACACGGAGCTTATGGATGAGCTTAAGGAAATCAAAAAGGTCACTGAACCTAATGAAATTATGCTCGTTGTGGACGCTATGACAGGTCAGGACGCCGTAAACGTGGCTAAAGCCTTCGATGAAGCTGTCGGCATAACAAGCGTTCTCATGTCGAAGCTCGATTCCGATACAAGAGGCGGCGCGGCGCTTTCTGTTCTCGCCGTAACAGGCAAGCCTATTAAATATGTCGGCATGGGCGAAAAGCTCGATGATTTCGAGGCGTTCCATCCGGAGCGTATGGCTTCCAGGATTTTAGGCATGGGCGACGTTCTCACCCTCATTGAAAAGGCTGAAACGGTCATGAATGAAAAGGAAGCTGAAAAGGTCGCAAAGAAATTCAAGGAAAACAAATTCGATATGGACGATCTTCTCGCTCAGATTAAGCAGATTCAGAAAATGGGATCTATGAAATCTATCCTCTCTATGCTCCCGGGCGTAGGGGATAAGCTCAAGGATACCGATGTGGACGAAAAACAGTTCACCCGAATCGAAGCTATGATATCCTCAATGACTAAGGCTGAACGCGCGAAGCCGTCTATTATAAATCCGTCGAGAAAGCGCAGAATTGCCGCAGGCTCGGGAACTAAGGTTGAGGATGTCAACCGCCTCCTGAAGCAGTTTGAACAGATGCAGCAGATGATGAAGCAGTTCACTGGCAAGGGCAACAAAATGAATATGCGCAGAGCAAGAAAGCAGCTTGCGGGCATGAATCTCGATCAATTCGGCGGAAAAGGCGGAGGCTTCCCTCCAATGGGGTGAAATAAATGCTGTTTCTTTTAATTTTACTCGTAATTTGCGGTTACCTCATTTCACTTGTTCTCCGCATTGAAATTACGCTTTTTAAGGTGCTGTTAATACTTGTCATTGCGGTATTTTTTATTCTCGTACTGCTGTCAGGTGTGTCAGCTGCCGCCTGATATTTCCCATCAAACGGCATAGCCGCAGGGCGCACATATTTTGCCTGTGCCACGTACAGCTATTATTGCGGCGCTGCCTTAAATCTACGCTTCAACGCGGTTCTGCACCCGCTTGAAATATACTAATAATCTTCCGGAGGTGAAACAAAAATGGCAGTTAAAATCAGACTCAGAAGAATGGGCGCTAAGAAGGCTCCCTTCTATCGTATCGTTGTCGCAGATTCAAGATATCCGAGAGACGGCAGATTCGTAGAGGAAATCGGTTACTACGACCCTACAAAGAATCCGTCAGTTGTCAAGGTTGACGCTGATAAGGCTAAGGAATGGATCTCAAAGGGCGCACAGCCTACAGATACAGTTAAGACTATCCTTAAGAATGAAGGCGTTCTTTGAGGCTAACCCTGCAAAGACGCCGACAGCTTAATCCTTTGCGGAGCAGAGGGGAGACGATGTGTCTCAGCCCTCTATATCCGTCGGGATTTTACGGAGGTACATTAAATGAAAGACTTGCTTTATGCTGTTACAGCAGGACTTGTTGATGATAAAAGCGCTATAACTATCGTAGAGGACGAACCCGACGCTGAGGGCGTTATTGTTTTCCACCTTACGGTTGCTCCCGATGATATGGGACGTGTTATAGGCAAGCAGGGCAGAATTGCCAAGGCTATCCGCACAATTATGCGTGCAGGCGCTGCTAAGCAGAATCTCAAGGTTTCTGTTACTATTGAATAAAAATAAATAGAAAATGCCCGTCGTCAGATGGGCATTGGCTTTATAAACAAAAATCAGAAAGGATTTTTATGCAATACAAACAAAATTGGCTCTCCGGCGGCATTATCGCTCTGCTAAGCCTTTTCGTTCAGTGGCTTAACTGGTTTGCTTTCGAGAAGCTCGGCTACGACGAAAAATATACACTTATCACTCCCCTGATAATCTGCTTTATGTATCATCTCGTTCAGCTTGACGCAGGAAAAAAGGACAGCATTTCACGTAAATTTGTATTTATTTTTTCCACAGCCGTTCCCTTTGCGTTCGGACTTGTGCTGACAGTTGTTTTTCTGCTGGTCGATCCCGGAATCAGCACGTTCAGCCCTGATGTTGACTACACCGGAACTGCTCCGGAGGTGATTTCAACCTATGCGGGAAGATTTATGATAACCTCCCTGTATCTGGCTGTTTTCGCCCTGATTGATATTCCCATTCAAAAATATCTCGACTCGAGAAGGCAGAAAAAGTGATAATAATTATACTGTTAGTAATATTTTTAGCTGCGGATCTGATTGCTGAAAATTGCTTTATGCTCTGCGTCAGACGTGAAAAGCTCGGCGGAGATATTAAAATTGTTCAGGCTGCCGACCTCCACAAAAGACGCTTCGGAAAGAACAACAAGCGGCTCTGCAAACGGATTTCCGCCGAAAAACCTGATATAATCCTTATAACGGGCGACCTCGTTTCACGGAGCTGCACCGACCTTTCAACAGCGGAGGCAACTCTCCGTGCCCTGACGGAGATAGCTCCGACATATCTCATTTTCGGGAATCATGAAACTGATTTTTCCCCTGAGATGCGTGATAAATTTATACAGATTGTAATAAACTCCGGAGCTGTCCTCCTGAACAACAAAACAGCTCGGCTTCGGATTCGCGGCAGGGACATCAGCCTTTGCGGACTTGAGCTGCCCTCAACCGTCTACAAGAAAAACGGCAAATATAAAAATCTCGATACTGTTGATGCGTCGCAGATTCACGATACATTGGGAAATAAGCCCGACTGCATGACGATTCTTGCCGTTCATAATCCCCTGTTCGCCCAAAGCTACGCCCAATGGGGAGCGGATTTTGCAGTCTGCGGCCACGTTCATGGGGGAGTTGTAAGAATCCCCTTCACAGGCGTTGGTCTGCTTTCCCCCGAACGAAGGCTTCTGCCGAAATATTCAAAGGGAAATTATACTGTGGGTAATATGCAGCTTCTCGTTTCGGGAGGTCTTGGCAAGCTCCGACTTTTCAATCCGCCTGAAATCGTAGTCTACGAGCTTTGAAACGCATAGCTGAATATGGCGAAAATTATAAGCATGGCTCCTCCGACCCATGAAAAATCATGGCGCATGGAGGAGATTTTTTTGCCCGTTAGACCGCCGAGAATAATTGCCAGAAAGCCTGCCACGAATGTGAAAATTGCCGCAGGAAGCGGCTGAATCCCCGTAAATCCGCAGTTTATGCCTGTTGCTGCGGAGTCGAGAGAGCTTGCCAGCGCAAGAGCTGCCGCTTCGTATGCGGAAAGGGATTTCGAGCTGTCAATGTCTGCGGCAGTTTCATCAAGGTAGATGCTTATGCCCAGTCCGAAGCCGTTTATTTTCAGGGAATCACGACCCTCCCCCGAAAGCCGCTTAATAAGACAGCGTATGAAGCTTTTGAACATCGTGATTATGCCTATTACAATTAGTATAATCAGACCTGCCGCCGAGCATATCCCCGAAGCTATAAAGCGGCTGAGAAGCTCCGAGAATTTGAGCGATATGCCGAGAACAGCCGCCCCCGTGAAGCTTATAATCAGCGCAGACAGCGGCGGAATCCTGATTTCGCTGTCGCTGTAGGCAGCCGCCGCAAGATAAGTATCAAGACTTACAATGAGCGCAAGAAAAATTTCAGTGTACATCATCTCACCCCCTCTGCCTATTATATGCGGCAGGGGCAGGATTCGACATTCATTGTGATGAAAACGTGAAATTTAGTTTACTTTCTCGAAATATCGTTGACAAAGATTTCCGTTTGTTGTATAGTTATATTGTACATTCAACCACTATAGAATTTGTGTAATCTCACAAATTGGAAGGAGATTGTAAATTGCTTGAATTAAAGAATATTACGAAGATTTACCGCACAGGTAATACCGAAACAAAGGCTCTCAACGGAATCAGCGTGGCTTTCCGTGAAAAGGAATTTGTCGCAATTCTGGGCGCAAGCGGCTCAGGAAAAACAACCTGCCTTAACGTCATAGGCGGACTCGACCGCTATGATTCGGGAGATCTCATCATCAAGGGCAAAAAGACCAAGGACTTCACTGACAAGGACTGGGACGCTTACAGAAACAACTCCGTCGGCTTCGTTTTCCAGAGCTATAACCTTATTATGCACCTGTCAATTGTAGCAAATGTTGAAATGGGTATGACGCTCAGCGGCGTTTCCAAGGAGGAAAAGCATAAGCGGGCAATTGAGGTTCTCAAACAGGTGGGGCTTGGCAACCACATCGGAAAGAAGCCGAATCAGCTTTCCGGCGGTCAGATGCAGCGTGTGGCAATCGCCCGTGCCCTTGCAAATGATCCGGAAATTCTCCTGTGCGATGAGCCGACAGGCGCGCTGGATACAAACACAAGCGTACAGATAATGGATCTCATCAAGGAGGTTGCTAAAGACCGCCTTGTTATTATGGTAACTCACAATCCAGAGCTTGCTGAAAAATACGCGGACAGAATAATTCGCTTCAGTGACGGTCAGATTGTGGACGACAGTCATCCACACAAGGAAAAACCGAAATCGGACGGCTTCAGCCTCCGCCATACGGCAATGAAGTTCACAACGGCACTGGGACTTTCCATGAACAATATCCGCACGAAAAAGGGCAGAACCTTCCTGACGGCGTTCGCTTCGAGTATCGGAATTATCGGAATCGCCGTAATTCTGAGCCTGTCAAACGGATTCCAGATACAGATTGACGAAATGGAGCGAACGACACTTGCGCAAATGCCGATTACCATTTCCCAGACGGCTGTTCAGATTGACGAGGAAACCTTAAGTGAGATGCAAAGTGAAATGCAGGACAGCATGACAGGCAATACGGAATATGCCGACACGGATGAGATTATACTCTATGATTCCACGGAAAATACGCTTCTCCACACGAATATTTTTACGGAGGATTTCCTTGATTACGTTGAAAATGTAAGCTCTGACGATTGCAGCAACATAGGATACACACGAATCACCGGCATGAATCTTCTCCGCAGCACAGACAGCGGAATCATTCCCGTTTCATTTTCATCCTCCGATTCAGACTCATCAAGCTCACTCCTGACGGGTATATCATCCTATCCAAAGCAGCTTGACGAAAGCGACGGCTCTTACCTTGAGCAGAACTACGACCTCCTCGCGGGCAGCTATCCTACGGAAACAACCGACATTGTTCTTGTTATTGATTCCGACAACGAGCTTGACTGCCAGATTCTCAACGCAATGGGATTCGATACAGAGGGGGACGAAACAATAAAATTCGATGAGGTTGTGGGAACAGAATTCAGGCTCATCAACAACAATGACTACTATGAGCAGACGGAATATGGTACATATATGCCGTCTATGGATTACGAAGCTATGTATAACTCCGACAGCAGCATAACTCTGCGCATATGCGGAATCATACGTGAGAAGGAGGATGCTCCCATAGCTCTCCTTTCATCGGGAATTGCCTACTCCGACGAGCTTACTCAGCTTGTTGTTGATGAAAATTACGAATCCGACATCGTAAAGGCACAGAGGGAAAGCGACTTCAACGTCATTACAACGGAAGAGGTTGACGAGGAAACTAAAACGCAGCTCATCGCCTATCTCGGCGGCGACAGCACGCCATATGCCATAATGCTCTATCCCAAGGACTTCGAAACAAAGGACAACATTTTAAGCTATCTCGACAGCTATAATCTGAATAAATCCGATGAGGACACCATAGTTTACACGGATCTCGCAGGAACTATGTCTGATCTTTCGGGCGGAATTATGGATGGAATCACAATCGTTCTCATTGCCTTTGCGGGAATCTCCCTTGTCACAAGCATGATAATGATAGGCATAATCACATATACATCAGTTCTTGAGCGAACAAAGGAAATCGGTATTCTCAAGGCTCTCGGAGCAAGAAAGAGGGACATCACCCGTGTATTCGATGCGGAAACCTGCATTCTCGGCGTATTTTCGGGAACGCTTGGCGTAGTTATCGCATGGCTACTGACATTCCCGATAAACAGCTTACTTTATAATCTGACCGAGCTTGAGGGCGTTGCAAAGCTTCAGCTCTCCCACGCTGTAATTCTCGTAGCAATCAGCACTATTCTCACCATGATTGGCGGACATATTCCTGCAAAAATGGCTGCCAAGAAGGACGCAGTTGAAGCTCTCAGATCGGAATAAAAAATATATAGAAAAAAATAAAGAGCAGCTTAGCTGCTCTTTTTTTTGCAGGTTAATCATCAAACAAGGGTGTTGAGAAATATCTTTCAGCCGTATCCGGAAGAACCGTCACGACCGTTTTGCCCTCACCAAGCTTTTCCGCAAGCTTCAAGGCTGCCGCAACATTAGTTCCGCTGGAAATTCCGCACATTATTCCCTCCAGACGTGCAAGATCCTTTGCGGTCTGAATTGCCTCATCGTCCGTTACAACGTAAATCTGGTCGTAAATATCCATATTCAGGTTATCGGGAATCAGTCCGTCACCTATGCCCATCTGATAATGCGTACCGATAGTTCCGCCTGCGAGAATTGCCGCATTTTCCGGTTCTACAGCCCATATCTCAATATCAGGATAGAGGGCTTTAAGCGTTTCGCCGATTCCGCTTATTGTTCCGCCCGTGCCGATACCGGAACAGAAGCCATGTATCTCGCCGCCTATCTGCTCGAGTATTTCAAGTCCTGTGTGATGCTTATGTACCATCGGGTTGGCAGGATTTTCAAACTGCTGCGGAACGTAGACATTGGGATTTTCAGCCTTCATCTTCATTGCGGTTCTTACGCATTCATCTATACAGTCGCCAATATTTCCCGCATCATGTATCAGCATGACCTCCGCCCCATAGTGAGCCACAAGCTTTCGGCGCTCCTCGCTGACGGAATCAGGCATAATTATGACAGTTTTATATCCTCTGACTGCCCCGATAAGCGCAAGACCTATTCCCTGATTTCCGCTGGTCGGCTCAACAATTACCGTATCCTCGTTAATCAGACCCTTTTGCTCGGCGTCAAGAATCATATTGTAGGCTGTTCTCGTTTTTATTGAGCCGCCCACGTTCAGTCCCTCAAACTTCACAAGCACCTGTGCGCTGCCCTTTTTGTTCATTCTGTTAAGACGAATAATCGGCGTATGACCGATTGCTTCCAAAATATTGCTGCATATCATAATTTCAAAAGACTCCTTGTGCTTTCTTTTTCCGTTTCGTCAGGGCGCAGCTGCAAATTCGGCTGCTTTATCTGATTAAGAAAAGCACGATTCAAGCGCTGACAAATCGCCGTCGCCGTAAGCTCCCGCGGAAAGAATAATAACCGTCATATAATCGCCGTTTTTAGTAATATAATATACCTGCGACGTTGTATAATCATAGCTCTCCATAGTAAAGGTATATTCAGTTTTTACGAAATCCTGACCGCAGAATGTTACATCAGCCGCATCTGTCTTGGTGAACGTCATGCCGGAGGAGGCAAGAGACTCCATTTGCGTATCAAGCGCTTCGATATATGTATCAACGTCATAGAGGTCGGCAATTCCGCTGCCGTATGCCTCAAGATTTTCATACATAATTATAACATTATCGCCTGTTTCGGAATCCTGAGCCACCATATCATAAATAGTTGTCTGCTGAGCAAGCTCCGCGTAAAGCTCCGATGCATCATCGTACAATAATTCCGCACCCAGATCCATAAGATCGAGAATCTCCTCATCGCTGTAGAAAACATAATTATCCGGTGCAGTAAAGGTCAAATTTCCAAAGCTGCTTGTGTATACGTTATCCTCAACCGTACCCATTACAAAGTCGCTGAGGGCTTCATTATCTGAGCTGCTGTCCTCATCCTCTGAGCTTTCATCGCTGCTCTCGGAGCTTTCATTCTCGGAGCTGCTGTCTGTATCCTCTGAGCTTTCATCGCTGCTCTCGGAGGTTTCATTCTCGGACTCCTCCGTGTCGTCGGAGCTTTCTAATTCAGCGGACTCCTCGGATTCCTCATCAGCTTCGGAGCTTTCATCATCGTCCACGCTGCTTGAAATTGATTCTCCGTCAGTATCATCATCTTCTTCATTATCGGAGCTGCCGCATGACGCAAACGAGCATACCATAAGCATCGACAAAAGCAAAGCCAGTTTCTTTTTCATATTATATATTCTCCCCTTAAAAAATTTTCTATAACTGCATTATACCATATAATCTCAATTATGTCAACTTAGCAAGCGTTTAATCATAATCATCATAATCCTCTGATTCAGATTCCTCGTCATAGAAATCATTGTCAAATCTTTCCTCTTCGTCGTAGCCGCCGTGTCTTGAGTTTGATTTTTTATTTTTGTTTTTGTTGTTATTGTTATTATTATCGGGAATACCCGAAAGCATACCCAGAAGCAGAGATAATATTGCACCCATAGTATTCACTCCTTTCAAAAGCTTTCCCGTGATTCAGACCTCCGAAAAATTTGAATTTTCATTCGGTCCGATTATAAACGAAACAGCCTTTTTATTTACCGTAACACGATTAACCTCGTCATTTCCGCCGTATTCCCCGTCAAGAGTCCATGTTATCGGCTCATCACTGAGGGATGTGAAGGTTATCTTGTCCGTGCGGAAAAATTTGATATAATCCTTGTCGATTTCCTCCTTTATATTAAGGAGAGAACGAACTATTTTCTGAAGCTGCACAACATTTGACGGCTTCTTTATGAGCGTCACCTCAAACTGACCGTCATCAAGAAGAAAATCGCTGAGGGAAAGCAGCCCCGCAATTGAAGATGAATTTGTTACCATCCCGAAAATAAAATCATCTTCTAAAACATTGTCGTTGTACTCAATCCTCATTCGTTTGGAACGTATACTCGTCAAATGCATCATTCCGTTGAAAATATATGCCGCGTGACCTAAAATATTTTTCAGCTGCTGGGAGGTTTCATATGTGACGTTGGTGAAGGCTCCGAAAGCAACGGTATACGAAAAGGATTTGCCGTTAAAGCTGCCCACATCGCAGGGCATGGGAGTTCCGTCAATTATCCACCTGACAGCCTCCATGATTCCCTTGGGAATGCCGAGTCCTCTTGCGAAATCGTTCGTTGAACCGGCAGGAACATATCCTATGGGAATTTTATTTTCGCTGTTCATCACTCCGTGAAGGCACTGACTCAGAGTTCCGTCACCGCCTGCGCAGACAATCAGATCGAATCCCTCCCGACACGCATATGAAGCGGCTTCAACGGCATCTCCGCTTTCCTGTGTGGGATGAACCGTCATCTCATAGCCTGCCTTTGTAAATTCATTTATTATATCAGAAAGCCGGTCGCCAATAGCTGCCTTGCCTGCCACCGGATTATAAATAAAATATGTTTTTTTCATTTTCTTTCTCCAGATTCCCGAATAATGCAATGCACAATTGCTCATAATATATTATACCTTTCGGGACGTGTTATTTCAAGCACCTGAGATAAAATTAAAAAATAAAAATAAATTTCAGGTGTTGACATTTCCATTTCAAGGTGATATAATATAAAAGCTGAATGTTTACAGCGTTTGAATATGACACTGGGGTGTCGCCAAGCGGTAAGGCAGCGGACTCTGACTCCGTTATTCCGAGGGTTCAAATCCTTCCACCCCAACCAGCTGATTTTCAGCAGGCGAATGTCCCCACCCTACGTAAGTAAGGCGGGGCATTTCTTTTGTTCAGACTTCACTGCAAATAAATCATAAATTTATCTTACAATAAGGGGTATCATCATGAAACTTGAATCTTTTAAAAGCATTCTCGCTAAAGCAATTATGTCCGGAATTATGATAGGAATCGGCGGAATCGTCTATTTAATGGTTGACAACAAATATCTGGGCGGATTGCTGTTCAGCTTCGGATTATTTACAATCATACAGTGCGGCTTCGCCCTCTACACCGGAAAGGTAGGGTATATTCCCGAAAACAAGCCAATTTACATACGTGAGGTTCTTATTACTCTTCTGGGAAACATAATCGGAACGGGAGTCGCCGCAGGTCTTGCAAGATTAACCCGAATCGGAACGACGCTTCAGGAGCGTGCCTCCGCAGCTATGGATACGAAAATGAACGACAGCGTTCTCAGTCAGATTATTCTCGGACTTTTCTGCGGACTGCTCATGTATCTGGCTGTTGACAACGGAAAAAGATGCAAGCAAAGCGGCAGCGATTTTTCATTTGTTTTCGGCACGGCAGTTCCGGTAATGGTGTTCATTTTCTGTGGCTTCAATCACTCGATTGCCGATTGCTTTTATATGTTCGCAGCCAATCCCACATTCAAGGGAGGTCTGTATGTGCTGACTGTCGCAGTGGGAAACGCACTGGGCGGAATGCTTATCCCCATGATGAAAAAGCTTTTCGACAAGCAATAAACAGGCAGCCTGCGTATTTCGGTACGCAGGCTTTTTTACAAAAAAAATCTCACCCAAAAGGATGAGATTTAATGGTGCGAGTAATGGGACTTGAACCCATACGTCTGTCGACACACGCCCCTCAAACGTGCCTGTCTGCCTATTCCAGCACACTCGCAAACCATATTCAATTGCGGTCATTTCTGACTGCTTATCTATTATAGCAGGTTTAAATTCATTTGTCAACCCCTTTTTTCAAAAAAATTCGATTTTTTCAGAGAATTTGAAATTCCCTGTCACAGAGCCTTATAATAGCTCTTTATTTATCTCATATCAATTTGGAATATTACTATATCATAAATATATACCTTACAGCTTAAATTGTATGTTATAATATAATAGTGAGCGTGTGCCCATATTAACCGGATGATGCACACAATTATTCTGAAGGAAGGTATTTAAATGTTTGAAATACTCGAAAAAAGAAGCCTTAATCCTACCGTAACCCTGATGCGGATTAACGCTCCTATGATTGCTAAAAAAGCTGAACCGGGTCAGTTTATTATTCTCAGAACCGATGAAAACGGCGAGCGTATTCCCCTTACTATCGCTGATTTCGACCGCGAAAATGGCTCTGTTACCATAATTTTCCAGATTGTCGGAGCTACTACCGAAAAGCTTAATCACCTGAACGAGGGCGATTGTCTGCACGATTTCGTTGGTCCCCTCGGCAAGGCAACACATACCGACGGTCTGAAAAAGGTTGCTGTTGTCGGCGGCGGCGTTGGCTGCGCTATCGCTTATCCTGTCGCAAAAAAGCTCCATGAGCTTGGCTGCGAGGTTCACGCTGTCGTGGGATTCAGAAACAAGGATCTCGTTATCCTTGAGGAGGAATTCAAAAACGCAAGCTCTAAATTCGTTCTCATGTCCGACGACGGCACGGCAGGCGAAAAGGGTCTTGTTACGGATGCCCTGAAAAAGCTCATCGAAAGCGGCGAGCAGTATGACGAGGTAATCACCATCGGCCCTCTCATTATGATGAAATTTGTCTGTCAGCTTACGAAAAATTACGGAATCAAAACTGTCGCATCCATGAATCCGATTATGATTGACGGAACAGGTATGTGCGGCGGCTGCCGTCTTACCGTTGGCGGCGAAACCAAGTTTGCCTGCGTTGACGGCCCTGAATTTGACGGTCATCTCATTGATTTCGATGAGGCTATGGCAAGGGGAGCTATGTATAAGCCCTTTGAACGCAAGGCTCACGAGGATGTATGCAATCTCTATAAGCAGGAGGTAAAATAATTATGCCTAATATGTCCCTTAAAAAGAACGAAATGCCGGTTCAGCAGCCGGAAATCAGAAATAAAAATTTTAAAGAGGTAGCTCTCGGCTATACGCCCGAACAGGCAGTTGACGAGGCTAAACGCTGCCTCAACTGCAAGAATAAGTCCTGCGTCAGCGGATGTCCCGTACAAATTGATATTCCTGCCTTTATCGCTAAGGTGGCTGAGGGCGAATTTGAGGATGCCTACAAAATCATTACAGCCGCAAGCTCTCTTCCCGCTGTCTGTGGACGTGTTTGTCCTCAGGAAACCCAGTGCGAATCAAAATGCGTGAGGGGAATCAAGGGCGAGCCTGTGGCTATCGGACGTCTTGAAAGATTCGTTGCCGATTTCCACAACGCAAATGTTAAGGAAGCTCCCGTAAAGCCGGAATCAAACTGCCATAAGGTTGCCGTTATCGGATCAGGTCCCTCGGGTCTTGCCTGTGCAGGCCATCTTGCCAAAAAGGGATATGACGTAACTGTTTACGAGGCACTCCACCTTGCAGGAGGCGTTCTTTCCTACGGCATTCCCGAATTCCGTCTGCCGAAATCAATCGTACAGAAGGAAATCAACGGACTCAAGGAGCTTGGCGTTGACGTGGAAACAAATACCGTTGTGGGCAAAACCGTTTCCATTGACGAGCTTATGAGCGAATACGGCTTCGAGGCTGTATTCATCGGTTCGGGGGCAGGTCTGCCGAGATTTATGAAAATCCCCGGAGAAAACCTCAACGGCGTTTACTCCGCAAATGAATTTCTTACAAGAATCAACCTCATGAAGGCTTATCTCCCTGACAGCACAACTCCCATTCAGCCCGGCAATAAGGCTGTTATCGTGGGCGGAGGAAATGTTGCTATGGATGCCGCACGCTCCGCAAAAAGACTCGGCGCTGACGTTACGATAGTTTACCGCCGTACAGAAAAGGAGCTTCCCGCAAGAGCGGAGGAGGTTGAACACGCTATGGAGGAGGGAATCAATTTCCACTTCCTCACAAATCCTGTTGAAATAACAGCAACCGAAAATGGCTGGGTCAAGGGCATTGTCTGCCAGAAAATGGAGCTTTCCGAGCCTGACGATTCGGGCAGAGCGCGTCCTGTTCCCGTTCCCGACAGCAACTTTGAAATCGAAGCTGACTGCGTTATCATGTCCATCGGAACATCACCCAATCCCCTTATCAAATCCACAACGGCAGGTCTTGATACCCAGAAATGGGGCGGAATCATTGCCGACGAGGAATCAGGTCTTACATCGAGAGAGGGCGTATATGCAGGCGGTGACGCTGTTACAGGCGCAGCAACGGTAATCCTCGCTATGGGCGCAGGAAAGAAGGCTGCCGCTGCAATTGACGAGTACATTCAGAATAAGTAATATTCCCACACTCTGCATCATATACTTAAAAGGAAATGATTCCATATCATTGCTTCTCTGATAAGAAAACAGGCTGATTCATCACGAACCAGCCTGTTTTTCTGTGTTATTATATTACTCTTCTGCGCTTTCTTCCGATTCCTCATCAGCTGTTTCGTCCGAAGCCTCTTCTGCGCTTTCCTCCGCTTCAGTTTCCTCGGTGACTTCCTCTGTTGATTCCTCAGACGCAGCCTCAATCTTCTCGTCGGGATATACGGTTACAATAAATCCATCTGCGTTATTTCCCGATATTTCGTACTTTACGCCGCTTGGCACGGGAACTGTCGTCGTTTCGGAGCTGTCGTCCGAAGCCACGAAATATATCTCATATTCCGTTCCGTTTTCGTCGGAGAACTGCAAATGCTCGCTTTCATAAGTATAGCTTCTCAAAAGCTCTATATACTCCTCAAGGCACAAATCGTTTGTGTACATATAATACGCATGGGGAATGCCTACATATCTATAATGCCACGATTCATACTTGATATTCGTTATGTCGGTCTTATCCTCGGCATATCGGAGAATGAAGCCGTATTTCCAGCAATTTTGATTTATCCAGTCGTATTCGCCTGTTCCGTCATAGTCCCTTTCATCGTCATTTATTCCGAAATCCAAAGCATAACCGCATTCATGCTCGCTGTGTCCCGGAAGTGCAACTCTGTCGGAGGTATCATTGCCCGTAGCCGCAAGGTCAGCGTCGTACAGCTCCTGCTGACGCTCATTCGTCCTGTAAGCTCCCTCAATGAGAATATCGCTTATGCCCGTTTCTTCATAGAAATCGTCCAGCATCTCGCTCAAGGGCGTATACACAACAGATAAAATCTGCGCCGTATTATCATAAGCGCGATAGCTTGTCCTGCCGTCCTCGTCAAGCTTTTCGTTTATGCTCACGAGATCCTCATCGCCGCTGTAATACTGATAATCCTCATTAACGAGAATCAGATTACCCTTAAACTTATCCTTTGTGGAAACTGTTGAATTTTCAAAAATAATTTTATCCGGATCTATAGCCTCGGTTGTGCCTTCGAGAATATCCTGATCAATTTCCGAATCACCTACAAACGGAGCTTCGCCGACTGTTGTAAATCTATCTAAGGTTGTTTTTACCGCATATCCGCCCAAGGCGATAATAACTAAGGAAATAACTATTTCAGTTATATTTTTTGCACGTCTTATACTTTTTCGCTTATTTTCATCTTTAGCCATAAAAAATCTCCTTTGCAATATTTTTTCTCTTTGTCTTTCACATACTCATGTGACATATTATACCACATATTTCAGTGCAAATATAGACTTTGACGCCAAAATTCGTGATTTTGCATTGAATTAGTTCTCTTTTCACGAATTTTATATGCACTATATACAAAATAATAAAGGGCAGTTTCAACCTGCCCCTTATTTATCATATTTTTTTACTGCTTTTCCGAATTTATAAACATATCATAGATTCTGCGTATTGCCTCGTTGAGGTCATGCTCGCTGACGCCGATAATTACATTAAGCTCGCTTGAGCCTTGGTCAATCATTTTAACGTTGATTCTCGCATGAGCCAGAGCCGCAAAAATTCTTGCAACAGTGCCTCTTGTGTTCTTCATTCTGCGTCCCACAATGGCAAGAAGCGCGATTCCGTCCTCAATTTCAAGGTGATCAGGATTAACATCTCTGCGAATCTGCGCAAGAACCTTTTCACGCACAGGCTCAAGCTTTGCGCTGTCAACCGTAATGCTCATGGTGTCGATTCCCGAAGGCATATGCTCAAAGGAAATTCCGTTGTCGCTGAGAGCTTTAAGCACCTTCATTCCGAAGCCCGTTTCGCTGTTCATCATGGCCTTCTCGATATTTATCGTGCTGAAGCCCTTTCTGCCTGCAATTCCGGTGATGGTGTACGAAGCCTCTGTGCTGAAATCATAATCATCCGACACAATCATAGTGCCCTTATCCTCGGGCTTGTTTGTGTTCTTTATATTTATCGGTATTCCTGCGGAGCGAACGGGGAAAATAGCCTCCTCGTGAAGCACAGTTGCTCCCATATATGAAAGCTCTCTCAGCTCACGATAGGTGATTAAGCTGATTACATCGGGGTCTTCAACAATTCTCGGGTCTGTTACAAGGAATCCCGAAACGTCCGTCCAGTTCTCGTAAATCTCGGCTTTTACGGCATTTGCGATAATCGAACCTGTAACGTCCGAGCCGCCTCTTGAAAATGTTTTTACGTATCCCTCCGTTGTGCGTCCGTAGAATCCGGGAATCACGGCATTTGGAAGTCCGCTGAGCTTTTCCCGAACAGCCTTAACCGTTTCCTCGAGGAGAAGCATACCCTTTGTATCGAAAATTATCACATCGGCTGCGTCAACGAACTCAAATCCGAGATAGCTTGCCAGAACCTTGCCGTTGAGATACTCGCCTCTGCTTGCGGCAAAATCCTTTGCGGGGCGTGATTTAAGCTCACTCTCAATTGAATCAAACTCATCGTCAAGGCTCATATCTATGCCAAGCTCGCTGATTATTCCGTTATATCTGTCCTTAATCATGCCGAAGGTTTCGGAAAAATCAATACCGCTCCCTGCCTGTTCGGCGCACTTATAGAGCATATCCGTAACCTTAATATCTTCGGAAAATCTTTTTCCCGGAGCTGACGGTACAACATATCTGCGCTTATCGTCACTTTTAATTATAGCGGCAACCTTTTTAAACTGGTTTGCGTCAGCAAGACTGCTTCCGCCGAATTTTACAACCTTAACACCCATTGAAAATCATTCCTTTGAAATATAGTAAGCTCCAAACGAGCATAATAACACATTGTATGTAACATTATATTCTATTTTTCGGGAAAAATCAATTGATATAATTTCCAAATTTAGGCGTTTTATCCATGTGTTTTTGGTAAATACGCTTGTACGCCACTGACGGACAGTTCCTATTTATCCTCAAAGAGAAGCACGGGATAGCCCTCCTCATATGGCTTTACAATTTCCGGATGCTCATGGGCATAGTCGAAAATTTTCTCTGCAAGCCCCTCCTTCAGAAACTCCACAAGCTGCGAAAGAGGGCGATTGTACATCTCCTCGCAGATTGAAGCTATGGTAATTGCTCTGCGTCCGCCGATATGCATAATTCTATATGGCCATATGCGGCAGTCAAAGGGCTTCTCATCGCCCAGCATACAGCCATTTTCAGTCAACGCGGGACATCTGAACAGCTCGTCCTTTTCAAGCTCCCCAACCCTGAGAGCATAGCCGTCACCCTTTGAAGTGAACTCGGCTTCGGGACATTTTTCAACAAAAATTTCCTTTGTTCTCTCTGTAAAAACAGGAGTTTCCCACACATCGCTGCTGTCGAAAACGCAGCACAGGCGGCATTCCGCGCAAACACTTCCACTAAGAATTTTTTTCAGCATTTTTATTCTCCATATATTACGGCGGACGCCGGATGATTTTCTCATATGGCGTCCTTTTTTTAGTTAATTTACTGTCTTATTCCTCCGAATCATCATCAGGCTCAGCTTCAATAATTACCTCGTTTTCCTCGGCAATATTAGCTGCTTCCTCCTCGGCCTTTAGCTGCTCCTCTGAAAGCTGCTCAACCTTTTCGATTTCAGCGGAATCGTCATGCTCGGCTCTTGTAAACGCAACAACCTTTGCGTCTTCGCCGACTCTCATTACACGAACTCCCTTCGCATAACGTCCCATAATTCTTATATCGCTTGCGAGAATCCTTATGATTACGCCTTCGCTGGAGATGAGAATAACATCATCCTCTTCGTCAACGATTTTAATTCCGCAGACGTTTCCGCGCTCGGCGTCAACCTTGTAGTTCGTAAGACCATATCCGCCTCTGTTCTGTATGCGGTAATTTTCAAGGTCGGTTCTCTTTCCGTAACCCTTTTCCGTTACGGTCAGAAGCGAAGCGCCCTCACGAACCTTTGCCATTGATACTACCTCATCGCCGCTGCGGAGCTTAATTGCCCTGACGCCATGAGCTGAACGTGACATTGCTCTGATTTTATTTTCCTCAAGGCGGATTGCCATGCCGTTTTTCGTTGCCACAAAGAGCTGCGAATTTCCATCCGTCATGCTTACTCCCGCAATTTCATCGCCGTCGTCAAGACCTATTGCTATAAGACCATGCTTGCGGACGTTTTTGTACATGGAAAGATTTGTTCGCTTTATCTTGCCGTTTTTCGTAACCATGACAACATATTTGCCCTCATCAAAGTCATCAGCCTTAATCATTGCCGCAACCTTTTCGCCCTCTGTCAGCGGAAGAAGATTTATTAGATTAAATCCGCGTGAAGCCTTTGTGCCGTCGGGAATTTCATAGCATTTGAGCTTATACATAATGCCCTTGTTGGAGATAAAGAGGATATTATCATGAGTTGAGCATATGAACATCTCCTCAACATAGTCCTCCTCACGCTGCTTCATTCCGGATATTCCACGGCCGCCTCTGCGCTGTATCTTGTATTCGTCAACAGGCATTCTCTTGATGTATCCGTTATTTGTGAATGTCACAACACAATCCTCAACGGGAATGAGATCCTCAATATCAACCTCACCGCTTACATTTTCTATATCGGTTCTTCTCTTGTCGCTGAATTTGCGGCGAATCTCGTTCAGGTCGTTCATAATTATCTCGTAAACACGGTTGATGTCAGCGAGAATATCCTCATAATCGGAGATTTTCGTGAGAAGTCCGTAAAGCTCATCGGTTATCTTCTGACGCTCAAGACCTGTCAGCTGTCCGAGACGCATCTGAACAATAGCGTCAGCCTGTTCAGAGGAAAGTCCCGTCTGATTTTCAATGTGGAGTCCGGTAAAGTCGTACTGCGTCCTGTCAAGAAGCGCCGACATATCCACGTCCTTGAAGCGCTCCATCATGCGCTCCTTAGCCTCAGCAATTGTCTTGCTGGAACGGAGAATAGCTATTACCTCATCGATATAATCTGCCGCAAGAATGAAGCCCTGAAGAATATGCGCTCTCTCCAGCGCCTTGCGGAGGTCGAAGCGTGTACGTCTCTGGATAACTTCAACCTGAAATTCCAGATAATTCTGAAGCATGGATTTCAGCGTCAGAATCTTAGGCTCGCCGTTCACAAGGGCAAGCATAATAATTCCCACAGTATCCTGAAGCTTTGTGTAGGTAAAGAGATTGTTCAGGACAATCTGAGGATTTGCATCCTTTTTCAACTCGATTACGACACGCATACCGTCCTTGTCCGATTCGTCACGAAGGTCATACAGCCCCTCAATTCGCTTATCCTTGGCAAGCTGATTTATGCTTTTCAGGAGATTATCCTTTCTGAGCATAAAAGGAATTTCGTCCACGATAATGCAGTTCCTGCCCTTGATTTCCTCAAAATGGGTGCGTGAGCGAAGTATAATCTTGCCGCGTCCCGTTCCGTATGCCGCACGTATTCCCGATTTGCCCATAATAATGCCGCCCGTCGGGAAGTCAGGGCCTTTGATATGCTCCATGAGGTCTTCAAGAGTACAGTCGGGATTATCTATGAGAAGCTGCAGCGCGTCAATTACCTCCCCCAGATTGTGGGGAGGGATATTTGTAGCCATACCTACGGCAATTCCCACAGAACCGTTCACAAGAAGATTTGGGAATCGTGACGGCAGAACCACAGGCTCCTTCAGACGATCGTCATAGTTGGGCATGAAATCGACCGTGTCCTTGTTAATATCCGTAAGCATATCAAGAGAAATCTTCGCCATTTTAGCCTCGGTATAACGGTATGCGGCAGGGCCGTCGCCGTCAATCGAGCCGAAGTTTCCGTGACCGTCCACAAGGGGATAACGCTGCGAGAAATCCTGCGCAAGACGAACAAGCGCTTCGTAAACGGAAGCATCTCCGTGTGGGTGGTATCGTCCGAGAACCGCACCGACCGTATCCGCGCATTTTCTGTAGGGCTTTTCCGGAGTGAGTCCGTTTTCGTAGAGAGTATACAGGATTCGGCGATGTACGGGCTTCAGACCATCTCTTACGTCAGGCAGCGCTCTTGAAACGATTACCGACATGGCGTACTGGAGCATGGAATTTTCCATCTCGTTAACGATCTCGCTGTTTATTATTTTTGTGTTATCATCATATAACAAATCTTTTACCTCCTATGGTATTTATTGAATTCAATTGCTGAATAGCTTCCAATATATTATACTCATAGTATACTTTATTTCTTTTTTACTGTATTTCTGAATATTTCAAGCTCATCTTCTGAAAATCCATCCTTCGGAACAACGTAGAACATACTTTTTTTCACATGAAGAAGAAAATACTTTTCATATTCATTTACAGCAAGATTGCTGTTTATGGGAATTCTCGATTTTTCCGGCGGAGCTTCATCTTCGTATTCATCAAATTCCTCGCCGTCGGCTTCGCCATCAGATGCTTCGGATTCCTCGGAGTTTTCAACATTCTCATTTGGGAGTGTTGAAATATCCACAAATTCATCGGTGATTCCTATTTTGTAGACCTCATTTTCAAGTCCCTCAGTCATGATGGTATCGAGGAGATTACGCCGTATTTTCCTTGGATTGTACCATTCACGGACAGCCAGCGCAAGGCACACGAAAATCAGAACGTATGCCAATGTATTCGACGTGTCCTTAACAGCCGCAGCAATGTAGATAATCGCTATAATTAAAAATAAACCCATGTAAATATAGCTTTTCGGATAAACATATTTTTTCTGAAAGCTGCTGTAAGCGTCCTTGAATATTTCAAAAGGAATCTGATATTCCTTTTCAAGCTTATAATTCTCTTCCATTTATACTCCTTTTATACTGACAGTATAATTTTATATATCAAGATTCTGCACGAATTTAGCATTTTTTTCTATAAACTGGCGTCTTGGCTCAACCTTATCGCCCATGAGAATGGTAAAGGTTTCATCAGCCTTCATGGCGTCCTCCATAGAAATCTTTATCATAGTGCGTCTTTCAGGATCCATTGTGGTTTCCCAGAGCTGCTCGGGGTTCATCTCACCAAGACCCTTGTAACGCTGAACCTCAACCTTATATCTGCCGTCCTCGGAAAGCTCCGCAATGTACTTGTCACGTTCCTCATCGGAAAATGCGTATCTTATCTTCTTGTTTCGCTCAACTCTGAAAAGCGGCGGCTGGGCAATGTAGACATTTCCGTTGGATATGAGAGGCCTCATGTAACGGAAGAAAAACGTCAGGAGGAGCGTTCGGATGTGCGCGCCGTCAACATCGGCATCAGACATGATTATAACCTTGCCGTAGCGCAGCTTTGTGATGTCGAAATCCTCGCCTATACTCGTTCCGAGAGCCGTTACAACGGGCAGAAGCTTATCGTTTCCGTAAATTTTATCAATTCTTGCCTTTTCCACGTTGAGCATTTTTCCCCAGAGGGACAGAATAGCCTGATAACGGCGGTCACGGCCCTGTTTAGCCGAGCCTCCCGCAGAATCTCCCTCTACGATGTAAAGCTCTGTGTAGCGTATATCCCTTTCGGAGCAGTCAGACAGCTTTTCGGGCATGGGGGATTTTCCGAAGGCATTTTTATTTCTCTCGTTTTCTCTTGCTTTTTTTGCGGCTTCACGAGCCTTCAGAGCCGATATGCTCTTCTCGAAAATCATTTTTCCGACTTCCGGATTCTCTTCGAGGAAATTCATAAGCTTTTCCTGAACCATTTTTTCTACAAACGGCCGAACCTCCGGATTTCCCAGACGTCCCTTTGTCTGACCCTCAAATTCGCATTCCGTCAGCTTAACGGAAATTATAGCCGTCAGACCCTCACGTACATCATCGCCAAGGAGCTTTTCCTTTTCCTTGAGAAGATTCATTTTGCGTCCGTATTCGTTAATTACCTTAGTCAGGGCGTTCTTGAATCCCGTTTCGTGCGAGCCTCCGTCCTTTGTGTGGATATTATTCGCGAAGGACATAATAACCTCATTGTAGCTGTCGTTGTACTGCATAGCTATTTCGGCAAAGGAATCACCCTGCGTGCCCGAAATATAAATAACATCGCCGCTCAGACTTTCAAGTCCTCTCGTAGCGTGGATATGCTCCACGAACTGGCGGATACCGCCCTCATAGTGGAGAGTTTCGGATTTTATTTCGTCCTTGTCACGCAGATCCGAGAATACGATTTTTATTCCCGCATTTAGGAAAGCCTGTTCACGAAGCCTTTTCAGCAGAATTTCATAATCATATACCGTATCCTCAAAAATTTCGCCGTCTGCCTTGAACATTACGGTTGTTCCCGTTTCCGTGGTATCGCCGATAACCTTCAGCTCCTCGGAATATTTTCCACGCTCAAATCGCTGGAAGTAAATATGCTCGCCATCCTTGACCGTAAGCTCAAGCCATTCGGAAAGGGCGTTTACAACAGATGCGCCGACACCGTGAAGTCCTCCCGAAACCTTATATCCGCCGCCGCCGAATTTTCCTCCCGCATGGAGAATCGTGTAAACGACCGTAGCTGCGGAAATTCCCTCCTTCGGGTGGATTCCCACAGGTATACCTCTTCCGTTATCGGAAACGCGGATTATATCTCCCTCAAGTATTTCTACTGTAATTTCCGTACAGTAGCCTGCGAGAGCCTCATCAATGGAGTTATCCACAATTTCATAAACAAGGTGGTGCAGACCCCCCGGCCCCGTTGAACCGATATACATTCCCGGGCGCTTCCGGACAGCTTCGAGTCCTTCAAGAACCTGTATATCATTTTCATCGTAATTCTGATTTTGCTTACTCATGAATTTACCTCCATCACTGTTAATATTTTATATCACTAATTCTTTCATTAAGTCTTTTTTTCAGGGTTGCAGCCGAAAGCTGCGATATATAGAGCTTTTCCACGTTTTTTTTCATGACGATTACAAAGCTTTTCGGCATATCCATTGTTGCGTAGACGCAGCGATGCTCCCTTTCCGCACGGTCAAGGAGGCGCTTCGTACATTTTCCAACAGTTGTATTTTCAATGTCAAATATCCCGACTATATCCCGCACATTCACGGAAAAATCATTTCCCAGATGAAGATACATTTTCCGTTTCCTCCGTAATTCTTCCGCCGCTTATGCGTAGGATTTTTCCCTTTATTTCGGGGAGAAGGGCGCTTTCATTGCAGGTTGTCATAAACACCTGCATATCTCTGATTATCTCGAAAACAAACCTCTGACGCGATTCGTCAAGCTCCCCCATGACATCATCAAGGAAAACCACGGGAGCGTCCTTATTTTTCTTCATGAAAATTTCCGCCTGCGCAAGCTTCATAACAAGAGCCGCGCTTTTTATCTGCCCCTGAGAGCCAAATTCCCGCGCGCTGACGCCGTTAATTTTAATCAGAATCTCATCACGGTTCACTCCCGAATGAGTGCTGCCTGTCCGAATATCGTACTCGGAATTTTCACGGAGCTTATTATAATACTGCTCAAAAGCCCTCTCATCGCATGGATTTTCAAAATCTGCCGGTTTATAGACGTTTGAGCGATATTCAAGCTCAAGCCTTTCAGCTCCCCCCGATATGGTATGGTAAAGCCTGCCGCATATTTCATTGATTTTTGACACATACTCATTACGCATATATGAAATAATTGCTCCCTCATGGGCAGCCTGCCTGTCCCACACATCGAGAATAGCCGCATTTGCGTTCCCCTGCATAATCTCCTTCAGGAGGGCATTTCGCTGATTCATAATTCCGTTGTTTTTTGTAATATGAGTTACAAATACAGGGTTCAGCTGCGACGAAGCCATATCAATGAAGCTTCTGCGTCTTTCGGGCGAGCCTTTAACAATATCCACATCATCGGGAGTAAAGGCAATGCACTTGAAAACATCAAACAGCGCCTTTGTGCCCCTCTGCCTGACGCCGTTCAGACTCAGGCTTTTCGGGGAGGTTGAGCTTCTCGTCATCTCAAAGGAAATTTTCTGCTCCCTTACGCTGTCGCGGATTTTTATACGTGAGGACATTTTGCTGCCGCCAAGACAGATGTAATCCTTTTCCTTTGAGCCTCGGAAGCTGCGGCAGCCCGACAAAATCCACATTGCCTCAAGGAGATTCGTCTTCCCCTGTGCATTCTGACCAACGATAATGTTGTATTTTTCATCGGGAGCAAATGAGATTCCGCTGAGATTTTTGAATCCATCGATTTCGGCAAAAGTAACTATCAAGCGACAGTTACCTCATTTCCGCCCACAGAAACGGTATCTCCGCTGCGGATTTTCTTTCCGCGCATGGTGCAGATTTCACCATTTACCATGACCTCGCCGTTCTGAATGAGCATCTTCGCCTCACCGCCTGTACCCACAAGTCCGGAATATTTCAAAAGGGCGTCCAGCTTGATAAATTCGGTTGTAATTGAAATTTTTGATGCAGACATAATTATCCTTCCCGTATTATTTTATCTTAACAATTTTTCCCTTTTCGTTTTTGCAGTATTTTTCGGCAAAGGCGGGATTTTCAGCCGCAATTTTTTCAAATTCCTCCGGATTATCCTTGCAGTAAAGATAAGCTACATTTGCGCTTGTTTTGATTTTTACGGCGAAATCCTTTTCGGCGATTTTATCCGACAGCGTTCCCGAAAGACACACCCAGAAATAAACTGCCAGAGCCGCAAAAATCACTATGCCCGCAACTCTCACAGCAATGCCTAAATCAGCCTGAAAGAGTCCAATTGCCATTACTCCGAAAATAAATGCAATAAGTCTGAACAAAAGAGAAATAAGTGTCGCTTTGTTTGAATATTTATAAACCCTATAAAACATGATAATCCCCTTATTTTAGTTTTTTAACTGAATCGGCATAACAAGGAAAATATAGCTTTCGCCCTCAAGTGGGAGAATTTCTATAACCTTCATTGCTCCGTTGAAGCGGACGCGTATTTTATCTCCCTCAGCCGCACGGAGGGCATCCAGAATAAGCCTGTTGTTGAAGCCTATTGTGACGGCTTCACCCGAAATGTCGGCAGGAATTGTATCGTTGACACGTCCGATTCCCGTTTTGCAGCTGATTTTCATTTCGCCGCCGGAAACCTCACAGCGTATAGCCGATTTATTTTTCTCGTCGATGATAAGCGAGCAGCGTTCAAGACAGGTTGAAAAATCCCTTTTATTGAGAATTACCTCGGTTTTGAAGCCGCTTGGAATGCTGAGCTTGTAATTATGGAATGTTCCCTCAAGGAGGCGTGATATGACAAATACGTTGTTGACCTCAAAAATAATGTGACGGTCGTTTGTACAGATTGTACAAATTTTTTCGTCGGAATCATCTTTAATAAGGGTTGAAACTTCTGAAAGCGCCTTCTTTGGAACTACAAAGTGATAATTCTCACCGCAGTCCGTGCTTTCGTTTCTTATTGCAAGCCTGAATCCGTCAATAGCAACCATGTTGAAGCTGCCGTTTTCAATATCGAAAAGCTCACCCGTCAGAACAGGCTTGCTTTCATTGAGTGAAGCCGCATAGCTCGTCTGGTTAATCATGGATCTGAGAATGCTCTGCTTTACTGAAAAGCTTCTTGCCGAATCAACCTTTGGAAGCTCGGGATACTCGTTTGCCGACATTGCTGAAAAGCTGCATTCTGTTGCGCTGCATGATATGTTGATTACAAGATTATCATCAACGTCAAATGTTATAACATCCGCAGGCATACGTCTTGTAAATTCGCTGAAAAGACGTGAGCTTACTACAAATTCTCCGGAATCCTGAGTATCCGCACTAATTTTTGTTCTGATTCCCATTTCAAGGTTATAGGCTGTAAGCTCAAGCTCTCCGGGAGAAACCTTAACCTTGATTCCCTCAAGAACAGCAATTGTTGATTTAGGTGAAACAGCTCGTGAAACATTGCTTATTGCTTCACTAAGCTCAGATTTATTGCAGATAAATTTCATATAATATAACCTCCGGTCATTGGGATTGCTTCAGCTCCGTATATGTAAGCTGAGCTGTGTTAAGATAAGATAAGATAAAGGCGAAGCCTTAGAAGCCTTAACATAAGAAAGAAAGATAAGATAAGTTAAAGATAATATAGTTGTAGTAGTAGGGGCGGTGGAAATGTTTAAACCGCCGTTTTTTTCGGATATTCCGAGGAAAAGTCATCCACATGAGGCTGTTGTAAAATTGTGGCTGAATGTGAAAAGTATTTTTGAGGAGAAATTTTCTGTTTAAAAGGTTGATTCGTGTGGAGTTGAAGTTGAAGAAAAGTGGAAAATTTTGTTGAAGAGGATTATTTTCGGCTTTTTTCTCCTGATTTTTTCACAATCATGTTAAAAGCGGCTTTGTTTGAATATGTGGAAAAGCATTTGCCGCAGTAATTCCCGAATTGGGAAAAATCAAGGCTTTTCGAGGAAATTTCCGGAATTATTTTATTCAACATCTGTTTCAACACACTGTTGAAAGTCCTGTTGAAAGCTTGCTTTATACATTGCTTTTGTCGCGGATATTTTTTATTATATCGTTGACAAGGCTGTTCAGGTTTGCGTCCTTTTTGATATTCTCCGCAACGCTGTTGACGGAATAAACAATAGTGGAATGATCTCTTCCGCCGAATTCAGTTCCGATTGAAGCGAGAGGCATTTGCGTTATCTCCCTTACAACGTAAATCGCAACCTTACGGGCAATTGAAATCTGCGAGCTTCTTTTATTTGAGCGCAGGTCGTCGGGAGATACCCCATAGACTGTGGATACCTCTGATATAATCTTTTCAACTGTAATCGGAATAGGCTGGTCGTCCGTGAGAACGTCCCTGATGACGCTCTGAGCCATAGAAATTGTTATGGGGCTTCCCGCAAGGTGGTTAAGAGCCTTTAATCTCAGAACTGCGCCCTCCAGCTGACGTATATTGGATTTCAGGCGGTTTGCCATAAATTCCGCAACCTCTCCGGGCATTTTAAGATCAAGAAGCTCGGATTTCCTGTTGATGATGGCAAGTCTTGTTTCATAATCGGGGGCGGAAATATCCGCAATAAGACCGCCCTCGAATCTTGTTCTTAGACGCTCCTCAAGTGTTACAAGCTCCTTCGGAGGCTTATCAGAGGTAATAACAATCTGCTTGCCCTCCTGATGAAGCTTATAGAAGGTATGGAAAAACTCCTCCTGCATACGTTCCTTATGGGCGAAAAACTGAATATCGTCAATGAGGAGAATATCGGAGTTGCGGTATTTTTCGTGGAAATCGCTTATAAGATTTGTGTTAAGGGCGCTGATAAGGTCGTTTCCGAAGGTTTCGCTTGTTACGTATACCACGTTGAAATCAGGATGATTTTTACGAACCTCGTTGGCAATTGCCGTTATAAGGTGGGTTTTGCCCATTCCTGACGGACCGTAGATAAAAAGCGGATTATACTGGGAAACTGCCTTAGTGCCGCAGTTTTTGGCTACAGATTTGCTGCAGGCAAGGGCAAATTCATTGGAACGCCCCTGAATGAAGGTATCGAACGTGTAGTCATAGTTTGCGAATTTATAGCTCTGCTCAAGCTCCTGATGCTTTTTTTCAAGCTCAGCGTCTGTGGGAACATGAACCTCCGCAGGCTCGTCCGATTCCACATTGATAACAAGATTGACATTGAAGCCTAAAACATTCAAAAATGCCTCTTTAAGGGGAGCTTCAAAGTTACTGAAAACTATGTTTTTCTGAAATTCCGTCTGAACGGTGAAAACGGCGTCAGAACCGTCAAGCTTTACGGGCTTCATTGCGTCGATCCAAGTAGTTACGCCGATTTCAGGGATTTTATTGTTTTCAAGGCAGTAATTTTTAACGCTTTCAAAAACTTCCTCAAATGAATTCATTATTAAACCTCCGAACTTTTTTATAAGGGAGAGCCTTGGCGGATTTCAACTGAAAAAATAAGCCGCGCAATGCAGCTTCAAGCCGGAAACGATACTCTCCTATAATATTATACTATATTATAACATACTCCATTTGAAATTGCAAGCTTTTTATAAGACTAATTTCAACACAGTTTTCGACAGTGTGTTGAAAACCCTGTTGAATCACAAATCAATTGTTGAAAACCTGTTGGGATTGTGGAATAACGGGCTGTCCCGCCTGTTGAAAGATGCAAAAAACATGGTCGAAAAAGAAACTTTCCCCGATTTTCAACAATTCCCTTTTCACAGTATGTGGAATACTCCGCAGCATCATGAAGGCGTGATTTTTCAGGTCAGTTTAGATGTAATTGTTCAAAAATATCCAATATACACGCCTCATAATTGGGTAATTTATCTAAAAATATTTTTGGGGCATAAAAAATTCCCCAAATTGCTTGACAGGCTGAGATTTTTAAGATATAATCTATTAGTGTAATGCGAACATTCGGGTTCGCTCGTTATGTGAATCAAGCAGATATGGCTTATTCGTATATATATTTGTACGGAGAGGAGGACTATTGTCTATGAAAAGAACTTATCAGCCTAAGAAGCTCCACAGAAAGAAGGAGCATGGCTTCATGAAGAGAATGGCTACGAAGAACGGAAGAAAGGTTTTAGCTCGTAGAAGAGCCAAGGGCAGAGCAAGATTAACTTACTGATGCGAGGCTGACCACAAAAAGTTTTTTTGTGGTCTTTTTTGTTAATACGTGCGGCGTATGAAGCTGCTGCGCGTCCCTGTTTATGGTGTTATTATGCTTTATACACAAATCCTGAACGATAACAGAGATTTTCTTACCCTGTATAAAAAAGGCAGATTCACTGCGTCAAAATATTTGGTGATTTATGTTAAACCCAACGGAAAAGCCTACAACAGGCTCGGTATTACCGCAGGCAAAAAGATCGGCAACGCCGTCTGCCGCAACCGCGCGAAAAGGCTCATTCGTCAGGCTTACAGAGAATCTGAAATAGATCTGCCAATCGGAATTGATATCGTCATCGTTGCCAGAAAGCCTGTATGTGAAATTAAATCCCAGACCCTTTGCGGATATATGAAAAAATACGGAGTTCCGGAAATTAACAAATTGGCATCCAAGCCAAAAGGAAATAAGCGTTATCAATGAAGTCAGTTTTAATTTCATTCGTTAAATTTTATAGGAAGCATATTTCTCCGCATTTTCCCGCGAGATGCAAGTATTACCCGACGTGCAGCAAATATGCCATCGACGCAATTGAAAAATTCGGCGCGTTTAAAGGCTCATTGCTGGCAATATGGAGGATACTGCGCTGCAATAAGTGGTCTATGGGCGGAATAGATTTTGTTCCTGAAAAATTTACTTTTAAGGTTGAAAAATATAATTACTATTCTCAGGACTCCGCAGATGAAGCTGTGGATTCAAATAATAATGATTCTGAAAATGATGAGAGGTATAAAAATTGAGCAGTTTTTATGATATTATAGGTTATCCGTTCGGCTACCTTATGAGTTGGATTTATGATTTGGTAAATAATTATGGTGCGGCTATAATTTTATTTACGCTTGTCACTAAGCTCATATTCTTTCCGATAAACTATCATACACAGAAAAATTCCGCCAGAATGCAGCTGCTAAACCCAAAGCTTGAGAAGCTGAAAAAAAGCTATAAGGATAATCCGACTAAGCTTCAGGAGGAGCAGCAGAAGCTCTATCAGCAGGAGGGGCTGAATCCTATGGGTTCGTGCCTGCCCTCTATTGTGCAGATGATTCTCCTTTTCGGAGTTCTCGATGTTGTTTACAAGCCGCTGACGCATATTCTCCATTTCAGCAAGAGCGTAAGAAATGCGGCTCTTGAGATAGCCTCCGGCATGGTTGAGGACGGAATAAAATCCAGCGACCTGCGAAACGAGCTTCGTATTATGGAGCAGCTGAATAACGACCCTGATAAATTCAGCGGTGTTGGGGAGAATTTCAAGGAGCTTGTACAGCAGTTCAGCGAAAACTTTACCTTTTTGGGCGCAAATCTCGGACAGACACCTACCTTCCACCCCGATTCTTGGACATCAGAGGCTGTTATACTTCTGCTGATTCCCTTTATTGCGGGTCTTGCGCAGCTCGTCCAGACCGTTTATACACAGGTTCACCAGAAAAGAACGAATCCCAATGCGCAGAGCATGGGCTGCATGAACGTTATGCTCTATCTGATGCCGGTTTTATCGGTATGGTTCGCATTTCAGGTTCCTGCCGGCGTCGGCTTCTATTGGGCATGGTCGTCAATTTTCTCGTTCCTTATTACCTTGGGACTCAACATCTACTTCACCCCAAAAAGAATAGCTGCCGTAAACGAAAAGGAAAAGGAAAAGGCAAAGAAAAAGGCTGCAAAGCACCCCGAAAGAAAATCCTTTATGCAGAAGATGATGGAGCAGCAGCAGCTTCTTGAACAGCAGCAGAACGGCGGAGCTTCAGCCGGCAACAACGGTGACGGAAAAATCTCACGCTCGGAAATGAATAAGTATAACCGTGATGTTATCAAGGAAGCAAGAAAACGTATGGCTGAAAAATACGGCGACGTATATGATGAAAATAATGATAATGATGAGGAATAATTCTCACGGAGGTAATTAAAATGACTGAAATTTTTACAGCTAAAACAGTCGATGAAGCCAAGGAATTGGCAGCAAAAAGGTTCGGAAAAAAAGTGAGCGAAATTAAATTTGAGGTTCTCGAAGAGGGCAAAAAGGGCTTTCTCGGAATCGGCAAAACCGATGTCAGGGTGAAGGCTACCTATGAGGAGGCTAAAGCTCCCGCAGCCGAGGTTAAGACTGCTTCTCCCGAACCGGTTAAGGAAAAGCCTGTATCAGCTCCGGCACCTGCACCTGCACCTGCGCCGAAAAAGAAGGCTGCTGCCCCTGCCGAAACGCCTAAGCCTGTCAAAGAGACAAAGGCTGAAACAGCGGCAACAGTTGAAAAAGCTCCTGCAGCTTCTGCGCCAAAGGTATCGGACGATGACGAGGGCGACGAATATTCAATTGAAAAGTTCACTCTGATTGAGGACGAAAGCCTCGTTCACCCAAAGGTTAAAATTGCCCGTGATTATATAACGAGCATTCTCCGAGCTATGGGCGTTGAAGCTAAATTCGGCGTGTACCAGAACGAAACGGGAGCAATTATAAATATCGAAAGCGACAACAACGGCACAATTATCGGCAGACGCGGTGAAACACTCGATTCTATTCAGTATCTTTGCTCTATAATTGCCAATAAGGGCGATAAGGATTATTTCCGCATCACTATAGACTGCTTCGGATACCGCAAAAAGAGAAGAGAAACTCTTGAGCAGCTTGCCGCAAAGGTTGCGAAATCTGTCCTCAGAACAGGACGTTCACAGCCCCTTGAGCCGATGAATCCCTATGAAAGACGTGTTATTCATTCCGCAGTTTCAAAAATTGACGGCGTAACTTCACGTTCCGTTGGTGAAGAGCCGTACAGGAAGATTATTATTTCCTCAAACAGCCCCAGAAAGGGCGGCGGCAAGAGACGCGACAGAAGAAATAACGGCAGCAGAAACAGCCGTCCGAGAAATCGTGAGCCGTTTGAATCAAGAGATATTGATGTTTCCACAAGCTTTGAAAAGGATTACAAAAAGCCGAAGCCGGAGGACAGCATTGAGGGAGGTCTTTACGGAAAAATTGAATTTTGATTTTACGGCGTTTGCAGGATATTTTTCCTGCCGTCAATAAATTATACAACGGCGTAAAGCCGTTGTTTTTTTAGGAGTGATTAGCTTGTCAACAATTGCGGCAATTTCTACGCCAAACGCCGCCGGAGGTATCGCGGTAATCAGGATTTCCGGCGAAAATGCTGTGGCTGTCGCTGAAAAAATATTTAAACCTGTCGGGAAAAAGGCAGTATCCGAGATGTCGGGGTATACCTGCGCATACGGCTTCGCCTGTGACGGCGATGAGCGCCTTGACGACTGCATTCTCACGATTTTCAAAGCTCCACACAGCTACACGGGGGAGGATACGGCTGAGATTTCCTGCCACGGCGGACTTTACGTCAGCAAGAGGATTCTGCGTGCCGCCCTGAATAACGGCGCTGAAAATGCCGGCGCAGGGGAGTTCACAAAGCGCGCGTTCCTCAACGGAAAAATCGACCTGACCCGTGCGGAGGCTGTCATGGACATAATTTCCGCGAAGGGCGAGCGTGAGCTGAAAATGGCTGAAAATCTCCGTGAGGGAGCTGCTTTCAAAAAGGCGAAGAAAATTTCCGAGTCGCTTCTGAAAATTCTTGGCGACCTTGCGGCTTGGGCGGACTATCCGGAGGAGGATATTCCGGAGGTTGACCCACTCCACCTGACGGCTGAGCTTGAGTGTGTGGAAAGGGAGCTTGAGCTTCTCGTTAAAAATTATGACAGTGGCAGGATTATCCGTGAGGGAATTTCGACTGTGATTGTGGGCAAGCCGAACGTGGGCAAATCGACGCTTTTCAACTGCCTGAGCGGCTGCAAGCGTAGCATTGTGACGGATATTGCAGGCACGACGCGTGACGTTATTGAGGAATCCGTTCGCCTTGGGGACGTGACTCTTTGCCTTGCGGACACTGCGGGAATCCGTGAAACCTCCGATATAATCGAGGGAATGGGCGTGGACATTGCACGTAAGAAACTTGACGATGCGGATCTGGTTATTGCTGTTTTTGACGGTGGTTGTCCGCTCACTGAGGACGATTTTGATATAATTAACAAAATTAAGAATAAGAAATCGATTGCTGTTATCAATAAATCTGACGTTGAACAGAGGCTTGACGCAGATAAAATTGCAGAAAAAAATATACAGATAGTATATTTATCAGCTAAAGAGAATGATGGAATTGATATGCTTCGTCAGGCAATCGAAAAGGAATTTCAGCTAAATGAGATTGATTTTGATAATATTTCAGCCGCAAATGAACGTCAAAAGAAATGTATCGATTCGTCATTAAAATGTGTGAGAGATGTTATAATTGCTATAAAAAGCGGAGAATTGCTTGACGCTGTGACTGTTTTAATCGATGAAGCCGAGCAGTTTTTGCTTGAATTGACAGGCGAAAAAACTACAGATGCTGTTGTTGATGAGGTTTTTTCGCGGTTTTGCGTCGGCAAATAATGTTCCACGTGGAACATTGAAAGGAGTTTTTCTATGTCATATAAAATGGGCGAATTTGACGTTGCCGTTGTTGGGGCAGGTCACGCCGGAGTCGAAGCCGCCCTTGCGTCCGCACGATTGGGCTGTAGGACGGTAATGTTCACCATTTCCCTTGACCAGATTGCGAATATGCCCTGTAATCCGTCGATCGGCGGCACGGCTAAAGGGCATCTTGTACGTGAAATTGACGCACTTGGCGGCGAAATGGGCAAGGCTGCGGATAAATGTTTTATCCAAAGCCGTATGCTAAATAAGGGAAAAGGCCCTGCGGTTCATAGTCTGAGAGTTCAGGCGGATCGTGTCAAATATCACAATTATATGAAAAATGTCTGCGAAAAACAGGAAAATTTGTACATAAAGCAAGCGGAGGTCGCAGAAATTGTTGTTGAAAACGGCAAAATCACAGGTGTAATCACCTCACTTGGCGCAAAGTATGACGTCAAAGCTGTGATAATCGCGACCGGAACATACCTGAAGGGCAAGATTCATATCGGTGAGGTTTCATATGAAAGTGGACCGGATTCCGCACTTCCAAGCAAATTTTTGTCGCAGAGTCTGATTGAAAATGGCGTCGAACTGCGTCGTTTCAAGACGGGTACGCCGTGTCGCGTAAACAAGCGGAGCATAAATTTTGACGTTATGGAGCGTCAGGATGGGGATTCCGAAATCGTTCCGTTTTCCTTTGAAACGCCAACGGACGGCTTGAAAAATGTGGTCAGCTGCTACGTAACTTATACAAATAGTAATACTCACGAGGTCATACTCAGCAACCTCGACAGGTCGCCCCTGTACTCCGGCAGAATCGAGGGTGTCGGGCCGAGATACTGTCCGTCCATCGAGGACAAAATTGTCCGATTTTCCGACAAGCCGCGTCATCAGCTTTTCGTTGAGCCAATGGGGCTGACGACCGAGGAATATTACCTGCAGGGAATGTCGTCGTCACTGCCGGAGGACGTGCAGCTTGCGTTTTTGCGAACCATAAAGGGGCTGGAAAATGTGGAAATCATGCGCCCCGCCTATGCCATCGAGTACGATTGCTGCGAGCCGTCACAGCTCCTGCCGACGCTGGAATTCAAGAATATTTCGGGTTTGTACGGGGCAGGGCAGTTTAACGGCAGCTCCGGTTACGAGGAGGCTGGCGCGCAGGGCATTGTTGCGGGCATCAACGCGGCGCAGAAAATCAACGGCAAAAAGCCGATGATTCTTGATCGGGCAAGCTCCTACATCGGCACGCTGATTGACGACCTTGTGACGAAGGGCTGCTCCGACCCCTATCGCATGATGACCTCCCGAAGCGAATATCGCCTGATTCTTCGTCAGGACAATGCCGATCAGCGTTTGACTCCAATTGGTCACGAATTGGGTCTGATTTCAGATGAAAGATATGAGAATCTTGTAAATAAAGAAAAAATGATCGCTGATGAAATTAAACGTGTCAAGAATTTGAATATCGCACCATCTGATGAATTGAATACATTTTTAATAAATCATGAAACTGCACCTCTTTCAACCGGCTGTAAGCTTGCTGATTTAATCAGACGTCCGCAGTTGAATTATAACGATCTTGCTTTTTTTGATCCCGGAAGAAAAAAGCTGCCGGAAAGTGTTTGCGAGCAAGTTGACTTGCAGATTAAATATGAAGGGTACATCTCAAAGCAGCTCCAGCAAATCGAACAAATGCGGAAACTTGAATCATCTGAATTGCCGAAAAACACTGATTATAGCCAAATTCGTGGACTTAGACTTGAGGCTGCGGAGAAGCTTAATAAAATTCAGCCGCTTTCAATTGGTCAGGCATCGAGAATTTCAGGTGTTTCGCCTGCCGATGTATCTTTGCTTGCAGTGTGGCTTCAGCAGAGAAAGGGATAAAATATGCTTCCGGATTTTGAACTATCTTGCTCTATTTTTGAGCAAAACGGACTTAAATTAAATCGTGAGATTTATAATAAGCTTGATTCTTATGCTGAATTTCTTGTCAATTATAATAAAAAAATAAATCTAACTGCAATTACAGAACCAAATGAAATTCTCATCAAACATTTTATTGACAGCATAATTTTATACAAATTCGTAGATTTGCCGCAAAATTCAAGTATTATTGACGTTGGAACGGGCGCGGGATTTCCATCAGTTCCATTGAAAATTTACCGTCCCGATCTGAAAATTACGCTTCTGGACAGTCTGAACAAAAGAATAAACTTTCTCATGCAGCTTTGCGATTTGATTTCTGTTGATGCTGAATTTGTTCACGGACGCGCGGAGGACATGGCTAAAATGCCTGAATTTTGGGAAAAATTCGACTTCGCGTGTGCCAGAGCTGTCGCAAATATGTCCCTCCTGAGCGAGCTTTGCATTCCTTTTGTGAGGGTCGGCGGCACTTTTATTGCCATGAAAGGTCCAAATGAGGACGTTTCTCTCGGTGCGAGGGCAGTTGAAATTTTGGGCGGCGACGCTATATCTGCGCAAAATTATTTCGTAGGTGAAGAAGAAAGACGAATTATAACAGTAAAAAAAATATCGCAAACTCCGCCAAAATACCCCAGAAACAGCAGTCAATTAAAGAAAAAACTCCTTTGATTTTGTAGATTTATATGATTTTTTTAGCCGAATTCTCGTAATTCGGCTTATTTTTTGTGTAGATTTTATTTCCCAGTCATGCTAAAATTATTATACACTCAGAATTCGAGAAAATTTTGGCGTCCGCGTGCCGGAAATGCGGAAAATGGAGTTGAAAATGGCAGGATTTTTGAATTTTACGAAGGACAAGCAGATTAACAAGGTCATCGAGGTCGACATTCACCTGATTATACCGAATCCTCATCAGCCGAGGACGGAGTTTTCAGATGCCGACATTGCACCGCTTGCCGAATCTATCGCCCAAAACGGAATTTTGCAGCCGCTTTCTGTGCGCCGAAGCGGTGAGAGGTACGAGCTGATTGCAGGTGAAAGACGGCTCAGAGCCGCGAAAATGTGCGGTTTGAGGGTCGTTCCGTGCATTGTTCACGAGATCAGCGAGCGGCATTCCGCAATTCTTGCCCTTGTGGAGAATATCCAGAGGCAGGATTTGTCATTTTTCGACGAGGCGGTCGCAATTGAAAAGCTCATTACATATTACGGTATGACGCAGGAGGACGCCGCTGCAAAGCTCGGCAAGGCACAGAGTACAATCGCTAACAAGCTCCGTCTGCTCCGTCTTAGCGAGGATGAGCGTGAGTTGATAACTCGTTTTAACCTGACGGAACGCCATGCAAGGGCGCTTCTGAAGCTTGGAAATCCCTCCGACAGGCTTGTGATTCTCGAAAAGGTTGTGAAAAATAACCTGAATGTTGAGAGAACCGAGAAGCTCATCGAGGACTATATCGGCAAGGAAAAAATCAAGGCAAGTTACAAAAAACGCTCGAAAGTATTCCAGAATGTCAAAATTTTCGTCAACACCATAAATAAAGCTGTCGAAACGATGCAGGCAGCCGGAATAAAAGCCGATTCCCGCAAAATTCAGAATGAGGAGTACATTGAGTACCGCGTCAGAATCCCGATTACAAAGTAGCCGATTTGTTCCACGTGAAACATTAAAAAAGCCCGAAATTTTTTCTAAACTGTATTTACAAAAGCCCTCAAAGGTGGTATAATAATAGTATAAATGAACGAAAGGAAGATTTTATGGGCAAAATTATAGCTGTTGCCAACCAAAAAGGCGGCGTTGGGAAGTCCACGACCGTTGTGAATCTTGCTGCGTATCTCGGCTCTCGCGGATTAAACGTCCTTTGTGTGGATTCCGACCCGCAGGGCAATACGACTACCGGCTTCGGCGTGAAGAAAAAAACTGTCAAGGCGTCAACCTATGAGGTGCTGACGGGCAAGGTTCGCATTCAGGATGCCATAATTCACACGGATTTCAACAATGTTTCTATCCTTCCCGCGACTGAAAACCTCGCCGGCTGCGAAATTGAACTGATCGAGTTTGAAAACAGAGTTAACAGGCTGAAAATGAGCCTCCTGACCTGCAAGCTGGATTACGACTACATTTTAATCGACTGCCCCCCTGCACTGGGGACGATTACAATCAACAGCCTTGTTGCCTGCGACAGTATAATTGTGCCAATGCTTGCCGAATTTTACGCTCTTGAGGGGCTTTCACAGCTCGTCAACACCATTAAAATTGTAAAAAGTAACTACAATCCGTCTATTGAAATCGAGGGAATCCTCTTCACGATGTTCGACGGCAGGCTGAATGTGGCAAATGATGTTGTTGCGGAGGTGGAAAAATACTTCCCCGGCAAGATTTTTGAAACGAAAATTCCCCGAAATGTCCGAGTTTCCGAAGCTCCGAGCCATGGAATGCCGGTTATGTATTACGATAAAAATTCTAAGGGTGCGGATTTTTATGAGATGCTGGGACATGAAATTCTCGGCGAGAGTCCGACTGTTTCAAAAAAGAAAAAAAGACCGCTCTTTTCGTTCGGAAAATCAAGTGGAAAGGAGAATCACTAATCGCTGCGATTGTGAATTAAAATTATGGCAAAAGGTGGATTAGGCGCAGGTCTGGACACGCTTTTCAGCGACAACACCAACGAAATTCAGGTGAAAAAGACCCTGCGTGTATCTGAAATTGAACCGAATCGAGGTCAGCCGCGTAAAAATTTCAGCGACGAGGCTATTGCTGCCCTTGCCGATTCAATTCGGGAGCATGGAATGATTCAGCCGATTCTCGTCCGCCCCATTAGCACGGGTGGATACCAGATTGTTGCGGGTGAGAGAAGATGGCGTGCCGCAAGAATGCTCGGCATGGACGAGGTTCCGGTGAATATACGTGAGCTTTCGGATGCGGAGGCAATGCAGATTGCCCTTATTGAGAATCTCCAGAGGGAGAATCTCAACCCGATTGAAGAGGCGGAGGGCTATAGCGAGCTGATTGAAAGCTATGGCATGACGCAGGATAAGGTTGCGAAGATGGTGGGACGTTCGCGTTCCGCAGTGGCAAATGCCGTGAGAATTCTTTCGCTGCCCGATGAGGTTCGGAAGATGATTGAAAACGGCGAGCTTTCTGTAGGTCACGCAAAAGCTCTCCTCGGGTTTGATGATCAGGAGCTTCTGGTAGAAACGGCAAGAAAAGCTGCCGATGGACGTATGACTGTCCGTCAGGTTGAGCGTGCGGCACAAAAGGCTTCTGAAGATTCGGAAAAGCCGGAGGATTCGGATTCCGACCGCCGCATTGATAATTATTTTGTGGAAATGGAAATTTCGCTGAATGAGCGTCTCGGACGCAAGGTTAAGGTGGACTACGGGAAAAATAAGGGCGTGCTTGTTCTCGAATTTTATGATAAGGAAGACCTTGCTGCAATTGCGGAGAAGCTTGCCAAGGAAGAATAAAGGAGAAATTGTAAAATGTTGGACATGAAATTGATTAGAACGAATCCTGAGCTTGTTAAGGAAAATATCAAAAAGAAGTTTCAGGATTCAAAGCTTGAACTGGTTGACGAGGTTGTTGAGCTTGATAAAAAGTACCGTGAAACCAAGGCTGAATGCGATAATCTTCGCAATAAGCGCAAAACCATGAGCAAGGAAATCGGCGGCTACATGGCAAAGGGTCAGAAGGATGAGGCTGAACGTGTGAAATCGCAGGTGGCTGAAATCGGCGCAAAGCTCACCGAGCTTGAGGCTCTTGAGGAGAAGCTTGAGGCTGACATTCGCAAAATTATGCTTGTGATACCGAATATAATCGACGACAGCGTGCCGATTGGCAGGGACGAAAACGAAAATGTGGAGGTTGAACGCTTCGGCGAACCTCTCGTGCCCGATTTTGAAGTGCCGTATCACGTGGACATCATGGAAAAGCTCAACGGAATCGACCTTGACAGCGCAAGAAAAACAAGCGGAAACGGCTTCTATTATCTCTGCGGTGACATTGCGCAGCTCCAGTCCTGCATCCTTTCCTATGCCCGCGATTTCATGATTGACAAGGGTTTCATATATTATATTCCGCCATTCATGATCCGCAGCGACGTTGTGACAGGCGTTATGAGCTTTGCCGAGATGGAGGGAATGATGTACAAAATCGAGGGCGAGGATCTCTACCTCATCGGCACGAGCGAGCATTCCATGATTGGCAAGTTCATCGACACGATAATTCCCGAGAGTGAGCTGCCGAAAACTCTTACCAGCTATTCTCCCTGTTTCCGCAAGGAGGTTGGTGCACATGGAATCGAGGAGCGCGGCGTTTATCGAATCCACCAGTTTGAGAAGCAAGAGATGATTGTTGTCTGCAAGCCGGAGGAGAGCATGGATTGGTTCAGGAAGCTCTACAGCTACACCGTTGAATTTTTCAGGACGCTTGATATTCCCGTGAGAACTCTCGAATGCTGTTCAGGTGACCTTGCCGATCTCAAGGTGAAGAGTATTGATGTTGAGGCCTGGTCGCCCCGTCAGAAGAAGTATTTTGAGGTTGGCAGCTGCTCAAATCTGGGCGATGCGCAGGCAAGACGTCTCGGAATCCGTGTTAAGGCGGAAGATGGCAGCAAATATTTTGCCCACACACTCAACAATACGGTTGTTGCGCCGCCGAGAATGCTCATTGCGTTCCTTGAAAATAATCTCAACGAGGATGGCAGCATCAGGATTCCCGAAGCTCTCAGACATTATATGCGCAAGGACAGAATTGATGTTCCGGCAGCTAAATAAAAATCAGGGCGGCATATGCCGCCTTTTTTGTTCCACGTGAAACATTTTGACAAGTGTTTCATGTGGATTTTTTTGTTCCACGTGGAACATCGCAGGTCTGTCATAATTGTCCCACAGGCATCATATTATATAGGGAGAATTTTCAACATGAAATCAACAGTGTTGAAGGAAGGGTGATATGATGGGTCTGACAGACAGGGAAGCCGAGGAAAGGCGAAAAATAGATGGAAAAAACGTCCTGAGTGACAGCAAAAAGACGAATCCTGCCAAAATATTTTTAGGGCAGTTCAAGGACGTAATGGTGATGATTCTGCTTGGAGCAACGGTTATTTCGGTTCTGCTGGGGGAAATCACCGATGCCGTGACGATAATTTTAATCGTGCTTATAGATGCGATTCTCGGCTTTGTGCAGGAATTTCGCACGGAGCATACGCTTGAATCCCTGAAATCCATGACATCTCCGACGGCAAAGTGCTATCGGGGCGGCGAATTAAAGGAAATTGAAGCGGCCGAGCTTGTTACGGATGATATAATAGTCGTGGAGGCAGGTGACAGAATCCCCGCTGACGGAGTTGTCCTGAACGCCGCAGGTTTCTATGCTGATGAATCCATACTCACGGGGGAATCAGCAGCAGTTCAGAAAAATGTCGGAAATACAAGCGACAGCGACAACAGTCTTAACAAATCGAACATCATATATTGTGGAACCTCCGCAACAAAGGGGACGTGTCGGGCACGTGTAATTGCAACGGGCAAGAGAACTCAGATGGGCAAGATTTCCGAAATGCTTCGGGACATCGACAAGGAAATGACGCCTCTGCAAAAGCGACTTGCGGAGCTTGGAAAGGTGGTTGCCGTCATATGCATGGCAGTCTGCGCCGCAGTTTTCACGGCAGGAGTTCTTCGGGGAGAGGATGTTTTTGAAATGCTCATGACCGGAATCACAATCGCAATTGCCGCCATACCGGAGGGTCTGCCTGCAACGGTAACCATAGCACTTGCACTTGCGGTAAACCGAATGCTCAAGCAGAAGGCACTCGTGAATAAGCTCCACAGCGTTGAAACTCTTGGCTGCACATCGGTGATATGCTCTGACAAAACGGGAACTATAACTGAAAACAAAATGACCGTCACGGAAATTTTCAGCGGCGGCGAAACTTATTATTTCAGCGGCATGGGCTACCGTATCGGCGGAGGAGTTACAAAGGGCAGCGAAAACAAGGCTGTAAATCCCATAACGGAAAAATCCCTGACGGAGCTTCTCCACTGCGCTGTCATGTGCGGAACGGCTTCAATTCACACGAAAAGCTCCATAAAATCCCGTTCGCGAGGGGCAATTTCCGCAAAGGGGGAGTGGGATACAACAGGCGACCCGACTGAAATTGCACTGCTCATTGCAGCCGCCAAGGCAGGCGTAACAAAGGAAGTAATGACGGCATATTCAAAGGTGGATGAATATCCCTTCGACAGCGAAACGAAATTCATGGCAGTTCTTGCGTCAACGTCCACGGATAAGCGAATCTACTTCAAGGGAGCAGAGGAGGTTATACTTCCCAGATGCTCGTTTTACATGGATTCCAAGGGCGATGTGAAGCCTCTTACACAAAATATGCGCAGCATGATTTCAGACAGGATGATTGAAATGTCCGACAAGGCGCTTCGAGTTCTCGCAATGGCGTACTGCATAAGCGACACGCTCGACCCGAACAGGGGAAACCTCGTATTTCTGGGACTTACGGGAATGATAGATCCTCCCCGTGAGGAGGCAAAGGCGGCAATCAGAAAATGTCAGAATGCCTCTGTCCGAACAGTTATGATTACAGGAGACCACAAGAACACGGCAGTTGCGGTTGCGAAAAGGGCAGGTTTGATGCGCGGAGGAATGGCGATAACAGGTGCGGAGCTTGACAAAATGACGGATGAGGAGCTTGACCGTTCCATCGATAGGTACACGGTTTTCGCGAGGGTAGAGCCTGTTCATAAGCTGCGGATTGTCCGAAGCTTCAAGCGCAGAAATGAAATCGTAACCATGACAGGCGACGGAGTAAACGATGCTCCTGCAATTAAGGAGGCTGATGTGGGCGTCGCAATGGGCATAACGGGGACTGACGTGACAAAACAGGCGGCTGATGTGATTCTTCTGGACGATAATCTTGCGACGCTTGTAAACGCCGTGGAACAGGGAAGATGCGTCTATGCCAACATAAGAAAATTCGTGCGGTATCTTCTTTCGTGCAACATCGGGGAGGTTCTGACGATGTTTGTGGGAATCCTCATGGGAATGCCCATAGTGCTTCTGCCGGTACAGATTCTCCTCGTGAATCTCGTAACTGACGGACTTCCTGCAATTGCACTTGGACTTGAACCGCCGGAAAAGGACATAATGAACAAACCGCCCCGAAAATCCACAGAGGGATTTTTCGCAGGCGGCTTAATGACAAAAATTATTTTCAGAGGCATACTAATCGGATTTTCAACCCTTGCCTCATTCACGATGGTGCTTCGCATGGGCGGAGCAATCGAGGCAGGACGAACGGCAGCTCTTGTGACGCTTGTAATGTCCCAGCTGATACACGTTTTCGAGTGCAAATCCGAACGGAAATCCCTGTTCAGAATCAATCCTTTTTCAAATGTGAAGCTGATTTTAGCCGTGCTTGTATCATTTGCCGTGCTTGCGGCAGCTGTTACAGTTCCGCAGCTTCAGGCGGTATTCCAGACGGTAAGCCTGACATCGAATGAAATGCTGACAGCCTTGGGGTTCAGCGTAATCGTACCACTTATCAGCTCAATTATCAAATTCCCAGACCGAAGCTGATTGAGAGAGCCGTATTAACTCTGTCCATAGAGTTCAGGTCAAGCTCACCCATTTTATCCTTCAGACGTTTTTTATCAATAGTGCGGATTTGCTCAAGCAGAACGATGCTGTCCTTGGCGAGTCCGCATTTGTCCGCCTGAACCTCAATATGTGTCGGCAGTCTTGACTTGTCGCGCTGACTTGTAATAGCGGCGGCAATAACAGTGGGACTGTGCTTGTTTCCAACATCATTCTGGACGATAAGTACAGGTCTGATTCCGCCTTGCTCCGAGCCGACAACGGGACTCAGGTCAGCGTAATAAATTTCTCCCCTTTTAACTGACATAATATAAGCTCCTAATTTAAAATATATGGGTCTGAGCGTGCCGCGGAGTTAATCTGCGGCATTGCCCTTGCTGTTTATATTATTGCCATATTAGGCGGATTTAAACATATCCCTTGTTATTATATGATGAAAATGGAAATAATGTTTTTGGAATAAAATCATAAAATTCAGAAAGAATAGGTGTATAGAAAAGAAAAGGAGAGGTTTTATGGCAGTTGAGATAGACAGGGGAGTGTTCCGCACGGAAAATTCCCCGATGATAGAGAGCTTCGCCGCAATTGCAGGCGAAAAGGAGGGGAAGGGCCCCTTGGGAAAATGCTTCGATAGGATTATCGAGGACAGTCATTTCGGCAAGGACACTTGGGAAAAGGCGGAGAGCCGTTTTCAGCTTGAAGCCGTCAGCTTGGCTGTGAATAAGGCAAAGCTTGTCAAGGAGGATATAGACGCCGTATTCTCGGGCGACCTGATAAACCAGTGCATCGGCTCGGCATATGGGCTTCGGGAGCTTGATATACCTTTTCTGGGGCTTTACGGAGCTTGTTCCACAATGGCGGAGGGACTTCTTTTAGCGGCTGTACTCATCGACAGCAAAGCCGTAAACAGGGCGGCGGCAGTAACATCGTCCCATTTTTCAACGGCGGAAAGGCAGTTCCGATTCCCCTTGTCCTACGGCGGACAGCGCACGCCAACATCTCAATGGACGTGTACGGCTTCGGGAGCAGCTATAATCGCCCGTGAATCGGGGGATATAGAGATAGTCGGAGGCTGCATAGGAAAAATCGCGGATATGGGAATCAGCGATATAAACAACATGGGCAGTGCAATGGCTCCTGCGGCAGCCGAAACAATCAGACGCTACCTTAACGCAACCGATACGAAGCCGGAGGATTACGATTACATCGTTACGGGAGATCTGGGAATAGTCGGCAGCGATTTGCTTGTGGAGTTCCTCCTGAAACAGGGAATTGATATAAGCGGACAGCATAGGGACTGCGGAAAAATGATATTCGACCCCGAAAAACAGGATACCCATTGCGGAGGCTCAGGCTGTGGGTGCAGCTCAAGCGTTATGTGCGGATATTTTCTGCCGCAAATGGCAAACGGACAGGCGAAAAATATACTTTTCGCCGCAACAGGAGCGCTCATGTCGCCCATGTCTCTCCAGCAGGGGGAAACAATACCTGCAATTGCACATCTGGTGCATCTGAGAAAGGAGTAAAAAATGTTTCTTGACTTGTTAAAAGCGTTCGTAGTTGGAGGTGTAATATGTGCTATAGGTCAGCTTCTCATTGACTACACGAAGCTTACGCCTGCGAGGATTCTGACGGGATACGTTGTTGCGGGAGTAATAATCTCGGCGGTGGGACTTTATAAGCCCCTTGTGGAGTTTGCAGGTGCGGGAGCGACAGTTCCCCTGACGGGCTTCGGACATCTTCTCGCGGAGGGAATAAGAAAAAGCATCGCCGAGGACGGATTTCTTGGCGTTTTCACGGGAGGCATGACAGCCGCCGCAGGAGGAATTACAGCTGCCATACTTTTCGGTCTGATTGCGGCATTGGTGTTTAAGCAAAAGGATAAAAATTGACATTCTGCACAAAAATCATCAAATAAAGTTTAAAATAGCATAAAAATAGCAGAAAGAATAAATTTCCCGAAAAAAGGCTTGACAATTGGAACTGATAGGTGTATAATAATTAAGTCGCAGATGAACCGGATGAGCCTGCCGACAGAACAGGCGAGCGGCTCACCACAGGTAAGAGTGTCGAAAGAATCTGTGGCTTAAATGGCGGCATAGCTCAGTTGGCTAGAGTACTCGGTTCATACCCGATTGGTCGTTGGTTCAAATCCTACTGCCGCTACCAAAATCGGCCCGTTGGTCAAGAGGTTAAGACATCGCCCTTTCACGGCGGAATCATGGGTTCAATTCCCGTACGGGTCACCAGTCATATGCTCGGAAACAGCGTAAATGCGTTGTTTCCGAGTTTTTTGTTATAAAAAAATTTGAGCGTGACACACCTGTGATAGATAACCATAAAAAATCGCCGTCGTTCTTGAAATCTCTATTGAGCGATAGCGCACTCTCCCCTCCAATGCGATAAAGAACGTGACACGCAGGCGGAGGCTTACCGCAAAAGTTTAACCGTTCTTGAAATCTCTATTGAGCGATAACGTATCTCCCCTCCAATGCGATAAAAAACGTGACACGCAGGCGGAGTCACTCCGCCTCATCGCCTGTGCAGTTTGAAACATATGATTCATAGCAAGACGTTATTGATTTCGCTTTTGATTTCATACAGCATAATTATTGCAGACGTCATAGCTTGGTACAAACTGTACAGAGAGGGCATTGACGTTGATACAAGTATTTTTTATAAATGGCTTGGCGTAAACAGAGGAATGAACGCAGGAATATATTTTTTTATGGCATTGCCATTGCTTAATGCTTTTGCCTATAGCTGGTCAATCAGCTATGACAGAAGCTCCGGATATATCATTCAGGCTGTGACAAGGTGCAGCCGAAAAAAGTATTTCACAGCAAAATATCTGGTTACTTTTATAAGCGGAGGAATTGTCTTTTCCAGCTCGTTGATTTTAGATTATCTTCTTCTTTCATTGTTTTCTCCGGCATACAGACCGGTCCCGGGTGATTTGGCATCGTCAATGGATCCTTTCAGATTCTGTTCTGATATTTTTTATCAAAACACTTATCTTTTTGTATTGATATGGATTGGTGTGGCATTTCTCTGGGGCGGTGCAATGTCGAGTATGGGACTTGCCGCGGGAATGTTCATAAGGAAACATATAATTACAAGTATGGTTCCATTTCTTGTTTTTTTGTCCGAATTGATACTTTCCATTTACATATCAAGGAAATATCTGATTACCATAAGCGGCTATTCAGTCAATTTAGGGTGGATTGATATGCTGTATGCAGCTCCGGCGTCAACCTCTCTGCCTGAGCATATATTCTTCTCTATCTTCTTGATTATAATTATATCGACGTTTATTTATGTGCTAAGAGGAAGAAAATATGAATGTCTTTAAGATTGTACTATGTGATGTTAAGGAAGGAATCATAAAAAACAAACGTAACATCATCATTCCTTTTCTGTGCTTTCTTCAATGCCTTTATGCGCAAATAAACGTTGACTTTTACAAAGAATACTATGGAATTTCCGGCAAAACAAGTCAGCTGGACTTATTGACGGAAATATTTCATGGGAGCGACCCGATTGGAAAAAATCTAAATCCTGACATCAAAATCGTTGTTCCATATCTTTGGCTCTCGATTTTTGCGTTTGCGGTTTTTATCAGCTTTGACTATATGCACAATGATTTAACTCAATTTGGTATTCAGATACTTTCGAGGACTAAAAAAAGGCGAGTATGGTGGATTTCCAAATGTATATGGTGCTATTCGTCAAGTCTTTGGTTTTATTTTCTTTTTATATTTTTTTCTGCTGTATTTTGCATTGCAAATGGATATGATGTATTCCGAACAGGAAATATAGAAACAATTAACGTTATTGCGGATAGAAGCGTGATTTACGAATATATCGGGATTGATCATCTGAGCGCTTTGTATATGCTTTCGATTATTTGTACGCCCTTAATTGTAATATGTACTTTAAATATGCTTCAAATGCTGCTGTGTCTGTTTATCAAGCCAATGTATGGATATTTAATAATAATAGGACTAATTATTATAGGAATCCTCACGGATGCTCCGATTGCCTTTACCCGAATGGGAATGGTTACATTTAATAATAATTATTTCAATGAAGCATATGATGATTTTTTCGGATTATGGATATGTATAGCAATAAATATTATCTGCATAATTATCGGCACTTTATATTTCAAAAGATATGATATTATTCCCGACAAGGATAAGGAGTGATTACAATAAATATTGAGCTTAATAATGTAACAAAAATAATCAGGCGTAATACAGTTGCAGAAAATATAAATCTATCATTACATAGCGGGATAGTATATGGGCTTTGTGGATATAACGGCTGCGGAAAAACAATGCTAATGCGTTTAATTGCCGGTTTAATCATTCCTACGAAGGGTGAAATAATGATAGATGGCAAAAAGTTGGGAAAGCAGCTGGATTTTCCGGAAAGTATGGGTATATTGATTGAAAATCCGGCATTTCTTGGCAGTTTAAGTGGATTTGAAAATCTCCGGATGTTAGCGTCAATTAAAGATACGGTTTCCGATGACACAATCAGAAAAACGATTACCCGAGTAGGTCTTGATCCAGACGATAAAAAGAAATATCGCAAATATTCCCTTGGCATGAAGCAGCGATTAGGCATTGCGGCGGCAATAATGGAATCTCCTGAGCTTATTATTCTTGATGAACCTACTAATGCTCTTGATTCAGATGGCGTTCAGATTGTTCAGAATATCATTACACAGGAGAAATCAAGAGGAGCATTGGTAATTGTTACGTGTCATGATAAAAGTATACTTGAAGATATAAGCGATGTAATATACACAATTGAGCATGGAAGGATTACATCCATGCAAGAAGGAGAAGTAAAATGAAAAAAATAATAACGGCTGTAATTTCCGTTATGCTGCTTTCATTGTGGGCTTTTCGTTACTACACACTTAATAATGGATTTCAGGTACATGGATTATATCCTGAAAAGATTTGCAGTATGAAGGAAACTATTGAGTTTGGTGAAAGCAAATCATATAATGTCATAGAGCAGCCGGGATACTCCATTTCTCTTGAATCAGCCCGTATTGTTGATTCTGATGAATATCTGAAGGAGTTAAATATGACAGCGGATCAATTTAATTATCTTTCAGAGAAATATCTTGAGCTGACGCTGACGGTAACTAATGAAGGTGATTATCCTGATGGAATTACATTTTATGGATTTCCGGTTGTCGGCACTAACTGGTATACCTTTTATGATAATCAGGTTACAGCGTGTATAAATCCTTTTTTTGAAAACAATTATGAAGCAGCTTATGGCTGCGGTGTAACTAAAGGTTCGTCAGCGACGGTGAAAATTGCATACAATTTATATGAAGCCTTGTTTTTGCCGGAGCAATGGGATAAGATAGAAGAGGAAGAAATGTGGCTTTGGGTTACAATTATGCCTGTAGATACAAAAATCAGAATTGAATTATAATTAAACTAATAAAGAGTATGCTGCCCGATGTGGATAACATACTCTTTGTTTTGTCAGTTGTGGGGATAGCAGACTTACGGTCTGGACGAATCTGAGCGTGACACGCCTGCGGAGGCTCTCCGCAAAAGGTTATTACCGTTCTTGAAATCTCTGCTGAGCGATAGCGCATATCCCCTCCAATGCGATAAAAAACGTGACACGCAGGCGGAGTTACTCCGCCTCATCGCCTGTGCAGTTTGAAACATATGAGAATAGACATTCAAAGTCGTTCCCATGCAAAATAGTAATACACTATTTCTAATAAGTGAAAAATAAAGTAAAAATGCCTAAAAATAAACTTCTGTAGTCAGCAAGCGGTTCATCGAACAGCTTGTAGCTGATGTAGTTTTCTCTTGCTCTATCCACTGTGTAGACATTGAGCATGATGTACATAATCAGTTCAAGGTACATTTCATGGGATAGCTCCTGCGAGATAATTGGCTTGTGCAGAGTGCGTTTTGTATGGGCTGGACGAGTATTCGTACGAAGATGAATAATTGTAAAAGGGCATTGCTATCAGACAGCAATGCTCTTAATTTGTATAAGATTATTTGAAAAAACCTAAATTTTGATTATTTGGTAATCCGACAATAGAAGCTCTGTCGAGGAAACAATTGAACCTTTCACAAGAAGTTTCAGCTAACAGTGTACAATCATGACAGGCTGAGTAATTAAGGTTTTTATAGCCTTGTTCCATTGAAGAGATACATAACGGATCACCGCTGCACCAGCTTGCTCGGTCAAGCATACTGTCCATTATCTTCTCAAAAATATCTTCATTATTCGCTACACTTATAAGACCGCCAAGACTGCTGTCGCTATCAGATGATGATACGAATATTAATACACCACACATCTTCACTTCGTCTTTATCGCTGATCTCGCTGTATATTTTTTCTCTTATTGATGCAGTGCTATATCCGCAAATGTTGGAAATCTCACGAATAAACAAGTGTGCAAATGTATGCAGCAAAACATAGGTTTCTGAAAACGCTTCAAACGTAAATTTGCTATCCTCCATTGCTTTCTTCATTCTTCTATATCGTGATGAATTAGCCATTCTCCATTGCGTTATCTTTTCCTTGTTGAATCTAATAAAAATACCTTCTCCAGTTAACTCAACGGCGGGTAACCAAGGTTTGGGATATTGTGAAATAGCAACGCTATTAGCTTCGTTGCGAGTGATTCTTGTGAATCCTGTAAAAGCCTGAGTAACTGTAAGTCTATCGACTACTGCGAGTTGATCAAAGAAAGGTCTATACCTCTTAGGAATAGATGCCGTGTATGACGAGAAATTATCTTCGTTTTCATTTTCGTTTTTTGAAAGAATAGAATACTCATCTTCATATACCGATAATTCTGAACGCTTCTTTTTATGTTCCATTGATAATTTTACTGCATTCCATGAACGCATGATTTCCTCATTAGAAATACTCTTATCACGAATAATCTGTCTAATGGCATATACGATTTTATTATCCTCAACAGCTTTAAGTATGCCGTAATTCTTTTGAATATAATTAACGACCTTTTTACTCCAAGGCGGAATAAGCAAAGCAGATTTGGTTATGGGAAAGTATACGCCTGATGCAGAACGCAGTCGCACTTTCATTTTATCATGGCAGCCATACTGAACTCTTGCATAGGGATCTTTGAAGTGCGGGTGCTTGCAAGTACACTGAAACTCAGAGAGCGCATTTTCAGAAAAAACCTGAACCATACTTCTTGTAGCTTTGCATTCCGTGCATTCAAGACGCAAACTGTCAATATCTGTTCTGTTATAGATATTTATCATTTTTATTCTGGGGAATTTAGCACCTGACGGGCATTGCTTACCGTTATGTACCCACCAATCATAAGGGAAATCATCCATATGACCTTTGGCACAAACAACGATAAATCGGGAAGCATTCAGATTATTTCTGCACTGGGGGCATCTGTGACGATCCTTTATATCTAGTTCTCTGAAATCATAAATATTTCCGCATCTGGAGCAATGGAGCTTTTCAGGAAAAACATATGATGCGATATTTTTTCCTTTAGAGAAGCTGTTGGTGCTTTGTGTTGTCCTTGGCATTAAGAAGTATTCGGTATCTGTTATAACAGAAAGATTTTCATTAAATATTTTACGATTTTCAATCTCTTCAATATCATTTGGATTGTAATCCCAATCGTCAGTTGAGGCTATTATTACCGTATCATCTTTGAAATCGACAATAGAACCAACGCCGAAAGTCGTTATCATCTGTGTTTTTCGTATATCTCCAACTGAAATTTTTTCATTAGAGAACATGGCAATACTGTTGTCATCATTTTTAGATTTCTTCCTGAATGTTGGTTTTGGCATTACAAGGCCTCCTATCTTTTTATAAAATATATATTCGCAGTAGGCTCAACGTTTCTAACCGAATTGAGGATAGTAGGGATATCTGAGCTGTTTTGATTATCAGCGCTGCGGAAAAGAGCTGTATCTTCGTTATGATAATCCGAAAAGACCAACTTATTAGGCAGGCTGTCTGCAAGCTCATGCCAGCAATTCAGGTAATAATTCAGCCACTCTTCTGCATATTCAGTCATGCGAGGTTCAATATCATTGACTCTTTTTAACATATTTTGCTTTACAAGCTCAACCTCTTTATCATTTCTAAGAAATTTACAGGCGTTTGCGTTAGGATTGTACTTTGGTATTGTATGTCTGATAATAGCCATCATAGCACAATGAAGAGCTTTTTCGATAGCACGTGGAGAATACGATGTTACGCTTGTAGATTCAACATACTTATAAAATGTGCTGTGGTAGTAACAAAACTGCTCATAGTAAGATTTGTCTCGTGATCTCATACTGTTATAAACGGATATAACAAGACCTGGGTTTGTTCTTCCTACACGGCTGGTAGCCTGAATGTACTCTGAATTGGATTTTGGCTGACCGTAAACGCACATTACACCGAGTCTGTCAATATCTATACCGACAGACAGCATATTAGAAGCCATAATATAATCAAAGCAATCCTCGCTAGTGTATTTGTGGGCAAGTCTTTCAAGAACAGCTTTGATCTCCTTTGCTGAATTACGGCTTGTAAGCTCATCGTTTCGAAAATATGAAGGTATATCAGCGTTTGCACAGTCAATTTTCATATTGACATTTTCTGCTTCCTTTTTGAACTTATAAGTTGCAAGGTACTTTATTTCCGCTGCTATACGGTCTGATATGATAATTGAATTTGAGCCAAGTTCTTTCAAAGAGTTGAAGTAGCCTACATAAGTGTAGAACTGATCAATAACATCAGTAGGCTTGCCCTGTAGTCTGTATAAATGCTTCATAAAGGTAAGCAAAGCAAAGATTTTTATAAGCATTTCCGATGTTCCTGATCCAATAGAGCATATACCGAGGTAAGTTCTTGCAGGACACTTTAATAAATCAGCTTCTATGGCAAAGAATGAATCGGTATGTAACAACCCATTCGGAGGAAATTGTATCATATTCCTGTTATATAGGATTTTTATCTGATTATCCGCATTCTTTACCGTTGCCGTAGATGCTATAATTTTAGGAACTTTTCCGTAGTGCTTGCATATATTTTCAATTGCTATTTCATATATTCCGACAATTGAGCCGAGTGGGCCTGAAATAAGATGCAGCTCGTCTTGTATAATAAGCTCAGGTGGTTTGCATCCGTTTGCACCAAGCAAATTGCCAGCCTTCTCTTCCCATGTTATTCTTGCAAATTTATCGACCGTGCTAAGAATGAATGTTGGTGCAATATGATAAATATCGTCATCTACTACATAAATCGGTAAATGGTTATGAAATTCACAATCAGGGTTATTACAGCAGGATATATTCATAACACCGTCGATTATTTCATAGCCACTAACACCGATCTCAGCTCCACACCATGGGCATTTAGTGATCTGCATGGGATTAGCTTCATAAATATTCGCTGTAAAATCTTCACGGATTTTCTTCAATGTTTTGGAAGCATCTTCAATGTGGTTAGGTGTCATTCCTGAACCAATCCACAAACCGATAGAGATTTCACTGCCCGGTATACTATACTTCTTTCTTATATGCTCACACGCACAAACAAGAGCCGTAGCTCTTTCAAACTGCTGAAGCGTAAGAAGTCGAAGAGTATACCTCATGATAATGGTTACGCCATTGATATTGTCCTTATCATTGCTAAGCCTTCTAAAGAAAATGGAGAAAGCAGAAAGGCCGAGGTATGCTTCTGTTTTACCACCGCCGGTAGGAAACCACAGAAGGTCAACATCCTTATGAAACTCAGAATCATTATCAACAATGTCAGGAATAATTTGCAGAATATAAGCCATTTGGAATGGATACCAGCTTACAATATTAGGTGGGCAATGCTTCGTTTTAACACGCTGCAGGAGCATTGCCTCATTCATGTAAATGAATGATTTCCAAGCTATATCGTTCTTTCTGAGGACTTCTATGCCTGTACGCAGTCGGGAGATACAGCATTCGATCTTTTTGAATGAATCGGAAGCAGTATCGGGGTATTTAGTTATTAGTTCAGTATTATTCTTTAACCCAGTATACCACCCCTGATACTGCATGATAAAGGAGTCAAGCTGATAACAGGCCACGCTTCTATCCGCTTTGCTCCAATAATTCATGTAAAGATACTCTGAATTATCTAATAACCTCGGCATCATCTGTAACATTCTATACTGCGGGATAAATTCACTCTTGACTTCTGTTACAATCCCTTTACCTTCAACATGAACAGACGAACATCCATGGCCATAGGAATAATTGCTTACAGAATCATAGAGCATATCGTTTTTTTCTTCTTCAAAAGACTTATGAATATTTCTTTTGTAAACAGGCATAAAGCCGTTATTACTCTTAATAGAAAGCGTACATTGAAATAATGTGTTTTTATTGCTTTCCAAAAATTCGTTTCCTGCTTTTTTCTTATTAAGAACAGACACTGTTACAAGTTCGCTGCCATCATCATTGACTTTTCTGACATGAAGATATACCGTAATATCACTGTTTTCCTTTTCGGAAATAATCAGGTGACACACTTTATTAGGGATTATGACATCTGTTTGAAATGATCGTGCTTCTCTTGCATAATAATGCCTTCTGACTTCTTTTCCATTTTCCGTTATTATAATTTCAGAATGAAGATATACTGCATAGTTAAAAGTGATATTCAGGCTATCATTCGGAAACACCGCAAAGGAAACTCCCATTGTAGAGGGCTTGAAAGTGCTGGCATTCTTAGGTCTCTCACTGTCTTCCGATTCGTCATCAAACATTTCCTCCATAGAGAAATCTATATTGTCTGTTTCAGAGCCTTTATTTTTCGGTTGTGGCCAAAGGATTCCGAGTGAATAACGGCTTAATGGTTCTTCCATTTCTAATACTTCATCATCTTCAATTGGACCGATAAAATCAGTTCTGAGATGATCGGCAATATCATCTATTGCATTATAAAACTCTGAATAATGCGACATTTCATCACTTCTTTTCAAATACAAGCTTTGCAAGTCCCGTTATCTGAATACCAAAGCATATCCTTGATTTTTGATATTCTATTGGAACATCTGCACTGGACTTCTTCAGCACTTCTGTTGTTATACCGCTGACAAAAATGTTTTCTAAGCTGTCAGGCAATTTTAAATTATAATCTGTCAAGTTTACGCCTTTTTCAAGCTCACTTTTCATCTGCTTTGAAAGTGAGCCGATACAGCGCCCATTATGGAATATTTCATACAATTTTGTGATAGGTGAACGCTTTGCAGATAGTTTATCATACAGCTTGATATTATTAATGATATATTCCTGTAAATCAAGTATAGAGTCGAAATCACCGGATACAAATGAATTGTTATCAATATCTCCAGTCAGTCCTACTGCTATACACTTGCAATATCGATTATTTGTTTTATATATATTGTGCAATCCTGTTTGGATCACTCGTCCGGACATGGTACGCTTAAAATACCTTGAGTTCTTCTTCATAGTAATGAACTGCGACTTAGGACGAGTAAGTGCTACATATTGAACTCTCGCTTCCTCTGCACTATCGGAAGAAGGCTTTGTATCCGACTCAACAAGGATTACTCTGTCAAATTCGCTGCCTTTTGCCTTGTGTATCGTGGATACAGTAAGCATAGGAGCATCATCGTAAAGCTCGCTGGGAATATTGTTGGTTACTGTAAGTGCAGTAGTTAAAGCAGAAACGCTAATAACTTCTTTATCCTTCGAATCTGTGAGCTTACATAAAAACTCCCAGAGTCTTTCAGAATCAATATTCACCTTTGCTCTGAAGTTTAATCTCTCAATGAAAGTGTTTTTACTTATTGTATCACAGCAGTAATCCCAAAATACGTCAGCTATCCAACGAGGGAGCGGAACAACATTGTTTACACCTCTGTTTAGTGTATGAATTATGCCTCTTTCGCATAACAATCCACTTATGTATTCAGCCTCACCATTGTTCCTACACAGAATTGCCGTTGATAACGTTGGTGGCTGAGTAAGCGTTTTGATATAGCGTTCAATCTTTGTTTTGCTCGAATAGTTGGACATTATTCTGTTTGCGTATTTATTCTGCTCCAAAAAGCTGTCAGCGAGCAGTACCTTACGCATTTTTGTAGCTTCTTTTGCCAGATCGGGAGATTGTCTTCTGTTGACTGTTATCTCATATCTGAGCATATCATCAGGAAATAGCTTCTCAGCATACTCATAGAATTTTACAGAGTCCAATGTTGCGTCGTCGTCCGCTTCATAATCATAGATAGATTGACAACGGTCTCCTGCAAGCAGATAACCACAGTTAAGGTGCTTTAATATTTTGAGTACCATTTCTGCTCGTTCGTTTACGAGATCTTGTATCTCATCAATTATGAAGTAGCTTATATCCTCAAGGTCTTCCGGTGCTATATACTTATTAAAGAGCTTAATTCTGTCATTATAATCATAGCTATCAAAATTCTCCTTAATAACGCCTTGTTCCTTCATATCCATCAAGAAGTATGTAGCATAAGAGTCGAATGTCAGTACGCAGATTCTTTTTGCAGAAGGCTGTATGATACCATCAATGACTGCTTGATCTATCTTGCTTTCGACAATTTTTTTGGCCGAACGGGTATAACATAAGATATAGATTTCATCAGCAGGACACAGATTGTTTTTAAGAATATAAATCAAACGCTGAATAATCGTATAGGTTTTTCCTGTGCCTGGACCCGAATTCAATATAATGTGTGATTCCAGCGGAGCTGAAATGATACAATCGGGAGTGGTTATTTCTATGTACTGATTATTTATTTCATTTATTTTTTCAACATGCTGTTCTGTAGGAGTAGCATATTCCTTTGGACCTTCCTCTATCTTTGTTGTGTTTTTGTTTCTTTCGAACACAACAACATCGTCCTGTATGATGATACCAAGTGATTTGAGGAACTCCTGCAAGCTCTTTTTATCTTCCGTATCATCCTCCGTTACAGATTCACGGCGAATCACTTGCGGAACACAACCTTTAATACCTAGGCAAGCTGTGTATTCACATCTTCTTTGCCAACAAAGAGCATTATCTACCATTACTGGACCAAACGACATTTCGCCGTTTTTAGCATATGAACAGGTCTGATTTCCTGATAAAATCCGCTCTTGAACATATGTCAGCTGAATTGACTCAAATCCGGTATAATGCTGACGAATATCATGAAGTCGCTTTGCACCTGTTATTTTCTCCGTGTATTTTCGGTCTTTTTTTATGTCAGGATCAGTCCTGATATATATATTTGAAGTAATACTGACATTAGACTTTATCATAAAATTAATCCTCAATATCTTTTAGGTCATAGTAAAACCTAAGCTTATTAATCTCGTGCTGAACTTTATAATCGTTGCCAAAGTAATTATTTTTTATGATTACTCTCGCTATCTGATCTTTTCCTATTTCTACCGATAAATCAAACTTCTCGTCCAAATAGCCTTTGGCATTAACCGAAATTGTTGCATACCGATTTTTGCCAGTAGAATCAGTAAAAATAAAGTGAGCGTCATAGGAATCGGTAGTCAAAGAAAACGAGATAGGTTCGCTCTTGTCACCGACTTTGTTTATATCTTTCTTTAAAATGGGATAAGTTTCGCCATCGCTTAACAGAATGCAAATATCATCACTAAGTCTGAAATCACAATCTATCGCAGAAGTGATAGCGGCACCCTTAGCAACCATCCATTGATACTTGCTATTCTCATCGTCAAATATAATCTTATCTTCGCCAAATAAAGAAAGGATAATGTCTGCAAATGGTCTTAAACCGCTTGAACCACCAGCAAGAATAACTGTATCAATGTTCTCAGGACTGACATTTGCTTTCTCCATAATTTTCAATATTGAATTAAGTACGTTTTCTGTAATAAGCGGCGTGATAATGTCAGAAAAGGTATCATAATCAATATCAACTGGTCTTGAGCCTTCTCCCAAAGTTATAGTATAATCATCGTACTCTGAGAATTCGATTTTCATACGTTCGACTTCGTTCATGAGCTTATCTTTTCTGTGAGATTCAAGTTCCTCAAAGGAAACACCTGGATAGATCTTCGGCATTAGTCTTAAAGCAAGCTCCCTGTCTATATCATCACCGCCGAATTTTATACCATAAACAGCATCTTCAAATACCTGATTATGTTTCAGGTTCAGGATACTCAAATCGAGCGTACCACCACCAAAATCAATGACCATGACTTTAGAAAAAGCCTTAATATCCTTAACTTTAGAAATATATGCAGAAGAAGATTCGCTTACAAAACCCTTTACCTCGATGCCAACACTTTCAGCAGCTTCAAGTAGATCTGTTCTTGCTCCTGCTGAAAAGTCAACGGGAATAGAAAATACCGCTTCATTAAAATCAGATCTGATATGCCTAACAGTTTCTTTTACATGGTTCAAAAAGAGTGCAGTAAGCATCTGTCCCGTATACCTATCACCGTTTACAACGATTTCTTGATCTGTTCCGAGCAATGACTTGAAGGATGTGATAATATGATAGTCATCAGCGTATTCGTTGATCTTTTCCTTAACCTCACGTCCAAATTTAAAGTCTTTCTTATCTTTTTTTGATATTGCTATGCAGGAGCTGAAAGGAGTGAGGTCTTTGCCATCTGTTCCATATCCTGCTTCTCTTGAACCTTTGCCCTGCTCATAATTATACAAGTAGACAGAGGTATTTGTTGTACCAAAGTCAATACCGTAATATGATCCATTTTTCATCAGTTATTCCCCTTAAAGTCTATTCCGTTTCTTTCAAGTGAACGGAAAATTTTTTTTATAATAGCCTGTAATGACTTATAATTTTCCTCACTGACATCTGAAAATTCGTATTCAAGCCAGTCCTCATACAGGAATGTGAAAGCCTTTTTTAGCTCCAATCGTATCTTTTCAGCTTCGAGAGAGGATTCACGGCTGTTGATAGCATAAGCATCATTCAGTTTACTGTCAAGCTCAGAGTTTTGGCTTTCAAGAAAAGAAATTTGTCTTTTTAGCTCATCATTTTCAGCTTGGGCAGTTTCTAAAGACTGATTTGCCGTTTGCTCTCTGTCTTTCTGCTCGGATAACCGTTTCTCCAAGTCGGTTATCTTGGCATTCAGCGTTACATTCTCAGCGCCTATTTCACGGCTTTTGCTGATTTCACCCTGAATAGCTTCAAATGCCTTGCCCACAGGAGAGATCATGTCGGCGAAAGCTGTTATTATAGCCTTCTGCTCTTTGTCTATATCCTTTTTTATTCTTTCATATAGTACTTGATCGGTAATCTTGGAATATGACTCATCAGATGTAGTTGTCGATGCTGCATCATGCTTTTTTGAATTATTTGTCATTTCAGAAGATGATTTATTAGAAATAGTAGTTTTCTCTATCTTAACAGAATTATTTTGTTTATTTGATGCTTTGGTATTTACATCTTTGATAAAGCCATATTTCTTGCCCCATTCATAGATAAGAGATTCGTATTTCGATTGTGTTAAATCCGGATAAATATTGTTTGTCACATTCCATATATTAAGCAAAGAATTCTTGTTTATAGAAGAATAATCCAATTTGAAAATCTTTCCGGCACTGTTATTGATGAGATTACAAAATTTTTCCTTGTTTTTATCGGATTTAGCTGCAAAATGAGCTATGAATTCAACCAGCTCTGGCAAAATAGTAGAATGGTTAACTTCGTCTTTATAGCATCGTATCATTGAAATGATTGCAGAAGTAAATTTTGGAACATAATATTGAGATAGCTTCGAATCAGTATCTATTTCGAGTAATTCCTTTAATACAGCCTCCAAATATTTGAAAGGTGCTTTCCTATCTCTGGTAATAATTTCAAAGAAATTAGCTGCGACTTTTGCAGAAAATCTTGCAATTTCAACTGCTACATCATGAGGGCTTCCGCTTTTTGAGAAAACAATATCGGCAATGAGCTTTGCAGTGTTTTTTGACTTGTTAGCTCTAAACTGAGATTTATTATTCTTGTATTCATGGTAAATAATATCCAGCTCTTCCTTTATTTCAATTAAATTATCCATTTTATCTCCTCACTTACTTATAATAGTGATCATATTATCATCTATATGACAGTACTTTTTAATTGCTGCTGTGATAATCTGTAAATCAGAAAGCATAGTAATTGTTATGACCTGTAAGCCATTAGACAGCTTATTATAGCCATCAACGGATTCTGCCTTGCGATAAAATACGTTGTTTCCATGAATCTGTATAGATTGTGTTGCGATACGAGCCATTTTGAATGGCTTGCAGTTAATTGAAAACTCGCATACTTTGTTTAACGCGTCAGAATAATCATATGTGCTGATTAACTTTCCATTAAGTTCAAGAATGATGTTTCTTTCATCTGTGGTGATTTCTTGTGTTTCCATCGAAATGACATCAGATACCCTTGGTTCAGCGACTTTGGAATTATCTTCCATAATAACAGTCTGTTCTAATGTATTGTCCTTACTATCATCACCTAAAAGAACATAATATCCATCCTCTATCTCTTGAAGCTCCGAACATCTGGACATTAGTGCATCTATCTGCTTATCAGATGCGTTGTTAATACCTTTATTAGACAATAGATTTTTTACTTCATAAGCTCCGAATCCATCTTCATATTGCAGATTGTCACTGTTTTGTTTTATAACTTCTATAATTGATTCGATCGTCAAATCTTCTGTCACATTTTCATCAGTCCGAACAATTGATGCAGCAGTCAGCTGCACTTCCGGCGTGACAGGAGTATGATTAATCTGGACAGTCTCACTCTCGAACTTAGCAGGTTCTCCCTTTTGGGATATATTATGTTCTGCATTCTCAGACTTAGCTTCTTCATGGGAAATCATTGTTTCATTGAGAATATAACACCCCTTACCAACTGATTGGAATGTTTTGTCAAGCATTAACAGCTTGGACATTTCAAAAAGACTTATGCTTTTTCCATAATACTTTTTTATCAGCTCAAGAAGGTTTTTTGTTGAAATACTGCCTTTACGCTCGTGGTATTTTGTGATTTCGGGAGCATCTGTCATCAGTATTTCAATTAAGGCATCTTTCAAGTCAAATGGTTTTGTAGTGTCTGGATTGAAAGCAACCAGTGCGGGAGCAGTATCCTCACTTATGCCTAGCTGCTCAAAATGAGTAGTATCCTGAGATAAAATAGGATCATTATCTTTATCTTGTGTAAAGTATTCGATGATCATGTGCTCATCATCAATAAAGCAGAGCTCCATAAGGCGTTTTATACGTTTTATTATATCAACAGCAGATAAGTTGCCTTCTGCAAAAAAATTAGTGGATACCCTTATAGGTTTGCGAAGTTCATGGAGGAGCGTTTTGTCTGCAAAATCAATATGGTGACCATACAATGATTTTCCATTCAATTCTTTCAGGATTTCACTATAAACATTATTAGTATATAACAGAATGAGAAGCTTGGTGTATAGCTCATGCCAGCTGTCAATGGAGTACTTTATCTCGTTCAGAATAAATGAACACGGCTTATTATAGGTGCAATCATGAGGATCGTCAAAATCTACTGTTTTGATAACGTAAGGCTTAGAGTTGATAGACGGTTGATAGGTCTTTCGTTTAGATGGTACTTCTGTTATATCAATGGATATGCCAGCAAATTGTGCAAATTTGCTTAAAGAGCTACTAAAGCTATTGTGCCTTCTTTCGTTCGCATCAATATACTCACTTTTTTGAACAAGTGTTTCAAGCATAGATTTTACATTGTCAGAAGAAGCTGCACCAAGGATACTCCTTCTAACGCCAAAAAGAGTTTGATACAATTTTTCTATGCTGTGTATATTGGAAATATATTGCTTTGCCGTCGAATTAGATACACCGCCTTTTGATACAAGCCAATCAAAGAATGCCTGTTCTGTCAATTGTGGGCTATCTGGTATTTTTGTTTCAGGTTGTGTCATTACTGCCTGAACAGATTCAGAGACAACAGATACAGCTTCATCCGTAGTGTCAATGTTATTTTTAACAGTCTTTATGCTGACATTGACGTAGCTTGTTAAACTATCGAGCAATGAGGTTAGAAGGTCATTATATGATCGGAATTTCTTTCTTCTCTCACGAATTTCACTCTGAACTCGATGATATTCTTCCTCATCATCAATATCAAGCGCCTCATTATATGACTTTTGAATTTTTTTCAAAATATCGCTTACATCTGCTTTTAGCTCACTAAGGTACCTTGTTAAGGATTCCTTAGTTTGAAGTGTATATATATCTGAATTTTGCTTTATAGCATGACCTTCAATAATGTCACTTGAACAAGAATAAAGATTTTGTATCAAACGAGCTTTATTTAAAGTCGATAACAAATCATCGACATTGACTGTTTCCGAATAAATAAATGTAAGATACTCAGTTGTTATCTGGGCATATCCGTTAACGATGTTTTGAATAAATCCAAGAATATCGGTTTCAATTTCTTCCTCGTTATAATTTTTCAATTCAGAAGAGATTTTTACAATGAGTATTGGTCTCTCAGGATCAGGCTCTGATTTTACAGCCTCAATAGTAAAATTGTATCTGCCACTATCTATCGCAGGAGCATATAAAGAAGCATATCCTTTGGGAAGAAATCCGAGCTCTTTTCCGTCATTTGTTAGCAATAATACTGCATTACGATCATGGGGATTGTCACTTTGATGTTCCAATATTAAATTCTGCTGAAGAAGCAGAGGCTGATGATTTATAGCACGCCCTTCGTACTGCGTTCCGACTATCTCTATAATAGCTTCTCTTTGTATTTCCATAATATTATTCATGTTATCAAACCTTTCGATAAAATCATTGTCCGAGTAACATACACCTAAAAATATTATATCACTAATTTACCAGAAAATCAATACTCAACTCTGCATATATCACAGCAACAGCATTTACTTTTGAGGAGTAACAGAAGCAGGGAAAAAGATATCAAGAAAGAAAGTAGGTTCGAGAGCAGCCCTGAACAAGAGGCGTTTTTTACTGATGCGTTTATACTGCACCTGCGAAACAAGATTCAACGCAAATTTCGCCAGATACTCCTGACGGCTTTTGCTAAACGCCTCCATATCGGCAAAATCTTCCCCTCCGCATATCACAGTACACAATCCAATGATGATGATATCTTCGAGTTTGCGTCGGATATTTCCATATCTTGTATGCATCGGCTCGCTGATGTCTGGATATAATTCTAAATGAAGACGATTCAAGGATGAGAAAAGCGATTTTCCTTGGTATCTAAATAGTTAAAAAATACTTTGAATCTTCTTTCACAGACTCAGTGTAAACATATCAGCAAAAAAGGCTCAGGTTTAGAGCAGCGTCACTCCGCAAAAGGTTATTACCGTTCTTGAAATCTCTGCTGAGCGATAGCTTATCTCCCTCTAATGCGATAAAAAACGTGACACGCCCGCAGCGGCTCGCTGCCTGATGTGCAATAATTACATTAGAATCTTATCTGTTTTGTACGTTTCACTAATTTTTTCCTGAAATCAAAAAAATGTCTTGATATTTCCTGAAATTATGGTATAATAAGGATAGTACGGGAAATTTAGTGCAGTTATGTATTTATTTTTCTCTGAATACGCAATTATCTTTGCTTAATAATTTTTTATATATGGAGGTTTTCAAACATGGGAGAAGTTACTAAAAACGGAACCAAAATTACTATTCTTGGTGCGGGAAACGTCGGCGCTTCAATCGCTTACGCATTCGCTATCGCCGGTACTTGTTCCGAAATCGTTCTCGTTGACATCGCTAAGGACAAGGCAAAGGGTGAAGCTATGGATATCCGTCAGGGTACTTCCTTCTGCACTCCCGTCAATATCTATGACGGCGAATATGAGGACGCTGCCGGTTCCGACATCGTTGTAGTTACCCTTGGCAGAGCAAGAAAACCCGGTCAGTCCAGAATTGACTTGGCTCAGTCGAATGTTGATATTATCAAATCTGTTATGCCCGAAATCGCTAAGATAGCTCCCGACGCTGTATATGTAGTTGTCAGCAATCCTGTTGATATTCTTACATACACTATTTTAAAGTGTACGGATCTCTCTCCCAGTCAGGTTATAGGCTCGGGTACTATTCTCGATACCTCACGTCTTCGTTCGCTTCTTGCTGACAGAGTAAATCTCAGCCCCCAGAGCGTTCACGGCTATGTTCTCGGCGAACACGGCGATACCTCTATGATAGCATGGTCACTTGCCGCTATCGGCGGTATGCAGATGACCGAATACTGCAAGGGTCATGAATACAATAACGATAAGCTCAGCGAGGAGGATCTTCTCTCTATGGAGGACGAGGTTCGCAAGGCAGGCGCTGAGGTAATCAAGAGAAAGGGAGCAACCTTCTACGCTATCGCACTTTCCGTCAACAGAATCTGTGAGGCTATCCTCGGCGACGAAAAGGCTGTTCTCACCGTTTCATCTCTCATTAACGGCAGATACGGAATCGAAGATGTCTGTCTGAGTCTCCCGTGCGTTATCGGCGGTCACGGAATCGAGCGTGAGATCAATCCTCCCATGCTTCCCGAAGAGGTTGAAAAGCTCCGCAAGAGTGCAAAGGCACTCAGGGATGTTATTGACGGAATCAATTTTGACTAATCGGGCTTTGGCGGTGTCGCCTGATATTGCCCTATATACGGAAGCCTGCGTCCGCTGCGTTTGTATGCGGATTCAGGCTTTTATGCTTTGTGCGGAGAGCCTCCGCCGGCGTGTCACGTTTTTTTTCGCATCAAAGGGGAAGTCTGCCATCGCTCAATAGAAATGACATAAACAGTGATAATTTTTTTGCGGTTAGCCACTGCGGGCGATTCACGGCTATATCTGTTTAAACCGGTAGTCTGCAATCGCTCAAGGGAATTATCAAAACTTTATTGAGCGATAGTCAATATCCCGTCTGAGCAGATTAAGCGCGCGAAGCAAGCGAAAACGTGAATTGCCCGCAGCGGCTCGCTGCCCGCAATGGAGGTTTTATATGGGAATGAATGATACACCATCGGGGGAAAGGCTTCACATAGGCTTTTTCGGCAGACGAAACGCAGGAAAATCCAGCATTGTCAATGCTGTCACAGGGCAGGAGCTTTCGGTGGTTTCGGAAATCAAGGGAACAACAACAGACCCTGTCCAAAAGGCAATGGAGCTTCTTCCGCTTGGCGCAGTTGTTATAATCGATACGCCCGGATTTGACGATGAGGGGGAGCTTGGAGAGCTGCGTGTGAAGAGGACGAGAGCTATCCTCAACCGCACCGATATTGCCGTGCTTGTTGTGGATTCTACGGAGGGCAGGTCAGCAGAGGACGAGGAGCTTATTCGCATTTTCAGGGAAAAATCCATACCGTATCTCGTTGTCTGGAACAAAACTGATATTGCCCCCGAGCCGAAGCTTTCGGAAAATGAAATTGCAGTAAGCGCAGCTGAAAACAAAAATATTTACGAGCTGAAGGAACGTATAGCGGCTCTTGTGAAGAGTGAATCTCACAGCAGAAGAATTGTGGGGGATCTTATAAATCCCGATGATTTCGTGATACTTGTCACGCCTATTGATGCCGCAGCGCCAAAGGGACGGCTGATTCTCCCACAGCAGCAGACTATACGTGATATTCTCGATGCGGACGCCGTATCAATTGTTGTGAAGGAAACACAGCTTGCCAAGGCCCTTGAAAAATCGGGAAAAAAGCCTGCAATGGTAATCACCGACAGTCAGGCGTTCGGAGTCGTCAGCAGGATTGTTCCGGAGGATATAAATCTGACGTCGTTTTCAATTCTCATGGCGAGGTACAAGGGCTTTCTCGAAACGGCAGTTATGGGAGCAGCCGCAATTGACAGGCTGAAAAGCGGCGACAGGGTTCTTATCTCCGAGGGCTGCACGCATCATCGTCAGTGCGGCGATATAGGCAGCGAAAAGCTGCCTCGCTGGCTGAAAAAGCATACGGGAGCTGATATTGTCGCGGAATTTTCCTCCGGCAGGGATTTTCCCGAGGATTTGTCCCCCTACAGCCTTGTAATTCACTGCGGAGGCTGTATGCTGAATGAGCGTGAGGTTGAATACCGACGCAGAAGCGCAGAGGAACAGAATGTTCCATTTACGAATTACGGAACGGCAATTGCCCACATGAACGGCATTCTGCGGAGAAGCATCAGTATTTTCCCGAAGCTGCTTGAAAGGCTTGACAATGAATAATATTCAGAAACTGTGAATATTATTGAAAATAATGAATATTTATTCAAACCCCCTTGACATTCCCGCTAATGGGTGTATAATAAAAATATCATTTAAATTGCACATCATATGTGCTTCAAACAGGAGGAATTATCATGGCAAAAGAAATTAAAAAGGTTGTACTCGCATATTCGGGCGGTCTTGATACATCTATTATAATCCCGTGGCTCAAGGAAAATTACAATAACTGCGAGGTTATTGCTGTTTCCGCTGACGTAGGACAGGGCACGGAGCTTGACGGTCTTGAGGAAAAGGCTATTAAAACAGGCGCTTCTAAGCTCTACATTGAGGATCTCAAGGACGAATTTATTGATAATTACGTTATCCCGACTGTTCAGGCAGGAGCTGTTTATGAGAACAGGTATCTCCTCGGAACATCCTTTGCGCGTCCTATAATCGCAAAGAGAATCGCTGAAATCGCAATTGCTGAGGGCGCTGACGCTATCTGTCACGGCTGTACCGGAAAGGGCAACGATCAGGTTCGCTTCGAGCTTGCAATTAAGGCATTTGCTCCCGATATGACTATTATCGCTCCCTGGAGAGAATGGAATATCAAGTCAAGAGATGAGGAAATTGACTACGCTGAGGCACATAATATTCCTCTTAAAATTAACCGTGAAACAAACTATTCAAAGGATAAGAACCTCTGGCATCTTTCACATGAGGGACTTGACCTTGAAAATCCCGCAAACGAGCCTCAGTATGAAAAGGAAGGCTTCCTTGAGCTGGGCGTTTCCCCCATTCAGGCACCTGATAAGCCTACATATGTGACAATTCACTTTGAAAAGGGCGTTCCTACAGCAATTGACGGCAAGGAAATGAGCGGAGTTGAGATTGTTACGACTCTCAATAAGCTTGGCGGCGAAAACGGTATCGGTCTTGCCGACCTCGTTGAAAACCGTCTTGTCGGCATGAAGTCAAGAGGCGTTTATGAAACTCCCGGAGGAACAATTCTCTACCATGCGCATGAGGTTCTTGAAACGATTACCCTTGATAAGGAAACAGCAAGAATCAAGCAGTATCTCAGTATCAAGTTTGCTGATATTGTTTACAACGGTCAGTGGTTCACACCTCTCCGTGAGGCTCTCACAGCATTCGTCAATGAAACTCAGAAAACAGTTACAGGCGATGTAAGGCTCAAGCTCTATAAGGGCAATATCATCAACGCAGGCGTAACCTCACCATATACTCTCTATGATGAAGAGGTTGCTACATTCGACGCTGACGAGGTTTACAATCAGGCTGACGCAAACGGATTCATCAATCTCTTCGGACTCCCGATTCACGTTAAGGCTAAGCTTGACCAGAAGAGAAACAACAAGTAATTTAATCTCACAAATATTTTCAGGCAGGGGAGAATTTCTCCTGCCTGTTTGTTACTGAACGATAGGAGAAAAAACATGGCAGATATGATGTGGGCAGGAAGATTCTCAAAGCAGGTTGATGAAACCGTAAACGCTTTCAACTCTTCGATTGCCTTTGACGGACGTATGTATAAGCACGATATTCAGGGCAGTATCGCTCATGCGACAATGCTTGGGGACTGTGGAATCATCCCGAAGGAGGACAGCCTTGAAATAATTCGCGGACTTGAGGAAATTCTCGCGGATATTGAATCGGGCAAGCTCGCCCTTGACCCCGAAGCCGAGGATATTCATATGTTTATTGAAGCGGAGCTGACAAAGCGTCTTGGCGATGTGGGAAAAAGGCTTCATACGGCACGTTCAAGAAACGATCAGGTGGCAGTTGATATAAGACTTTATCTCCGTGACGAGATTGACGAGATTTACGCTCTTGTGAAGGAGCTTGCGGTAACTCTGCTGAATATGGCAAAGGAGCATACCGAAACAATTATGCCGGGATATACTCATCTCCAGCGCGCTCAGCCCATAACATTTGCCCATCATCTTATGGCGTATGTGTGGATGCTTCTGCGTGACCTTGACAGGCTCAGCGACACGAAAAGGAGAATGAACCTCTGTCCTCTCGGCAGCGGCGCTCTTGCGGGAACAACATACAAGACAAACCGCAGGCAGACAGCGGAGCTTCTGGGCTTTGACGCTCCCATGCCGAACAGCCTTGACGGCGTTTCAGACCGCGATTTCTGCGTGGAGCTTAACTGCGCACTCTCGCTTATTATGACGCACCTGTCGAGACTTTCCGAGGAAATAATTATGTGGTGTTCATGGGAATTTAAATTCGTTGAGCTTGACGATGCCTTTGCAACAGGCTCGTCAATTATGCCGCAGAAGAAAAATCCTGACGTTACCGAGCTTATACGAGGCAAGACGGGACGTGTAAACGGAGATCTTGTAACGCTTCTGTCCATGCTCAAGGGACTTCCCCTTGCATATAACAAGGATATGCAGGAGGATAAGGAGGCAATCTTTGATGCTGTTGACAATGTGAAGCTCTGCGTTAAAACATTTATACCCATGCTTTCAACCATGCGTGTTCTGAAGGATAATATGAGAAATGCCGCAGCAAAGGGATTCATCAACGCAACGGACTGCGCTGATTATCTCGTGAAAAAGGGAATGCCCTTCCGTGACGCTTATAAAATCACGGGAACTCTTGTGGCTCAGTGCATAGAAAAGGGACTCACCCTTGAAACCCTGCCTATTGAGGATTACAGAGCAATGACGAATCTGTTTGACGAGGATGTCTATGACGCCATAAGCCTTGATACCTGCGTCCGTGAGAGGAAATCGGAGGGCGGGCCGTCTCCCGAAGCCGTAAAGCTTCAGATTGCAGAAGCCGAAAAGGCGCTTGGACTTTGATTTATGAAGAAAAAGGATTTTGTTTTTACACTGGGACTTACGCTTTTTATGGGGATTCTCTGGATTGTCGGGGAGCTTGTTATGGGACTGTGGATTGCAGTCGTGCCGGCAGTGAGAATGGCTTGGAGAATTGCAATAATCGTGCTGACCGTGGGAATAAGCGTGTGGCACTCCCTGATTGAGGATAAGTCGGAAAAAAAATCTCCCCGTCAGGCGAAGTATGAGAGAAAAATCAATAACCGCAGGAATAAGAATAATAAGAAAAAGAGTAAGAAGAAGAGATAAATTTCAGGAGGACATTGCTATGTCTGTTAAAATATATATCGACGGTCAGGAGGGTACGACCGGACTGAAAATACTTGAAAGATTTGAGGGAAGAAGCGATATTGAGCTGCTCAGAATCGACGAGGAAAAGAGAAAGGACGCTGCCGAGCGCGGCAGACTTATAAATATGTCCGATTTCACGTTCCTCTGCCTTCCGGACGCAGCCGCAAGAGAAGCCGTATCCCTTGTGGAGAACGACCATGTGCGTATCATTGACGCATCAACGGCTCATCGGACAAATCCCGACTGGGCATACGGATTTCCGGAGCTTTCTCCCGAACACCGTGAAAAAATAAAAGGCTCAAAAAGGGTTGCCGTTCCCGGCTGCTATGCCAGCGGCTTTAACTCAATTGTTTATCCGCTTGTGAAGGGTGGCGTGATTCCCGAGGATTATCCTGTTTTCGCCTATGCCACATCGGGCTACAGCGGAGCGGGCAAGAAGGCGATTGCCGTTTATGAGGGAAGCGAAAAGCCCTATGAATACAACAGTCCGCGTCAGTATGCTTTATCGCAGGAGCATAAGCATCTTCCGGAAATGCAGGCTGTTTCGGGGCTGAAATATAAGCCCATGTTTAACCCGATTATCTGCGATTATTACAGCGGAATGGTTGTAAGCGTGCCCCTCCAGACGAGAACGCTGAGCAGGGATACATCGGCTGAATCCGTACATAGAACGCTGGCGGAGCATTACAGGGACGCAAAAATGGTTCAGGTAATGCCGCTTATGTCGATTGAGGAGCAGAAGAGCTTTTTCCTTGCGTCAAATACACTCAGCGGGGTGAATAAAATGCAGATATTTGTTTTCGGAAACGATGAGCAGATACTTCTCTGCTCACGCCTTGATAATCTGGGAAAGGGAGCAAGCGGAGCAGCTGTTCAGTGTCTTAATATTATGATGGGAATAGACGAAGCTGTGGGACTTGTATGAGGATAAAATTATGAAGCTTAAAGAAGTAAAAGGTTTAAAATTTGTTGAAGGCGGAGTCTGTGCCGCCAATGGTTTCAGGGCAAACGGCATTTGCTGCGGACTGCGTCATCAGGCTCTTGCTGATGCTCCCGAATTGGATATACAGGCAAATGCTGCCGCAAAAAGGAAAAATGATCTCGCCTTAATAGTCGCTGACAAGGAATGCACAGCCGCAGCCGTCTACACGACAAATAAGGTCAAGGGCGCTCCGATTCAGGTTACAAAGGAGCATATCAAGGACGGCACGGCAAAAGCTGTAATCGTCAACTCCGTAAACGCCAACACCTGCAATGCGGACGGAGTTGAAAAGGCTGAGAAAATGTGCGCGCTTGCCGCTGCGGAGCTTGGAATCGACGAAAATGACATTATTGTTGCGTCAACGGGAGTTATCGGTCAGATTCTCCCCATAGAGCCGATTGCAGACGGAATGAAAGCTCTTGCCGAAGGTCTGGCATATGACGGAAATTCAAGAGCCGTTGAGGCAATCATGACAACTGATACCATGCCGAAGGAGGCTGCCGTACAGTTTGAAATGGGAGGAAAAACCTGCACAATGGGCGGAATGCTCAAGGGCAGCGGAATGATTCATCCGAATATGGCGACTACACTTACATTTATTACAACGGACGCGGATATTTCAGCTGAGCTGCTTCAGCGAGCATTGAGCGATATTGTTAAAATAACGCTGAACCGTGTAAGCGTGGACGGTGACACCTCCACGAACGATATGGTATGCGTGCTTGCCTCGGGTACGGCTGAAAACAAGCCCGTGACAAAGGAAAACAAGGATTTCGCAATATTCGAGAACGCCCTGTACGGACTTATGATGAATCTCGCAAGAATGATGGCTCGTGACGGAGAGGGAGCAACAAAGCTTATCGAATGCGTTGTTTCGGGAGCCGATACGGAGAAAACAGCTGAAATTGTCGCAAAGAGCGTTATTACCTCAAGCCTGTTCAAGGCGGCAATGTACGGGGAGGACGCAAACTGGGGACGCATTCTCTGCGCTGTGGGCTATGCGGACGCGGATTTCGATATAAGCAATGTCGCAGTTTCAATAAGCTCGGATAAGGGAGCTGTGGAGGTCTGCAAAAACGGCTCGGGAGTTGATTTCTCTGAGGAAAAGGCAAAGGAAATTCTCGGCGAAGAGGTAATCGACATCATCATCAGCATTGGCGATGGCAGCGGAACTGCTGCTGCATGGGGCTGCGATCTGACCTATGATTATGTTAAAATAAACGGCGATTACAGAAGCTGATACCAATTTCAAGGAGATTTTTAAATGAACCCGATTTCGAATAATGACAGGGCACAGGTGCTTATTGATGCACTGCCGTATATACAAAAATATAATAACAAAATCGTTGTTGTAAAATATGGCGGAAACGCTATGACGAACAAGGAACTGAAGGACGCCGTTATGAAGGATATTGTGCTTCTTTCACTTGTGGGAATCAAGGTTGTTCTCGTTCATGGGGGAGGGCCGGAAATCAGCGATATGCTGAAAAAGCTGGGAATCGAAAGCCGCTTCGTGAACGGTCTTCGCTACACTGATGAAGCAACTGTGGACGTTGTAAAAATGGTTCTTGCGGGCAAGGTCAATAAGGAGCTTGTTCAGCTTCTTGCGCAGCATAAGGGAACAGCTGTGGGACTTTGCGGAATTGACGGTCAAATGCTCATGGCAAAACGCAAGGAATCCCCCGACGGAGAGGATCTCGGATATGTAGGGGATATTGTGAGAGTCAACACAAAGCCTATACTTGACGCTCTCAGCAACGGAAATATTCCCGTAATCGCAACAGTCGCAACTGACGAATTCGGCAGCACCTACAACGTGAATGCCGACACTGCCGCAGCAAGGATTGCAGCCGAGCTTGGAGCTGAAAATCTCATTCTCATGACGGATATTGTGGGACTTCTCCGTGATAAGGATAATCCGGATACGCTTATTCCCTCAATAAATGTAAGCGAGGTTCCGTTTATGAAACGTCAGGGCATTATATCGGGAGGAATGATTCCGAAAATCGACTGCTGCGTTGAAGCCGTAAGACGAGGAGTAAAGAAAACGGCGATAATTGACGGAAGAGTTCCCCACTCGATTCTTATAGAAATTTTGTCCAGCGAGGGCATTGGCACGCAGTTTACCTGAATAGGCACTGCCCTTGATTTCTGAAAGGAATGTATAAATTTGAATACTATTGATAAATTTAACGAGCATATAATGCATACATACGGCAGGTATCCACTCGTCATGGAAAAGGGCGAGGACAGATGCTGTACGGACGAAAACGGAAAGCAGTACATTGATTTCGGAAGCGGAATCGGCGTAAATTCCCTTGGGTACTGCGATGATAAGTGGGTTGAGGCTGTCTGTGCACAGGTGAAAAGCGTTCAGCACACCTCCAATTACTACTACACAAGAGTTCAGGCTGATTTCGCCGAGGAACTCTGCGGTATTACGGGATACAGCAAAATTTTCTTCGGAAACAGCGGAGCTGAGGCTAACGAGTGCGCAATAAAAATTGCCAGAAAGTACAGCTTCGACAAATACGGCAAGGGACGCCATAATATAATAACTCTTGTAAATTCCTTCCACGGCAGAACGCTTGCAACTCTTTCCGCTACGGGTCAGGAGGTTTTCCACAACTACTTTTTCCCCTTTGTTGAGGGATTTATCAACGTGGAGGCAAATAATATTGACGACCTGAAGGCGAAGCTTGACGATACGGTCTGCGCGGTTATGATGGAATACGTTCAGGGAGAGGGCGGAGTAATCGCCCTTGACAAGGCGTTTGTGGACGCGGTATATGAGCTATGCGGAGCAAAGGACGTTCTTGTCATAGCTGACGAGGTGCAGACAGGTGTCGGCAGAACGGGAAAATTCCTTGCAGGCGAAAATTACGGCAAATCCGCGGATATAACAACTCTTGCAAAGGGTCTTGCGGGAGGAATCCCGATAGGTGCGTGCCTTACGAATGAAAAATGCGGCGACGTGCTTGTGCCCGGAACTCACGGCTCTACCTTCGGAGGAAACCCCATAGCCTGCGCAGGAGGACTTGCCGTTCTCGAGAGAGTCGGCAGTGATGGTTTCCTTGACGATGTTCGTGTCAAGGGGGACTATATAAAATCAAGGCTTGAGGCGTGCGGAGAGGTTGAATCCGTAACCGGCATGGGACTTATGATCGGCGTGAAGCTCAAAACAAAGACAGCAGGAGATGTTTCAAGAGAGGCATTTGAAAACGGACTGCTTCTGCTGACGGCAAAGGAAAAGGTCAGACTTCTTCCGCCTCTCACGATTACCCGTGAGGAAATTGACCGAGGACTTGATATTCTTATAAAAATTCTTGAAAAATAACTAACTGAAAGGACGAAATGATATGAAATATTTACTCAAAATGCTTGACCTCAGCACAGAGGAGATAATCGACATTCTTAATCTTGCGGATCAGCTTAAATACGAGCTGAAGCACAACATTCCCCACAATCTTCTGAAGGGCAAGACGCTGGGAATGATTTTCCAGAAGGCGTCCACACGTACACGAGTTTCCTTTGAAACGGGAATGTATCAGCTTGGCGGTTATCCGCTGTTTCTCTCCTCCCACGACCTCCAGATTGGACGCGGCGAGCCTGTTCAGGACACGGCAAGAGTTCTCTCACGCTATCTCAGCGGAATCATGATTCGCACCTTCGAGCAGAAGGAGGTTGAGGATCTTGCGGAATACGGAAGCATCCCGATTATCAACGGTCTGACGGACTTTTCCCACCCGTGTCAGGTTCTTGCGGATCTTATGACGATACGTGAGATAAAGGGCAGCTTTGACGGCCTGAAAATGTGCTTTATCGGCGATGGAAACAACATGGCGAACTCCCTCATAGTCGGCGGACTCAAGGTCGGCATGGAGGTTGCGGCAGCTTGTCCGGACGGATATCACCCTGCAAAGGAGGTTATGGATTTTGCGGCGGATTACGACTGCTTCACGCTTACGGATTCGCCTGCCGAAGCGGCAAAAAATGCGGACATTCTTATAACTGACGTGTGGGCGTCAATGGGTCAGGAGAGCGAAGCCGAAAAGAGGCGTGCTGCGTTCAAGGGATACCAGATAAATGACGAAATAATGGCTGTTGCGAATCCTGATGCGATGGTGCTTCACTGTCTGCCTGCGCACCGTGAGGAGGAAATCACGACGAAGGTGTTTGAGGCGCACGCAAATGAAATTTTCGAAGAGGCTGAAAATCGCCTTCACGCCCAGAAGGCTGTCATGGTAAAGCTTATGGCTGATTAGCTTACGGCTGATAAATAAACAAAAAGCAATCCGGAAAAGGGTTGCTTTTTTATTGGAGTTCTTTAAAATCGTCAATAATGTTTCTTATATGAAGAATTTGTTCATTTGTCAGACCCTCAGCATCGAGGGTGCATTTGTCGTTCAGGCCAAGGAGATAGTCCGCACTGACTGAAAATGTTTGTGCGATTTTAATGAGCATATCAATTGACGGCTGAATGTTGCCGTTTTCCCAGTTGCTGATGCACTGCTTAGTAACATTAAGGCGGCGTCCGAATTCCACCTGATTGATGCCCAAAGAGTTCCGCAGCTCTTTAATTCTCTCGTAAAACATGAAATAACCTCCAAAAAGTCAAATTATACAATACTATTGTAAAATATTCCTTGACAATATAAAAATACTATGGTATACTAATATTGGACTCAGGTCAAGGATTACATAAAGGGGGGTGAAGGCATGGCAGCGATTGTAGGATTGCTGGTAGCGATAATTGTTGCTGTAGTTTGGGGATTTGTAACAAAGACTATTAACGAAAACAAGGGCTATAGCGGCGGATTCGCATGGGGATTCTTTCTTGGATTGATCGGCTTGATTGTTGTTTTGTGTAAAAAAGACAATAACAAAGAATAATCACAAAGAATTACAAAAAAAGGCAGATTCTTGATTTATAAGGAAAAGCGGTTTGATCTGACCGCTTTTTTCTTTGGGATTGTTAAAATTGCATAAAAATCATACTAAAAATTAGGCTATATTTTTAGTTGACAAATCCTAAAAAGGGTGCTATAATATAAAAGCTGTCTGAAACGGAGGCAAGCGAATGAGGCTGCGACTTTGGGAAAAGTAAGAAAAAGTCTCGAAAAAAGCTTGACAAAGA
>JAJQGO010000021.1 GCA_021200415.1 Ruminococcus sp. | reverse complement strand
CTGCCGTAAGCGCAAATGCTACAGACGGTTATCGTTCATTTTCCCCTGACTCTACCGCGGGTCTTTCTGTTTCATCAACAATTGTTTACGCATCAACGAGTTGCACACAAATGTGTAAATCAATAACAGCCCAAATAACAAGTACGACAGGTGGAACAATTACCTCAGGCAGTACACTTGTAACCTATTATAATAGTGATTTTGCTTCTGCAAGAGGATATGGAACTGGATTTACAAAAGCTTCATCCTATCATGAAGTTGTTATTCTTTCCTCTGGCAGTTCCGGAAACACAACAATGACGGTTTCTAAGTAACAGCTTTCAAAGTCTCATCTGTTTTACAGGTGAGACTTTGAACTATCAAATAATTATTACAAAAGAAGGTTGTATACATGAAGAAAAATATTATTTCAATAATTATTGCTGCATTTTTCCTTCTTACATCTTGTGGAAATAATGAAAATGAAGTAAATATAAGTAATTCTGACGGAAATATATACATTAAGAGATTGTATAATATTTACGAAGACGGTTATATTACACCTGATGACACTCATGAATATGTTGATTTTGAGACTCTTGAAAGCACTGTACTTTGCGCAAAACCTAACTGCACTCATAAGGATACGGAATGTGTGGCAAATCTTGTTGGAGAAACTCCAATTATGTTTAACGGATATCTTTATTATTTTGTAAAAAATGAAGGTGTAAATGAAACAGAAGACGGAAGGGAATTTTACATTGATACAAGATTAAATCGCGTTTCTATGGATTCGTCAGAAATTGAGGAAATTACTGCTTTTACTGACTGTACACCGCGTGAAGATCAAGGCTGTTTTATTTACGGAACTATGCTTTATTTTTGTGGACATGACTGCAATCCAACAGAGGATGAATATGGAGCTATATATACGAGCAATGGTGGTGGAACGCATTATTTTTGCAGTGTAAATCTTGAAACAGGGGAATACAAAAATTATGGCAGTATTTATGATGGCGATAAACAATACGAGGCTGCTTCAAGTTCAAGTTCAGCAAAAATACGTGGATATTATGATTCAAAAATTTATATAGAATATAGTTTTATGAAAGAATCATTAACGTTAGATGAAATGCATGAATTAGACGCTCGCGACTACTTTACTGTGCTAAATTTCGAATTTGACCCTGAAACGGGAACTTTGACCGAAAGCGATTTGCCATCAGCTTCTTATATGGACAGTGATTCTTACGTTTACAGCAATTATCCGGAAAATTCAAGTACAATTATCGATGAGGGTAAAACATATACGATTGAAGGATTAGATGTTGACCTTATTGGCAGATTATTTAACGGAAAATTGTTTATGTACGAAGAATGGTATGACATTACAGATGGCTCGAAGCATAGCCTTGGCGAATATGCAACGTGGGAAGTTTTAACTATGTATGATGATTGTTATATTTTACGTGATGGAGACAATTTTGTAAAACTCACCGAAGAGGAACTGCTTGCTTTGTAGCTCTCCCACTTTACTTTGACCAAGAAATATGCTATAATATTGTTGGCTATATATCATAAAATCTCCCATTGGGAGGGAAACGAGGCATATTATGTCAACTAATATAAAAAAAGTCGGCAATTCAGATGAGCTTGCCAATGTTGCTGCGCTTGCAAATCAAATCTGGCACGAATGCTTTCAGGGAATTATAACCCTTGCTCAGATTGATTACATGGTGGAAAAATATCAATCCTACAACGCTATGATTTCTCAGGTTAAAACTCAGAATTACGCCTATTTCGCCGTATATGACAATGATGAGCTGATTGGATATTTCGCTGTAAAGCCGGAATCGGACAGCCGTTTTTTCCTTAGCAAGCTTTATCTCAGGGATGATAAGCGGGGCAGGGGAATTGCCCGTCTTATGTTTGACCGCATTGTCAGCGAGGCAAGGTGCGCAGGGAAGGATACGGTGTACCTCACTGTGAATAAGCACAACGACCATGCTGTGGCTGTTTATAAGAAATTCGGATTTAAGATTATTGATTCTCCTGTAACCGATATTGGCGGAGGCTTCGTAATGGACGATTTTGTTATGGAATACAAACTTTAATGGACATTTTTTTGTTAGCTTATGCATACAATTATTAGGAATTCATGAGTTGACAAAAAACAAAATATGTGGTATAATAAACCTACTTCGTGAGGGAGTAGTTGGCATATGTTTGAATGTGCGGCAAGTCGACATACTGGTTGCTTTTGCAATCCGGCTTGTCTTAAATAACGAGACTCATGTATAGCTCATTGGCTGTACCTGAGTTTTGATCGGGTACGGAAATGTGCCCGATTTTTTTTGAAAGGACGTATTCACTATGAAATTAACGGAGATTATTCTTTTGTCGATCAGCCTTGCTATGGACGCTTTTTCTGTTTCGGTCTGTAAGGGCTTGAGCATGAAGCGCATTGATTACAAGGGCGGAGCTATAACGGCTCTATCCTTTGGCGTTTTTCAGGCGGTCATGCCCCTCATCGGCTATTTCCTCGGAAGTCAGTTTGCCTCCTACATCACATCCTTCAGCCATTGGGTTGCATTTGTGCTTCTCGGCTTCATAGGCGGAAAAATGATATATGAGGCGGTTCATGAGGATGGCGAAGAGGAAGGCGGAGCAGAGTACAAATTCGACTTCAAGGAGTTAATAATTCTCTCAATTGCCACGAGTATAGATGCTCTTGCAGTCGGAATAGTTTTCGCAACGGAGGAAACAAATGTTGCCTTGTCAGTCTGTCTTATCGGAATCATCACAGCTATTCTTTCCTTTGCAGGTGTAATCATCGGAAACAAATTCGGCAGCAAGTATGAGAAAAAGGCTGAAATTGCAGGCGGAGTCGTGCTTGTGCTTATAGGCGTCAAGCTTCTCCTCGAGGGATTGGGCGTTTTCTAATCCAACTCCTGAAAATAAGCTCCCGATTATTCGGGAGCTTTTGTGTTATCAATCCGAAATGCTTTCCTTCAGCCGCAGAACGTCCTTCGGAGTAAAAATATATTCCTTTCCGCAGAAATGGCATGAAACAGTAATATCCTTTCCCTCGTCCACAATTTCTGACAGCTCCTTTTCCCCGATACTCATGAGAATACGTTCCGTGCGCTGACGGCTGCAATCGCATTTGTAGCTGACCTGTGCCGAATCAAGCGGCTCGGGATTAAGCCCCTCGAGAAGCCTGTTCGCGATTTCCTCAGGCGTTCTGCCCTCTGCAAAAAGCTGAGATATGGGCGGAAATCCCGCAATATTTTTCTCAATTATATCAATGCAGCTTTCATCGGCAAAGGGAAGAAGCTGAATCAGAAATCCTCCTGCGGATTTCACGGAAAGATCAGGATTTATGAGAACTCCCAGACTGCAAACTGTAGGAATCTGTTCGCTTGTGGCGTAATAATTTGCGATGTCCTCCGCAATTTCCCCCGAAACAAGGGGAATTACGCCAACGTACGGTTCCTTCAGACCAAGATCCTTAATGACGGAAAGTGTTCCGTTTTTTCCGACAGCTCCCGAAACGTCAAGCTTGCCCTGACTGTTCAGCGGAATCTCAACAACAGGATTCGTCACACAGCTTTTGACATTGCCGCGGCTGTCTGCAACAGCAACAAGCTGCCCTGCAGGGCCATCCGCATCGACACGAAGCGTTATGCTGTCGTCGTCGCCCTTGAGCATATATCCCATAAGTGAGGCGGCAATTGTCAGACGTCCAAGACCTGCTGTAATTACGGCGGACGATTTGTGAATCCTCTCAATTTCCGAGACAATATCCTTTCCGTCGAGAACAGCGGCAAAAGCCGAGCCGTCATTTGAAATAACTCTGTATAAATTTTTCATAATAAATCTCCTATATTCTTTTTCTTGCGGCATATACAATACGCTGCGACGTTTCGCGTGGGGGAGAGAACGTATCGTCCCCGTAGCGACCGAGAATCTCGAATCCCGTTTCCTCCAGAAGCCTTTCTATGCTTTCGGTGCTGTAAGCCTTTTCCGAAAAGCAGTCGGAGCTGCGCTCATAGAGGGAATTATCCTGAAGCTCAAAAAATTCCAGATTCATTTTGACCTCATCAGTTTTCTCATCGAGAGTATTCTCCCAGACGCAGTAAACCTTATCGGTTTCATAGGTGAAGGTGTTGTTGGCGAGAATGCATCTGTGCTTGTAAAGCGTATTCATATCGAAGATGAACAAGCCGTCAGGCTCAGCGAAAAGTGAAACTTTGCTGAACGTTCTGCGCACATCGTCAAGGCTGCCGAGATGATTTATGCTGTCAAGGGCGCATATTGTGACATCAATCGTGCCGAACATATCCAGACAGCGCATATCCTGACAGAGATACTGAATAGGCAGACCGCTGTCAAATTTTTTTTCAATGGCGATGCCGAGCATTTCCTCCGAATTGTCAACGCCTATTACGTCATATCCGAAACGCGCCATTTCTTCGGATATACTGCCTGTTCCGCAGGCAAGATCAAGGAGGATATTTTCCCTTGTGGTTTTGAATTTCCGGATAATATCGTGAAAATATTCAGCGCGCTCCCTGTAGTTGATGTTTGCCGTCAATTCATCGTAATATCGGGCAAAGACACTGTAACCGCTCATAAATGATTACCTCTGATTCATAAAGCAACAGCCTGCCGAACCGACAGGCTGAAATTATCAAATTAGTTTTTATTCATGCCGCAGCATTTCTTATATTTTTTGCCGCTTCCGCAGGGACAAGGGTCGTTATCGCCGATTTTCTTAGCGTGTGCCTCCTCAGCGAAGCTTCCGTCGCCTGCGCCCGCATTGGGAGCGTCGGGCTTCTGAACCTGTTCACGCTGTGGCATAGCGTTCTTCTGGAGCTTAACTGTAAGCAGCATACGTATGGTGTCCTCTCTGATGGATTCAACCATAGCGTCGAACATTTCAAATCCCTCATATCTGTATTCGATAACAGGATTCTTCTGACCGAACGCACGGAGTCCGATACCTCTTTTAAGCTCGTCCATATCATCGATATGCGCCATCCACTTTGTATCGACAACCTTGAGGAGGATAACACGTTCAAGCTCTCTGATAACCTCCGAGCCGTACTCGTCCTCCTTAGCCTGATAAATCTCCTTAGCCTTGTCGGTGAGCGCGTCAATAATTTCCTGTTTGGAAACAGATTCAAGCTCATCGTCCTCAAATGTAAGGTCGTCCTGATCGATAAGCCAGCCGAGGAAATATTCCTTCAGACCAACAATATTCCATTCGTCCTTAACGTCATCGTCAACGAGATATGTGTTGACAGTAGAGGAAATAAGCTCCTCCATCATCTTTATAATGCTCTCGTGGAGGTCCTCACCGTTAAGTACCTGTGAACGCTGCTTGTAGATAATTTCACGCTGTGTATTCATAACGTCGTCGTAGTTGAGGACGTTCTTTCTTATGCTGAAGTTTCTGCCCTCGACCTTTTTCTGCGAGGATTCAATAATCCTTGTAAGCATCTTGCTTTCGATAGGCATAGTTTCCTCAACATTAAGGGTTTTCATCATATTTTCAAGACGTTCGCCTGCGAAGATACGCATAAGGTCATCCTCAACGGAGAGGAAGAAGCAGCTTTCGCCGGGGTCGCCCTGACGTCCCGAACGTCCGCGGAGCTGATTATCAATACGTCTTGATTCGTGACGCTCCGTACCGAGGATATAAAGACCGCCCGCCTCCTTGACGGCAACAGCTTTTTCCTTTACCTCCTCATTGAACTTGTTATAAAGCTCACGATAAACGGCTCTTGCGTCAAGAACCTCCTGATTTGTTGTGTCGGCATATCCGATAGCCTCGGTAATAATTTCCTCCGGAATCTCACGCTTTCTCATTTCAGCCTTAGCGAGGAATTCGGCATTACCGCCCAGCATAATATCAGTACCACGTCCTGCCATATTCGTAGCAATGGTAACAGCTCCGAATTTACCTGCCTGTGCGACGATTTCCGCCTCCTTAGCGTGCTGCTTAGCGTTCAGTACCTCATGCTTAATGCCCTTTCTCTTGAGCATAGCCGAAAGAAGCTCAGATTTTTCGATGGAAACAGTACCTACCAGAATCGGCTGACCCTTATCGTGACATTCAACGATTTTATCAATAATAGCGTAATACTTGCCCTTTTCAGTGCTGTATACCTGATCGTTGTGATCGATACGGATTACCGGCTTGTTTGTCGGGATTGAGATAACATCGAGCTTATAGATTTCCTTGAACTCGTCCTCCTCGGTCATAGCAGTACCTGTCATACCGGAGAGCTTTGTGTAAAGACGGAAGAAATTCTGGAAGGTAATGGTTGCGAGAGTTTTTGATTCACGGGCAATTTTAACGCCCTCCTTAGCCTCAATAGCCTGATGCAGACCGTCATTGAAGCGGCGTCCCAGCATAAGACGTCCCGTGAACTCATCAACGATAATAACCTCGCCGTCCTTGACAACATAGTCTATATCAGCCTTCATAACGCCGTTTGCCTTGATTGCCTGATTGATGTGGTGGAGGAGAGTCATATTATCGGGGTCCATAAGGTTTTCAACATTGAAAGCCATTTCAGCCTTTTTAACGCCTCGCTGCGTGATTGTAGCTGTCTTAGCCTTTTCATCAATAATGTAATCGGCTGTTTCGTTGATTTCGTCCTGATCCTCCTTGTCGTCAATCTCGACAACAGTAGTAGGAGTGAGCGTCTTAGCGAATTTATCGACAATTGAATACAGATCTGTTGACTTATCGCCGCGTCCCGAAATAATAAGAGGTGTACGCGCCTCATCAATGAGGATTGAGTCAACCTCATCGACGATAGCGAAATTAGGCTCACGCTGAACTCGCTCCTCCTTGTGAATAACCATGTTGTCACGGAGGTAATCGAAGCCAAGCTCATTGTTTGTTGCGTAGGTAACGTCGCAGTTGTAAGCCTCACGTCTCTGAGTATTGTTCAGACCGTGGAGAATACAGCCTACAGTAAGACCGAGGAATCTCAGAACCTTTCCCATTTCCTCAGCCTGAGTTTTTGCGAGGTAATCGTTTACCGTTACAATGTGGACGCCTTTTCCCGAAAGCGCGTTAAGATATGCCGCAACGCAGGCAACGAGAGTTTTACCTTCACCTGTTTTCATTTCAGCGATACGTCCCTGATGAAGAACGATTGCGCCGACAATCTGAACGGGATAGGGCTTTTTTTCGAGAACTCTGTCGGCAGCCTCACGAACGGTAGCGAGTGCCTCCGGAAGAATCATATCGAGGGTTTCGCCGACCTCGAGCCTGTCCTTGAACTGCTGAGTTTTAGCTTTAAGCTCAGCGTCCGAGAGCTTCTGATACTCCTCATCAAGGTCAAGAACTTTATTTTTAATAGGTTCAATACGAGCCAGCTCTTTGTTGCTGTACGAACCGAAAATTCTGTTAAGAAAACTCATTTATTTACCGCCTTTACAATATTTTGGAATTATAGGCATCACCGCAAAAGGACTGCCTTTACGTCCGGCAGCATCCGCCTGTGAAAGCTCCTCCGCTGCGCAAAAGGGGAGGGGAATCCGAGCAGAAATCCTCGTGCGATATTACATATAATATCATTTTACCTCAATTTATATTATTTGTCAATACCCATAAACGAAAATGATGAACAATTCATTCAGAGCCTTATTTATCCGAGAATGAATCCGCAAATATCCGAAGCTCTTTCCGCAATAAAGTCCGCACCTGCGCCGGAAAGCTCCTCACGTGAGCGAAAGCCCCACACACAGCCAATTGAAGCGATTCCCGCATTTTTTGCCGTGCGCATATCCACATCGCTGTCGCCGATCATAAACGCCTTGTTTTCCCTTGGGAGTGCAGATAAAATATCATGAATAATCTGCGGATCGGGCTTTTTCGGACGTTCGGGGCAGCCGCCGAGAATCCTGACAAATTCAAATTCCGGCAGGAGAGCCTGAATGATTTTCTCGGCAAATGCCTGAGGCTTGTTTGTTGCTGCGGCAAGCTTCACACCCTTTTCGGACAGCCTTTCAAGAGTCTCCCGAATTTCGGGATACAAAGCTGTTTTGTCGAGAAAATGTTCGTTGTAATATTCGTTGAAATATTCAAGAAGCCTGTCAGTTTCGTCCTTTTTATCCTCCGGCAGGGCACGATAGCAGAGCATCTGAACGCCGTTTCCCACGAACATTTTATAGCTTTCATATGGGTGAATGGGATAGTCAAGCTTGTTCAAACCATAATTCACAGCGTCGGCAAGGTCGAAAAGCGTATCGGCAAGAGTTCCGTCAAGGTCAAATACAGCTGTTTTAATCATGGAAAATAAATCCTCCTTGTAGTATTATTACAATCTTACTGCCAGCAGCTCTGAATATTTGCTGCGGAACTGCTCAAATGTGCCGTTGTCAAGGGAATCACGGATACGCTCGGCAAGGGTGTTGTAAAAATAAAGATTATGAGTAACCGCAAGACGTCCCGCAAGCTGCTCCTTAGCCTTAAAGAGGTGACGAATATAGGCTCTTGAAAAATTACGGCAGGCAGGGCAGTCGCATTCCTCGTCAATAGGACGGGGATCAGTTTCGTAGCATTTATTATTGAGGTGCATAACGCCCTTCCATGTGAAAACCGTCGCATGACGTGCATTACGGCTTGGCATAACGCAGTCGAACATATCAATTCCGCGGGCAACTCCCTCTATTATGTTGGAGGGTGTTCCGACGCCCATAAGGTATCTTGGTTTATTTTCGGGCATAAAAGGCTCAACCACATCAATTATGCGGTACATTTCATCTGTTGATTCGCCGACGGCAAGTCCGCCGATAGCGTAGCCGTCAAGGTCAAGCTTTGCAATATCCTCCATGTGCTTGATGCGGAGGTCGTCAAAGGTCGAGCCTTGATTGATGCCGAAAAGCATTTGCTTTTTGTTGATAGTATCGCAAAGACTGTTGAGGCGTTCCATTTCGTCCTTGCAGCGGTAAAGCCAGCGTGTAGTGCGTTCAATTGAGTCAGCCACATACTGATGAGGGGAGGGATTTTCAATACACTCGTCAAATGCCATAGCAATAGTTGACGCAAGATTTGACTGAATCTGCATACTTTCCTCCGGTCCCATAAAAATACGTCTGCCGTCTATATGGGAGGCGAAATAGACGCCCTCCTCCTTGATTTTGCGAAGCTGAGCGAGAGAGAACACCTGAAATCCGCCGCTGTCGGTGAGAATAGGCTTATCCCAGTTCATGAATTTGTGCAGACCGCCCATTTCCCTAATGACCCTGTCTCCGGGGCGAAGGTGCAGGTGATAGGTGTTGCAAAGCTCCACCTGAGTTTTAAGCTCCCTGAGGTCGATAGAAGAGATACCGCCCTTAATAGCGGCGGCAGTTCCGACATTCATGAAGCAAGGCGTCTGGAATGTGCCGTGAACCGTTTCAAACTGGCCTCTTCTGGCTTTGTTTTCTTTTTTTAGAAGTGTGTACATAAAATCTCCTTATATAAGCAGGGCAGCTGATAATCTGCGTATTGCCGCCCTGAATTTGTCAAAAATCATATGGCTTTTCCTGTTCGGGAGTTCTCAGCTCATGCTTTTCATAGTATCCGATAAGCTCATTTGTTTCGCTGCGGAGAGCGACCATATATACGTCCTTGTTTTCCTTTGGGTTATGGAATGTGAAGATTCTGTTGTTGTTGGAATCTCCGCGAAACCAGTCAATGACCTTGAAAATTTTTTCGTTTGATTCGCTGCTGTGGCAGTCGAGGAGAGAGCTGCCGATAAGCTTGCTGCCGCCGCGTTTAGAATATCTTTGGATTGCCGCCGGATTCATATAAATGATTTTATGTTCAAGATTGCATATAACGATTGGTGCGCAGTCGGAATCGACAACACTTTTAAAATAAATTGAAATATCCATATTGCCTCCTGTGTAAATTTACAGCAGAACTGCTCTTGTGCGATGCCGTCCTGCATCAAAGCCGAAGCCGCTGATTTTCATATCATTTAGCATTATAGCATATATTTCCTGAAAAATCAATAGATGGCGGTGAGCTACGGGGGAGGTACGTTCAGATTCGTTTAAAGCGAAGATTTGCTATTGCTCAAGGGAGTTTTTGAAATCTCTGCTGAACAATAGCACACCTTCGGTCTTAACAAATCTGAACGTACCACGCCCGCGGTGGCTCGCTGCAAAAAATATTTGCCGTTTGTAAAAACTGTATTGAGCGATAGCAGACTTTTGGTTTATGCAGATTTGAACGTGAATTGCCCGCGGTGGCTCGCTGTAAAAAAAATAAGGCGGAGTGACTCCGCCGTTTTGAGGTGATAATGATGAAAGACAAGACAACTCTTGGCAAATTTATTAAGGCAACGCCGCACAAAGATTGTCGCGCAGATGCGAAGTCCATATTTTCGTCAGATGCAACAAAAATTTTGCAGGCATACTAACGTATGTCAAAAAATTTTTGCGAAAGATGGCGAAAATTGGCGAGTAGATGTGTGGCAAAGCCATTAGGCACGATTTGTGCGGTGCTGCCTTAAGGAGAAACGTAAAAAACATGGATTCTCACAGAAAGAGCTTGCGGACAGGCTATTCGTTACGGAATTCGCGAGAAACTCGGCATCTCCGAGCATGAGCTTTTCATTGCAGGAGAGGACTTTGCATATCGTCGTATTGAACAGCTGGCATGCAAATACATTATCTTCAAGTTGACGTACAATTGACATTGACAGATGTTATCTCAAACCTAAGCCAATCAGTTCCCCAAACACCATAACAGTTATTTCCGCTCTTGCCGCCGCAATCACCGGTACAGCTATAAGGCAGCACAATCATAAACAATGATAATTTTGCAGTGAGAAAATAGATTGAAATTTAAAAAAATGTGTGATATAATATAGACATCAATTGGAATTTGTAAATGCGATAAGGATTTCAAACAACTTCTCGACAAGGTGTAGCACACTCGTAACTGTTTTGCCGAGGAATTTTATATACACGTTTATACTTGGAAGACTTCCGTCACCCGCACAGTAAAGGAAGAAGTATGCCAAAATCATAAATTTAATGAACCACAGAATTATCTCTTTTTTCGTAATTTTTGTCATGCTGACCACTCCTTATATTAGACTGTGTTTTAATTACTATCTATATTTTATTCCTTTACAATTTTGGAAACAATACTTTACGGGGTGTTAATGTTCCAGGTTGTCCAAAAAAATAAGGATGAGTTTATGGGCGTTTCCAAGATTTTCGCATTTTAGTCCGTAATTCCAAGAAAATTATGAAATTTCAGGAATTGCATTGTAAATTCTGGAATAGGAGGAGTATCAATGGGAAAAATGATCAACAATAATATGCCTTTGGCTGTTCCACTGATGATTCTGTGCGGCATGGATGATTTGTGTGTAGGAAATGAGTCTGTAAATTTGCTGACAACACCTCTTTGGAGAGTGAATTATAGAGAAAGAAAAAGTGACGGTTTAGACGTGCCAGACGCTGAAAAAGCTGCTAAAAAGCACATTTCCGAGGAAATTTATAAAAATTCTACGGATAGAGGAAGTCTTAGGTTCTGTGATGATGATGCAGCCGAATGCTACAGTGATATTTTTGAAAGAAAGGACGAATTCAATTTCAAGGAACTGTCGAGATATTTTAATTACTTCTATAGCTGTACCACTAAAGAGTCGCCTAAAAGCTGGGAAGATGTACGTGAATGCTATAAGATTATGTTTGAATATCGTATCAAAAATAAAGGTACTGAATATGATAAAGAATTTTGCTGGAAGATTGCAAGTATGTTTCTGGAAAATCATGATACTGAAACAGCTGAATCGGATTTGCATACAGAGAGCTTTAAGACAGTTAGAACAATGACCTTGGAGGATTCCTATGTTCAACGAAGGGAAATGATTCGCAATGCCTCCGGAACAGTTTATATTTGCGGAACAACTCTAAAAGACGCTTTTTCAGCTTCATCAGATTGTTCGATTATAAATGATCTATTTGGAAATGATGAAATCAATACAATAAATATATTTTTACTAAATTACTATTACATAGACGTCAATAAAGAGGATGCAAGCAAAGAAATCGTTACATCGATCTTAAATATATTCGATTATATTAAGGAAAATGGATTGTCTGAAAATTTAAAAATCAATATTGTTTTATTCAGTAAATTTGATATACCCTTTTCTCTTATTACCTCAAAGGCTCTCTTGAAAAGGTCAATGTATCTGTTTTCAAGGAGTCGTGAGTATAAGGGGCAGTATTTACTATTTGACAATGAAGCAGAAGAATACCAAGCTGCAAAAAAATATTATGATTTTATGTTGGAAAGCGCATATTACGTAGGTTTGAATGCACCGCAGCAATGTGCTTATGAAGTAGAGCGCTGTTTAAGGAGCGATTATTCGCTCAGACAACATGTTAGTTTAAAAAGGGTTCATCCAATGCAAATCAAAAATATCGTTTGTTCGTCCTTTTATTACTCAAGAGGAAAAAGTGAGGTTGATTACAGCGAATACCTTAATCTTGACGATACACAAAGGGTACTGCTGCCTTATCTTGAAAAAACCGAAGAATTGCTTGAACGTGTTGTAAAAAAACATGATAAATCCGGTTGGGCAAAAATTATTCCATCGGCTGATTTAGGATTCCCGAATAATGTTTCACGAATTGCGGGCGGCTTTCTGACGGGGGCACTTTATGATTGGTCATGCTCCGTACCTATTATTCCTGTGGACGCAACTGTAAATACCTGTACATCCTCTGTTTTTAGACTGTATGATTTTAACGAAAATCTTTCAAACAATGACTTTGAAAACATTGTCGACCGCCTTTGCAGGCGTGCGATGAACATCGGTTACTCATTTACATATCGAAGCGGAAATCATTTTTTGACGGTAGCAAAGGACGATGACGAACAGTATTATTTGATTCAGCATTCCAGCGCAAAACAGTGCAAGGAGTCCTGCTTCGGTCTTTACCCAAGTAGGCGTGCATGGTTTAATCAATATATAAAAGTTGAAAAAGACAGCGAAAGCGGACGATATTTGCGTTATATTCGCGGCAACGCCGCAGTAAATTTTTACGATTACGCTTGTCGATTCCGTTCTTATAATGAGGAAATACATGAATATGTAGCAGAGCAGTTTGCAGAATTGTGCGGTACTCACACGGACAAAAATACAGCTTGCATTAAGCATCATTACGGAATGCCAACGTCAAGTTCAATTGCAATCGGCACATTTGTAGTTAATATTGACGAAGCTGACAAGGAAGATGAACGTATTGTTCCGATTTTTTCGGATTATCGCAAAGATATTGTGCTTTTTAAATCTGACTCAGAACAGAATACAACCTACAGACTTGCCGGAGACAACAGTAATGTTATTCTTGTTCCTCATGGTTGGGGACAGGAAATTGATGGAATCCGGGAGCTGAGTGTGGAAAATGGCAGAAATCTCATACTTAGTTGTGCTGATAGAAAAATGGAATACCATATAACTTCATCAGAACGTATTCGCTGCTCACAAAAGCACGTTAGGCATTTCGATAATGTGGAGCAGTTTCTCAATGATCGGTGTAAATATCTGAACGGCAGAATAATTAAGGTGCTGCATCCGATTTATTGCTATTGTGAACGAAGCTTTGAGGATAGCGAACATCCTGTCTTTAGGATTGAGGAATAAAATGGGCATATATTTTCTGCGCCATATAAAAACAACTGCGAATCGTGACGGAATTATATCTGGAGATGCCGAGATACCGACGCTTCCAAATCAGGTACTAAGTATAGCTTCTCCGCTTCCGGAAAGCTTTGGAAGAGTCTATTGTTCACCTCTTACACGATGCCGCCGAACGATAGCTCTTCTGCCTAACATGGAAATTGAAAGTGTGATTTATACTGATATACTTATGGAACGCAATATGGGCGTTCTGGAAGGAGTATCGAAAACTTTGGCAATTGAAAAATATCCGGAGCTGTTCCACGATGGTAAAATTGATGTTGATGCTGAAATTCCGAAAGGGGAGTCGATACATGATGTGATTGTGAGAATTGCTGAATTTTCAAATTACATAAAAGATTTGTCATCAGATGCGGATATATTGCTTTGCTCACATAATCAGCTGCTGAAAGTAATGTATTCAATATTGAAGAAATTTCCCATAAATAATACATATTGGCATAGTTTAAATTTCAAAAATGGGGAGATTATTCATATAGATGATGTGTAACAATTCAATATTGTCTAAAAATTAAAAACAAACCCCAAAAAATATACATCAGAGGTTGATTGAATGAGCAAAAACATGAAACGTACAAATAAAATTATACTAATTGCATTGCTAATATTGATTATAGCAATTATTTTTATATTTTTATACACTAAATTTTGTACTAATAATCAATCTTATGAAGTTGTTTCGGTAACTTCTCTTGAAGAATTATTATCTATACCTTTTGTTGATGATGCGAATGGTGAGATAGAGTGCTACTCATTTCCGAATGATGATGCGGATGAAAGTCAAATTTATATAATATATCCTATAGAGAGTGATGCACTTTTAGAAAATGATATATATAAATATAGTGAAGAATACAAGCCTGTTCCATCATCTCAGAATTATATAACTAAAGACGTATCTTTTTTGTCGTCAATAGATGTATCACAGGAACAAATTTTGTATGTAAATAGAATGTTTACGGAATATAATTTTGATGGCACAGCTTTTGAAAGAGAAATTTTAATTTATGTTATTGAAAAAAGCTCTGATGATTTTTATATTGTAATATCAACCTTATATCCCGAAAATATTCAAGTTGATGCCTCTACAATTATTTTTGATTCCGGAGAGTATCACGACAAAGCGTGGCTATCGGACAATTCTGACGCAATATATTCCATTGATAAGATTTGTGTGCCTGATCGTTCAACAGCAATTAAATTATCAGATTTGATCATTTCAAACTTACAAGATGATGGATTGTTTAAAAATTATGTGGTGCAATCTGTATTTTTTGATGAGTCGAGCGAGGTTTGGATTTTAAACTATTATCCAAATGAAAAAAATTATTCGGGATCTACATGCAGTATTGCAATATCGCAACAGACAGCAGAAATATTAAAAATATGGATTACGGAATAAAAACGTATTTTATATGGCTACAAAGGTAATTTTAGTTTGTTTGTTTTTAAAAAATCAAAAGCGTTTTATGAAAAATCAGGAGGCTAAAATGGGATACTGGGGAACAGGATTATATCAAAATGATGTTTCTGATGAGGTAAAAGAATCATATTTGCGTGCATTAAAAAATGGAAATGACAATCTGACAGCTACGAAAAATATAATGGAACAATGCTCAGACTATATTGCTGATGAGGAGGACAGTATTTATTTCTGGCTTACTTTAGCGGACACGCAATGGAATATGGGGCGATTGCTTCCGGACGTAAAGGAACACGCTATTTTTTGCATAGAAAGGTGTTTAAATGATGCGGAGGATGCGTATTTGCTTTCGGAAGGAACACTTACTCGGTTAAAAGAAAAAACTCATGCAGCCGCAGCCTCCGGAAAAACATATTCCAAAAGAACGAAGGTATGTTTGTCCTTGGAAAATCGGCGATGTTTTTGCATTTCAAATTGGCACGGAAAAATTTCAAGAGCATCCTTTATTTCGTCATTGGATTGTGATTCAAAAGATCAGGGCAGTTCCTTGGTATCCACATCACACAATTCCAGTGATTACTGTTCGCTACTCTCCGGATGCAGAGTGTCCAGTGTTAAATAAAGTAACAGAATATCCGTTGATTCCAATTGCTAAACATTATGAAAAAAGAGATGAGCATGGAAAACCAATTGGCGATTTTCGTTATGATTATGAACTGGGATTGGTTATGACTTCTAAGCGAAATATGCCGGATACTTTTTTCTACCTTGGCGAGCTGCCAGTTCAAATTCCGGAGAATTCATATCAAAAAGAAAAAGGAAAAGAATCTGAATGCTTTTATTCAAAATGGACTAAGATTGAAGAGCTTCTTCTCGGAAAATACACAAAGTTTGTTGAGGAATTGTGAAGAATGCGATGTAAGACACATAAAAAAACACCGCAGAGGATATAAAATTATGTTCTACGGTGATTTTTTTGTCTTATGTTAATTTAATTTTAATTTATGTCATCCTAATCAGTCACCTTATTTTTTCCCTGACTTTTCTTATTTTTTCTTCCTCCGACAAATACTGAAACAACATCAAAAATGGCTTCGACAATCAGAGAAACAGCCGTAAATGTCCAGAGAACAGCCGTTGTTGTAAACGGATTTTTGATAATAATTATAGCGGAAATCAGAGATAATGCAGCGCTAATCAGTGCAAAAAGCCACTGCTTTTTCTTCATGCGTATGCAATCTGCAACCCATTGAATTTTCGTGATTCCTGCAAACAATATAATGACACCGTAGAGGACTGTCAGCACGGGGAATGTGGCAATAAACCAACCTGAGCGAAATACGCAGAAAAGTCCGATGGTAAGAAAAATAAAACCAACTGCTAAGCTCTGCTTCTTAATTGCCTCTTCCGGCTTTGCACGGAAATAAGAAATAACGCTCACAATTCCCCGAATCGCTAATACAACGCCCAGCGCGCGTATTACAAACGTTGTAAATCCAACCGGATTAACCAACAAGAGAATACCTATTACAAGTTCGCATAAACTCATAATCAAATTCACAGAATTTTCTTTTAATTTTTTCATAATAATTTTTCCTTTCCTGTTTTGGCAGCAACAAGGATAAGCCTAATTGTAGGACTGCTTTCCTGTGTGCCGTATAGATTAAGTTGTCATCTGCAAGTTACTTGACAACTGTTACGTTATCTATTATAATATTATCTGCGCCATTTTGCAATAGTTTTGCATACATAAAATATCAATTAATTGACAGATTAAAGGAAAGTGTTTCCGTACTCAATAACCATGGAGGAATAATTATGAGCGAAAAAATGGATTTACGTATAATAAAAACCTATGCGGCTCTTACCGGAGCATTAGAAAATTTAATTTTAGAAAAACCGTTGAATGAAATAACGGTAAGTGAAATATGTGATAAGGCAATGGTTCGCCGTGCAACCTTTTATAAACATTTTGGAGATAAAAATGAGTTACTTGTATTTATGTTTAAGGAAATGCAGACGGAAATAAAAAAACGACAGGATGAAGCGTATTTTATTGCCCAAGATATAAAAAGAAATTTTTATCGGGATATTGTGATTTTATTTGAATATATTGAAGAAAAAGAACCGCTGTTTACCGCTTTAAATAATAATCGTTCAGTGTGCATAGTTTTTGATTCAGTGACTGAAAATATAACGCAGGAAATAAAGAAATATCTCATGCAAAATCAAAATACAAGTGATGTTCATTCAAAATCATTTACATTGATGAGTCAATTGTTAACAGGTGCTTTGCTTCATGGAATAACGTGGTGGCTGACTCACCGAGATCTTTTTACAAAGTACGAGATGGCAGAGCAGCTTAGTGTGTTTATTACTGATGCAATAGCAAGAGGATAAGAATAGATTTGTCTGTGAAAGTATTGATATAAAGCTTATACTTTTCATCTCTATTTTGACAAAATACTGCTTTTATGATTAAATATACTAAAGACGGCACCATAAAAATATACTTAATGTTTTTTATGCAAAAATCCCTCAAAAACGATTGACAAATAGAAATGCACATGGTAAAATATACATAGATGAATTTGACTTGCATCTAAAAAATATGATAAATATGGTGATTATATGCGACTTTTAAACGAAGTAAAAATGCTGAGAGCTGCGTTCCCCGACATAAAAATCAGGCAGCTTCTTGACGATTACAACATGAAATATGCGCTCTTCGTTACACCTGATCCGGACGAAGAAATCCGAGTGCTTTTTGACCATTATGAATATATTTTGCAGTATTATGGTTACGAATATAAATATAATAAGAAAATGACCAGCTTCGATAATGTAGTTGAAGAAATCAGATATATCATGAGTGGAAAGTCTATTCTGTTGAAATTTTACGGAGATGGCAAGCTTATAAATAGTACTGTTGAGAATAGTAACATAACGTGTAAAAATAATATGCCGGATTTTGTTAACGCAATTTGCCTTTATCTTGATATTCGCGATCCCGGCGATGTTACAGTTACGGCTCACATATACGGTCAGAAGCCTGATAAATCCCTGCACCTCGGCAAGGTCGAGATATGCGAGTACATCAGTGATTTTTCCTTTCGCAATATTAAAATCAAGGAATTTGATTGGTAAATGGTAGACCTGAGCTGTAACCCAACCTCCTCCTGATATCCAAAAACACAGAAATTTATTACATCGCCCCTTGACAAAGCCTGTGAGATAATGTATAATATTTGTGGTAAAAGCTGTGATGGGAAGAAGTAGGCGTATATCCGATGCGCAGAGAGCTGCCGGTTGGTGTAAGGCGGCATGAGGTGTATGCTGAAGTAGTCTCGGAGCTTCATGGGCGAACCTTGAGTAATCCATGACGTTATTCTCACGTTACAGAGAAAGCAGTTTTCAGACTGCGCAGAGTGCGGAGTGTACGCTCCGAATTCAGGTGGTAACACGGACAATTGTTCGCCCTGAACCTAATATGGGTTCAGGGTTTTTTATATTCTGAACCGGATAAAAAGGAGAAATTATAAATGGCAAAGGAACTTGCAAAGTCCTATAATCCGAAGGATTTCGAGGACAGAATCTACAAGGCATGGAATGATAACGGCTGCTTTCGCGCTGAGGTTGACACGAAGAAAACTCCGTACACAATAGTCATTCCGCCGCCGAATATCACAGGTCAGCTTCATATGGGTCATGCCCTTGACGAAACCCTACAGGATATTCTCATCCGCTGGAAGAGAATGTGCGGATACTCGACACTCTGGCTTCCGGGCACAGACCATGCCGCTATTGCAACGGAAGCGAAAATTGTTGAGGCTATGCGCAAGGAGGGCATAACCAAAGAGGATCTCGGCAGAGACGGATTCATGGAGCGCGCATGGGAATGGAAAAAACAGTACGGCGGACGTATTGTGGAACAGCTCAAAAAGCTCGGTTCGTCCTGCGACTGGTCAAGAGAACGCTTTACTATGGATGAGGGCTGCTCAAAGGCAGTTAAAGAGGTTTTTGTTAAATATTATGAAAAAGGTCTTATCTATCGAGGCGAGCGAATTATAAACTGGTGCCCCCACTGCAAAACCTCTCTTTCTGATGCCGAGGTGAACTATGAGGATCAGGCAGGTCATTTCTGGCATTTGCGCTATGCTTTGGCTGACGGCAGCGGCTATCTGGAGCTTGCGACAACACGTCCCGAAACGCTTCTCGGAGATACTGCCGTTGCGGTAAATCCTGCGGACGAGCGTTACAAGGAGCTTGTGGGCAAGACGGTTATTCTCCCGATTGTTCACAGGGAGATTCCGATTGTTGCGGACGATTATGTTGAAATGGACTTCGGAACAGGCGTTGTTAAAATTACTCCTGCCCACGACCCTAACGATTTTGAAGTCGGTCTGCGCCATAACCTCCCTGTAATCAACGTTATGACGGAGGACGCTAAAATTACCGATGATTATCCTGCTTATGCGGGCATGGACAGATACGACGCAAGAAAAGCTATTGTTGCCGATCTCGAAAAGGAGGGCGCTCTCGTAAAAATCGAGGACTACAGCCATAATGTCGGCACCTGCTATCGCTGCGGAACAACAGTCGAGCCGCGAGTTTCAACACAGTGGTTCGTCAGAATGAAGCCTCTCGCACAGCCTGCAATTGATGCCGTAAAGAACGGCGAAACAAAATTTGTTCCCGAGCGCTTCGACAAGATTTATTTCCACTGGCTTGACAACATCAAGGACTGGTGCATTTCACGTCAGATCTGGTGGGGACATCAGATACCTGCCTTCTACTGCGATGATTGCGGCGAAATGACCGTAACAAAGGAAAATGAGGCATTCTGTCCAAAATGCGGAAGGAAAATGCGTCAGGATCCCGATACCCTCGATACATGGTTCTCATCGGCACTGTGGCCCTTCTCGACACTCGGCTGGCCCGATAAGACAGAGGATCTTGAATATTTCTACCCCACAAACACACTTGTAACAGGCTACGATATTATATTCTTCTGGGTTGTCAGAATGATGTTCAGCGGCATTGAAAATATGGGAAAAGCTCCCTTTAATACAGTTCTGATTCATGGCCTTGTACGTGATTCTCAGGGACGCAAAATGTCCAAATCTCTGGGCAACGGCATTGACCCCCTCGAGGTAATTGACGAGTACGGCGCAGATGCTCTCAGATTCATGCTTGCTACGGGTAATTCTCCCGGAAACGACATGAGATACAGCGACGACAAGGTAAAATCCGCGCGTAATTTTGCAAATAAGCTGTGGAACGCTTCACGTTTTATAATGATGAATCTTCCCAATGATTTTAAATTCAGCGGACTTCCGGAAAAGCTTGCCCTTGAGGATAAGTGGCTGATTAACAAATTCAATAAGCTTGCAAGGGAAGTAAATGAAAATCTCGATAAATTCGAGCTTGGCATAGCTTCGTCTAAGATTTATGATTTTATCTGGGACGTTTACTGCGACTGGTACATTGAGCTTACAAAGCCGAGAATTCAGGCTGGCGGCGAGGAAATGCAGAGAGCGCAGGCGGTTCTCGTATGGGCAATGGAGGGAATGCTGAAGCTTCTCCATCCGTTTATGCCGTTCATTACCGAGGAAATATGGCAGGTTCTCACAAACGGAGCAAGTATGATTATGCTGGAAAGCTATCCTGTTTATGATGAGTCAATCAGCTATGACAGGGAGGAAAAGGATTTTGAGAAGATAATTTCCGCAATCAAGGCTGTCAGAAACACACGTACGGAAATGAATGTACCGCCCTCGGTAAAGGCAAAGCTGTTCATTGAAACGGCTGATTCGGAGCTTTTCAGCTCATGCGCGCTTTTCTTTGAGAAGCTTGCGTCTGCGTCGTCAATTGAAATCGGCGAGAGCTTTGATATACCCGATTCGGCAAACGCAGTTACGGATTCCGCAAGAATTTTCATTCCTATGGACGAGCTTGTTGATAAGGAAAAGGAGCTTGCGCGTCTTGATAAGGAACGTGCGAAGGTGCAGAAGGATATTGACTTCCTCAGCGGAAAGCTCAGCAATCAGGGCTTTATCGCAAAGGCTCCGGAAAAGCTCATTGAAGCGGAGCGAGCTAAGCTTGCCAAGGCGGAGGAAAAGATGGCAAAGATAAATCAGGCGATTGAAGGATTTAGAAAATAATAAGGATTGAGTCAAATGATAAAACATATAGTAATGTTCAAGCTAAAGGATGCAGACGGCAAGACCGAATATGAAAATGCTCTTGAGGCGCAGAAGCGTTTCGACAGCGTAATTGCCGAGGTTAAGGAGCTGAAAAAGGCGGAGGCTGTGATAAATTCAAAGGACGCGCCCGAAAGCAACTACACCATTGCACTTGTTTGTGAATTTGACGATATTGCGGCACTTAACGCATATCAGGTTCACCCTGCGCATCTTGCATTTGGAAAATATATAACTCCATTGAGAGAGTCAAGAGCTTGCATTGATTACGAAATATAGTCAGAATATAGTCAAATCAGCTGCCTGTCGTAATGTCAGGCAGCTTTTGCGTAATGCTTTTTTGACGTTGTCTGACATCTGAAATTATACGGAGAGTAATATGAATTTTGAAGAATGTATGAAATTTATCAGCTCGTACAGCCGTCTCGGAGCAAAGGTAACTGACCTTTCGCGCGCTCGTGAGCTTATGGAAAGAGTGGGAAATCCTCAGGATAAGTTAAAATTTGTCCATATAGCCGGAACTAACGGCAAAGGCTCTGCTGTTGAATATATTTCAAATACGTTAATTTATTCGGGATATAAAACAGGTCAGCTTACCTCGCCGTTTGTAACACATTATACAGACAGGATAAGAATAGATTCAAAGGAAATTGATGAAGCCTCGCTTGGTAAAATCTGTGGATTTGTGGCTGAACGTGCGGCAAATCGGGAGTATTCGCAGTTTGAAATCACTATGGCAATTGCTTTCCTCTGGTTTGAAAGAGAAAAATGTGATATTGCCGTAGTCGAAACCGGAATCGGCGGCTTGCTTGACTCCACAAACGTCATTCCTCCGCCCCTCGTGTCGGTGATAACGTCAATTTCTCTCGATCATACGGCAATTCTCGGCGATACACTTGAAAAAATTGCGGAGCAGAAGGCAGGAATTATCAAGGAAAATTCCGTGACTGTCGTTTCAATGGATAACTGCGAGAGCGTCTGTGAGATAATCGGGAAAAAGGCGGCGGAGGTCAAAGGTGCTCTTGTGAAGCCGAATCCCAACGACCTTGAATATTTGAGCAGCGATGGCGGCGTCAGCTTCATCTACAAGGGCAAGAGGTATAAAACGGCTATGTCAGGCGATTTCCAGATGTTCAACGCTGTGAATGCAATCGAAGCCTGTACGCAGCTGCGAAATGTGTGGGGATTTGAAATTCCCGATGAAAATATATCGAAGGCTGTATCCGAAACGAGCGTTCAGGCACGTATGCAGTATTTCAATGGGAATCCAACTATAGTCGTTGACGGCGGACATAATCCCGATGCGCTGAGTCAGCTTTCGAAGGAAATGCGCAGGCATAAGGCGGACGGGAGGAAAATATATGCCGTTACGGGAGCGTCCGAAACGAAGGATTACAGGTGCAATATGGCGTATATATGTGATTTTGCGGACAAGGTCTATTGCGTTGATGATTTCTCAGAAAGCTGCATTTCCGCCGAAAAGCTTGCCGAAGCCGCATTACGGCATACAGAAGCGGAGACAAGCACACTTTTCATTGCGGTGAGAAAGGCGAAATCCCTCGCGCGCAGGAATAACGGCATAGTTGTTATCTGCGGTTCACTTTATCTTGCGAGTATGTACCTGAATAACATGGACAAGATATAACCTTTCTCGTCAAAATGCACAAAAAATGCAAAAAAAATAGTTTATAACTACTAAAAAACTAATTTCCGAAAGAATTGTTTTGAAATTGTATTGCAAAATTAAGCTGTCGGTGGTATAATTTTTAGTGAGCTGCTTTGGCAGTATTATAACGTAAGGAGGTTTTTTAACAATGGCGTTAAAAAATCAGTATTTAATCGACTTATTAGAAACAGTTAAGAAGAGAAACGCAGGAGAGCCGGAATTTATTCAGGCTGTAACTGAGGTTTTTGAATCACTTCAGCCCGTAGTTGAAAGAAGACCTGACCTCGTTGAAGCAGGCGTTTTCGAGAGAATCGTTGAGCCTGAGAGACAGATTATGTTCCGTGTTCCCTGGGTTGACGACAACGGCAAGGTAAGAGTAAACAGAGGCTTCAGAGTTCAGTTTAACTCAGCAATCGGACCCTACAAGGGCGGTATCAGACTTCACCCCTCCGTTTACCTCGGAATCATCAAGTTCCTCGGCTTCGAGCAGATATTCAAGAATGCTCTTACAACACTTCCTATGGGCGGCGGTAAGGGCGGCTCAGACTTCGACCCCAAGGGCAAGAGCGACGGAGAAATCATGCGCTTCTGCCAGAGCTTCATGACAGAGCTTTGCAAGCACATCGGCGCTGATACAGACGTTCCCGCAGGCGACATCGGTACAGGCGGACGTGAAATCGGCTATATGTTCGGTCAGTATAAGAGACTCAGAAACGAATTCGTCGGCGTTCTCACAGGTAAGGGTCTTACATACGGCGGTTCACTTACAAGAACTGAAGCTACAGGCTATGGTCTTTGCTACTTCACAGACGAAATGCTCAAGGCTAACGGCATGAGCTTCGAGGGCAAGACAGTTGTTATTTCAGGTTCAGGAAACGTTGCTATCTACGCTACAGAGAAGGCTACAGAGCTTGGCGCAAAGGTAGTTACACTTTCCGATTCAAACGGCTATATCTACGATCCCGACGGCATCGAGCTTGATCTTGTTAAGCAGATTAAAGAGGTTGAGCGCGGACGTATCAAGGAATACGCAGAAAGAACCTCACACAAGAACGTTACATATACAGAGGGCTGCTCAAAGATTTGGGAAGTTCCTTGTGATATTGCACTTCCCTGCGCAACACAGAACGAAATCAACGGCGAGAGCGCTGCAATTCTCGTTAAGAACGGCTGTAAGGTTGTTTCTGAGGGTGCTAATATGCCTTCAACTCCTGAAGCAATCGAAACATATCTTGCAAACGGAATTCTCTATGGTCCTGCTAAGGCTGCAAACGCAGGCGGCGTTGCAACATCAGGTCTTGAGATGAGCCAGAACAGCGAAAGACTTTCATGGACATTCGAGGAAGTTGACGCTAAGCTCAAGGGCATCATGGTAAGCATCTTTAAGTCATGCGACGAAGCTGCTAAGGAGTACGGCCTCGAGGGCAACTACATGGCAGGAGCTAATATTGCAGGCTTCCTCAAGGTTGCAGAAGCAATGAAGGCTCAGGGCTGCGTTTGATTTTGAACCATGCTTAAAACGAACAGATTGAATTGTCCGCTGACAGAGGAAATCTCTTCATCGGCAAACGACGACATCGGACTCAGAACGGTGCTGCAAAAGCAATCTGAGGCTCACAAGGCGGAACAGGCTGTACAGAAATTTTCAGGAAATTGTGTACGCCCAAGCACAGCTGTGGAATTGACAGCTGATGATTCCGAGGACGAGCAGTAAAATAAATCCCTCTTTCATCTGAAAGAGGGATTTTTGTTTAGGAAATTTAATCTTCAAAATCAAATTCATCAGCGTGTCTTTTTTTGAACTCATCAAAAACGGCATTGAGAATTTCTTCGCTTTCGACGGACAGATACTCAGCCATTTCCGAATCATCGCTGTCCAGAACCTCAAGAATCACGACCTCATCGCTAAGGTCATCGAAAGGGAGCAGCACGGCATAATCCCTGCCCTGATATTCGACAAGGTCAAGGAATTCAAAATGCACGTCATTTCCCTCATCATCAGTAAGGGTTATGTAAGAATCCTCATCGGCATCCTCTTCCGACTGGAGCTTATCTTCATCAAAATTACTCATAGCATTTGCACCTCCGATATATTTACGATTACATTTTACCACATAATTCAGCGAAAATCAATACATTCCGGCAAATTTACAATTTTTACGGAAGGGGGAGGGGATTATTCAACTTGTGATAATAACTTTATCATATAGTTTCAGCATAAAATTCAGTCCAATCTTGAATAGTTTCAATTAAGGCAATATATAAACTTATAACGGATAAAATAATTTATTCGCTGTACAACGGTCAAATCCACTATTCAGGCGTCAGCTCGCCCAAGGTTGCAATTCTCTCTGTATCATAATCCATTCTTTACAGAATACACATCGCATCGCCGAAGCTAAAGAACCTGTATTTTTCCTGAACAGCGACTTTATATGCATTCATAGTATTTTCATACCCCATGAAAGCCGAAACAAGCATAATGAGCGTGCTTTCTGGCAGGTGGAAATTGGTTATCAGACCGTCAATGCATTTGAATTTATATCCCGGGTAAATAAAAATATCCGTATCGCCCTCATGCTCCTCAAATTTTCCATGATATGTTGCGACACTTTCGAGAGTACGGCAGGTTGTTGTGCCAACTGATATAACTCTGCCGCCTCTTTCCTTTGTGTAATTGATTAACTCAGCTGTTTCTCTGGGTAAATAGTAATGCTCGCTGTGCATTTTATGATCGAGAATGTTATTCTCCTTGACAGGGCGGAATGTTCCAAGTCCCACGTGAAGCGTCACGTATGCTGTCTGTATGCCTCTGCCGCGCAGATCGTCCAGCATTTCATCCGTGAAATGAAGTCCCGCTGTTGGTGCGGCAGCCGAACCCAGCTCAGAGGAATAAACCGTCTGATAGCGTTCGTTGTCCTTCAGCTCCGTCTTGATGTAGGGCGGAAGCGGCATTTTTCCCACGTTGTCCAGTGTTTCATAAAAATTGCCCTTGCATTCAAATTTAACAATTCGGTTGCCGTCGTCCTTCACCTCGACAACCTCCGCTATAAGATAGCCGCCGCCGAATGAAAAGCGTGTTCCGACCTTGGCCTTTTTTCCGGGACGGCAGATAATCTCCCACAGCTTGTCGCCCTTTTCCTGAAGAAGGAGAAATTCAATAAAGCTGTGATTATCGATTTTCTCGCCGTAGAGCCGCGCAGGAATAACTCTTGAGTCATTCAGAACCAGCAGGTCACCTTCCTTGAGATAATCGCATAAATTATAGAAATGACTGTGTGTTATCTCGCCGCTTTTGCGGTCAACGCACATCATTCTTGAAGCGTTTCTCGGCTCGATGGGAGTCTGCGCTATCAGCTCCTCGGGAAGCTCGTAGAAAAAGTCTGATTTTAAAAGTTCCATATGTAATTCCTCCTGTAGGGAAAAATTCCCTCAAAAAAGTTTAAAAAGATATTGACATAGCCATTTAAAAATGATATTATAAGAATTAAGGTAGAGGTGCGGCTGCGAAAAGTAACTGTAATCGGGATAACCGATCCAATGGGTTGCAGCGAAAGGCAATGCCGCCGAAGGACAGTTTCCGGTAAATTCTGTTCTGGTCATGAGTTTAAAAGACTCCTGACTGTCATCATACATTGATGGAGAGCTATCGGCATACGGCTTTTTGTATGTCAATATTTCTATTATAACGTATGATGAGCCGGTTTGCAACCGGTTTTCTTATTTTTCATGCAAATTTTTTTAAGGAGCATTCACTATGAAACAGTATAATGTAGGTATTATCGGAGCTACTGGTATGGTAGGTCAGAGATTCGCAACTCTTCTCGAAAATCATCCGTGGTTCAATGTAAAGGTTCTCGCGGCGTCACCGCGCTCGGCAGGTCAGACGTATGAGGAGGCTGCCGGCGGACGCTGGAAAATGCAGACGCCTATGCCCGAAGCTATGAAGAGCATGAAGCTTTACGATGCAACGGCTGATATCGAGAAAATTGCGGAACAGGTTGATTTTTGCTTCTGCGCAGTCGATATGAAAAAGGACGAAATAAGAGCGCTCGAGGAGGCTTACGCAAAGGCTGAATGCCCGATTGTTTCAAACAATTCGGCTCACAGATTCACTCCCGACGTTCCTATGGTTGTTCCGGAGATAAACGCGGATCATATTGAAATAATCGATGCGCAGAGAAAAAGACTCGGCACAAAAAAAGGCTTTATCGCAGTTAAATCAAACTGCTCCATACAGAGCTATGTTCCTGCGCTCAACCCCCTGAGAAAGTTCGGCATTACAAAGGTTCTCGCTTGTACGTATCAGGCTATTTCCGGCGCGGGAAAGACATTTGAAACATGGCCTGAGATGCTGGATAACCTCATTCCCTATATCGGCGGTGAGGAGGAAAAATCCGAACAGGAACCTCTCAAGGTCTGGGGCAGAATCGAGGGCAATCAGATTGTAAAGGCTGATAAGCCGGAAATTACAACGCAGTGTCTCAGAGTTCCCGTTTCCGACGGCCATACGGCAGCAGTTTTCGTTTCCTTTGAAAATAAGCCGTCAAAGGAGGAAATCCTGAAGCTCTGGGCTGATTTCAAGGGCGTTCCGCAGGAGCTTGAGCTTCCCTCGGCTCCGAAGCAGTTCATTCACTATTTTGAGGAAAATGACCGTCCGCAGGCTAAGCTGGACAGAAATCTCGAAAACGGCATGGCTGTTTCCACAGGACGTCTTCGTGAGGATACACAGTACGACTATAAATTCGTCTGCCTTTCCCACAACACGCTGAGAGGCGCTGCCGGCGGCGGAGTTCTTCTTGCGGAGCTTCTTGCGGCAAAGGGATACTTTGATTGATGAATATTGAAATAAAACCTGTCTGCGCCGATGATTATGAGCTTGCCTTCGTTCTCACGAGGGAGCTGATTGAATATCATAATCTTCTTGATATTTTTGAGCTTACGCAGGAAAGGCTTTCATCGCTTCTCGGCAGCGGCGAGGTGATGAGTCTTATCGCTTACGGTGACGGTGCTCCGGCAGGGATTATGAATTACTTCTGGAAGTATACAACCTTCACGGGGAAGAAAATCCTGTATATTGAGGATTTGTATACACGAAGTGAATTTCGCGGCTGCGGTATCGGTAAAAGGCTTATCGAATCTGCAAAGGCTGCCGCCGCCCGAAACGACTGCGACTCTATCGAGCTTAAATGTGCCGACTGGAACTGCAAATCCGCAGGATTTTATGAATCCCTCGGCATGAAGCAGGAAAAAGACTGGATAACCTATACATTGGATAAATCACTATTCTAAACCCTGAAAGGAGAGGGTAAACAAATGAAAAATACTATTTTTACCGGTGCCGGAATTGCTATTATTACGCCATTCCGTCCCGACGGATCTATCAATTTTGAACGTCTTGGCGAGATGATTGACACACAGATTGCAAGCGGCACGGACGCAATTATCATATGCGGAACAACAGGCGAAGCCTCCACCATGTCCGATGAGGAGCATCTTGAATGCATCAGATTTGCCGTAAAGCATACGGCAGGCAGAGTTCCCGTAATTGCAGGAACAGGCAGCAATGATACAAGCTACGCAATCGAGCTTTCAAAGGAGGCGGAGGCTGCCGGAGCTGACGGACTTCTTCTCGTAACGCCCTATTACAACAAAACCACACAGAAGGGTCTTGTTCTCCACTTCAACGCAATTGCGGACGCAGTGAATATTCCGATAATTCTTTACAATATTCCCGGAAGAACCGGTCTTAACATTGATATTCCCACTGTTAAGGAGCTTGCAAAGCACAGGAATATCGTTGCTGTCAAGGAGGCAAGCGGAAATATCAGCTATGCGGCTAAGCTTCTTGCCGAATGCGGAGATGTTATTGACGTTTACAGCGGCAATGACGATATGATAGTTCCGCTGATGTCGCTGGGGGCAAAGGGAGTTATCTCCGTGCTTTCCCATGTGATTCCCAAGGAAACGCATATGATGGCTCAGTATTGCCTTGACAACAATTTTGTTGAAGCGGCAAAGCTTCAGCTTGAGTACATGGATCTCATCAATAATCTCTTTATAGAGGTAAATCCCATTCCCGTAAAGACGGCAATGAACATGATGGGCGTTGATGTGGGCGGATGCCGTATGCCTCTCTGTGAAATGACTGATGAGCATAAGGCTGCCCTCAGAGCTTCTCTTGTAAAGCATGGACTTGTAAAATAAACGAAAGGATCTCCCATAAGCGGACGTGAAAAATATGACTAAAATTGTTATATGCGGTGCAAACGGAAAAATGGGACACACCATTTACAATTGCATCAAGGAACGTGAGGACTGCGCCGTTACAGGCGGAATTGACCTCTTTACGGAACAGTATGCCGATTTCCCGATTGTCGCTTCTCCCAAGGAGCTTGCCGAAAAGCCGGATGTTATAATAGACTATTCAAATCCCGCATCGCTTGACGGCTTGCTTGAATACTGTCTTTCCACGGGAACCCCTGTTGTTTTCGCAACCACAGGCTACAGCGACGAGCAGATTCAGAAAATTAAGGGAGCTTCACAGCAGATTCCCGTTTTCTTCACATTCAATATGTCTCTCGGCATAAATCTTCTTGTTCAGCTGGCGAAAAAAGCTGCTTCAATTCTCGGCGATCAGTTTGATATTGAAATTGTGGAAAAGCACCACAATCAGAAAATTGACGCACCCAGCGGAACTGCGATTATGCTTGCGAACGCCATAAATGAAACTCTTGACAACTCGAAGCATTACGTGTACGACCGCCATTCACAGCGTAAGAAGCGTGAAAAAAGCGAAATCGGAATGCACTCTATACGCGGCGGCACAATAGTCGGCGAGCATGATATTATTTTTGCCGGACATGATGAGGTGATAACCCTGTCCCATTCGGCAGCTTCAAAATCCGTTTTTGCCGAAGGCTCAATAAATGCCGCAGTGTTCCTCAGGGACAAAAAGCCCGGACTTTACGATATGTCGGAGCTTATTTCCGAATAAGGCGCGCGGATTGCAATAAAAATATGACCTTACGTGTCAGCGGCCTGCCTCCGAAACAGGGGCAGGTCGTTATTTTTGTGCATTTGTGAGCATTTTTGTTCAAAATTAACAAAATATCCTTCGGAAAAAATTTGCGTAAGTACTTGAAAAATTCAGGAAAATAGTGTACAATAATACTGTACGTTGCCAGAGCAACAGTGTTCAGAAAGTAATTTATATGAAAGGATGTCATAAAAATGGCAGGATTAAACAAGGTTACTGTAGAAGATATCAATGTTAAGGGCAGAAAGGTTCTCGTCAGAGTCGATTTCAACGTCCCCCTCAAGGATGGCGTTATCACAAACGACAACAGAATTCAGGCTGCTCTTCCTACAATCAATAAGCTCACCGAGAACGGCGCAAAGGTTGTTCTTTGTTCACATCTCGGAAAGCCGAAGAATGGTCCGGAGGCTAAGTTCTCTCTTGAACCGGCAGCTAAGAGACTGAGCGAGCTTGTAAGCGCAAAGGTTACTTTTGCCGACGATGATACTGTAACAGGTGAAAAGGCAAAGAAGGCTGTTGCTGAAATGAACGACGGAGATATTGTTGTTCTCCAGAATACAAGATTCCGCGGAGCAGAGGAAACAAAGAACGGCGAGGAATTCGCTAAGGAGCTTGCTGACCTCGTTGACAATGAGGTGTTCGTTATGGACGCTTTCGGTTCAGCTCACCGTGCCCACGCTTCAACGGCAGGAGTTACAAAATTCGTTAAGGAAACTGCTGTAGGCTACCTCATGCAGAAGGAAATCAAGTATCTCGGAAACGCTGTAGAGGTTCCGGAGCGTCCTTTCGTTGCAATTCTCGGCGGAGCTAAGGTTGCAGATAAGCTCAATGTTATTTCAAACCTCCTCGAAAAGTGTGATACACTCATTATCGGCGGCGGTATGGCTTATACATTCATCAAGGCTAACGGCGGCTCTATCGGTACTTCACTTGTAGACGATGAAAAGCTTGACTACTGTAAGGAAATGCTTGCTAAGGCAGAAAAGCTTGGCAAGAAGATTCTTCTCCCTGTTGATACAGCTGTCGCATCTGCATTCCCGAATCCTATTGACGCTGAAATCACTATTGAAAACGTGGATTCCGACAAGATTCCCGACGGCATGATGGGACTTGACATCGGCACTGAAACTCAGAAGCTTTATGCTGACGCTGTAAAATCCGCAAAGACAGTCGTATGGAACGGCCCTATGGGTGTTTTTGAAAATCCTGTTCTTGCAAAGGGAACAATTGCAGTTGCTGAAGCTCTTGCTGAGACAGACGCTACAACAATCATTGGCGGCGGCGACTCCGCAGCAGCTGTTATGCAGCTTGGATTTGCCGACAAGATGAGCCACATCTCTACAGGCGGCGGAGCATCTCTTGAATACCTCGAAGGCAAGGTTCTTCCGGGCGTTGCAGCTATTGCTGAAAAGTAAATTTGTAACCAATAGGGCGGATAGGGATATTCGCCCTAATTGTGATAATGGAGATCAGAATGAAAATCCTTGATAAAATGAAAGAAAGCTGTTCGGCTGATGTTATGCTTCTGGTGCTTGTAAGCTTTTTCATAGGCTTAATAGCCGGATTTATAATTTCACCTGTGAAAAACGGCATAGCTATCGGCAGCTATAACGGATGCGGCAACCGGATTACCGATTCAAATAAAATTGACCGCAGACCGTGAAAGCATCCAAAATCCAAGATAAAAATATTACAAAGGAGTTAATAGTATGAATAAGTCAACAAGAAAGGCAATTATTGCCGGAAACTGGAAAATGAACAAGACAAGACCCGAGGCAAAGGAGCTTCTTGAAGCAATCAAGCCCCTCGTGGCAAACGCAGAGGGCAGCATTGAGGTTATCGCCTGCGTTCCCTTCACAAACCTCGAAACAGCTATCAACGCTACGGCAGGCTCTAATGTTAAAATCGGCGCAGAGAACGTACACTTTGAAAAGAGCGGCGCGTTCACAGGCGAAATTTCAGCTGATATGCTCACAGAGCTTGGAGTTGAGTACGTTGTAATCGGCCACAGCGAAAGACGTCAGTATTTCGGCGAAACTGACGAAACTGTAAATAAAAGACTTCTTGCTGCGCTTGAGGGCGGCTTAAAGCCTATTCTTTGCGTTGGCGAAACACTTGAGCAGAGAGAGCAGGGCATCACAGAGGAAGTTATCGCAATGCAGACAAAAATTGCTCTTCAGGGTACTTGCCCCAAGTGCATTAAGAATGTTGTTATCGCTTATGAGCCTGTATGGGCAATCGGCACAGGCAAGGTTGCAACTCCCGATCAGGCTGAAGAGGTTTGCGCATTTATCCGTAAGACAATCGAAAATCTTTTTGATAAAGAGGTTGCTGACGGCATTACAATTCAGTACGGCGGCTCAATGAACGCAAAGAACTGCGCAGAGCTTCTTGCAAAGCCTGACATTGACGGCGGACTTATCGGCGGAGCTTCTCTCAAGGCAGAGGACTTCAACACAATTGTTCAGGCTGCTGTAAACGGCTGATTCAGATTTGCGCGGGAATAAAATGTTCCGCTGTATTTCAATTTTTCATGAAAGGGTTTGAATTATGAGTAAAAAACCTGTAGCACTTATAATTATGGATGGATTCGGCTATAATCCGGATGCCTACGGCAATGCAATAATGGCTGCAAATAAGCCGAATCTCGATAAATATATGCAAGGCCCGCACACCATTATCGGAGCAAGCGGTCTTGATGTCGGACTCCCCGACGGTCAGATGGGCAACTCGGAGGTAGGCCATACAAATATCGGCGCAGGAAGAATCGTGTATCAGATGCTCGTAAAGATTTCAAAGTCCATCGAGGACGGCGATTTCTTTGAGAATGAGGCTCTTACTGCGGCAATGAATAACTGCAAGGGAAAAAATTCCGCGCTTCACCTTATGGGACTTCTTTCTCCCGGCGGCGTTCACAGTCATATGGAGCATCTCTACGGACTTCTCGAAATGGCTAAGAGAAACGGAATCGAAAAGGTTTATGTTCACGCGTTCCTTGACGGACGTGATGTGCCTCCGTCATCGGCGGCAGGGTATATGGAAGAGGCTGTAGCTGAAATCGGGAAAATCGGCGTAGGCTCAGTTGCAACAATCAGCGGACGTTTCTATGCTATGGATCGTGATAACGCATGGGACAGAGTTGAAAAGGCTTATAACGCGCTCGTTCTCGGCGAAGGCGTTCAGGAATCCGACCCTGTTCAGGCAATCAAAAATTCGTATGCAAACGATGTCACAGATGAGTTCATGCTCCCGACAGTTGTTGACAAAAACGGCATGATAAAGGCGGATGACAGCGTGGTATTTTTCAACTTCCGTCCCGACCGTGCAAGACAGATTACAAGAGCGTTTGTTGATCCGGAATTCACAGGCTTCGTGCGCAAAAACGGATATTTTCCTGTTCATTTTGTATGCATGGCACAGTATGATGCTGCAATGCCGAATGTTTCCGTTGCGTTCCCTCCCGAGCAGCTCACAATGACTCTCGGCGAGTACCTCAGCAAATCGGGCAAGACACAGCTGAGAATTGCCGAAACGCAGAAATACGCTCATGTTACGTTTTTCTTTAACGGCGGTGAGGAAAAGCAGTTTGAGGGCGAGGACAGAATTCTTATCAAGTCGCCCGATGTTGAAACATTCGATATGAAGCCGGAAATGAGCGCCTTTGAGGTGACTGATGCAGTTGTTGAGGCTATCAACTCCGACAAATACGACGTAATCATTCTGAACTATGCGAACTGCGACATGGTTGGACATACAGGCGTTTTCGATGCAGCTAAGACTGCCGTTGAAGCCGTTGACACCTGCGTAGGCAGAATGGTTGACGCAATTCTTGCAAAGGGCGGAGCTGCGCTCATTACAGCTGATCACGGCAATGCTGACAAGATGTACGAGCCGGACGGCAGCGCATTTACAGCTCACACAACAAATCCTGTTCCGTTTATCGTGGTAGGTGAGGATTGTGAGCTTCGTGAAGGCGGAGTTCTTGCTGATATTGCTCCTACAATTCTGAAGCTTGTGGGACTTCCCCAGCCGAAGGAAATGACAGGCAAATCGCTTGTTAAGTAAGCTAAAATAACAAAAAACGCTTCTGATACATCTCAGGAGCGTTTTTATTTATTTGAATGTGATGCATAAAAATACAATTATATATAGGAGTGAAATATGTGGAACGGTAAAAATAAAGCCTTAACGTTCAGCTATGATGATGGAATAACACAGGATAAACGTCTTATTGAAATTTTCAACAAATACGGATTGAAATGTACATTTAATCTAAACAGCGGAATCATGAACGAGGACGGTACATTTAACATAGGGAATCTGAATATAAAGAGAATGACACAGGAAAAACTGCCTGAGCTTTACACCGGTCACGAAATTGCGGTTCATACGCTGACGCACCCGAATCTTCTTGAGTTGGGCGATAACGATGTCAGACGTGAAATTCTCGGGGATAAGGATAATCTTGAACGCATTTTCGGCAAAAAAATTTACGGAATGGCGTATCCCTACGGAACATTTGACGAACGGATTATCAGGATTGCCCGAGAGTGCGGCATAAAATTTTCACGCACGACAATGGATGCTGCGGATTTTAAGCTGCCGGATAATCTCATGGAGCTGAAAGCGACGTGTCACCACAAAAACCCGAAATTGTGGGAAATTCTCGATGTTTTCCTGAATTATGACGGCGCAGAGCCGGCGGTATTCTGCCTGTGGGGACACAGCTACGAATTTGACCTGGATGACAGCTGGGAGTGCATTGAGGAATTTTGCCGCAGGGCAGGCAATCGCAGTGACATTTTTTATGGAACAAACAGCGAGGTTTACTTGAATGTATAAAACAAAAGCCCGACAATTGTCGGGCTGGATTGTTATTTTTTTTCGGAAATTTCCATTGCGATAATCTCATCCTTGCGTTTAAGAATATCACCGCTTAGCAGCTGCTTTTCAACATTTTCAAATCCGATTCTCTTAACGGTGTCGGCAAATCTTTCGCCCTTGAATCCATTTTCTCTGAACAAAAGAATAGCCTTTTCGATTATGTCGAGAACCTCTTCACTGCTTGCAGCATTGCAGCTTAAAGCCTTCGCGCGGGCAAACTGCTTGCCCCAGCGTCCGCCAATGTAAATTTTGTAGCTGTCAACGTAATCTTCATACGCTTTGAACGGACATTTATTTACACATCGTCCACAGCTGTTGCATATATCGGAGTCAAAAGTAATTACGCCGTCCTTGAGAACAGATGCGTTTATAGGACAAGCCTTTTCAATCTGACAGACCTTGCATCCGCGACATTTTGTATAATCAATTACAGGCTTTCTCTGCCCCACAATGCCGATATCATTAAGATCGGGCTTAACGCAGTTGTTCGGACAGCCGCCGACAGCAATTTTGAATTTATGGGGAAGGCTGACGTTGGAATAGCCCTTGTAAAAGCGGTTATGTATAGCCATTGACAGGTCGTACGTGTCAATCAGACCGTACTGACAGGTTGTGCCCTTGCAGGAAACAACGGGGCGAACCTTAGCTCCTGTTCCGCCTGTTTCGAGTCCGAATTCCGCCAGAAAGCTGCGGAGAGGCTGAATATTTTCAAAGGGAACGCCCTGAATTTCCATAGTCATGCGAGTAGTCATAGTAACCTCGCCCGAGCCGAATTTCTCCGCTGCTTCGGCAATTGCGGCGCATTCCTTTGCGGTGATTTTGCCGTTTCGTGTAATCACACGGCAGTTGAAGAGATCGTCGGAATTTTTATCATGCAGGCAGCCGATAGCCTTAACCTGCGCAATGTCATTTTTTGAAATTTTTGCCATATTGAAACCCCTTATCATAAATTATTATCCCACAAAATTCGACCTGCGAATTTATTGAAAGCTTTTACAGCAATCTTTGTGCGGATTTATCAATATTATTATAACATTATTTGTACCATAGGTCAAGCAGAAAGGTCGCGGAAATTTATTGCTTCACCCCTTGCAATTCCTGAAAAATAGTGCTATAATAATAAAATAGCATAATTATGCGATTATATAATTCAGAAAGCAGGGGATAAAGTGCTGAGCAGCATGACCGGCTACGGAAGAGCCCAGAAAATCCTGAACGGACGTGATATTCTCGTGGAAATCCGATCCGTTAATCATAGATATTTTGACTATTCTTCGAGAATTCCGCGAGTTTATAATTATATTGACGAAAAGCTCAAATCCTTGATGAAGGATCATGTTTCACGCGGAAAAATCGAGGTGAACGTGACTGTAAACTCCATTGAAAGCAAGGATTCAGTTATACATATTAACAAATCTGCCGTTGAGGGATATGTTACGGCACTTCGGGACGTTTCGGGCGACCTGTCTCTTGAGGACGACCTGAAGCTGTCGAATCTTTTAAAGCTTCCGGATATTTTCAACGTGCAGAAGCTTCCGGACAATGAGGAGCAGATATGGAACGACATATCCGAGGTTGCGGGAGAGGCACTTGAAAAATTCATAGATATGCGCCGTACAGAGGGTGCAAAGCTCAAAAATGATGTCATTGAAAAAGCTGCCTCCATTGAAAAAATGGTTGCGGAGGTTGAAAAAATTTCGCCTGTAACCTCTGAAAATTACAGAAAAAAGCTTACTGCGAAGCTTGAGGAAATACTCGAATCAAAGGAAATCGACCAGCAGCGAATTGTGACGGAGGCTGCGATTTTTGCCGAAAAAATTGCTGTTGATGAGGAAACCGTAAGGCTCAGAAGCCATATTTCTCAGCTGCGGACAATGCTGGATTCCGAGGAAACCGTGGGCAGAAAGCTTGATTTCATCGTGCAGGAAATGAACCGTGAGGTCAACACAATCGGCTCAAAGGCGCAGGATCTGAACATCACAAAAATCGTTGTGGATATGAAAGCGGAAATAGAAAAAATCCGTGAGCAGATCCAGAACATTGAGTAGGTGAGTTGATGAAATTAATTAATATTGGCTATGGAAATATGGTTGCAGCCGACAGAATCGTAACTGTTGTAAGTCCTGAATCCGCACCTATAAAGCGTCTGATTCAGGAGGCAAGGGACGATGGAAGGGCAATTGACGCAACATACGGCAGAAAAACACGTGCCGTAATCATTATGGACAGCGGCCACGTGATTTTGTCGTCGCTGATTACCGAAACCGTAGCTTCACGAATAAATGAATCAGGAGGTTCAGATAATAATGAGTAAGGGCAGATTGATTGTTTTCTCAGCTCCGTCAGGCTGCGGAAAGGGAACTATGCTCGCTGAAATTCTGAAGGACGAAGGCTTTTATCTTTCCGTTTCCGCCACTACACGCTTACCCCGTGAGGGCGAGACTGACGGCGTTAATTATTATTTTCTGACGAAGGAAGAATTTGAACAGAAAATCAGCGAAAATCGTTTCTTTGAATATGCGTGCTACTGTGGAAATTACTACGGTACTCTTCTTTCCGAGGTTGACGATAAGCTCGAAGAGGGAAAAAACGTCATACTTGAAATAGAGGTTCAGGGAGCTATGAAAATCAGGCAGCTTCGTCCGGATGCACTCTTTGTTTTCGTCATTCCGCCTTCTGTCAGGGAGCTTGAACGGCGTCTCAGAAAAAGAGGAACCGAAACGGACGAGGTAATAGCAAAGCGTGTTGCCGCCGCAGTTGAGGAGCTTAAATATGCTCCGAAATATGATTATATAATAGTTAACGATGCTCTTGAGGACGCAGTAAGCGATTTCAGAGCTGTTATAAAGGCAGAGAGTCTCAGGACTGAATATGCCGCTGAAATTTTAGATGAGGTGATAAATAATGCTTAGACCGGCAGTAAATCAGATTATTTCAAAGAATGAAAGCTGTTATTCTCTTGTTATTGCAGTTGCAAAGCGTGCAAGACAGATTACAGATGAGCTTTACGAAAACGATATGACTATTGAGGAAAAGCCTGTAAAGACCGCTGTTGAGGAAATCGCAAGCGGAAAGTACAAAATTGTTTACGAAAATCAGGGTGAATAATAAATGCCTCTGATTGCGGAAACGGCTGTAAGCAATACTGCCTACTCCTTTGATATGCTTTTCAGCTATGCAGTCCCCGATACAATGGCGGATTCTCTCAGCTGCGGCTGTCGGGTTCTTGTTCGCTTCGGCAGGAGCAACTGCCCACGCACGGGAATCGTAATGCATTTGCGTGACGGTGATACCTCGAAGCTAAAGCCTCTGACGGAGCAGATAGACGAAAGTCCTGTTCTCTCGGAGGAGCTTATTATGCTTGCGGAATATCTGAGAGAGAATACCTTCTGCACCTATTTTGAGGCAGTGCGCGCAATGCTCCCTCCTGCTATGGCAATTGCGGTCAGGGAGAGCTATAAAATTTCGGGGAAATCTCCCGATGAATCAACGCAGCTGTCTGATGACGCAAGGGAGCTGTTCAATCGGATAAGCTCAGTCGGCGATGATAAGCAAATCAAGGAAATTACCGATGCTGCGGCAAATCAGGGAAAGCGGCGTCTGCTGAATGAGCTTTGCTCCGCAGGACTTCTCGAAGCTGATGATGCCTTTCGCAGAACCGTGGGAGACGCAGCTGTCAGAATGGTGCGGCTGAAGAGCGAGTATCTCGATTGCCCCGAAAATTTCAAGCTTACACCGAAGCAGAAAAAAGCAGCCGATTTTTTATCGGAATATGGAGAGGTTTCCGTCAGGGAGCTTGCGTATATGTGCGGTGTCACAACGACTGTAATCAAACGTCTTGTCGCAAACGGAGCTGCCGAGGAATACGACAGTGAAATACTTCGTGCAGTTGACGCAGGTGAAACCGAACGCTGTGACCCAAGGGAGATTACCTTGTCCGATGAGCAGCAAAAGGCTCACGATGCTGTTTTTTCCCGAATTTTCGACAGGAAGCCCGAGGCTTTTTTGCTTCATGGAGTTACAGGCAGCGGCAAAACATCTGTTTTCGAGAAGCTCATATATGATACGGTCAGCCTCGGCAGGCAGGCACTTCTGCTTATACCGGAAATTGGACTTACTCCGCAGATACTTAAAAGATTTCGTTCCCTTTTCGGAGAAAATGTAGCTGTAATTCACAGCGGACTTTCTCTCGGTCAGCGGCTTGACGAATTCAAACGAATAAAACGTGGGGACGCAAGCATAGTAATCGGAACAAGAAGCGCTGTGTTTGCACCTCTTGATAATATTGGAATCATAATTATGGACGAGGAGGGGGAACGCTCGTATAAATCCGAAAGCTCCCCCCGATACAACACAAGCGACGTTGCCAAGAGAAGATGCGCGTATCATAACGCAGTTCTCCTGCTGGCGTCGGCAACCCCTTCAATTGAGAGCTATTATCTGGCGGAAAAGGGCGTATACAAGCTGCTTGAAATGAAAAACCGCTATCACAGCAGCCCATTGCCCGAGGTCGAAATAATTGACATGAATCTCGAGCGTGAGGAGGGCAACAGGTCTGAATTCAGCCGCCGTCTTGTCAACGAGATTAACACCAATCTTGATAACGGCGAGCAGACTATACTTCTGCTGAACAGGCGTGGGTACCACACGATTATCAGCTGCTGCGACTGCTGCCAGCCGATTTATTGCCCCAACTGCTCCGTTCCGCTTACCTTCCACAAGAAAAACAGCATGATGATGTGCCACTACTGCGGCTACACCTCCGAGCCTGTATCTGTCTGTCCCTCCTGCGGCTCAGAACGCCTGAAAAGCATGGGATTCGGCACGCAGAAGCTTGAGGAGGAGCTTTCAGCCTTCTTTTCCGAAGCACGTATTCTTCGAATGGACGCAGATACGACGTTTTCGCGGTATTCCTACGAGAAAGGCTTTGCCGCCTTCCGCAGGGGCGATTACGATATAATGGTGGGAACTCAGATGATAGGCAAGGGTCTGGACTTCCCGAATGTTACGCTTGTAGGCGTTCTTTCTGTGGATAAGGCGCTGTTTGCGGGGGATTTCCGCAGCTACGAGCGAACCTTTTCGCTTATAACGCAGGTTGTGGGCAGAAGCGGCAGAGGCGACAGGCAGGGGAGAGCGATTCTGCAAACCTTTATGCCGGAGCATTACGTTATGAATCTTGCCGCCGAACAGGACTACTGCGGCTTTTACCGTGAGGAAATCGCCATAAGACGCGCAATGATTTTTCCTCCCTTGTGCGATATGTGCGTGTTCTGCTTTGCGGGCACGAACGATGTGTGTGTGCAGACGGGAGCTGATGCCGTTCTGGCGCTTATGAATTCCGAGCTTCGGGAGCTTCAGCCGAAAACACCGGTGAGAGTTTTAGGCCCTGTAAAATGCTCCTACGGTAAAATTAACGGCAAGTTCCGTTACAGAATCATTATGAAATGCAAAAACAACGCGGAAATGCGTGGTTTTATCAGGGACATACTTATAAAAGCCTCAAAGCTGAGGGAAATGTCGAAAATCTCCTTTTATGCCGATATAAACGGCGATACGGGAGTCTGAATATATTACGAAAGGACGTGCCGGAAATGGCAACAAGAAAAATTTTGACGGATCGGGATGAAATTCTTCACAAGAAATGCAGACCTGTGGAGTCATTCGATAATAAGCTGGCAATCCTGCTTGACGATATGCATGAAACACTGGACAAAGCACAGGGAGTCGGACTTGCAGCACCGCAGGTCGGAATTTGCAGAAGATTGTTTATTATGCATCTTGAAGATGAAAAAATTGAAGCGATAAATCCGCAGATCATTAAAGCAAAGGGCAGGCAGAGAGTCCTCGAGGGCTGCCTTTCATGCCCCGATATGTGGGGATATGTTGTTCGTCCCATGAAGTGCAGACTTCGTGCGCAGGACAGAAACGGAAATTGGTTTGAGCGTGATTTTTCCGAGCTGGGAGCGCAGTGCGCAAGCCATGAAAACGATCACCTTGACGGTCATGTATTTACTGAAATCGTCGAGGAATTTGTTCGTCCCGATGAGGTAGAATAATTATGAAAATTGTGTTTATGGGAACTCCCGATTTTGCAGTTCCGTGTCTGAAGGCTCTTGCTGAGGGCGGTCACGAGGTCGCGGCTGTTTTCACTCAGCCCGATAAGCCGAAGGGACGCGGTTATAAGATGATACCGACTCCCGTAAAAAAGGCTGCGCAGGAATATGGAATCCCTGTTTATCAGCCTGCATCCCTCCGCAGGGGCGAGGACGCCGAAGCTGCCTTTGAGCAGCTGAAAAGCATCGCTCCCGACCTCATAGCCGTTACAGCCTATGGGCAGATTCTTCCCAAGGAGATTTTGGAGCTACCGAGGCTCGGCTGCATCAACATTCATGCTTCGCTTCTGCCGAAATATAGGGGAGCAGCGCCGATAAACTGGTGCATTCTCAATGGCGAGGCTCAGACAGGCGTGACATCCATGATGATGAGCGAGGGTCTTGATACAGGCGATATGCTAATAAAGCGCACAACAAATATCGGCGAAAATGAAACGTATGAGCAGCTTTACAGCAGACTTGCGGAAATGGGCGGCGAGGTTCTCACAGAAACGATAGCTGCACTTGAAAAGGGCGAAATAGTTCCGGAAAAGCAGGACGATTCGCTTTCAAGCTATTCGCCCATGATACGCAAGGAAATGAGCGCCCTTGATTTTTCAAAAAGCGCAGCTGAAATTCACAACACAATCCGTGGAGTTACCGGCTTTACATCTCTCGGCGGAAAGCGTCTGAAGGTCTACAGCTCGGTAATTGAAAAGGAAACGGCTCCCGAAGCGGCAAACGGCGAGATTGTCAATACCGAAGCATTTACGGTCAAATGTGGTGACGGCGGCTTGGTGACATTCAGGGAGGTTCAGCTTGAGGGCAGCAAACGCATGAATACGGGTGATTTTTTAAGGGGAAGAAAACTGACAAAGGGTGAAATTCTGGGTTAAGATCAAGGAGGAATTCTCATGTTGTTATATTGGCTTTTAATTTTAATAATTCCGATAGCAGCTTCGGCTAATGTTAAAATGACCTACAGTAAATATGAAAAAATCAGCAACAGAAGAGGCTATACAGCCGATGAGGTTGCACGTAAAATTCTCGACAGCAACGGACTCTACAGCATCCGCATTGAGCATATAAAGGGAAACCTGACTGACCATTTTGATCCGCAGGCAGGTGTTATACGCCTTTCCGATTCGGTTTACGGCAAGACAAGCGTTGCGGCAATAGGAGTTGCGGCTCATGAATGCGGACACGCCGTTCAGCACGCGGAAAGCTATGGCCCGATAGTTTTGAGAAACAAGCTTGTCCCCATAACGAATTTCTGTTCCAGCGCATCATATATTCTGATTCTGGTGGGCATTCTCCTCAGCTTTAATGAGCTTCTTATAAACATAGGAATCATTCTTTTCCTTGCGGTTGTTGCATTCCAGCTTGTAACGCTGCCTGTTGAGTTCAACGCAAGCAGCAGAGCATTGCAAACTCTTGAGGGGGACGCAATACTCGATGAGGACGAGGTAGGCAAGTCGAAAAAGGTTCTCAGAGCCGCTGCGTTAACCTATGTTGCGTCACTTCTCACAACCATTATTCAGCTGCTCAGGCTTATTGCCATGTCAAGACGCAGAAGCTAATGAAAAATCCAAGACATCTGGCAGTTGAACTGCTTAACAAAACATTTAAGAATAACAGCTATTCAAATATACAGATCAGCAGCGGACTTGATTCGTCGGAAATGGCCGACAGGGACAAAAAGCTCTGTTCTGTGATTTATTACGGCGTAATCGAGCGAAAAATCACACTCGATTACATTATCGGGCAGCTGTCGTCACGTCCTGTCGGCAGGCTTGACGACACGATACTGAATATTCTGAGGTGCGGGATTTATCAGCTTCTCTACATGGACGGCATACCCGATAACGCCGCAGTAAATGAAAGCGTTGCCCTTGCGAAAAAATTCGGTAAAACGAGTGCCTCCGGAATGGTAAATGCCATTCTGAGAAATTTTATCCGCGGCGGAAAGAAATTCCCTTTGCCGAAGGACTCTTCCGAATCCGCTTCGGTCAGGTATTCCGCCCCGAAATGGCTTGTTGAAGGGCTTTGCGCCGATTACGGCAGAGAGCTTATGTGCAATCTGCTGTCGGACTCTCTTGAAAAGCCGCCGTCAGCTGTAAGAATGAACAGCGTAAGGTGCGGCGAGGCTGAATTTCTTTCGGCACTCGGGAATATAACGGCAGAGAAAAACGAGAGGATTCCCGATTGCTATTACCTTTACGGCGGCAATCCCATATCCTCCGAAGCATTTTCAAAGGGATTCTTCCACGTTCAGGACACTGCGTCACAGCTTTGCTGCATGGCGCTGAATCCCGACGAAAACGACTGCGTACTTGATATTTGCGCCGCCCCCGGAGGAAAAACCTTTACAATGGCGGAGCTGATGGAAAACAGGGGACAGATTTACGCATTCGACCTCCACGAAAAAAGAGTGAGGCTGATTCGCAGCGGTGCGGAGAGGCTTGGTCTGACCTGTATAAAGGCTTGTGTCGGGGACGCGTCAAGGTTCAATCCCGAGCTGCCGAGGTTCAGTAAAATTCTCTGCGACGTTCCGTGTTCGGGAATCGGAGCTATACGCAGAAAGCCGGAAATCAAGTATAAGAATCTCGGGGATTTCGCGAATCTTCCCGAAATACAGTATAAAATTGCCGAAAACGCTCTTAATTATCTCGAAGTGGGCGGCGAGCTTGTGTATTCCACCTGCACCCTGAGACGTGCGGAGAATGATTCGGTTATTGAACGGCTGCTTGCGAATCACAGTGAGCTTGAACCCGTTCCCTTTCTTGAGGAGCTGGGTGAGCCTTTCGGTTCGTACAAGGCAAGCGTATTTCCAAAATATTTCGGAAGCGATGGCTTCTTTATTTCAAAAGTGAAAAAAGCAAGGTGATAAATTGGAGAAAATCGACATACTTAGTCTTGATCTTCCGGAGCTTGAAAAATGGCTGACGGAAATGGGAGAGAAAAAATTCCGTGGTAAGCAGATCTTTCAATGGCTTCATGTAAAGCGGATTTTTGATTTCGATGAAATGACTGATATATCTGTCCAATTACGAGCCAAGCTGAAAGAGCATTTTTGTGTAAATAGACTATTTGTACAAAAAAAGCTTGAATCTTCTATAGATAATACTGTAAAATATCTTTATAAGCTTTCAGACGGAAATTTCGTGGAAACGGTGCTTATGGATTACAGCTACGGGAAAAGCATATGCATCTCCACGCAGGTAGGCTGCAAAATGGGATGCAGATTCTGTGCGTCCGCAATTGCGGGCTTTGTGCGCAATCTTGAACCCTCGGAGATTCTTATGCAGATTTACGAAACCGAAAAGGACATGGGAATACGTGTTTCAGGCGTTGTGCTTATGGGAATAGGCGAGCCTCTCGATAATTACGACAACGTGATAAAATTCCTGAGGCTGATTTCCGATAAAAACGGCAACAATCTGAGTCTGCGCCATGTTTCCCTTTCAACCTGCGGAATAGTTCCGCGTATATATGAGCTTGCGGAGCTGCACCTTGGACTGACTCTTTCCGTTTCACTCCACAGTGCGGATAATGATAAAAGAAGCGAAATAATGCCCGTAAATCGGACATATAATATGAACAGCCTCATTGAAGCCTGCCGCAGCTATATAGAAAAAACCGGCAGACGCGTAACCTTCGAGTATGCGGTAATTGATAATGTTAATTCATCTGACAAGGATGCGGACAAGCTTGCCGATTTGCTTCGGGGAATGAATTGCCATGTGAATTTGATTCCTGTCAATAAGGTTCGTGAGCGCAGCTATCGTACTGCGCGTTCGGGCGTCAGCGAATTTGCGAAAAGGCTTGGTCAGCGAGGCATAAACGCTACTGTGCGGAGGACGCTTGGCAGCGACATTGAAGCGGCTTGCGGTCAGCTCAGACGTGATGCTGCCGGACAAAATACGAATGGAGGTGCGGTCTGTTGAGATATAGGTCGGCAACGAATATCGGATTAAAACGCGATGAAAATCAGGACGCAGTCAGATGCGAATATTTCGGACATAATCTTCTTGCTGTCGTCTGCGACGGAATGGGCGGTGAACGTGCGGGAAAGGAAGCCAGCACACTTGCCGTAGAGGAATTTTTCCAGCGCTTTCTGGCAGGATACAGCGAGAGCCTGAGCAATGACGATATACGAAAGCTTCTTGTATCCTCCGTATCGGCGGCAAATTCTGTCATTTACACAAAGGCAAGATTCGATTTCAAAAACTTCGGCATGGGCACGACCTGTGTTGCGGCTTTTGTCAATAAGACAACGGCATTTATAGTAAATGTCGGTGACAGCAGAGCTTATCTCATTACCGATACGGGACTGCGCCGCATTACAACCGATCACAATGTTGCGTTTCTGCTGTACGAGCAGGGAAAAATCACTGAGGCGGAGATTGAAACTCATCCGCAGAAGCATATGCTTGTAAGGGCGGTAGGCGTGGAAAAAACCGTTACGCCCGATACATTTATTCTCGATTATGAAGATAAAATAAGTCTGCTGCTTTGCTCGGACGGATTGTCCGGCTATTGCGGCGATGAGGAAATATATGACGTCATAACTGAATCAGATTTTGATGACGTTGCAGACGAGCTGATAAATCTTGCGCTCAAAAAGGGCGGCCGCGATAATATTACTGTTGCGGTAATTTCAGATTAACGCAGGGGGCTAAAGAATGGATAAGAACATTGGAAAAAAGCTTGACGGAAGATACGAGATAACTGAGCTTATAGGCGTAGGCGGAATGGCGGACGTTTATAAGGGTATTGATGTCATTGATAACAAATCTGTTGCGATAAAAATTCTGAAAAAGGAATTTGCGGAGAATGAGGAATTTCTTCGCCGATTCAGAAATGAATCCAAAGCAATAGCCGTTCTTTCACATCCGAATATAGTAAAAATTTATGATGTCGGATTTTCTGAAAAAATCCAGTATATCGTCATGGAATACATTGACGGCATAACTCTTAAGGAGTACATCGAGGAGGAAAAGGTTCTGACGTGGAAGGATACGGTGCATTTCCTTATACAGATTCTGAGAGCGCTTCAGCACGCGCATGACAAGGGAATCGTTCACCGCGACATCAAGCCGCAGAATATCATGATGCTCACTGACGGCACTATCAAGGTCATGGATTTCGGAATTGCCAAATTTGCCCGTGAGGAAGGAAAAACAGCAACCGATCAGGCAATAGGCAGCGTGCATTATATCAGTCCCGAACAGGCAAGGGGCGATGTTACGGACGAGAAAAGCGATATTTATTCCGTGGGAGCTATGATGTATGAAATGCTCACCGGAAAAAAGCCCTTCGACAGCGATAATCCCGTTTCGATTGCGGTAATGCATATGCACGACATTCCCGAAAGACCCCGTTCCGTAAATCCGGAAATTCCTGCGGGGCTTGAAGAGGTCGTACTCAAGGCAATGGAAAAGGAGCCTGAAAACAGGTATCATTCAACATCTGAAATGATGGCGGATATTGAAGCGTTCAAGGCAAATCCCGATATAACCTTCGGCTATTATCTTGAGGCTGACGATGCCGCAGGTACGCAGAATTACGATACGGCTTCGGAGATTGACGATGAACCTGACGAGAATGATTTAAACAGCGTATATATGAATTCAGGTGTCGGCGCTCCGCCTGTCAGAGGATATGACGATGAGGATGATGAGGACGGCGAGGAGGAAGAGGAGCGCTCTTCACTTGTTGTTCCCGTACTTACCGCAACTGTAGTTGTAGTTATTATAGTTGCCGTTATATTTGTTGCGTCTCTCGTAAAAGGACTCCTTAAAAATGACGAGAGCGATGCCGATTTCAAAATGCCGTATCTTGTCGGAATGGATTACAATGAAGCTGTGAGCAATTACGGTTCTTATATAAGCATTCAGGAAAACGGCTACGAGTACAGCGAATTGGATAAGGGATGTATCATATCTCAGGATATTGAGGCAGGTACAGCCGCCAAAAAGGGCGATGTTGTCAAGGTTGTCATAAGCAGCGGCATGGAAAAAGCGACTGTCCCGACTAATCTGACAAATACCGATGCGGAAACCGCAAAGGCGAAGCTTGAGGCGGCGGGATTCGTCTGTGAGATTAAAAACGCGTCAAGCACCGATATTGAAAAGGGCAAGGTAATACGAACTGTTCCGGAGGAAGGAACGGAGGTTGACGCAGGTATAACAGTTGTGCTTTACGTAAGCATGGGAATTGATTCCGACCAGATTAAGGTTGAGGATTATGTAGGTCAGAAGCTGGAGGACGTAACGCAGACGGTAACGTATCTCGGATATGATGTTCAGATAGAGCTTATATCGTCCTACGAGGAAGAGGGAATTATCTGCGCACAGAGCCTTGAAGCGGGAACAACCGTTGATGTCGGCACAACTATTGTATTTCAGGTCAGCGACGGAACCTATCCCGACGGTGAAATTTCACTGACAATTCCGATTCCGTCCGAAGCCTACGGAAGATTCGTTATTGATTTTGTCGTTCAGAATTCTGACGGTACGACAAATACAGTTTCAACCTCGACAATTGTCGGACAGCAGATGACAAGCGTAAGCATAACAATTCCCGGCTCAGGTGAAAGTGTATCAGCAACAGCAATTCTTTCAAATCTGAACAACGGTCTGACGTATCAGATGGGCACATATCGTATAAACTTCGCAACATCGCAGATTACAGCCGTATCTGAGGATATTTACGGCGCTTTTGAAGCAGTGGGAGGATTTGCCGAACCCACGGAAGCTCCGACAGAAGCGCCAACGGAAGCTCCGACAGAAGCTCCAACCGAAGCTCCGACAGAAGCACCAACGGAAGCTCCGACAGAGGCTCCCACTGAAGCTCCGACAGAGGCTGAGGATTCCGATTCGGCAGAATAAGATAATATGAAAAATATAAACGAAAAAAACGGAATAATTATAAAATGCCTTGGGGGACTCTATACAGTAGAGTCCCCTGACGGTATATATGAGTGCAAGGCGAGGGGAGTTTTCCGCAACAAGGGAATCAGCCTTTACGTTGGCGACCATGTGGAAATATCGGACGGCGTAATAATGAACGTTCTCGAACGGCGGAACAGTATCATTCGTCCGCCTCTTGCAAATCTTGATCAGCTTATATTTGTTGTGTCTACCTGTGAGCCGTCCCCGAATCTGCTGCTTCTCGATAAATTCATAGCAATTGCGGAGTACAAAAAAATCCTGCCTGTTATAGTCATAACGAAGGTGGATCTTGCCGATTCCGCCCAGCTTGAGAAAATTTACGGCAGCATTGGCATTGACGTCCTGAAAGCGGACTACGAAAATGAAAGCACCATTGAGAGGATAAAAAATCAGCTGACGGGTAAAATCAGCGCATTTACCGGTAATTCGGGTGCAGGGAAGTCTACGCTGCTGAACGCAATTGATCCCTCCCTGAAAATTCCGACAGCGGAGATAAGCAAAAAGCTCGGCAGAGGACGTCATACAACGCGTCATGCTGAGCTGTACAAGCTGTCGGGAGGGGGATATATTGCCGATACTCCCGGATTTTCAACATTTGAAACAAATAAGTACGACATAATCCGCAAGGAGGAGCTTTCCGGCTGCTTTACGGAGTTTGCCGAATATGCGGATAAATGCCGTTTCAAGGACTGCTCCCATACGTGTGAAAAGGGCTGTGCTGTCATAGAGGCTCTCAACGAGGGAAAAATTCAGAAAAGCCGCCACGACAGCTACTGTGCAATGTATGAGGAGGCAAAGCAGCTAAAGGAGTGGGAGCTAAAATGACTGCACACATATTTGCGGGCGGAGAAATGAGAAGCATGGATTTTATCAGAATCGGCACGGGAGATCTGATTATCTGCGCGGACAGCGGATATAAATATGCCGAGCAGATGCGTGTGAATCCGGATATAATTGTCGGTGATTTTGATTCATATTCGGGGGAGCTGCCCGAAAATGCGAGAATACTCCGCAGTGTTCCCGAAAAGGACGATACAGACACGCTTCTTGCCGTAAAAACAGCCATTGAATCAGGTGCGGAGGAAATCAGAATTTACGGTGCGCTGGGCGGAAGATTCGACCACGCCATAGCGAATGTCCAGACGCTGAAATATGCATGGGAGCATGGCTGTGAAGCCTCGCTGGAGGACGAGAGCAATACTGTTGCGCTTCAGGGCGCAGGCGAAAGACGCTACAAGAGGCGTGACGACCGATATTTTTCAGTTTTTTCCTATTCGGGGGAGCTGCAAATAAAAAGGCTCAGCGGCGTAAAGTACACCCTGAAGGACGCGGTAATAAGCGACAGCTTTCCAATCGGCGTCAGCAATGAATTTGTTGATGACGAAGCGGTGCTTGAAATCCTGAGAGGCACAGCTCTTGTAATAAGCTCGAGTAAGTAAGTAATCACCAAATCTCCGAAGATGAATATAATAGAGTATATTGTATAAGGTGGTTTCATAATGAAAATAGTGGTAATATATAGTCCGAGGGTTTTTTCAGGTATGTTGAGGGCTATATT
>JAJQGO010000001.1 GCA_021200415.1 Ruminococcus sp. | reverse complement strand
CTGAACTGCGCAATACCACTCTCCTGGCAAAACCAAAGCGAAAAACTCCGGGGGTACGGGGGCAGAGCCCCCGTACTGGATATCAGACGGCTGCAGGAGCTTCCTGACAGCTCTTCAGTCCATGCCGTTCACGCATGGACACTTTGCCGTCCACCAGAATCTCGTAGGCGTTGTGGATGATCCGATCCATGATCGCCTCAGAGATCGGGCTGTCGTTTTCGGGATCAGGATTGATCCGTTTGTACCAGCCCAGCGTTTCATACTGGGTACAGAAGATCGTAGAGCCGTGTGTGCAGCGGGCCTCAACGATTTCAAGCAGATCATAAGACTCCTGCGGGGTAAGGCAGCGGATAAGCCATTCGTCCAGAATGAGCAGATCGACCTTCCGGTAAGACTTCACAGTCTTCTGGAATGTGCCGTCAGCCCTTGCCAGTACGAGCTCATCCAGCAGCTCCGGCATCCGGATATAGCGAACGGATTTGAATTTTCTGCAGGCTGCATTGCCCAGCGCGCAGGCAATATAAGTCTTGCCGTTCCCGGATGCGCCTTTCAGAATGATATGGTGGTTGTCATCAATATACTTACAGGTGGCATATCGGAGCATCGCAGCCTTGTCCAGCTTGCGGTCTTCGTGGTATTCAATCCCCTCAATCGTGGCAGAGGGGATCGAAAAGTGGGCATTGCGAATATAGCGCTGCAGCTTGTTCGCCTGACGGCGGGTCCACTCTGCATCTACCATAAGCGCAATACGGTCTTCAAAGCCAATATCCGTATAAGCCTTGGGATCACTGAGCTGCCTTTCAAGCTCTTCTGCCATTGCGCTGAAACGCATTGCCTTCAGGATATCAACGGTACTCTGGTTAATCATCCTGTCTACCTCCTTTTCCGAAATAGCTGGCACCCCTGGTGATTCCGTAGCTATTGTCGTTCTGGATGGTAGTCGTTACGGTGGGCTTGTCATTGCGCATCGCCTTCAGGATAGTTGAGATGCTCCGGATCGAAGGAGATGCCGTAATGTCCAATACGCGGGAACAAGCAGCCTCCAAGCGCACATTTCCATAGCGTGCAGCCAGCTTCGTGAGACTTGCGCAAGACTTGAAACCCTGCTCGGCCTCTTTGCCGCTGTTCAGAAAATAATCAACGACCTTGACAGTTCTGCTCCCAACGCCGGTTGCCCATGTCGTGAAATCATCCGCATTGTAGTGCAGATACTTCCGGTGTTCCGGCGTCATATGCTCCGGATGGATAATAGGATCACGCCTTGCTGCCTTCTCGCGGAGGTGAGATGCCACCCGTGACCCCTTGAAAAAGACTTCAACGGTATTCTTAGTAAGCCGGATATCAACGGTTTCACCAATCAGGTCATATGGTACGGAGTATTTGTTTTTTCCGTCAGAGATCAGATAATCATAGCCGACCTTCGCCGTAGTCCAGACGGCCAGTTCATAGGGGCTGGACGGCATCGGCTTCATGAATTCCTTCTCTTCAGCAATGTAGGCATCTTTGCGGCATCCTTCACGCTTCTTGAACGGCATACTGTTCAGGACCTCCAGCCGTTCAGAAACAGCACGGTTGACTTCTTCCACAGAAAAGAACTTCTGGTTCCGTAGTGCCGCAATGATCCAGGTAGACGCAAACCGGACGGTGCCTTCTGCGAGGCTTTTATCCTTCGGATGACGTACCCTTGTAGGAACGATCGCCGTGTCATAATACTCGGCCATCTCCTGGTAGCTGCGGTTAAGGACGGTTTCGTACCGGGTGTTTGCGGTGACCCCAGTCTTGAGGTTATCAGGAATCAGGAGCCGCGTAACCCCGCCAAAATAGTCATAAGCGTGGACATGACAGCCCAGCCAGCTTTCCGCCTTCATATCCACGCAGGCTTCTGCATAAGCGTAGCAACTGCACGGCAGGACAGCAACAAACAGGTAAGCCTTCGACTCCTCTCCCGTGACAGAATCGTACACGGGAATCGTGTTGCCTGCCCAGTCGACCTGCATCACATCTCCGGGCTTGTGTTGGATGCGCATGGTTGCCTTTGTGATCCTGGCCCACTTGCGGTACTTGTCACCAAACTGTGTCGTCTTATAAGGAACCATCCCCATAGTACGGGCTTGCTCACAGTATTCGGCCCAGAGTAAGGTCAAAGTCACCCCAGGCTTTGCAAGCTCGCGGTGGATGGCCTGGTAGTCAGGTTCCAGATAATTCGTCTTTGAAGAAGATGTCTTCTCTCCGAAGAGGAGTATCTGCAACGCTTCATTTGTCATACCCTCACATTGGGGCCAAGCGATGTCAAGAGCCTTCGCTGCATCAATTGTGTTCGATACAGTGTTCCGTGAACTGCCAACACACGTCGCAATCGTACGCCGGCTGTAATTGAGGCTTTCCAGCCTCAAAATCTCGCGGTAGTCAATCAATATTGACGACCTCCCTATAATAGTAGTCACACGATCAGTGTGCCAAGACTATTATACTAGAGTGGCTCTGACTTTCCGATATGGGTGGCTCTCGTGGACCGACGGGGTGGCTCTAAATCTCCGTGCACGTGGCTCTCACGGGGCGATTTCTACA
>JAJQGO010000058.1 GCA_021200415.1 Ruminococcus sp. | reverse complement strand
ACTGTACAAACTTCCCCATTCCTGATATAAGATGGTTGATTATATAGTCTGCAATACCCCCCCCCCGCAGAAATTTCAAATCCAATACTTCCGCGTATATGCATACAGATAATTCCAATAGCTGCAAGAGTACGGAGACCATCTAAGTTATTAAATCGCTGTACTTTTAAAGCCTGTGATTCCATACTCCTTAACTCCCGTATATTCTCATAATCTTTTGATAATACTGCTCTAATGTATCGAAGTTTATATCTTTACAGTTTTGACTGTACACATCAGTCAAAACTTTGTCACTCCACAGCTTCTGAATCTGTTTCTTCAAATCAGCCTTGTCACCACTTTTAAACAGCTCGCCTGTCTTACCGACTGTAATAAGTTCCGGGATACCACCAATATCTGCCCCAAGCACAGGCGTACCATACATCTGGCTCTCCATTACAGAGAACGGGCAGTTCTCATACCACTCGGAGGGATAGATAGAAAATCTGGCTTCTCTAATCAGTGTTTCTAACGCTTCACCAGTCTGGAAGCTGACATTTTTGATGTTCTTTACACCCTTCATCTCATCTTCCAGTGGGCCTGTTCCAGCAAAAATAAAATGTATTTCCGGCAACTCCCTGCAGGCAGAAATTAAAGTTTTGATACCTTTCTCCTCTGAAAAACGGCCAAAGTACAGTACATAATTCTTCTTTGCTGTATCTTTCCACTCAACAGCATCTATGAAATTAAGCATCGCCACAGTTTTCTCTTTAAAGACTGGATTGTAATCCATTTTAGACTTCATAAACTGCGTCGGACAGATAATTGTATCAATCTGTTTGTAAGTACCTTTTATTTTCCAGAAGGTAGCCTCCATTGTACCAATCGCACTCTTAGCAGTAGAGCCGTGAATGCACTTACCTTTTGTGCAGTTCGTGAAGGCACCATGTCCACACTTTTCACAGTTCTCGTGCGTGGCAGGATTGTTCATCATGTGGTTTGGACATACCAGCTGATAGTCATGAGCAGTGAACACAATCTTAACCTTATGCTTACTCTCCTTCTCCCACTTTCGGATTTCCAGAATAATCGAAGGCGTCAGCTGATAGTTAAAATTATTCAGATGACAGACATCCGGTTTGAAATCATCTAGGACAAGGCGAATTTTCTTTCGCGCCTCAGAAGAGTATATAGTCTTAATCGGATATGTCAGTTTTGACAGTTTGCTACCGCCGTGGAAATCCATATCGGAGGTATAAGCGTTCACAGCATTTCCAACGCACCGACCTTCATGCTCCATGCCGAAGTATTGAACCTCATGTCCATGCGCTTTCAGCGCATCTCCTAATTTAAATATGTATGTCTCTGATCCTCCGTTTGGATAGAGGAATTTATTGATCATTAAGACTTTCATTTATTCACCTGCTTAATTCTTGACTTCGAACAAAAAAGCTTAATCTTGCAAATTATCCCACTAATTAGTGTGACAAATATAAAACAAACAACTCCATTAAAAATTGGCTGATGGTAGAGTTCAAATTCTGTGCCACAAATCATATTAATAATATAGATAAACAATCTTATCAGTATGGATTGTATTCCAAGTACTGTAAGGCTATTAATACCGTAAAAACGTAATACATCCCCTACTCGTTTCATATTACAATGGCTAATTAAACATGCTATTCCAATAATCGCCGCTGAGCCGCTTAAAGCGCCGATATAATAGACAACTGGATTTTTAAATGTTAGTGAATGAATGTTAACCTTTCCATTCAGCTGCACACAGACTATCAATAAAGCAACTGCTATAATTACGGTTGTCAATATCTTCTTATTTGAGAAAGTAAAACCAACATTGCTTTGACGCCATGCATATCCAATTGTAAAGAATGTTATTGCAATAAAAGCTGTATCTATCGTAAAAGGCAATCTATCCGCCGGAAAATAACTTAACACAGAAGTTATGCTCAAAAGATAACCAATCACACCTAACAGCACTACCGTAAAAATTCTAATAACTTGTTTATGTTTCTTATTCTCTGTGCATTGCACAATTAAATTGAAGGCAAGTGTAACAATAAACAAACAGCTTAGGAACCAAATGCTAGAATTATTACAATTATCGGGCGACATCAAATAAATATCCCCTGCTATACCTTTAATACTAAGTCCTGTTCTCCATTCCGGTATAATCAAAGTTACAATTAAACCCAATAACATATATTCTACAAATGGGATTAATAAACGTTTTGCTTTTCGCTTAGTCATGTCTTTCATGCCCCCTGCTTTGAATAGATATCCGGACAGCATGAAAAATAGTGGCATATGAAAAGCAAATAGCAAATTGAACGCAAAACCTCCATAAGGCACGCAGTGTCCTAAAATGACCAGTATTATTCCAATTCCCTTTGCAATATCTATTTCATCAAATCTCTTTGACTTTTCTACTGGACTGTCTGCCAAACCTGAACTATTCACATTCTCATCTCCCTATTCAACTCATCAACGTAGATGTATGAACTTAACATAATAACCTTATAAATTATCTGTCTTTTCAGTACAATTCTTCTGAACTAACACTAAAGCATTTTCTTTTGTATACCTATGTCTATATTCTTCAGGAATAGTTTCCAATATCTCGTTAATCTCAACAAAGGAGAGCTTATAATGATTTCTAAATGCTATAGCGTATTTGTAAGCAGTTTTATGTATTGCGGGGAGCAGTCTTGTAACTGAATATCCCCAAATATCATGCTCCAAATAAGAATCAATAGTTTCGCAAGCACGTAAAACCGACTCAAAATCATACTCTGCATCAAATTTATCAGTAAGATAGGGTACAATCAATTCTGTTTGTAGATTTCCAGCACCTTGACCCATGCCCATTACACATGAATCAATTATCACGTTTCTTTCACTGCGTTGTGAATAAGATATAAAGGTTTTTACGTTTGAATAAGCAAGGTTCATATTATTATGAGCATGAAAACCAATTCGAATATCTTTATCCAACCCCCTGTCGTATATGCTATATAGCCGCTTTACATCCTCTTCATCCATATAGCCATAGCTGTCCACAAAATACAGAGCATAAGCTTTCATGGCATTGGCTGACCTAATCATCAAATCTATCTCTTCATCGGTATATCTCATAGTCAGCATAGGTTGAACAAAAACTTTATAACCTTTCCTGGATAATGCTGTGCAAAAGTCCAATGACTTCTGTAACTCCGAATATCTGATAATAACCCTTAATCCATCAACCAATGAAGGATTCCACATCGGAATGTCATCAATCGGAGTGTCTGGTCCTCTAAATAACCCAACAAACATTTGATTTTTACTTTTATTGTTCGGAATACTTCTTGAAACTTCTTCTACGTTTTGATAAATTGCAAATCTTGTCTTATCATCATTAGTTAACTGAATAGAACCTAATTCAACAATATCAATCTTTGATGCCTGCAGAGAACTTGCCAGCTCTTTTAAGTCTCCCTGCGAAAATCCCTTATCAGCTATATTATTAATAAATGCATCTTCAAGGCCTAATCCTCCATCTCTAAGAGTACAGTCGAGAAGTTGTATTTTTTCATTCATTATTTTGCTCCCTTATCCATTATTTTGACGATAAAACTGTCTCAAATTATCTGATATAATATTCCACATTCTTTCATCATTATTATTTGACGCATAAGATATATGTGGTGTTATAATGATATTCTCTTTATCCCAGATTGGATGATCTGATGGTAAAGGTTCCTCTTCAAAAACATCAATAACGGCTCCATATAGTTTACTGTCAAGTGCTGCGCACAAAGCATCAGTATCTACCAAAGCGCCTCGTGCGATATTAACAAAAACAGAATCGGGCTTCATTTTATTAAATGTATCAGTCGAGAACATGTGTTTGGTCTGGTCAGTTAACGGTAAAGTCAGTATAACTATGTCACTGAGTTGGAGTTCATCATCCAACAATCGTATTTCTTTGATTTCATTAAAAGCTGTATCAATTCTAACAGCTATATCCAGTCCATATACTTTATCGGTGAATGCACGAAAACGCTTTGCAACTTCTACTCCAACACTTCCGCATCCAAGGACACAAACCCGTTTTCCATAGATTTCATTTAAATCTTTCTTTTTGATCCAAGTATGTTTCTTCTGATTCTCCATAAAAAAGCGGCTACTACGATACAGTTGTAAAACACCGGCAACAGCTTGTTCAGCTAATGGCACACTATAGACACCTCTGGCATTAAATAATTGAATATGCTTATCGACAATATACTGCAATGGAACTCTATCAAGCCCGGCACTTAATAATTGAATTGCTTTCAAACTTGTAAAATTACTAATATCATGATTGACAAATAACCAATTGCAAACAGCAGCATCAATATCCTTCGGGTCAAAGTCAAAATTCGAATCTTCCCGTTCTGTGAAAACCAACTCCCAGCCCATTTCTTCCAGCTGAATCAAATATTCTTTTTTCCAATTAAAAGAACCGGTAATTAACAATTTCATCATTTGCCTCACAGCTTCTTCAAACAATTTAGTGGCTTGAAATATCCAAATAAAACAGCATTCGCTGGTTTTAAATATTTCTTAATCATATATACAGCCACGCTTGATATACCCAAACATGTACAAAAAATACTTACTATAGATACACAAGCGTTAATCTTTAGGCCTATATTTAAAAACAGAAACTCAATCAAATAAAACTCTAAACTATTCTTGCCTATAAATATGGTATAATTCTTAATTGCACTACATATTTTGTATCTTAAAGATTCACTTTGCATGTCTTCAATCCTTGCTCGAATCCAAGGGATAATGATGCAAAACATAATACATAAGGGCATATTAAATAATTCAATAATCTTATTTAACTCCACAAATAGAACAGGTGAATTATCAAATCCAAGCAAACCTCGTTGAATCGAATGACCAGCAATCACTAAAATTATGCCTACGCCTTTAAATATGTCTATGTTTTCATTTCTTTCGCTTCTCACGGCTTCTTTTACCTCTATTTCAAAAATAGCTCAATCTGTCTATCCATACATGCTCTAACATCACCACCCAACATCCAGCACTTACTCCACTCCACAACTTTTTCAATGGCTGTGTCGAGGTTCCAATGAGGTTTCCATCCGAATGTTGTCTTAAGTTTCGAACAGTCCAGTTTCAAGAAGTTAGCCTCATGCGGTCCTCCATCGTAACGGTCAATCCACTTCAGCCCATCACCCCACTTGCTGACAAACATTTCAACCAATGCACCGGTCTGGAAACAGTCCACATCATCAGGCCCAACATTGTACCAACCTATCACACTGCCATTCTCATATTGTTCCGCTGCAATCATCAGATAGGCATAGAGCGGTTCAAGAACATGCTGGTATGGTCTTGTAGAGTACGGATTTCGAACTATGATATCTTCATGCTTTTGTGCCGCACGGATACAATCTGGGATGATTCTGTCATGTGCGAAATCTCCACCGCCTATAACATTACCTGCCCTAGCTGTGGAAATTGCCACATGCCCATCTGCAAAGAAACTGTTTTTATAAGAATGAGTTACAAGTTCTGAACAAGACTTTGAATTGGAGTAAGGATCATAGCCATCCAATTCTTCATTTTCCCGATAGCCCCAGTTCCACTCTCTATTGAGATAAACCTTGTCCGTGGTCACGTTCAGAAAGGACTTCACACAACTGCTATTACGGACACATTCAAGGATATTCACAGTTCCCATCACATTGGTTTCGTATGTATATGCTGGGTCTTTATAACTGTCCCGGACAATAGGCTGTGCGGCCAGGTGCAGGACAATCTCTGGCTGTGCCTCATCGAACGCAGTCTTTAATGTCTTATAATTCCGTATATCACCGATGACAGAATGGATATCCGAAGCTATATCAGCAATTTCAAACAATGATGGTTCTGTCGGTGGATTCAGAGAATACCCTGTCACTTCAGCTCCAGCGTTCACGAGCATCTTGCAAAGCCATGAGCCTTTGAAACCAGTATGACCGGTAACAAAAACTTTTTTTCCTTTATAAAATGACATGTCGAACATGAATCAGCCCTCCCACTTTTTCCAAGGAGCTTTTCCCTCTGCATAAAGTTTCTCAAGAAGCTCTTTTTCCCGCTTTGTATCCATACATTGCCAAAATCCTTTATGAGTGTATGACATCAGTTGTCCTTCAGATGCCAGTTTTTCCATTGGTTCTCTCTCAAAGACGGTTTCATCACCATCTATATAGTCGAATATTTGCGGTTCTAAGACCATATAGCCCGCATTAATCAGGGCGCCATCTTTGCTGTTCTTTTCTCTGAAAGACTTTACGGCGTTATCACCGCTAATATTTAAAACACCTTTTTGCTGCTCGATCATTACTGCGGTAAGTGTTGCAATTTTCCCATGATCTTTATGAAAATCAACAAGCTTTCCAATATCAACATCGCATACACCATCACCATAAGTCATCAAAAATGTCTCGTTATTTACATACGGCTGAATTCTTTTAATTCTTCCGCCCGTCATTGTATTTAGTCCCGTGTCTACAACAGTGACTTTCCAAGGTTCGGTGTGCATATTATGGACGATCATTTCATTGCCATTGGTGAAATCAAATGTAATGTCCGATGTATGCAGGAAATAATCTGCAAACCATTCCTTAATAACATGCTGCTTATACCCTGCGCATATAATGAAATCGTTAAATCCGTAATATGAATATTCTTTCATGATATGCCAAAGAATGGGCATCTCTCCTATTTCTATCATTGGCTTTGGTTTAAATTGTGATTCCTCTGAAATTCTTGTTCCAAAACCGCCCGCTAATAAAACAACTTTCATTTGACTTTACCAACCTTTTTTATCTTCTTCCTATACACAATCAGAAAAGAACTTCCGATCATATAAGGAATTACCAGTCTCTTTGTTCCCTTTGTCATATTCTCCAACGATGCTATAGACTTCATAAAAACAATAGGATGCTTCAAAAACCTTGGAAACACTGACCATGAATAGTTCAGTAAATAATATCGTTCCATTTCTTTACGTGTTTTTTCTGAAATATCCAGAAGCCTGATATTCAAGAACATATCATCCCACAGACTGTCATTCCCGTAAGACCAGTACTTTTTGTTTGTGTCATTCACACACATTGGGCAACGTGTAATATGTACTGCTTTTCCTCGAAGCATGTTAAATCCCATGCAATACACTTGGTAATAACGATTCTCTCCATGCATTGCGAAAAGTGTATCCAGAACGCCTTCTGTTTTAAATACAAGCCCGCTCATTTGATGAGCTTTAAACATCATTCCCAGATTCTTTGTCCCTGGTTCATAAATTCTATCTTCTGTTATGCCGTCCCTACAGTTTTTCGAAGTATTTGAATGAAAATTCGGGAATATGGCTGTTATTTCAGCATCTCGTTCTATATAATCAATTACTATGTTCAGATACTGCTTATCCAGGAAATCATCATCTCCCAGCAACATTGTGTATGGTGTCTCCACAGTTTTTAATACTGAACGGCTGTTATATGTGCCGCCGATATTTTTTTCTTGTGTTCTAAATTCAAATTGATTCTTTATCTGAGGTTGTAGCTGCAAAAGCGTGACATATGTACCATCTTCGGAATGGTTATCTGTTACCACTACTTTAATCTTATTTTCAAGTCCGTATTCGGTAATGCACTCATCCAAATATTTTGTTTGCTTGCAGACATCACTGCATCGATTATATGTCGGTATAATAATCGTTAAAATTTCATTCATTTGCTACATCCTCTCTATCCACCTTTGTGCGATTTCTTCCACCGACAGTTCTTTTCGCACATATAGCGCGTTTTTCACAATATTATTCATCAGTGTTCTATTGCTATCAAGTTCTTCAAACGCTTCAGCCATAGCATCAGAGTCCCCAACTGGAACTATCAAACCACTAACATGATCTTTCATAACTTCTCTGGCTCCACCTACCGGGCAATCTGTTACAACTGCTGCTGTACCAAGTGCCATGGCCTCTAGCATAGTATTTGACATGCCCTCAAAATCGGAGGATGAAGCATATATTTGACACTCTCTGACGTGGTCGTAAATATTATTCGAATGCTCAAAAAGCAGCACACAGTCGTTAAGCTTATGTTCATTAATATAATCTATGAAATGCTGTCTTTTCCCTCTTCCATATATCTCAAGTTTCCAATCAGGATGTCTCCTATGGAACTTTTCGAAAGCATCTATTAACATAAAATAGTTTTTCTGTGGAGATAACCTGCCTACCGCAATTACAACTTTCTCTTTTTCACCATTAAATGGTTCAGGCATCCCGTCATTTACAGGATTGTAAATGACTGTTCCTTTTTTCTGAATTCTTTTTGAAAAATACTTGGACGCATCATGGGTTTGAAATACAATCTCGTCGCAAAATTCATATATGACATTTCGCAAGGCTCGAAGATATTTCTGAGTAGGCATCCTTGCCGGGTCATTTCGCTCCGAAAGGATTACTTTATTCTTCAAACCCATATCTGCTATAACGGTATACATATTTATATCAGGGAAAAAAGATACTAATGTGTATCCCGGATAAGCTTTAAACACACTTCTGATTTTCCCTATCTTATCAATAATCTTCAGAGCTTTGTTTTTCTTGTCTGTTTCAAGAAAAATTGTTTTAACTTTTTCATTAAGTGGATACTCATTTTTTATCCTTGGTGCGGTACAAAATACAACAACATTATTACCGCAATCTGCCATATAATTTGCAAGATTTAACATAACTCTTTCGGCACCACCTCCGCCAAGCGTGGCTGTTACAAACATGATATTCTTCATTTCAAGCATTGCTCTCCCTATGAAATTATTCTTGCCGGAATCCCTGCAACCGTACTATTAGATGGTATATCCTTTGTCACAACGCTATTTGCACCAATGATGACATTATTTCCAATATTCACAGGGCCGATTATTTTTGCACCGGCTCCAATAAAAACTGTATCTCCCAGTTTTGCTACGTCATTCCTGCTTTTATTTAAATTATTCCCTATAGTAACCTGCTGCAGAATCGAACAGTTCTTTCCTATTTTTGCATTTGGATGTATAACAATTCCATTTCCATGCGCTATGTGAAACCCCGCTCCAATCTCTGATTTATACGAAATTTCAATTCCAAATCTTAGCTGAAGTTTCCTAAGCCTGTACCGAAAATATATCAGTGGAAATTTATTTCCTTTCTTATCAAGATAACTGCAAATCCGCATTGTGATTACATAACTTAATGTTCTTGTTTCGGACAGTTTATCAAAATATCCTTTTATTAAATCCTTAGTGGTAATACCCCCCCCCCGAGGGTTTTTTATATCTTTTGTAATCCTCTTCTATGACCAACCTCAGCTCATTTTTCTTCTTCACTTTAATACCCCACTAATCAGTAATTCAGTTTACATTGATAAACATCCTCAAACTTTCCTGCTAAAGCATCCCATGTATACTTATCTGCTATTTTCTGATGGGCACTACAACCAATTTCTTTCACTTTATTATTCATCACGGTTTCTGCCCACTTCTCAGTATCCAACGGAAGCACAAACCCATCTTTGCCGTCCTCTATCAGCATGTCCGATCCACCGTTTTCTGTAGTCAGACACGTCAATCCGTAATACATAGCTTCGAGCAACACCATGCCGAATATTTCGTAATGTGTTGGCAGTAGGAAAAAGTCACACTTCTCATAAAGCTTGGACAAATACTTCTGCTCTAAGCGTTCCGTTTTAATAATGTCTCTATTTACGCCAAGCTCACGAGCCTTTTGTTCACACATCTGGACATATTCAGAATCGCCTTTGCCAACCATGATAAGCTGAATTTTCTGCCCTTTATCCTTAAGCTGTTTTGCTACTTCATAAATAAAAGGAATATTACGGCGAGGTTCAAATCGTCCGATATACAGCAAATTAACTGTATCCGGCTTTCTTTTTATGCTTTCAATAAACTCAGGAACTTTCTCATCAGAACTTGTAAGTGCCGATAAATCTATCCCCACGCCTATGGTTTTTACATTTTTTAACTCTTTTGACCTTAAGAACTTCTCTGCAAGCTTGCTTTTCACAATAAACTGTGTGTTCAGTTTTTTGTACGTTCTAAGGAAGAAGGTATCAAACAGCTTGCAAATCTTGTTGTATCCCTTATTGAAATCTGAATAATAAGGACCGTGATAAATCACTGTCTTATTCGGGTATTTCTTCGCAAGTATCCAAGCCTGTATCTGGTTATATTCGCACGGCTGCAAGATATCGTACTGTGGAATCAAATCGCTTATATCATTAAAGATAGCGTTCTTTAAGATGTTTTTTCCCTTGCGATAGTACACTGTAATCGAATGCTCTTTATCTACAGGGACTGAAACGTTCTCCTCATTGTTATCTGTCCAAAAAACGATGTCACAGACATGTCCACGCCGTATTAAAGCTTTCGCAAGACCAACCTCTTGGATATTGTATGTATTATGTTTTACATCCATAAAATTAGGGTAATTCCTAATTATCAGAATTCGCATATTCCTTCACCTATCTATGGTTAGTCACGCTGAAAGAGATCGCGTGTATACACCTTTCCCTTCACATCATCCAAGCAGCTGTCATAACGATTTGCGATAATCGCCTGTGACTGTTCTTTAAAGGATGCTAAATCATTAACGACCTTACTTCCGAAGAAAGTACTCCCATCTTCGAGAGTCGGTTCGTAAACAATTACCGTAGCGCCCTTAGCCTTGATTCGCTTCATTACCCCTTGGATACTGCTCTGCCGGAAGTTATCGGAATTACTCTTCATGGTGAGACGGAAAACACCAACCACCACTTCTTTCTCCTTATCAGCATTCCATCCTTCGTTCGCTTCATATGCACCGGCAATCTCCAACACACGGTCAGCAATGAAGTCCTTTCTGGTTCTGTTGCTCTCGACAATTGCCTGAATAAGGTTCTCAGGCACATCCTCATAATTTGCCAATAACTGCTTGGTATCTTTCGGCAGGCAGTAGCCGCCATAACCAAAGGACGGATTATTATAATGACTCCCTATACGCGGATCGAGACAGACGCCTTCTATAATCTGTTGCGTGTTCAATCCCTTCATCTCTGCATATGTGTCGAGTTCATTGAAATAGCTGACGCGAAGAGCCAGATAGGTATTGGCAAAGAGCTTCACAGCTTCCGCCTCGGTAAAGCCCATAATAAGGGTATCTATGTTCTCTTTAATTGCACCTTCTTGGAGTAAACCGGCGAATGTATTTGCGGCTTTCACTAATCTTGCATTCTCGACATCTGTTCCAACAATAATACGGGACGGGTAGAGATTATCGTAAAGTGCTTTCGATTCACGGAGGAATTCCGGGCTGAAGATGATATTGTCGCAGTGGAACTTCTCTCTAATACTCGCTGTATAGCCAACCGGAATTGTGGACTTGATTACCATAATGGCGTCCGGATTGTTTTCAATGACGAGTTTAATAACCGTCTCCACAGCGCTTGTATCGAAAAAGTTCTTCTTGCTGTCATAGTTTGTGGGCGCAGCAATGACGACAAAATCCGCAGTTTTATAAGCCTCTGCTGCGTCCAGTGTGGCAGTCAAATCTAATTCTTTTTCCGACAGATACTTCTCTATGTACTCATCCTGAATCGGACTTTTCCTCTGGTTAATCAATTCAATCTTCTCAGGAATAATGTCCACTGCTGTTACTTTGTTATGCTGTGCTAGTAGCGTGGCAATTGAAAGTCCAACATAACCAGTACCAGCTACTGCGATGTTCATATTACTCATTGTCCTTCTATCTCCCGTTTTATAATTTATATGTCTATTTACCTTAGTCTCTCAACTCATATAAAATTCTTTGTACCACTCAGCAAACTTCCGCAGACCGTCTCGTAAGCTTGTGCTTGGCTTATACCCAAAGTCTCTCTCCAAAGCAGAAGTGTCGGCATAGGTCACAGGTACATCCCCCGGCTGCATCGGCACGAGCTCCTTATGTGCTTCAAAATCATAATCTGCACCCAGCACACCAGCACGAATTAACTCCTGCTGAAGAATATCCACGAAGTCCAGCAAATTTTCTGGGCTGTTGTTTCCGATATTATAGAGAGCATATGGAGGAACAGGCAGACCGTCCTCTCCTGTAGCTCTGTCCGGTGCTTTCTGCATCACGCGGATTACTCCCTCAACAATGTCATCAACATATGTGAAGTCACGTTTGCAATTGCCGTAGTTGAAAATTTGAATCTTTTTTCCTGCTCTCAGCTTATCAGTAAACCCAAAGTAGGCCATGTCAGGTCTTCCTGCCGGTCCATAAACCGTGAAGAAACGCAAGCCTGTGGATGGGATGTCGTACAATTTACTGTATGCATGAGCCATCAGCTCATCACTTTTCTTCGTAGCCGCATAGAGCGATACCGGGTTGTCCACCTTATCATCTATGCTATATGGAACCTTCTTGTTGCTTCCGTATACAGAGGACGAAGAAGCATAAACCAGATGTTCCACAGGATAATTCCTGCAAGCCTCCAGAACGTTAAAAAAGCCGATCAAGTTAGATTCCACATATGCATCAGGATTGGTGATGGAATATCTAACACCAGCCTGTGCTGCAAGGTTTACAACCACCTGTGGCTTGTATTGCTCAAATATAGAAGTCATCAGCGCCTTGTCAGCTATGCTGCCTTTAATAAAATTGAATGTGGAATGCTCGGTCAGCTTCGCAAGTCTGTATTCTTTAATTGACACATCATAGTAATCATTCATATTGTCGATTCCTATGACATTCACACCCTCTATTTCATTTAACAATCGCTCTGACAGGAATGCGCCAACAAAACCAGCAGCACCGGTCACAAAAATTGTTTTGTTTTTTAAATCTATCTTCATTTTATTTGCTCCAATCTATCTTAATTGACAGCTTTTCTTTTTCTTCCCAGCACCCACGGGAACCACCTGTTAATAATCATTGCAGGAATAATTAGTATGAATGACATCACCACTGTGATAA
>JAJQGO010000008.1 GCA_021200415.1 Ruminococcus sp. | reverse complement strand
AGGAGGTGAAATAAATGTATTCAAATCTTACATGGCTTGACCATGCTGTAACACCCGACAGGACATTCACGGTAACGGAGAACAGCGACGGCACAGTTACCCTGACTCCGGCAGGAACGGTTATTCAGCAGGGCACGAATATGAGTGCCGCCAATTTCAACAATCTGGAAATGGGCGTGTCTGACACTGACCTTGCCGTACACATTCTGACGCTGTACACACGTTATCTGGAGGACAGGACAGGAACAAGCGAGGATGATATCGAGGAAATCAACGCAAATATTCTTGCTGAAATTACGCCGGAGGAACAGACTGTCACGCTGACCAATACCGCAAAATATCCTTTCAACAGCTCGGCTGCGAAGGTAAGTATTGGCACGACGAGGAACACAGTCAACTATACCGTTGAAGTCATACCCGATTCCAACGCAACAAACGTCGGGGAAATCGAAGTGTACAGCAAAGCTAAAAACGGATTCTATATCCGCTACAACGGCAGCGCATCAAGCGTGGACGTTACTGTAAAAATCAGAGGAGGTATCTTAGCATGAACGTAATTGAAATCAACGAGGGAACGAAAATTCCCTACAGTGTGGACGGGAGCTATCTGAATCTTGACGATGATATGATTCTCAACCTTGCCAGGCGTGAGGAGGACGATCCTGTTCATATCGACGTTTGCAGCGATGAAAACGGACGTCTTATGAACACCGTCAAGGGAAATTGTGCTTTTGTGGCAACTATTGATATTCCCGCAAGAGCATATACAGAAACAGAATCCGAGGGCGAAAACGGGGAGATTATCGCAGTTCGTGAGCCTGTTCCATTCGACATAAACAACGTAACACTGACGCTTTGGGCGTTGGTGGATTATCAGATTTAAGGAGGACTTGAACAATGGCAAGTAATTTTGACCTTTCCAATCTCGCGCTGAAAAGTGCTTTCCCCACTAACAGCATACTGACGGACGACAAAGGACTGCCCTCGGTGATGGTGTACATACCCAAATTTAAGATGTCTGAGGTAATTGACGGTGCAAGCGACAGTACACACCCTGCGTTTATCGTGGACGGTGTGGAAATCAGCGGAATCTACATATCAAAATATCAGAACATCACCTACAACAGCCGTGCCTATTCGCTGCCCGGAGAAGATCCGAGAGCAAGCGTAACTGTTGATTCTGCGAGAACCTACAGTGAAAGCAAGGGTACAGGCTGGCATTTGATGTCCGCCATGGAATGGGGAGCGATTGCTCTATGGTGTATGAAAAACGGCTGGCTGCCCTACGGCAACAACAATTACGGCTTGGACACAAGAGAAACCATATACAAGGGAATCCCCACATATACCGACAGTTCGGGCAATATATGCAGAATTGCCACAGGCAGCGGACCTGTCGAGTATTCCCACAACAAGCAGCTTGATGGCATCTACGACCTGAACGGAAACATCTGGGAATGGACGGACGGCATGAGGTTTGTGTACGGTGAATTGCAGATATTAGCGAACAACAACTCCGCAGACAGCGCAAACTCAAAGCTTGATACGTCCTCCGCATGGATGGCGATTGACGGCACGACGGGTGAGCTGATAGAGCCTGACGGCAGCGGCACGACCTCGAACAGTCTGAAGCTTGATTATATCAGCTCAAAATGGACGTGGATTACGGGAACAATCAGCAGCGTCAGCGACACGTCAAGAAGCTGCGCTTTTGTATATGTTACTGCTGATGATACCGTCTGCGACACGGCAAAGGAGCTTCTCTACGCACTTGCGCTTCTTCCGAGTGATGCTTCGCAGGTTTATGACGGCGATTTTCTGTGGCTCAACAACGCGCAGGCTGAGCGTTCACCCAAGCGTGGAGGACGCTGGAATACAGGCACAGGCGCAGGAATTTTCGCAGTGAATTGTGACGGAAACCGCACGGATACAAACACAAGTATTGGATTCCGCTGCGCTTATTATGAAGCATAAGGAGGCAGCATGGATACACCAATCACAAGGGCGGAGCATGAGGAGTTCCGCCGGACAGTTAATGCCGAATTTGAGCGCATGACTGCCGAGGACGACCGTATCAACAAGAGGCTGACGACCCTCGAGAACAACAATCGGCAGATTCAGGAGCTGACGGTATCTGTGCAGAAGCTCACCGACAACATCGAGCATATGAGGCAGCTTCAGGAGGACGAGGGCAAGCGGCTCAACGCTATTGAAGGGCGTGACGGCGAAATGTGGCGCAAGGTTCTGAGCTACTCAGTTACGGCGGTTATCAGTATTGTACTCGGCTTTATTTTCGCTCAGATCGGCTTTTAGCGGAGGCACATAATGAAGAAGAAATCAGGCTTCGGGACGATGAATATTATCCTGATTATCGTAGGCGTGTCGCTTCTCTGTTTCACCGTCTGCATGATTTGCCTCTTCACGGTTTACGGCTCTATCCCTGATACCCTCTGCTCCTGTGTGTTTGCTGCGCTTGGCGGCGAGTGCGGAATTATGGGCTGGATTAAGACTACTAAGGACAAGCGCCGTGAGCGCGAATGGCAAAAAGAGGACGAACAGGAGGCACGCAAAAATGATAAAATCAACGTCCCGAGCGATAACCGCGACCCGAGTGAGATGTAACTGTTCCCGACATCAATGTCGGGAACATCTCGACGGCGATGATAACCGCGACCCGAATGAAATGCAGTAAAGGAGG
>JAJQGO010000049.1 GCA_021200415.1 Ruminococcus sp. | reverse complement strand
AAACATTAACGTCTTATCAGGATTATAATATATATTTGAAGTTGGGGGTTGTTACAGGAGAATTTGATCACATCTTGTCCTGTATTAGAAATATTGCATATAAAAACTCAGCGGATGGATACCGAAAAATCAGGTGTTTACACGATTTCGACTGAATTCTTCTGCATTTTCTTGCGATCTTTTTTCTTGAATACAAAATAAAAACAAATACAGATCATCAGTTGTACATAAGTTGCCATTGCTCCAAAGAATCCAACCTGAAATAGTGTTGCGTCTGCCATTTTGGAAATAGCTAATATAATTGGAATACGGACGCAGAAAGCACCAATCAGACCTTGTGTCATGGAGAAGGTAGAGTGCCCTTGTCCGTTAAAATATCCAGTCATCATCAAAAGCAGACAAGCAACCAGGGCATCAGCAGCATATCCTTTCAGATATTCAGCTGCATAGTATATGGACTGCGTATCGGATGTAAAAATACTTGCCATTGCACTTCCACCGAAGTAGCACAGCAGAGAGAGCAATATTCCTGCTCCAATTGCAGTGAAAATCATATAGCGCAGACCTTTTTTTATGCGCTCTGACTGTTTTGCCCCTACATTCTGTGCAGTAAAGACCGACATAGACTGCAAAAACGCCACGGGAATCGCCATCGTAAAAGCTGTCAGCTTATTATCCACGGAATATCCAGAGGCAATAGCTGACCAGACCGTTGCGTCACTGCCCAGATGATTGGCTACGGAATTGATAACGACAAACGAAAAATTTGTCAAAAAGTCCTGCGTAGCCAGCGGAACGCCTGCCAAAAGAATGGATTTCGTTTCATCGGGATGAAAGCGAATGCTCTTCTTGCTGACATCAAAAGGCAGTTGTTTACGGCTGATAATAATCAATGAAAGTACAACGCTGACCGCCTGAGCGGTAATGGTGGCAATCGCAACTCCAGCTACGCCCAGTCCAACAACAATTACTAATATCAAATCCAAGGCAATGTTGACAACACAAGCGATCCCAACAAACACCAGTGGTAAATTCGAATTGCCAATGCCCTTAAATAGTCCGCTGATTCCATTGTAAGCGGTAATAAAAATCAATCCGCCACTGCAGATTCTCAGATATAAGGTACACATTTCAACGTCCGGTGCGTTCATCCATTTTGCAAAATAGGGCGCGCCGATTTCCATAATCAGAGTCAGGCAGACAGCCATAACAGCAAAAATACAGATGGCAGAACCTACCGTTCGTGTTGCGCCTTTTCTGTCTTTTGCACCGATAAATCTGCCCAAAGTGACAGTAATACCTGTGGTTAAGCCTTGAATGACATAGGTAATCAATGTCATAATCATGCCGCCGGTTCCTACAGCCGCAGTAGCGTTTTGCGTCACCGTTGCATCCGTAGAGACAAACTGACCAATGACTAACAAATCTACCGCAGCATACATGGCTTGTAAAAATGTTGCAGCTATAACCGGAAGCATGAATTTCATCATAGGTGCATAAATTGCCCCTGAAATCAGTGTGCTTTTTTCTCTTGCTTTAGTCATTCCGTTCCGTTGCCTCCTCAGATAATCCTGCTAAATGATATAGCGTTTTCTTTGCATCTTGTGAAATACCGAGGGTGATTTCAAGCATCCAGAAAAATGCTTCTTTTTTTCGTTGGCGTTCCTCTTGTGTCCATGTAAACACACCTGGATCATGCAACTGCGAAGCACAAAATAGCATTTCTACGCTTTCTCTGGGATAGGCGCAAGAAAATTCTCCGCTTTTGATGCCTTGCTCAACGATTTCAGTCAAAACAGGCGTATATCGCAAAAGACTCCTCTGAAAACTCTCTTGATGTAACTCTGCGTTTCCCTTTTCGTGCAGTCCTTCTGCTAACATTCCGCTTTGGGACAATAACTGAATGACTTGAAACAACTTTTCTACCGTCGAAATACTTTTATCTTCTGCGATCTGACGCATAGTCTGTTCACGCTGTTCGATCTTCCGATCAATCATTGCCAAAAGGATCTCCTCTTTCCCTTTGAAATGATAATAAAGCGTTCCTCTTGCAATGCCCGTCATGGATAAGATATCCTCTGTTGTCGTTTTCGTGTAACCTTTCTCATGAAATAACTTCTCAGCTGCATCCAGTATTTCCGCTTTGCGAACATCAGGAGCTTTTATGACCCTCATTTTATCTGCCTCCTTTTTAGACCGACTGTCAGTCTAATAGTATTCTATATCATGTTTTTCGAAAAGTCAATCGGTATATATCACAAAAACAGTCAACAAAAGAAGCTGATATTTTATGTTCATTTTGCATAAAAATAGGGTCAAAGTTGATGCATCTGTATTCTTCGTAAATCTTGACAATATTTTCAGAATCTACACCAAGCAGATACTCTGATAAAGCTTTCCCAAGAATGCCATAATTTTTGCCGCAGAATTCATGTATTTGATCGCTATGCACACGATCATTGGTAAATTTGAGAGAAAAGCTAAGCAGTCTTGCATCCAATCCTTTGTTATGCATTCGAGTTTCCGACAATAGAGGATTCTCAGATGATGTAATTACAATCGTCTTCCATGTATCCGAATTTTTAAGTGTGGCATTGCTATTACATCGACCTTTATCATGCTCAAGTGTAATTGTATACAGCAAGCTTTCCATATTGATATTAGATGATACAGTTGCTTCGTCAAATATCTGTGGTACGCCAAATTTATTTGCAATATTTTTTATAATCGCATGGATTGTGCTAAAGAATGGGATGTATACTTTGCCATTGTAAATGCCAAATTTGTGTCCATTTCTCACCGAACAAATGGTAT
>JAJQGO010000060.1 GCA_021200415.1 Ruminococcus sp. | reverse complement strand
GAGTCGATTTTTTATAATTTTCTTATTTTACTTAAAATAGACATAAAAAAGAGCGACCTGTAAAGTCGCTCTTAGATATTTATGTGTTAAGTTCAGGGGGATAATTTGGAAGTTATCTGGTGATAACTGGATTACCCTGTTCATCCAATAAAGGCGTAATACCACCAGCATATCCATTTGTCCAAACGAAATAATTCACTCCTGTTTCCTTATCGACGATGATTTTGTGAATTTCTGATAAGCCATTTCCCTCTTTAAATATTTCTTCAAATCTTTTTTCTCTTGCCATCTTATTATCTCCTAAACCTCCGATTTGTACTCGTATACAACAATTAATATACCATATCAGAAGGAGGGTGTCAAGGCTATACATCAAATATTAAAAAATTATCAAAACAAAAGCTCACACAAAAAAATTGTAATTGCCTTGGATATAAAAATGTGTTAAATTGCATTCAATAAATTGACTTTTACAGGTTTTTGTTGTATTCATCTCTCAGAATTGAGAAGTATAACCTTCCAACATACTCGCCATTCATGTAAAAGTAATCTCTTAACGTTCCTTCATAGGTGAATCCACACTTTTCTATGACTCGTTTTGATGGCTTATTTATTGCCTTTGTACAGATCTGAATCTTGTGTAAATTCATCTGCTCAAATCCATAATTTATAATAGATTTTGTAGCTTCTGTGGCATATCCGTTACACTGAAAATCAGAACCAATACAATATTCGATTTCTGCAAAGTGATTTTTCCTATCTACAAGGAAATAGGCAATTTGTCCGATACACTGTTCGGTATCTTTATCTATAATTGCCCATCTGTAATAATCTGTTTTTTCATATGAACTTATGTATTTACTTAATAATAAATCAACTTCATCAACAGTTGCATACACAGGTTCTGAATATAATGACTGAACTTTTTCGTCTGATGCCCAATTTTGAAAAACAGCTTCTACATCCGTACTTTCAAATTTTCTCAAGATCAGTCGCTTGGTTTCAATTGTTTTAGTCCCTACATCCTTGATCATTATTTTTCTCCTATCAATTTCGATTTGTACTCGCATACAATAATAGTTTAACATATCAGAAGGAAGATGTCAAGATTTTGTGTCAAACGTTAAAATCTTTTCGAACCATTTTGCATCAGTAGATAAAACATTAACGTCTTATCAGGATTATAATATATATTTGAAGTTGGGAGGTGTTACGAGTTCCGCCTCATTATCTCATCATTTCACTGAGATAGAGTCCAATATATGATCAAATATATTGTGCATTTATGGGATGTTACGGATCGCATGACCATCTTTATGAAATATATTTATATTTTATTTTTGCTATCACTATATTTTATCATATGTTTAATTCATCTTATAGATAATAGATTGGATCTTTCGTTCATTGAGAAACGTCCTCGTCAGAGGACTGCCAGCAGACGAACATTAGTGCGTGTTGCTGGCACTGCTCGATGCAATCGTTGCACGTTCCGTGCAACAGACTGATTTTGAAAGGGCTTTCAAGGTTGGTTTCTTGTGTAAAGGGTTCTTCAGAATTGATTACTAAACGAAAAAATCACCATCACTGCAACTTCACAATGATGACGATTATATCGTTAATTTGTCATTATAGATTATCCGTCCACATTTCGCATTGACTGATTACAGTGTCAATTGCATTTTCACACGCATCTGGTGGATACTTATACTTCTTCAGCAAACGCTTTACCATTTTACGCATGGAGGCTCTTGCAGTTTCTTTTTGCTGCCAATCAATCGTTCTGTTTTTACGGAGCGTTTCTGTGAGTTCTCTTGTCATCGCAATCAAATCTTCGTTACTGTAAAAATCCTTAATCGCTTGCGGCTTTGTAAGTGCATCATAAAAAGCAAGTTCTTCATCCGTAAGTCCAAGACTTTCGCCCTCTTTTTGCATCTTTGCGATTTCTTCGGCTGTCTTCAACAACTCCGTTATAACTTCCTCATTTGTAATAAGTCCGTTATAATAGGAGTTCATCAGCATTGTGATTTTCTCAGAAAATTTTTCAGCCTTCACCAAATTTGTCCGTTTATAAACGGATACTTGTTCCGCCATAAGTTTTTTCAAAATCTCAACAGCAATGTTTTTCTCTTTCATTTTCGAGATTTCTTCAAGTACTTTTGGGTCGAAAAGCGAAAATTCCTCATTGGCAGATTTACTGTCAAACAGATTAATGACATTGGCTTGTAGATGTACATAGGTACAAGTGAGGGAACATCAAATCCGGTCAGCCACAGCTTCAGAAATGTTCGTGCTTGAGTGCATAAATTGGAATTTTCATAACCATAATTCCATTTCACCTGAATCACCAAAACCAAACTTCTCATACATTTCTCGTCCTGTTGCAGATGGTTTTAACTTTATATTATGAATTTCCTTATCTTGTAACCAACTAATTAACCTTTCCATTATTCTTGAAGCATAGCCGTTTCTTCTTTTTTCGGGAACACAATATACGTCTAGGATATATCCGTACATTGGAGTTTTGAAGAAACAAAACGGAACATCTTCTTTAATTATTGCACCGCCACACGCAATCACATTATCATCTTCGTATACAAGATAATGGCAAAGCTTTTCTTCTTGGTATAATTTCTTATATTTTGCGTATATCTTTTCCTCAGCATTATCTTGCAATAAAACGATGGAACCCACTTCCGTAAACATATCCATTTTCATTTTTACAATGAGATTCAAGTCTTGGATTTCTGCTTTTTTCAGTTTCATCAAATAAATCACTCCTTTTTCATACACACGCCCCCGAAACGGTTTCAGCACCTCAACAAGCGTACGAACCACGCAAGACGGTGTGAAGAATTCGCCGCCTCGTTTGCCTTCTTGCTCTGCGAACATAGAAAGGCAGTACTCATAAGTACGTCCAAGAATATCTTTCTCATTTCCGTGTTCAATCATCTGAATATTGGTGAACAAATCAACAACATCGCCGAGTCTCCGCTTATCAAGTTCAGGTCTTGCAAAATTTTTCGGTAAAATATCTTTGAGTCGCTTATTTTCTTTTTCGATTGCTCTCATTGCATCGTCAATGATTGTGCCGATTTCTTCTGTATGCGCATTTGATGCTATTACGTTCCATCTCGCACTCTCCGGTACAAAGAAAATACCTTCTGAAATATACTCATCCATATCTTCCTCAAAACCATCACCTTCAGCGACGAGTTCGTTGTACTTGTCTTCAAATCTATCTGAAATGTATTTTAAGAATATAAGCCCAAGTACTACAGATTTATATTCAGATGCATCAAGATTTCCACGCAGAACGCAAGCAGCGTCCCATATCTGTTTTTCAAAGCCTATAGAGGCTGTATTTTTTTCTGCCATAATCTTCTTGTATGATATAGTAAAGACTAAATCATACTCTCCTCCTTTATCGGAACATTACGATAAATCGTCTGCATATATTCTATTTTATCATAGTTGCAACGATTTTTCAAGTGAAAAATCGAGATTTTATGGTGAAATTGTCTATTTATTTTATGAGCAATAGGAATCCAACATCCTAAATGAATTTCGACATAGTAATAGAAAAAAGTCAAAGGCTTTATCTTTTCAGATGTCATACCTTTGACTTTTTTCGTTTTATCGAATATAGTTGTCAAAGTAAGATGATTTGCAAAGAGTTCTTCGGATTAGAATAGCTGCATGAAAAAGCTTTCATAAAAGAACAAATCATGAAAATAATATTTCCAAAAAACGATTTCGCCTCATTGCCTCACTATTTTCTGATGAAAGGCAATTCAAAAAATTTCTATTATTTTAAGTCGGTTCCGGTCGATTCCGAAGCGAACCCCAAAAAATCGCAGCAAAATCAGACGAAAAATAACCACGCAAATACGTGATATAACGCATTTACGTGGTTTTGTAATCGTTATGATTACGCAGATTTGGTTGGTGGAGCCGATGCATTACCTTTTATTTCTGCGTATTTTTTGATTTTTCAAAGTGCGACACCACGCAAATGCGTGATTTTTTGGTGGTTGACAAGTGAATTTTTTTCTTACGCTTATTCCTCCACTTCTAACTTCACCCGACAAACCTTTTCGCTGCAAAACGACTTACGACTTCCCCAGAAGATCAATACTGTTCTGATAATCCTCCATTGTATAATCGGTCATACCCAACGCCTCTTCTAATGTGCATTTGGTATTTTTCATCAAAGCAGTTATAACTTGAATAACATTTTTTGCTTTTTCATGTTTCCTGCTATTTTCTGCACGTTCATCGCCATAATTTTTTACCGCATCACACATATGACTCACTCCTTCTTCCGTTTCCTTATAGTACTTTACACGGTCGGATAAACGTCCAAACTCTGTATTATCAGAGCTACTGTTCTTAAAATATTGCATCAAGTCGGATACACGTGTATGATCTTTCACCGCCGTATTAAAATATAATTCGTGAATACCGTTAGGAATTTCTCTTTGATACCCATCTAACATTCGCTTTATTTCATAGTGGTTCTGCCCTTCGTGAAACAAATCAAACGAAGTGATGAAAATCAGATATAAATCCGGCAAATCCTCATATTTTGCACTTCTTTTTAACAACATCAAATCAATATTCGACTGATAATATCGCACACGCTTTTCGTGATAACCGCTATCTTTGATTTGAATCTCTACGTTATAAGCTTTATGTTCTTCATCTTCTGCATAGCCGTCCAGTATAACTGAATGTCCTACCAAATTACGCATTGCGTATTGAGTGCGAACTTCTTTGACGTGTAGATCTTCTCTGCCTGTCAGAATGCGTAACATAACTTCAAATGCACCTTTATCCTGCATGACCATCGTGAAAAAATCATCATCCATTAAGTTGAACTTTCGCACCTGTTCTCGCTTTTGTTCAAATGTGCCAATCAAACTGGCGTGGTCGATTCGCATGGGAATCACCCTCTCTATCTTTTCTTATCTTTATTATATCATGTTTTCGGCGAAATTGCAATAGAAAACATGATTATTTTTTCTTTATGCTATTTTTAATGCAATGTTTTTCTAGTATGATAAATTGACAAAATGATGGAAAATAAATCTAATTTCAACCCGTTTTATAAATAAAAATAACCCACTTTATAATTAGTGAGTTAAACTTCGCCGAATATCGTCTTTTACGAAAAAAGTAGTATAATGAGAATAAAACGCACAGCAAGACGCACAAACTCTAATTGTTACTATATCACTTTTTATGGTGGAAGTCAATGAACAATTGAAAATTTTGTCGATATTGACAAAACAGCTGCTATGTTGTTGTGCAAAATTACGAGAAATGAGGAATATTAAATTGAAAAATAGTATTTATCATCGAAAAGACGGACGTTATGAAGGTCGAATTACAATTGGAAAAAAGGAGAACGGACTGCGAAAATTCTTGTCTTTCTTTGGAAGGACATACGATGAAGTTACGCAGAAAATGGATGCAGTACGTCAGAATTTGCAGCCGTCCTGTGTTTGCTCGAAAACCGTGTCACAAGTGTTTAACGAGTGGTATCAAGGCGTTCGATATCGTGTGAAAGAGTCCACAGCGGCGAACTATATGCTCAAGGCGAAAAAACACATTTTGCCCGTATTTGGGGAGAAATCCGTGGATGCAATACAAGCGTCAGATATTTATGACTTCATTTCTTCCAGACAATCTATGGGACTTTCCAATCGATACATCACGGATATTTTAGTCCTGATGAAGTCGATTTTTAAGTTTGCGGTTCGTACATATCGGATCTTGAACCCTATGGACGGAATTATGATGCCGAAACGGAAAAATCCGGAAATTCGTCTTTTGGATGATGCACAGCTACAAAAATTAGAACAGTATATTGCTAAAAATCCAAGTAAAACGACAATGGGCGTTGCGCTATGCCTGACAACAGGGCTTCGAATCGGCGAACTATGCGCCCTCCAGTGGGAGGATATTGACCTGAAAAAACGTGTTTTGACCGTCAGAAAGACGATTCAGCGCATTCAGAAGCCGAACGGCAAGTCGAAAACGAGCCTAATTATCACCGAGCCAAAAAGCGAATCTTCAAAGAGATGCATTCCAATTCCGGAATGTATGGTAAATCTGTTGAAAAAATTTATGGGTAAATCAAAAGACTATTTAATTTCAGGTAAAGAAAAACCAATTGAACCACGTACCATGCAGTATCGCTTTGCAAAAATTCTAAAAAACGTAAATTTACCGTCAATTCACTTTCATGCGCTAAGACATATGTTTGCCAGCAATTGTATCAAGTTGGGTTTCGATGTGAAGGCGTTATCTGAGATTCTGGGGCATTCTAACGTGGAAATCACGCTGAATCGCTATGTGCATTCCTCTTTTGCGCAAAAACAAGCGTATATGAGCCGGGTACAATTGCAGATTTGAAGTATACTTGCAGCTTGAAAATTGAATATAGGGGTGGTTTTCGTAAAAGACGATACTTAACGATAAACTTTTTCTCTTTCTATAAAATTTTAACAGCATTTAACATTGATAGAGAATAGATATCAAATCATACGTATGAAATGGATGGTGATGCAATAGTTATGAAAATCGCAGATGTGTTGAAATATGAAGGTGACAATTCCACATTTGTTTGGAAACATCCATGTACAGATTTTACCACAACCACACAGCTAATCGTTCACGAATCACAAGAAGCATTGTTTTATATGAACGGGCAAGCATTGGATTTATTTGGACCAGGTAAGCATACATTAACAACTGAGAATATTCCGTTTATTCGAAAATTTTTGAATGTGCCCACGGATGGAAAAACGCCATTTCATTGTGAAGTATACTTTATCAATAAGACAGAACAAATGGCGATCCGTTGGGGTACGGACAGCAAAGTGCAATACATTGATCCTACTTATAAGTTTCCCTTATCAATCGGCGCAAATGGTGAAATGACACTTGCGGTATGCGATGCAAGAGATTTAGTCGTCAATCTTGTGGGAACAGAAACAATCCTTGACAGAACACATTTAGTTTCGTATTTTCGAGCATTTTTGATGACTCGTGTCAAAACATATCTTGCTCAGATCATGCGCAATAGCAGCATTAGCATCTTCGAAGTAGATGCACATTTAGAAGAATTTTCTACAGAAATCCATAAAAAGTTAATCGGTGATTTTCAATCATACGGAATTGATTTAAGGCGGTTCTTTATCACTGGTATTGTAAAACCAGAAAGCGATGCTCAATATGAAAAATTTAAAGAATTGCATTTTCGACAATACGCTGATATTGCTGAAGCTCAGTTACAACAAAAAGTAGGCATTATTGAGCAGCAAACCAAAGCACAGAAGATGGTAATTGAATCACAAGCAATCGCACAGAAAAGACTACAGGAGGGCTATACTTACCAGCAAGAACGTGGCTTTGACGTTGCAGAGCTTACTGCACAAAATGAAGCGGTTGGTGAATTTTCTAATTTGGGAATTGGGATCGGTACAATGGCAGGCGTAGGCGGTACAGTTGGCGGAATGGTTGGCGGTGCCTTGAATCAAGCCTTTGACAGTATAGGGCAGTCGCCGGAACAGAACAATGGATTCTGCGACAACTGCGGTGCGCCACTGCTTTCGGGTGCTACATTTTGTGATAATTGTGGTACGGCAAGAACTGCATCTACCTGTTGCCCGAAATGTGGCATACAATTCACTCGTCCTGGAAAATTCTGCCCAAAATGTGGTTATCAGCGAGGTGATGCATCATGAGAAATAAAACTGCTTATATTGTCATTGCAATTTTGTTTGTACTGTTTCATGTCGTTGTCTTTACAATTCCCATGGAGAAAACCGCTTGTTTTTGGGTTGCTTATGGCTTTAGTGTATTATCATTTTTTATTGTGACATTTAGTTGGAAAATTTCTGCTGTGAAAAAATCATTGCAAAGTCTTTTCTTAGGAATTCCTGTTTTTTATGTCAGTGTTGTCTATTGTGTTTTACAGCTTCTTACTTTTGTAGTTTTTATGATAGTCAATCGTGCGCCTGTTTGGGCTGCTGTTTTGGTTTGCTCCTTAATTTTAGGAATTTCTTGTATTTGCATGATTACCACAAAAGCAGGTGCAGAAACAATTGCAGACACAGAAGTGAAAGTCGCCGCAAAGCGAAAATTTATAAAGGATTTACAAATCGAAGTGGAACTGTTGGCAGAAAAGGAATCCGACAAGGAAACGAAAGAGAAACTCTTTCTGCTTGCTAAGAAAATTCGTTTGAGTGATCCGATGAGTGATGAAAGCCTATCCACGCTGGAAGAAGAAATTTTTGCAATAGTAGAAAATTTTTGTAATAGTACAGATAAGAATGAAACGATTTCTGAAGTGGAACGTCTACTTCTTCGCCGAAATAAACAGGTGATGGATTTGAAAGGATAATAAAAGTGAATAATCATGAATGGCTTGATATGGCATGTAATAAAATTAAGGATTTGCCAACTGGAACAGAGTTTGAGCTAAAAGAATTATTCGATGGAATAATATGGAATGAACTTACTGCAAAAGAACGACAAGGTTTTGGACGCTTTTTTTCAACAGCTTATAACGATGGAAAATTGAGCAATATTCATCACATAAACAAAGAAAAACGTGGCCCAAATAAATACATTAAATGTTGAAAGGAGTTAGTATGAAAGCATTAATATGTGATATTTGTGGTGGTAAGTTAATTATGGAGACTGGGAGGATAGCTATTTGCGAATCTTGTGGAACACTTCATAATACTGAAGTAACGAAAAAAAGCCAGGAAAAATCAATTTATGCAAATAATATACAATTTGTAGATAACTACTTAGAATTGGCAAAAAGTGCATATCAGTCAGAAAATTATAAAGAAGCGGAAATATACTGTAATAGAATTATTGAGGTAGATGTATCACATACTGACGCTCTATTTTTGAAAGGATGCGCTGTTGGATGGCAATCGACTATTGAAAAATTTCGATTCAAAGAAGCGGCGTTGTATTTTGCCAAAGCTATAAATTCATCAGAAAATTTGGATAAAAAAACATTGCATCTTGAAATCGAAAATGAATTTAAGCATGTGGCAACAGCACTTATTCAACTTCGATGTAATCGGTTTTCAGAGTGGCCAGATCAAGAGGAAACAAATGGATTTGAGAATGATTTGAATGAAATCTCAGATGCTATAAAATCATATGAACGTATAACTGATCTTACTATCAATAAAAACGATGTTTTTCAAAATGCTTCATCAGTAGTCCGAATTTGCATGACATCCGCTTCGGAAAAGATGTTTTTTCATTATAAAGCAAATGAAAATAGAAATACCTATACAAATTATGTTATACAGACAACTTATTGTATCCGTATACTGATAAAAACAGCTGATCTATGCACGAATGATTCTTATTACGATGTTCAGCTTTTTGATTTAGCAATGAAAATGATAAAGACGTTACTTGCAGAGAACAAAACAGATTCTATTATGAACAAATGGGGTGCATATGTATCTGCACCACGCCTTACACCGTATTATTCCAACATAATACAAAACCAAATCAAAGAAATTCAATCAAGAATCACTGCGATTCATACCGATATTTCAAGTGGAGGGAAATCAAATGAGTAAAATTAACATAACGAACTTTAAATGGGGAGAATATCATAGCTATAATGGAACATGGGCGTTGTGTAAGTGCAATTCTGCTGGTGGTGTAGATATTGGCTTTGATGTACAAAATTCGCCATCATCAACAAAAACTATAAAATACATTACCATATATTTTACACCTTACAATGCTGTTGGCGATGTGGTGGGCTGTACAGCAAGAAACCAGTCAACGATAGGACTTACTATAACAGGACCGATTTCTCCCGGAAAGAGTGAAAATGGTTGTTTAGGAGATAACATGTGGTGGAATTATTCAATCAGAAGTATATCTATATCCCATGCTGTAGTGCAGTATATGGACGGAAGTGAAGAAAAACTTACGGGCAGCGATATTGGTACAAGCTATGAATTTAATGGCTGCTACGTTGCCACCGCAATATACGGTTCCTACGATTGCCCACAAGTTTGGACACTGCGACGTTACCGAGATAACACCCTAGCCAAAACATGGTACGGTCGTGTTTTTGTCCGTACTTATTACGCAATTAGTCCTACGCTCGTCAAATGGTTTGGCGATACTGCGTGGTTTCAAAGATTATGGCGTGGTAAACTTGATCGTCTTGTTGCAAAGCTTCAATCTGATGGTGTTGCATCTACACCTTATGAAGATCAGGAATGGTAAAACATATGGCAAATAGAAAATTGTCAGAAGACGAAAAAAGGCAATTAAGAGACAAAGCAAAAAATGAAATTTTGCGTTTAGAAAAATGTTTGCAAAACGAAGAATTGTCCAAAGTTATAGATGCTTTTAAAAATCGTTTTAATATATGCGAATCAGCTTATAAAGTCATTCTTGCTAAACATCAGGCGTCTAAAGGAAAACCACCCTCAAACATTCTTAAAATAGATATGAGACAAGTCCCCAATGTATTAAAATTTGCCGGATACGAATTTGATAATCAACTTCTAACAAATTTATTTGGCAGAAAAACCACATCAAACGGACATACTGCAAAAATACTCCGGAATGAAATAACGCATGGGATTGATGAACGTGCAGTCAATGAAATTATGGCTCGTAAAGATGAATTGTTTGGATATATGGATGAATTCATACAAATTATAAAAACATTTGATTTGGATGAAAAGACAAATGTTGAATCAATTCAAGGTAAAATTCCAAGCTTAGTTTAAATACATAGATTAACGAGGAATCTTTATAAATTTATGTCACCACTACCACAATCTGCCTATTTTCAAATCCATTCATATTCTATATAGCCTAAAAAAATATGGAACAAGCCACATTTATGCTCATTCCATATTTTTTCATATACATCCAAATATCATCAGAAATATATTCCGAAATCTTAATATTCCTCCGCAAGAAGCATGGTGCAATGTTCTTCGTCGTCAATGACATAGACCTTTTCATTCACCGGATTTTCTACCGTAACAACATATGTTCTCTCAAACTTCGGCTGCTCGGATGTGTGCTGAATCTCCTGCAAGCCGTTTTTTTCACTTAGGTGAAACACTTGCAAATATCCCTTTCTTCCGGAAGATTATCAATACAATCCCACATAAAAATCTGCAAATCCAGCGGGATTCTCGCATCTACACCTCTCGTCAAATATCGCTTTTTCCACTTCTCAAACATGATGATTCCTCCCTCGTTTTGGACTGAAACTGCGCATACAAATCACTGCGCTGTACTGAAATTGTTTCTGTAAAATCATCTACAACACCCAATCCGGCATCAAGAATAATTTCAAAATTATGCGGAAAAGCACGGATTTCTTTGATGAATTGCTGCACAAAGCTTCGGAAAGACTCTGTATTGCGTTCTAAATTCTTCCATTCCGTAATCATATAACTGACATCGGAATAGCGAATTTTAGATAGCAGCTGCATAGAATCCAGCTTAGCTTCAACTTCCACACGCTCATTTTCCAACTGCTCCGCACGTTCAATCAAGCTATCGGTAATAATCCCTTTTTCAATGGCATTTGTAATATTTTTCAGATTTTCTTGCACCGCTTGATATTGTTCCTGTAATGCATCGTGATTCTTCGCATAAGACCGATTGAACTGCCGAATATGCCGATTTACAGCGGTGACAGCCTTTTTTCAAGGCGTTTGCATTCAACAGTTTTTCGCCCAATAAAGTCACAAGATATGCATCCAGATAGTCCTTATTTAGTTCTTTATTTGCACAAATTGTACGCCGTGTGTTGCAGCGATACGTAGCTAATCTGTTCTTATTTCTGCCGGAAAATCTCAAATCACCCTGCATTTTCTTGCCGCAAATGCCGCAAATAACTTTGCCGGATAACAAATAAAATTCCTTGCTGTGATACCGCCCTGCGTTTCGTCGATTGGCTTCTCGAAGTCGCTGTACTTTTTCAAAAAGTTCCTTACTGATAATTTGAGGACAGCCGTTTTCAATGCGAATTGTGCGACTGCAATCCTTGCTGCTGTGATTATTTCTCTTGCCATCGCACGCCTTTGAAGAAGCCCGATTGAATACATAAGTACCCGTATATTTTTCATTTCCAAGAATCTCATAGAGCGAATTTTTCCCGAAATCCTGTCCTTTTTTCGTCTTGTACCCACGATGATTTAAGACATCAATGATTTTGGAATAACCATAGCCATCGGCATACATTTCAAAAATCAGCTTCACTGCTTCGGCTTCGTGCGGATTTATGACGAGCTTTCTATTCTCATCAAGGTCAAATCCCAATGGCGTACAACCTCCTGTGTGCTTGCATTGCAACGCTGTTTCGTTCATGCCTTTCATGACTTCTCGACCAAGATTTTTACTGTAATATTCCGCCATCCCCTCTAAGACCGATTCCATCATGATACTTTCGGGACTGTCGTCCATTCGTTCCAGAACGCTGCACAATCTGACATGATTCTTTTTCAAGCGTTTTTTGTAAATCGCACTATCGTACCGGTCACGGCTGAATCTGTCGAGTTTATGCACTAAAACGATATCAAAGACGCCCTTGCCACTGTCTGCAATCATTTGCTGAAATTGCGGTCGATTGTCGGTGGTTGCGCTCCTCGCTTCGTCTGTGTAGGTTGACACAATCTGCCAATGCTGTTGCTTGCAGAACTGATTCATCGCCCGAATTTGGGCGTCAATCGATTCGCTTCTTTGGTTGTCGCTGGAAAATCTGGCGTACAGTGCCACTCGTGGAATATTCAACATTTTATCACCTCGACTGGTAAATAGATGTCCTCTGCATAGCCGTCATCGATGATTTTTACCCCATGCAAATAGGCTTCACTTTCAAGCTTTAACACCTCTAAAAACTCCATTTCAGCTGCGTCAAACATCGAATATTCTGTTACATCTAACACCACAAAACAGCCGATATTTTCGAGATTTCTGACGTTATATTCTTCGAATAATCCGGCTATTTTTTCGCTGATAAAGCTTCTGAGATGCTTGCTTTCGATGAAATTGACTTCCTCTTTCTTTGTGATTTTCAGCATTTTTCTTCCTCCATTTCGTTATGCAAGAAAAGACGGTGTTCTCCTTGATTTAGGGAACACCGCTTTTTGCTTATTTTTTAGTTTGAATTTTCATCTTTTTTTCGATAAAAACAGGATTCGGCTGTTTTGCGAAAAGTGCCTGTTCTGTCGGTTCAATTTGTCTTTTTGCCACTTCGACATGAAGCTTCATTTCCTTCCTATCGAATGCAATTCCTACGTGAAATTCTTTCATGGTTTTTCCCTCCAAAAAAATTGGAGAATCCAGCATTCAGCCAAATTCTCCAACAGGATTTCAATAAAATCACTTCGTTCCATTCCTCAAAAATGCAATAATTTCCATGCCGCAAGCTACACCTGCGAGAAACATTTCAATTGCGATTGGCATCGATCCATTTCACCTCCTTCTGCTGCAACTCAATTGCGACTCCGATTCCACCCACAACCAGTGTAAGAATCAGTCCTGCCAAAAATTCCTTCATGATAATTCCTCCATTTTCTAAAATTTATGCTCAACACTTTGAATGTGTCTTCGCCTCATGGAAAGCTTCTTCCAAAAGTTTCGTATCCATAAACATTTCCTCAATTTCTTCCGCCTGATAGCCGATGTCCAAAAGAAACCTTACGTCCGATTCATCCACGCCGAATAAGCCACAATATTCCATCAGCATTTCTTCATATGCATCATCTAAATCTTCCCAATTATCGTTGAAATATCGAAAATCCATCTTCATTTCAAATGAAGACTTCTTGATTTCTCCATCCGGCGTAATCGCAAAAATATCGCCCTCTGATGAATCCACTTCATAGAAATCATACGCAAAACCGGACTTTTTCAAAGCCTTGTTCAAAATCGATTCCGTGCTGGCATAGACATAAAGTCCCAGCTTCGGGAAATGATAGAGCGTCAACGGATTGTTGCCTTTCACGAGAAACAGCGTGTTATCATCTCGCAAAATTGTGAAAACGAAGCTGCCTTCCAAAAGTTCAGCCATTCTCTTGATATTTTCTGCGTTAAGCTGCTTGCCTTGCTCCAACAGCTGCACGGCGATGTAGCTGTCCGTTTCAATTTTCGTCTGCGGAAGATTTTCCAGACATCGCAGCTGCCGATCATTCCAAAGAACGCCGTTGTGCGCCAATGCGAAAGCGTGTTCCTTCGTTTTCCCCTCAAATGGATGATTGTTGTAATTCCACTTTTCGCTGCCTTGTGTGGTCATGCGAGTATGTCCAATGACTGTTTTCGTTTCTGCCGGAAAATACAGCTTCAACTTGTGTGCTGGAGACGCTTTTTTGAATGTCACAACATCACCATTTTTGATGTAAGCGATGCCCGTAGCGTCCGTGCCACGTTCCTCGGCTGCTATCGACAATTCCTTAATTAAAGCTTTCTTTTGTTTGCTTTTTACCTTGTTTTTGTAGTCAAAAAATCCAAATACTGCACACATTTTACACTTCCTCGCTTTCCATAATAAGTTCATTCACGTACAATCTTCGCTCCTTCAAATATTGAACCAACTCCGGTTCT
>JAJQGO010000024.1 GCA_021200415.1 Ruminococcus sp. | reverse complement strand
TCTTCCTCTGCAAAGGATGCAAGCACGGAGAGCAATAGAGCGTGTTCACATAAAAATACAACGCACGTTTTTTCGGCTAATTTTGACAACTACTGCGTTGAAAACACTTGACGGGCGTCAGCCCGCCTGCATATTTTCGCCTTGTATTTCGTCAAAATTATGCTCGAAAATCCGCACATTTATTTCATGTGAACACGCTCTAATTCTCCATCGCCGGATAAGGAATGAATATTTTCCTTTTCGAATCGCACCTCAACACCGAGTTCCTTCAGATGCCGTACGGTTTCCAATAAATCCACCGTATTTCGTGCGAATCTTGATATGGACTTACAGAGAATGATGTCAATTTTTCCATGCTCTGCATCTGCTATCATTCGCTGAAATTCGGTTCTATGCTTAGTGCTTGTTCCGGACACAAAGCTGTCAGCGTAAACGCCCACATATTCCCATTCCGGATTGCTTTGTATCAGCGCACTGTAAAAGCTGATTTGTGCCGACAAGGAATGATTCAGACGTTCTGTTTCTACAGACACTCTCGCATACGCTGCAACCTGTTTTTTCTTCGGAAGCTGCGGCAATGCGGCTTCAATTTTCACGATTTTGCGCATAATATCGACCTCCTATCGTACACCATATTACCGCCTGTCCGCTAAGAAGTCAAGCGATCTGCTGAAAATAACATACCCAAAGATGGGTGATATTTTTCGCAGAGTTTTGTATCAATTATGGTGCATTCCTCCTCGCTGAGAATGCCCTTTTTGCACATGGAGCGGAAGAAGTGGATGCTTGCCTGATATTGCAGTTCATTTTGAAAATCGATCTTGGATGTAGCATGCGTGAGAGCAGTATTTGCGTTTTGCGTTGCCATATGCAACACAGGCAGCACCGCACAAAGCACGCTAATGGCTTTGCCGCACATCTACTCGCCAATTTTCGCCATCTTTCGCAAAAATTTTTTGACATACGTCAGTATGCCTGCAAAATTTTTGTTGCATCTGACGAAAATATGGACGTAGTTTATGCTCGGAGAGTATATCTGCACGACAATCTTCGTGCGGTGCTGCCTGAACTCCTTTCCGCAGCATTTGCAGATAAAATTGTAGTAAGCCTTCCGATGGACAGCGGACGGATGACTGTTCCACCATCCTGTCCGGCAGTCAGCATTGCAGAATTTTATCGGTTTTCTTCCTTTGATTTGCGTGAGTGGTTTACCACAGTTCAGGCAAATGTCCTTTTGGATATATCGTCTGCAAAAAGCGGATACCTGATCCTTGCGCAGTCCCAATGCATCCGCAATTGCGGCATAGCTTTGCCCAGCCACTCGGCGTGCCTTGATTTCTTCTTTTTCTGTGTGGGTCATAAAATTTTCTCCCTTCGCAGATTAAAATGAGAAGTTTTCCTCCATATATATACCGGAGAAAAGAACCTGATTTGAGCGAAGAAAATGCCCTTTAGAGAAAATCTTTCTCCAAGGACATGAATCGCTTCATAAGTTTATTTATTTTCTTGTGGTGCAAATTCTCCTTGCAATTCTTCTGAAAGTATGGTATACTAAAGCTAGAGTAAATCCCGTGGAAAGCGAGGTAAAGAAGCAATGGAGAACTTCAAGCCCATCCCGATTGGGGTGGAGGATTTTAAGGTAATTATTGATAAGGGTAGCTATTACGTAGATAAAACCGATATGATTCGGGAACTATTGGATAGTGGTGCAACTGTCAATCTCTTCACGCGCCCTAGACGTTTTGGTAAGACACTTAACATCAGTATGCTGCAGCGATTCTTCGAGATGACAGATGAGAATAACGCATATCTATTCGATGGTCTGAACATTTCTCAAGCCGGCGAGAAATACATGCAGCATCAGGGGCAATATCCGGTGATTTCGCTGTCGCTGAAGAGTATGAAACAGCCTGACTATAGCAAGTCATTTGGTACGTTCAAGGACGTTATAAAGCGGGAATTTTGGCGACATAGGGATGTCTTATCTTCAAATGAAATTGTGCCGGAAGATCGAGAGATTTTTTCACAAATCACGCATGGGACAGCAGAAGATGATACCTATATAACTGCCATTCGTACGCTTTCCGATTGCCTATATGCTGCATATCATAAGAAAGTCATCATCTTAATTGACGAATATGATGTACCGTTAGAAACATCCCATTTCCGTGGGTTCTACGATGAGATGGTAGATTTGATTCGTTCCGTTTTTGAGAGTGCGTTAAAGACAAATCCTTATCTGGAGTTTGGCGTATTAACAGGTTGTTTGCGAGTTTCGAAGGAGAGTATTTTTACAGGACTGAATAACCTGAAAGTCAACACAATTAACACACTGGATTTTCGGGACTGTTTCGGATTTACAGAAGATGAAGTAAAAGAAATGACGGAATATTACGGAATTTCTGACCGATTCCCCGAAATGAAAGAATGGTATGACGGGTATTTATTTGGGCAAAAAGAGATTTACAACCCTTGGAGCATTATCAACTTTGTCTCAGATGCAAAATCAGACCATAATTCGCTATTGCAACCCTATTGGAGTAACACCAGTTCCAACGACATCATCCATGAACTTGTCGTAAACGGTAACGAGGAAACACACAATCAGATTGAAGCACTCATGAATGGCGAATCCTTGACAAAACCAATTTATGAGGATATCACGTACCGTAATATCAACATCAATACGGACTATATTTGGAGTTTCTTACTTTTTACCGGTTATCTCAAACCAGTGCAGTTGTTCAAAGGTACAGATAACTTGACATATGCGAAACTTGTCATTCCAAACATTGAAGTTCAAACCATATATCAGACCACGATCATGCAGTGGTTTGATGAGAAAGTGAGAAGCACTTCACGTGATGATTTGTTCACGGCTATGATAAATGGAAATGCGGACGA
>JAJQGO010000038.1:12229-15436 GCA_021200415.1 Ruminococcus sp. | reverse complement strand
TGAAAACGGAAAAGGCAGAACGGACATTACAATTTGTGAGTTTCAGAGAAGAACGATCGCTGTCGTAATTGAGGTGAAAATTGCCAAAGATTTCGGCGATTTAGATGCGGCTTGCGATCGGGCGATGCAGCAGATTGCAGATAAAAATTATGCAGAAAACCTTAAGCAACAGTATTACAAGAAAGTGCTAAAGTACGGCGTGGCATTTTGCAGCGAGAAGGTTTGTCGGGTGAAGTTAGAAGAAGAATGATTTGCCATATCCATACTCACAATCTTAATAGTAAATTTATCAATCAGGAGTGGCGAACATAACAGCCACTCCATTTTTTGAGATTTTTTGTCCGGTTTCAAAGTGGAGGATAGAAAAAAATTATTCTATATCATTTTCCACCCAAACATCTTTATCTGCATACTCTATAATCCAAGAAGAATCTTTGGTGCAGCTCTTAATATGCTCTAAAAATGCATATATCTCAGATTTGGTGCCAGAAAACATTTTACCGTCCACATAGCTGGCAGAATTGATGACAATATGCGCATGAAATAATGATGATGGTCGCTTGCCATTTTTCTTCTCCCCCTTTTGATGCACACGCCAAATGACTTGATATCTTTCTCTAAAATAATCTGCAATCCAAGCGGTTTTCCGAATGGCCCATTCCACATCGTATACATTACGGGAGTGATAGCTGATAACAAAATGAAACAACGGATTTCCGGATGTTTTTCCGAAATAGCGTTTTACTGCCATCATTTGATTGTAAGCATGATAAACATCCACATTCGGACTCCCTTTATAGCCAATCATTGCTTCACCATGCAGAACATATTTTACAGCTTCATATAAATAGTTTCCATGATAATTCGTATGTCGAATTACTTTGTGGGACTGCATAACACAAATGCCGGAGCCGAGAGACTATTTTCAAGTCTTTCGGCTTTCTGTTTGTCAGGGATTGCAGGAGATGATCCATGAACAAGAAATTCCTGTGTTTAAGCAGAGACATCTGCTTGCAATTCCAAATCCTGTGACAGCCAAAATTTATATCATTGACGATGGCGAGCATTGTACGATGCAGCAGAAGAACGTGGCACAGATGCCAACGGAATTGCCTATGTAAAGCATGACAATATCACGATTTACAAGCGTCCCAAACCGGCACATAAGCTGCGCTTTTGTGTGCCGAATGGAACATCAGCTGTTATGGGACATACTCGATTTACAACACAGGGCAGTGAGAAATTCAATTACAATAACCATCCTTTTTACGGCAATACAGATCGGAAGTTTGCCTTTGCACATAATGGTGTGTTGTACAATGACAAGACAATTCGTGAGAGATTTCAGCTGCCGGAAACAAAAAATCGAAACGGACAGCTATGTTGCTGTGCAGCTTTTGGAGCAATGTGGAAAGTTGAATTTTGACAGCCTAAAGACATGGCGGAAACGGTGTCCGGAAATTTCACGTTTACCATTCTGGACGAAGAAAATACGCTTTATTTCGTAAAAGGCTCCAGCCCACTCTATTTGCTGCATTTCAAGAAACTCGGCATTTATGTGTACGCTTCTACGCCGTCTATCATGAAAGAAGCGTTAGAACTGTGTCATTTTCCTAAGTCGAAGTATGATGTGGTGAAGGTCAGTGATGGCGAAATTCTGCGTATCGCTTCGGATGGGGGAATCGCAAAGGATCGCTTTCAGATTTCCTCAGATTGGTACAGCGACTACAGCTTTTGGAATGAACCGGACTACGGCGATGACGATGAGCTGGATTTACTCTTAGAGGTTTGCAACTGCTTCGGCATGACAGAAGACGATGTTTTTGAATGGTTGGAGTATGGGCTCTCTTGTGCGGAAATTGAAGAGATTTTGATGAAGCCACGTGCGTTTCGGAATGGCTGATTGTTGCCTAACGGAACATAAAAAATCTATGTTCCAAAAAGACACGTCATCAATAAACCTGCTATTTGTACAATATAACCAAAAAAGCGAAAAAAATTCAGCGTGTTTTTCACTTTCCTTTTCCATCAAATTTAGGTATAATATAGGTGAAAATATTTTTCTGAAGAAATATCAAAAAAATGTAGAAAGGCGGAAGCAAGTTTATGGGTTTTAAAATTGAAGATGGTGTGCTGAAAAAGTATGAAGAAGAGGATGGCGTGAAAAAGGTTGTGATTCCGGAGGGCGTGACGGAAATAGGATATAGGGCTTTCGAAGGCTGTTCCTCCTTGAAATCAATCACGATTCCGGAGGGCGTGATGGAAATCGAACCGTGGGCTTTCGCCAAATGTTCCTCCTTGAAATCAATCACAATTCCGGAAAGTGTGATGGAAATTGGAGGATATGCTTTCAAAGGATGTTCCTCCTTGAAATCAATCACGATTCCAGAAGGTGTGACAGAAATTGAATCGAGTACTTTCTGGGGCTGTTTTTCCCTAACCTCAATCATAATTCCAGAAGGCGTGACGGAAATTGGACAGAGAGCTTTCTGGTGGTGCACATCTCTAACCTCTATTATAATTCCAGACAGTGTGACGGAAATTGAACAGGGTGCTTTCTGGGACTGTTCTTCCCTAACCTCAATCATAATTCCAGAAGGCGTGACGGAAATTGGAGAGAAGGTTTTCTATGGCTGTTCCTCCCTAACCTCTATTACGATTCCAAACGATGTGACAGAAATTGGAGATGATGCTTTCGATGGCTGCAAATCTCTAACTTCTATCACGATTCCAAAGAGCATGACAGAAATTGGAAAGGGTGCTTTCTCCGGCTGTTCCTCCTTAATCTCTATCACAATTCCGGAGGGCGTAAAAAAATTGGAAATCAGGCTTTTAATGGCTGCAAATCTCTAACCTCTATTACGATTCCAAACGATGTGACGGAAATTGGATGTGCTACCTTCTGCGACTGCAAATCTTTAACTTCTATCACGATTCCAGACAGTATAACGAAAATTGGACCGTGGGCTTTCAATAACTGCCAATCTCTAACCTCTATCATGATTCCAAAGAGCGTGACAGAAATTGGAGATGGTGCTTTTTCCGGCTGTTCCTCTCTAACCTCTATAACAATTCCGGAAGGTGTGAAGATAATTGAACCGCGGGCTTACGAAAACTGCGGATCTCTAACCTCCATCACAATTCCAGAAGGTGTGACGCAAATTTGGAATCATGCTTTCTCCGACTGTTCCTCCCTAACCTCTATCA
>JAJQGO010000038.1:0-12129 GCA_021200415.1 Ruminococcus sp. | reverse complement strand
AATTCCGGAAAGCGTGACATTTATTCGGGAGTGGGCTTTCGAAGGATGTTCCTCCTTGAAATCAATCACGATTCCAGAAGGTATAACAAAAATCGAAGCAAGACTTTTCAAGGGCTCTCCGCTCGAAAACGTAGAACTTCCTGAAACACTCACCGAAGTCGGAGAAGAGGCGTTTTACGGCACAAAGTCTTTTCTCTTAACATCAGAAAATTGTACACTGACTCTTCCCGTTCCTCCAAGCCGCCACAAAACCGAAAACGATTCCTGTAATGAGAAAATTCCTCAATTTATCATCGAAAAAGATCTCGACAAGAAATGGGAAATTGTTGTCAGCATGAAGAAAGCACCGCTGAAACATATGCTCTCGGCATTTATGACGCTGGCGTATGACCACGCAGCAGCGAAAACGTATCTCAAGCGCAGCATCAAAAAGGCAATGCAGACCTTTATTGATATGCAGGACGTTGACTTTATTACTGATGTATTGAACCTCGGCTTTGTCACGATGAAAAACTTCGACGAAATCTTCGCTTATTTGAATGCGAAGCGAGAAGACAGTTACACCGAAATGAAAATCGTGTTCCTGAATTATAAGCACGACCACATCGGCTATCAGACTGCTGCTGAATGATTCAAGCTGTAAGGAAAAACAAGCTGCAAAATTTTAATGGCATTTCTGCAAAAGAAAAAGTAGATTACACGAAGCTTGGAATGGCTGTGGTAAATAAATTTTCCGACAAAGGCATCCATGCCAATGTATCGGTAAACCTCTCTACAACCGTATCGATTGACTTATGTAACTTCAATATACAATGGTACAAGTCTACAATGATCCCCTTTGATTTGCGCAATGCACAGTGATAAAGAAAAAGCCCGAACAGACTGTCTGGTCGGGCTTTTATCATATTGAATTTTTCAATGTTTTGGGGTCAAACGCTTATTTGAATCAAATAAAAAAATCACGCAATCTCGAAAAAGTACCGAAATTGCGTGATTTATTCTGGTTGCGGCGGCAGGATTTGAACCTACGACCTTCGGGTTATGAGCCCGACGAGCTACCTAGCTGCTCCACACCGCGATATATTTGTCACTTGTCTCATGTGACTTTATAAGTATACCACTTATTCTCACAGAAGTCAAGTACTTTCAAAAAATAATTTTGTTTTAATTTAAATTTGTGAGATATTCCAGAAAATCAGCAATGAGTATGAATATAAATTATACAGTATGCTCAATAGAATCTTTGTCTGATGGCATTTCAAATAAAATGCAATATCGATTTTTATTGCAATAGGGGAGACGGAGACAGCACTCTTAGAATTATGTGATGAAATTTTCACAAAACTATCACCATTTTTTTTTTTTTTTTGTCACATAGAAGATGTAGAATGAAATTGTATAAGGTCGATTTGTGCAGATTGCGCAGAACTGACGGAATATAATTTTAATGAGAACGGCAAAGGCTGTTCGGAAATGGGGTACGTATGAGTGAAAACAATAGTTCACAGTCGTTGGAAATTTATTTAAATAAGGCTTTGAAAAATGCTGAAAAAGTAGAATATGGTCAGCCATTTTCAATGAAAGAGCTTTTGGACGACGATGATTTGAAAAAAATCGGCAGCAGCATCAACGAATTAGGCAAGCGATTTAAAGATGCGATAGACTTACATCAAGCAAAAAATGTAAGTTTTGTTAAAAAAACACCGCAGAATGCGTGTGTGTATGTTAGGAAAAGCAAAAAGGACTAGAATTATAAAGGAGATGTAAATATGGTGACTGTAAAAACATTTGGAGAGTTATATGACGCGATGGGACGAAATGAAAAAGCAATAAGATTCAGAAGTGATTGTGAAAATTTTGTAAGTGAATATAATGAAACAATGAAGGGATTGATTGATAATAAATCATCTCGAAGCATACTTGCCGGAAAACCTGCTGTTGTGGTTGCTTCGATTTATGCAACAAATGCAGATAAAATAAAAGGATCAATATTCTCTCGAACTGCTGAATATATAGGTGCTAAACTGCTTAAAAGAGATATAGATAAATATTTTCCTTATTTAAAACAGTACTATGACCAATATACCAATATAGACAAATATGGTAATAAAGTTAAATGTAACGACCCAGAAGATGAATGGGTTTATTTGGGCCATAAATAACCAGTCAAATATATCGAAAGCATGAACAACCTGTAAACTTTCATCCTGGAGCTATTTTTTCAAAAAAATATGACAATCTGAAATAGTCATGCTATAATATATTTATTATGCGGAAACGCATAAAATACTTTTTTTTCTACATACAAAAACCCTGCCATCTTCCCTCGGCAGGGTTTTGTGTTTGGATCAATTGCAGTATCCATTGCATAAAGAAAAAAGGATACAGTTAAAACTGTATCCTTTTAAGGTTGCAAAGAGTGTTTAATTCTGTTACTTAACGAGGAATTTATCAATATCCTTCAGGAAATCCTCTGCATCGTCTGTGTGAGCGTTAAGAACGATAGGCTTTGAAAGGTCAAGACTGAAAATACCCATAATAGACTTAGCGTCTACGGCATATCTGCCTGAAACCAAATCAATGTCAAAATCGTAGCGCATAACAATGTTTACAAATTCCTTTACGTCATTAATAGCCTGAAGTGAAACTGTTGCCTTTGTCATAATATCTACCTCCTGTTATGATGTCAGTAGTTTTTTATTGTTTGTTTCTTTTTCCGCAGTCCCCTGACTGCAAGTATATAATACCACCTTTCCATTTTTATGTCAAGGGACTTGCGAAAAATTCGGCAATTTAGTATAATATAAGTGGTAAAAGGGAGTGCCGTTTTATTCACAACGAATAATTATTTATAGTGCATAAAAACGAATTGTTGGATTTGTGCATGATATACATAAGTAAATTATTAGAATAACGTCTAAAATAGGAGATAAAATGTATAAGGTCTTTTTTGTAACCTTCGGCTGTAAGGTGAATCATTATGAAACGGAATGTATGAAATCGCTTTTCAAGGAGAAAAATCATGAAATTGTAAGCAGCGGCGAGGATGCCGATGTGGTGATTATAAATTCATGTACAGTTACGTCCTCCGGCGACAACAGAGTTCTTGCGGCGCTGCGAAAGATGAGAAAATCGCTGCCCAATGCGGTAATTGCGCTGACAGGCTGTTATCCGCAGGCTTTTCGTGACGAAGCGGAAAAAATCTATGAGGCTGATATTATTATCGGAACAAAAAATCGCATGGAAATTGTCAGACTGGTTGATGATTTTATTTTGTTCCGGACGAGAATAATAATGCTTGAGGAATATACGTCAAAGGATAAATATGAGTGCATGACGTGTTCCCAATTTGACGACAACACACGTGCATTTGTGAAGATTCAGGACGGCTGCAATCAGTTCTGCTCATACTGCATAATTCCCTACGCAAGGGGAAGATGCCGCTCAAAGCCTCTTGAGCTTCTGAAAAGGGAGGCATTTGAAATTGCGAAAAACGGCAAAAAGGAAATTGTGCTTTCCGGAATCAATCTTGCCTTTTATGGCAGGGAATTGAATCTTAACCTTGCCGACGCAGCTGAAGCGTGTGCTGAAACAGACGGTATTGAACGTGTAAGGCTTAGCTCGCTCGAACCCGAAATGGTGTCGGACGATTTGCTTAAAAGGCTTGCGGAGCTGCCGGAGCTTTGTCAGCAGTTTCATCTTTCCCTTCAAAGCGGCTGCGACAGAACGCTTAAATCCATGAACCGCAAATATACGGCGGAGGAGTACCTGTCGCTTACAGAGCGTATCCGCAGCCATTTTCCCGAATGCTCATTTACAACGGATATAATGGTAGGCTTTCCCGGGGAAACAGATGCCGATTTTGAGGAATCCTTGGAATTTGTCAGGAAAGTCGGCTTCAGCAGAGTCCATGTGTTCAGATATTCGCGGCGAAAGGGGACAGCCGCCGATAAAATGGATAATCAGATTCCCGAAGGAATCAAATCCGAGCGTTGGCACAGAATGACAGCGGCTGCCGATGAAATGAAAGCGGCTTATATGAAAAAGCAGCTTGGAAAAATTGTCCCCGTGCTGTTTGAACGTGAAAACTGCACAGATTTCCACCACGGATACGCACCCGATTATACGTTAATAAAAATTCCGCGTGAAAATCCAAAAAAAAGTTTGCGTAATATGATATTTTGTGTTAAAATAAAGGAGAGCAAGTCGGATTGCTGTATAGGAGAACCGGCAGAACCGCTCTTTTGATTTTGTATTTACTACGACGCCGCCCGCAATGGCGCCGAGAATTTTATTTCTGTTTGCGGAGAAATGGAGATTTTTGTATGTCTGTATTCAGAATTTATGTCGAAAAGAAACCGGAATTCGCAGTTGAAGCACAGTCCGTTTTGAATGATGTGCGCACTGCTCTCAGACTCAGTATTACCGGAGTCAGAATAATTAACAGATATGATGCGGATAAGCTTAGCCGAGAGGATTTTGAAGCCGCAGTAAGCACGGTCTTTTCCGAGCCTGCCGTAGATGTTGCCTATGACGAGCTTCCCATGTTGGGAATCAACGAAAGAATATTTGCCGTTGAGTATCTTCCCGGGCAGTTCGATCAGCGTGCTGACAGCTGTGAGCAGTGTATTCAGATTCTTCGTCAGGGCGAAAGAAGCCGTGTGCGCAATGCGCGTATCTATATCATAGAGGGCAACATTACCGATGAGGAATTCGCAAAGCTGAAATCATATCTTATTAACCCCGTGGAAAGCCGTGAAGCTTCACTGGAGCCTGTAAAAACTCTTGATACAAATTATGATATTCCTACAACTGTTGAGGAGCTTGAAGGCTTCATCATGCTCAATGATGCGGGATTGAAGGCATTTATTGAAAAATTCGGACTTGCTATGGATTTCGATGATATTAAATTCTGTCAGGACTATTTCCGCAATACTGAAAAGCGCAATCCGACAATTACCGAAATCAGAATGATCGATACCTATTGGTCTGACCACTGCCGTCATACAACATTCCTGACAAACGTTGAAAATGTTGACATCAAAACGCCTTATATCAAGGATACATACGAAATGTATGTAAATGTCCGTGAGGAGCTTGGCAGAACCGAGAAGCCCATGACGCTCATGGATCTTGCCACAATCGCAGCGAAAAAGCTCAAGGCTGACGGCTTGCTGCCCGACCTTGACGAAAGCGAGGAAATCAACGCTTGCTCGGTTAAAATAAAGGTTGACGTTGACGGGCAGCTTGAGGACTGGATTCTCATGTTCAAAAACGAAACTCACAATCACCCCACCGAAATTGAGCCTTTCGGCGGAGCTGCAACCTGCCTTGGCGGAGCTATACGTGACCCTCTTTCGGGACGTTCCTATGTATATCAGGCTATGCGTGTAACAGGAGCTGCAAATCCTCTTGTACCTGTAGAGGATACAATAGTCGGAAAGCTCCCTCAAAGAAAAATCACTGTCGGCGCGGCTAACGGCTACAGCTCATACGGCAATCAGATTGGTCTTGCCACAGGTCATGTTGCGGAGGTCTATCACCCCGGCTACGTTGCGAAAAGAATGGAAATCGGAGCAGTCCTCGGAGCTGCGCCCGCAAAAAATATCAGACGTGAAGCTCCCGTCCCCGGAGATATTGTTATCCTTCTCGGCGGAAAAACAGGCAGAGATGGCTGCGGCGGAGCTACAGGATCTTCAAAATCACATACTCTTGAATCACTCGAGCATTGCGGAGCTGAGGTTCAAAAGGGTAATCCTCCCGAGGAGAGAAAGCTCCAGAGGCTTTTCAGAAAGCCTGAGGTAACTCAGATGATTAAGCGCTGCAACGATTTCGGCGCAGGCGGCGTATCCGTTGCAATCGGCGAGCTGACGGACGGACTTGTAATAAATCTTAACGCAGTTCCGAAAAAGTACGATGGTCTTGACGGAACGGAAATTGCAATAAGCGAATCGCAGGAGAGAATGGCTGTTGTCATTGCTCCCGAGGATATGGAAAGATTCATGGAGGAGGCCAAAAAGGAAAATCTTGAGGCAACTCTCGTCGCTGACGTTGTGGCTGAACCCCGTCTTAAAATGAACTGGAACGGAAATACAATCGTTGATCTGTCGAGAGATTTTCTTAATTCCAACGGCGCTCCGAAATATACGGATATTTCCGTTGAAGAGCCGCCCGAGGAGGATAGCAGCGAGATACTTGACTGTGCCGATACATGGACGGAGCTTATGTCAAATCTCAATGTCTGCTCACAGAAGGGTCTGATTGAAAAATTCGACTCAACAATCGGCGCAGGAACGGTTCTCATGCCCTTCGGCGGCGTATATCAGATGACTCCCTCACAGGCAATGGCAGCGAAAATTCCTGTACTTAACGGCGAAACAACAACCTGTTCGCTTATGGGCTGGGGATACAATCCCGATATATCTGAAAAAAGCCCCTATCATGGCGCAGTTATGGCAGTTATTGAATCTATAGCAAAGGTTGTTGCCGCAGGCGGATCATATAAGAAGTGCTGGCTGACCTTTCAGGAATATTTCGAGAGAACCCAAAACGATCCCAAGCGTTGGGGAAAGCCTATGTCTGCGCTTCTCGGTGCGTTCAAGGCACAGCTTGAAATGGGCTGCGGCTCTATCGGCGGAAAGGATTCCATGTCGGGAACATTCGAGCAGATTGACGTTCCTCCGACGCTCGTTTCCTTTGCAGTTTCTACAGCCAAGGCTGATAAGATTGTTTCAACCGAATTCAAATCTGCCGGCAGTCAGGTTATAATGATTGCCCCCGATTATGATGAAAACGGACTTCCCGTATTTGACAGCGTCAAGAGCTGCTTTGAGAAGGTTGAGGATATAATTGCTGCCGACAGAGCAAATGCAGTATGGACAATCGGATATGGCGGCGCAGCAGAGGGAATCGCAAAAATGTGCTTCGGAAACAAGATTGGATTTGAGTTTAAATCACGTCTTACATCGAAGCAGCTGTTCAAGCCCTGCTACGGAGCGTTTATCATCGAGTTAAAGGGCAACGCAATGCCTTATGAGAATCTCATAGGCGAAACAATATCGGATTACAAGATTCTCTGTCTTGACTATACGCTCAGCCTTGACACGCTTCAGAGAGTGTGGGAGGGCAAGCTTGAATCGGTTTTCCCATGCCGCATAGCTACAACCGAATTCACACCCGAAACATACTCCTACGAGAATAGAATCAAGCTTTTCCCCGCTGTAAAGGCAGCAAAGCCAAAGGTTCTTATTCCTGTATTCCCGGGTACGAACTGCGAGTATGATACGGCAAAGGCATTTGAAAATGCAGGTGCAGAGGCTGAAATTGTCGTAATCAAAAATCTTGCGGCAGGAGATATTGAGGACTCTGTAGATTATTTTGAAAGAGCAGTCAGACGTTCGCAGATAATAATGATTCCGGGCGGATTCAGCGGCGGAGATGAGCCGGAGGGCAGCGGAAAGTTTATAACAGCGTTTTTCCGCAATCCTAAAATCAAGAATGCCGTTAATGAGCTTCTGAAAACAAGAGATGGACTTATGCTTGGAATTTGCAATGGCTTTCAGGCGCTTATAAAGCTGGGACTCGTGCCTTACGGAGAAATAGTTGATATGACGGACGAATCCCCGACTCTCACATTCAATACGATTGCACGACACCAGTCTATGATGGTGAACACGCGAATTGCGTCAAATAAGTCGCCTTGGCTGTACGGCTGTAAGGTCGGAGATATTCATACAGTTCCGATTTCACACGGTGAGGGACGCTTTGTTGCTCCGCTGAGTCTTATACAAAGACTCGCCAAAAACGGTCAGATTGCAACGCAGTACGTTGATATATCAGGCAATCCGACAATGGATATAAGATACAATCCGAATACATCAATTGACGCAATCGAGGGAATCACATCGCCTGATGGACGTGTTCTCGGCAAGATGGGTCACAGTGAGCGTAAGGGAAGCTACATATGCAAAAATGTTCCCGGCGAAAAGGATCAGAAAATATTTGAAAGCGGCGTAGCATATTTCAAGTAAGCTGCTGCAGCCGGAATAATAAAAAATCCCCTGAATCTGATTCAGGGGATTTGTGTTGTAAAGAAATTGGTGGATTAGAATTTTATCTGTATCTGCGGAGAACTTTTCTTCGCTCACGTTTAGTTTTACATTTCATCATCTCGCGCATAATCATTTCATTTTTCTCGTGAGAAGAAATAGAGGTATTGGATGTGGGTTTTTCTTGATTTTCAGGTGGCTTGTATGTACCGCGAAGGATTTTTCTTGCGTCGCGTTTAGATTTGCCAACCATCTGGAGCATGAGTTTTTCAGTTTCCTCGGGTGTGCGAACGTGAGTATTGCGTGTGGAATTTTCGTAAATTTTAGCTGAACCGTATATGCCCAGGATTCCAAGTACAATTAAAAATGACATAATAAAACCTCCCTAAAAAATGATAAAAAGTCATGTACATCAGCTACATTTCCTTTGGTTATATTATACCATTTTTCAAGCAAGATGTCAACAATTATTTTCGTTTTTTTTAGAGAGGGCAGGGAAGAGGAATGAAAAAATATTATATCACTTGAAATCTCATCAAAAAGGTGATACAATTTAATCAGCACTGATAAAAGGAGAGAAATTCATGCAGATTTCAAGCAGATTCACAATTGCAATTCACATTTTTGCGTGCATCGATACATTTAAAAACGAGTACAAGCTGACCAGCGATTTTCTGGCGGGCAGCGTCAATGTCAATCCCGTCATAATAAGAAAGGTCATGCAGCAGCTGAAGCGTGCGGGGCTTATCAATGTTGCGAGGGGCACAGGCGGAATCGAGCCTGCAAAGCCGCTTAGCGATATAACGCTGCTTGATATTTTTAAAGCTGTTGACAGCGTTGAAGATAATCGGTTATTTCATTTTCATGAGAATCCGAATTCTGAATGTCCGGTCGGCAGAAACATTCACAAAGGACTTGACGATAAGCTTGAAAGCATTCAACAGGCAATGGAAAATAAAATGTCAGAAATAACGGTTGAAGATGTTATAAGAGATACTCAAAAAAGCATAAGTGAGGAAGCAGGTTGATATAACACGCGGAAAATTAGTTTTTACGGTACTCCTTGTTCATGAAATATTTACAAAGAAATTTTGATGTAACCATTGACATTACATCATGCATATGCTATACTATAGTTGTAATCACGTGAGTTACATCTCAAACGCATAAGTCAATTTTTATGTACATAGTTATAATGAAAAATACGACATTATGTGTAAATCACAGCAATATTAAACGCGTATTATTGCTGACGATGAAAAAATGAAAATACAGACAAGGAGAATTTATATTATGAACAAGAATACATTTACTTCCGTTAAACTCGCTAAAGGCGAAATGAATGTTTACGATTTCGGCGGAGTGAAGCTGCACGCATACAAAACCAATGATTTCATTGATGATGAAGTTTTTATTGTTGAGAAGAACGGCAAGGCTGTTGTGATTGAGTCTCCGTGCTTCTTTGAAAATAATAAAGAGCTTGCCGAGTACCTTGGAAATGTCAAGGTTGAGGGAATGCTCATCGCTTATCACGGCGCAGGTGCGACCTTCCTTCCCGACGTTCCAAAGTATGCGACACAGAACGCAGCTGATTTTTCAAAAAACGGCGGCGGCAAGGCTTTAATTGATAATTTTACAGCTTCATTTGGTGAAATTTTTGATAACTCTGTTCACAAAATTACAAACATAATCAGCGAGGGAAAAATCACTATTGGCGGAATTGATTTTATAATCAAGCAGACAAACGATGCTTTTGACGTTGAAATTCCCGAAATCAACGCAATTTACACACATATGCTTGGTCACGACTGCCATTCAATCGTTGCCGGGGCAGGTCATGCTGATGCGATGATTGCGGAGCTTCGCGGCTACATTCAAAAAGGCTATGATTTGATTCTCACATCCCACTATACTCCCGAGGATCTGAAGGACGCTCAGACAAAGATAGAATATCTGGAGAATCTGAAAAAGATTGCCGCAGGCGTTCAGAATGCCGACGAGTTCAAGGCAGCTGTTGGCAGGGAGTATCCGCAGTACAGCGGTCAGAATTACCTCGACATGACGGCAGGCTTCTTCTTCGCTTAATTTGGAATTATGGAACGTTAAAATTTGCGAAAATATATGGCGTCTGATGGCAAAATGAGCTGTCAGACGCCGTTGTATTTAATAATAAAGGGGATAGATTAGATGAATTACATTAAATATTTAGTTGAAAATATTCATTCTGTTATCGTTGCAACAATTAATGCGGACGGTCATCCACAAACTCGTGTAATTAATATGATGATGTGGGATGAAAAAGGATTATATTTTCTTACAGCAAAGGGAAAAGCTTTTTATACACAACTGATGGAACAAAAATATGTTGCTTTGTCTGCAACTAAAGATAAAACATCTGTTTCATTACGAGGAAAGATTCAGAATATTGGCACTGAGAAACTTGATGAAATATTCAAAATAAATTCCTATATGCAGCAAATTTATCCTTATGACACCCGTAGTGTGCTGGAGGTTTTTCGGCTTTACGAGGCAACCGGCGAATATTTTGACATAAGCGATCCAGCCCATGTGATGAGAGACAGCATTTTAATCGGAACTCCCAAAATCGCTGAAAGTGGCTATTTTGTGGGAAATAAGTGTGTTGGCTGCAAGCGGTGTTACTCCGTCTGTCCTCAAAAATGCATTGATATTTCCGGAAAGCCGGCTGTAATTGACCAGAATCGTTGCCTTCACTGCGGCAGGTGCGTGGAAATTTGCCCGAATCATGCCATTGAAAAGAGGGGATAACTATGACGCAAAATCACTTTTGTTTTAATTGAAATGGCAGTATGTACTATGAAATTATTTAAAAAAATTGCAAGACATGAACTTGATAAGCGGCGACTTAGCAATGTTGATGATCTATTTACCAATATTCAGATGACTGAACATGAAGATGAGAAAGATATCCTCGGACGTACTTATGAGTATTGCCTTTCTATGTTCGCAGAGTAAGAAAGCGTCGGCAAGCAGTATGAATAAGTGAGGCAGGAAATCTTTGATTTCTGTAGTCGAACTTATACCTTGCACTGTGGCTCTACGTTCAGGTCACCTACAACAATATCAAATACACCGGCTTCTGCTGCGGGACGTATCTCAAAAAGCAGTAAGCCGGACAAGAACAATGCCTGCTGAAGATTGATTTCCCTGGCAGGCGTTATTTTTTTGCTCAATATTTTGTAGCACCGGTTTCGGTATCTATCCCTCACTTGCTGTGTCGTGATTTTTCAGGTTACTTCCCCACGCGGCAAGCTCCGTAAGAATCGGAATCAGAGAACGAACGGAATCCGTGATTTCATACTCTACACGAATCGGCACTTCCAGGTATTCCGTTCTCTTTACAAGGCCATCATCCTCAAGCTCTTTTAGAGACTTGGCAAGCATCGTATTAGAAATGCTCCCCATTTTTCGTTTGAGATCATTGTATCTGGTCGCACCGTCATTCGATAGGGAGCATAAAATAGACATTTTCCATCTTCCGCCTATTGCACTCATTGCTTTTTGCAAAGCGCATCCTACAGTACAAGGACATATATGCTCATTCGCCATTGCGTTTTCCTCCTTATATAGATAAGTTTTTTTGTACCTACTCCATAAAAACTGCGTAATTGACACGGGCATCACTTATGACTATAATTATATTATAGCAGGTAGCAATTTAAAAGTAAAGACTTTTTTCGGATTGATACTATAGTTGCTTTTAATCTTCCTGCAGAATTGGAGGAATTCACTATGGAAAAATCAAAGGTAGCTGTGCGCTATTTTTCAAAATCAGGAAATACGAAAAAACTGGCAGACGAAATTGCAAAGACGGTCGGCTGCAAAGCCGAGCAAATTCCTGCGCCGGTAGATGGCAACATTGACATTCTGTTCTTAGGAGCGTCTGTATATTGGGGCGGCATCAGTTCTGAAGTCAAGGCGTACATTCAGACGCTGGACAAGAGCAGGATCGGCAAAGTCGTCGTTTTCTCTACCTCTGCACTTGCGGAACGTGCGTTTCCGCAAATTCAGAAGAAGCTCCAGGACAAAGGCATCCCTGTAG
>JAJQGO010000017.1 GCA_021200415.1 Ruminococcus sp. | reverse complement strand
TGCGGCGATACAATAGAGCAAGCGCTGTCAAACGCGGAGGACGCGAAAAGGACGTAGCTTGATGCAGCGCTGGAAGAAGGATATGCAATAAAAGATCCTCAAGGTCAAGAGGAATATTCGGGACAATTTAAATTGCGTATGCCGCGCAGCTTACACAAGGATTTATCGGAATCCAAGCAATAAGGAATTTCAATGAATCAATATTGCGTGTATTTGCTTTCGCAAAACGATGCAATTAACACCTCCACAACAAAGCGAAGCTGATGTTGTGTCCTTTCCAAAAGAAGAGAGCCCTTTCAGACTCTCTTCTCTTTTTGTTTTTTCATCGAACAAATGTTTAGCAGCCGGCTCTCAACTCTGTATTGTTGTTTTTGCAATACTGAAATCGGTAAAAGAGTATAACAAGAAGAAAATTTACTATTTGTTAACAGTTTAGTAATTGATTTTTCGAATCAAACAATGATACAATAAGCCGATGTGGTAAAAATCGTATATCAAATGCGAGTTTGTCCTAGATAATTTTGGAGGTAATGTTAAATTGACGAATATTATAATTCCAGCTTATAATGCTCATAGCACTATACGGCAAACGATAGCATCTGTGGCAATGCAAGATAATCTACATGACATATTATTAACCATCGTAGATGATTGCTCAGACGAAAGATATGATTACCTCCAAAAAAACTATCCCTACGTTAACATAGAGATCTTGAGAAAAGAAAAAAAACACCGGCTGCGGGCAATCAAGGCAGTACGGAATTGATTCATGCAAATGCGATTATTTCATGTTTTTAGATGCAGACGACTGCCTTTATGCTCCTAACGTAGTAAAACAGCTGAGCGAATATATAGACAGCAACAATTTCGACTACGTTATAAGCAGCTTTGTATCAGAAACCGAAGATGGAAAGTACGTCTTATACAAGAATAATACAGTATGGATGCATGGAAAAATATTCAGAACGTCTTTTATACAATCAGAAAATATAAGATATAGTCACACCAGACTGAACGAAGACCATTCTTTCAACGCTATAGTAATCGATAATCCAAGATCCAAGGGTACATTCGTAGATCTCGTATCGTATGTATGGAAATATAACAAGAACTCTTTAGTCAGAAGCGAATCGTTTGAATCCTATACGAATAAGGAATATGTTAAAAATGCTATTTATACGTTGTCGGAATTCATCTCAAGAGGGTACGATAAAGAAAAGACAAAAGCCATTTTACTAAAATACCTCATATCGTTTTATGCTTACTTTCTGAAGGATTTGGAGTCAGGGAAAGACGCAGATATTTTAGATACTTATCTTAATGATGTCAGGGGCTTTTGGTCAAGCATCCCCGAATCATATAAAGACATTTGTATAAATGACTTTCAGCAATTCTTTTATCACGATGAAACCATTAGGGATCTTATAAGAAGAGACTATATTTTCGAGATCACTTTTTCGGATTTTTTAAAAGAAGCTTTTAATTTCAATCTGCTTAAATAGCACTTTCGGAGGAGAAAAATGAGTGGACTAAAAAAAATGTGGCGCGGCATAAAATTTAGTACCCAAACAATGTGGAAACTAGACGCCAAATTTCGAACAATGCAGTTGCTTGTCAGAATAACAGACGGTTTGATTCCGTCTCTTTTGCTTTATGTTGAGGCACTGATCTTAACCCAGCTCAGCAAAACATCATCGAGCAACGCCTTTGTCATTTGTTTGTGCTTCATAGCTGCCGATTATGTGTTGAATATACTTGGCAGCGGCGGCATTTGGTTCTTTTACGGAAAGTATAATTCATACCAAGGAACAATCATCGGACGGAAGCTTAGTGCTATAGGTCAAAAGCGAATAATGCAAATGGATCTTCGATGCTATTATGATGATAATTTTAACGTCGAAAGCAATGTGACAAGTGTTGGAGGTATAAACACTTTCTATGAAAGTCTCTTAAATACCATTCAAAGTCTCACTACGCTCGCCAGCTCAATCATTTTGCTTATCTCGATAGAGCCTCTTTTCGTAATGTTTGTTTTGATTTTTTCAGTTCCCTCTTTCTTTGCGTCTAACAAGATAGCCGACGTTCGAGAAAAACTAAAGGGAAAAATAAGCTTTGTTTCAGCGCATGCCGGAGCCATGAAGGGGTTAGTGATAAAAAAAAGGGGACGAATCAAGAATATTTGATTTCTCAGACTTTTTTCTCAGTTTGTGGCGCAAAGACAGACGCATAATCTTAAAAAACAGACTTATAGTTTGGCTGTATGATATGACTTTTTCTTTCCTTGTCGCCATATTGTCTAACCTTGGAGGAATCTTATGCATTATTATCATCATGTATGAATGCATCAACGGAACAGCCGATATCACTGACGCTGCTCTTGCGATAACCGTTATGAATAGCGTTCAGAGTTCTATTTCAACTACAAGCTTCAGATATAGCAATACTGTAAGTCAATTAGCTGGTTTAGATCGCTATATGAATTTTGCGTATTCTGATAAATATATGCAATCGACAGGCGATAAAAAAATCGAGGAAATCCACGAAATCAGAATTGAAAACGTATCGTTCTCATATAAAAACGACGGGAATTTCGCATTAAAAAATGTGAATTTGACTTTGACTGCCGGAGAATATGCAGCCTTCGTCGGAAGGAATGGGTCGGGAAAAACCACATTGATAAAATTAATATGTGGGCTCTACACGCCTACTGAAGGAACTATATATTATAACGGCATTCCTCATACCGAGATATGCCGCGAAGACCTATATAAGCATTTTTCGTCTCTGTTTCAGACTTTTGGTACATATAATCTCACTTTAAAAGATAATATAGTTTTTGGTAGTGACTATAGCGAAGACAGAATGAAAGAGATCGGTGAATATGTTGGCATTGGCGATATATTAAATGACTGCCCTAACGGATATAATACCATGCTTCAGGAATATTACGGTGATGGAGTAGATCTTTCACGCGGTCAATGGCAAAGAGTTGCTGCTGCAAGGGCATTCTATAAAAAATCTGATGTTCTTATAATGGATGAGCCCTCATCTGCTATAGACCCAATAACAGAAAAAGAAATGTATACGGCACTGAAAAATTATAATGAATCGAAAATAAAGTTAGTCGTATCACATAGAATGTCGTATATGATGGAAACCTCCCGAATAATCATGTTGGAAGATGGTGAGATCATCGAAGATGGTTCATTTGCGACACTGAAAGAGAACGAAGGAGCTTTCCATAAGCTTTATGACATTCAAAAGAGGCGCTACACCAATTTAACAGATGAAAGCGCTGAAATCATATAGGAGGTGGAATATAATGAAGAAAACTGAGAAGAGATTCAACAGACTTTCTGCTTTAATGTTTTGCATCGAGCGCGAATTAAAATATGGGTGGTATTTGCTCATTCCGTTATTGGCGATTACTGTTGTTTTGAGCCTGATCCCATCCCTCAGCGGTTACATATCAAAAGATATCGTTGACGATCTTTCAAATGGATTAGCAGACGGTTTTAATGATAGTCTTATAGATGCATTATATGTATCGATCATTCTCCTTTTCATTGCAAGAGTTATTCCTACCCTCTTAAATTCCGTAATGTCTCGTTTGAATGAATTAATCACTGACAGAGTTAACTACGGATTGACGCTTGAGTCTAAGCCTTGGGTGGACAGGCTATCACCTCTTGCGTATCAAAAAAAGGATGTTGATCAAAATTCACATCTTATAACCGATTCAAACGGAAGAGTTGTAGACGTTATTTCTGATCTCATATCCTTGATAGGTGAAATAGTAAGCATTGCAGCCGCTACAGTTGTCTGCATATCCATAAGCCCATGGATGATTTTTTTGCCCATCGCTGTAATACCATACACCATACTTGCAATCAAGCTAACCCGTCCAGAAGAAGAGCGTTATCAGAAATTATTTAAGTATTCGGATATAACTTTCGATTTATCCATGAACTATAGTAATCCCGATACAGTTGGAGAAATGAAACTGTTCGGCGGAGACAGAGAAATTGGTCGCAGACTTGATGTCGTTAATGATGAACGTGCCAAAGTTCTTGCAGAACAGGAAAAAAACTATACGGGATTTTTTGCTCAGATCCCAATGCTATTTGTTAAAACAGTTCAGGCTATAGCTTATGTGTATATTACATGTCTTATTTTCAGCGGCAACGGAACCGTTGGAGACTTTGTACTTTTTACATCCATATCATACATTTTCTCCGGATATTCTTCGCTTTCAAACAATATCAAAAACCTCATGTCCACGCTGATTGAAACAAGATGGTATTGCAACTTCATATACAATAATGAGTTTACCGAGCCATATTCTGAATCCGCGCCAAAGCCGGGTAAAATCACAAGCATTCGTCTTGAAAATGTGAGCTTCAAATATCCAACCAGAGAAACATATGCCCTTGAAAATATAAGTGCTGAATTTAACGAAGGTGAATACACAGCAATTGTAGGACTCAATGGAGCCGGAAAATCAACGCTGATAAAGCTTATTTGTGGATTCTATACACCAACGTCAGGAATTATATATTATAATGGAATCCCTCACACTCAGCTGAATCCTGACGATGTAAGAAAAGAAATGTCTATTATATCGCAAACGTATATGAAGTACGGCGTCTCATTTGAAGATAACATTGTGTTTGGAAAAATGCGAGACGAAAGATTTAAATACATATCTGACGTTCTCGACCTCGATTCCGTTGTATCAGGAGACGTGTCTAAGTATAAAAAGCAGATGATTTCAAACCTGAATGCTGGTGGTCTTGAATTATCGGAAGGTCAATGGCAGAGACTTGCAGTTGCAAGAGGTATTTATAAAGATTCTGCGTCCGTTCTGCTCATGGATGAGCCGTCATCCGCTTTGGATGCTTACAGTGAGGATGCGCTACTGAACAGCGTTAAGAACGAAAACACTTCTTTCGGCATTAAGTTTATAGTGACACATCGGCTTGCATGTGTAATGGATATCAACCACATTATCGTTATCGAAAATGGTCACTTAATTGAGAACGGAACGCACGAAGAACTTATGAAATTGGATTCAGGTGTTTACCACAGCCTTTTCACCACTCAGGCTGAAAAATATGAGTGAATAAGTCAACTAAAGAACATACAGCGATGATATTATATAAATCTATATTCATTCTAGGAGGTTTGTCATTGTGCCAAATTACTTTGTGAAGGAAACTTCGCTTTTTTCAAGCGATACATCCAGCTGCAGCTGTCCTCAGCCAGGACTGCAGTGCTGTGGTTGTACATCTCAGTGCGGCAGCACAACTGCGTCCAACGCAAATTACTGCTCTTACGATTCGACTTATCAAAAAAATAGATACTCCGCTAACGGAAGCGGTAGCAGCTCCTTAACCAATTACATCTTCGGATAACCGCTAATATCATCGCTGTATGTTTTATATCATGAGGTATCAATATGCTGAATACGGATTTTGAACTGTTTCAAATTAGAGATAAGTATGCATTGTACATAGCGAATACAAATACATTGAGCATGATTAGCTCAGATCTTTATGAAGACATAGCCAAATATCAATCCGGTCAATGCGATGAATACGACATTCAAAGACTCAAGGAAGCTTGCCACGAAAGAGATTTATATGATATAACAAGCGAACCTAACACAGCCAATTTCCATCCACGCTATAATGAACATCAAATAAAATCAATACTGCACTGTGGTATACGCATGATGTCATTATCACTTACAAACAATTGCAATATGTCATGCACATATTGTTGCTACCATGACAAGCAGCAAAATAATAGTAATAGCATGAGCTGGGATACAGCAAAAGCGGCTATAGATCTGCTTCTTAGCTTATCGCAAAACAGAAGCTCAGTCCATATAGGATTCTATGGTGGTGAAGCCTTACTGGAATTTGACATGATAAAAAATGCGTACTTTACGCAAAGCAAGTATCGCACGGCAAAGAAATCACGTTTGGAATCACAACAAACGGAATTCTTCTAAATAACACTGATATTCAAAATTTTTTTAGCAGACAACAATTTTTCGACTCTTGTAAGTTTAGATGGACCCGCTACAGTAAACGACAGATACAGAATATCGAAAAAAGGAAGTGGGGTACATGATATCGTAATTAACAACCTGAGAAATTGGTATATCAAGAACCCCAAATATGTAAAACAATCCGTCGGAATCAACGCAGTACTGGCACCACCAAATTCGATGCGGTTGTTGGACGATTATTTTTCGGAATTCCCTTTTGATGTAAGCTTATCAAATTTGGAGTCGACAAATTATTTTGTCGATAATTTTCATCGTGAATCAATCTGTCACATGAGGGATATATCGAACGAAGAACACGAATTCAGCAGCAATTATAAAGCCAGAAGAATTGAGGAATTCAAAGATATATACGTTGCATATCAAAGAGGCAAAAGAAGATTAGAAAATGATGAACCAGAGCTTCCTGTGTCCACTTGCATTCCCGGAATGGTCAAAATCCATGTAACCGCAGAGGGAAGAATATTTCCGTGCGAAAAAGTGCCTGAAAGCGATAATTTGTGCATCGGCAATGTACATGATGGATTATGGTATGATGCAATCTGCGATATGTATTCTGATTTCTTAAAAATCAAACAATCAAAATGCACAAAATGTATAATTCGACATTTGTGTAAATCATGCTATAAGGATATTTCAAATATATCGTGTCCAGAAAAAATCGAAGATACAAAGCAGCTTATAAGTGAATTCATTGATATGTATTCAGATAACAATGACGTTTGCGCAATTTTAAACAGGGTTTTAGACTGAAAGGATAACAGCTTACAATGTTTAGCTTGGAAAATTTGAGAAAATTCTATAGTGGTAAGGGCTCCAGAGTGTTTTGCGTTGGATTGCAAAGAGACGATTTCGAATCGTTCAATGCAAATTTGAAGCACATATCCCCAGACACCAATGTTAGCTATTGCACCAGCTTTTCGGATTTAACGAAAATCTGTGATGAATCATATTTTGGCGTGCTGATTATCGTCTCCGATTTAGCATACATTCATAAACATACAAAAGATATATCAACGATAGTCGCCATTGAGCATTTTTTATTTTTCGGATATTCGAAAAATCTTTTGAATGACAGCTCTGATTGCTCTGATCCCTAAGAAGATATTTTTATTTCATGCTCATCCTCAATTTCAGATCTGGCGACTTCTGTTGCTCGTATTTGTCTGTATTCTGAATCAAGACCTTTTTGGTCGCATTTAGACTTTCACAATAGAATCAGTGAATTGTCATTAGATAACAATGCACACAGCATATCGAGCTCTTATTCCGTTATTAACGGGAAGATAACACGCCCTAGCTTAGTATCTGTTCTTGATCCCTCATGGTTTAAAAGCAACTCTTATTATCGTAGTCTGAATGATGATATAATTGGGATATATAATATTTTTGACAATTCAATTGAATACCTTGACAACAACCGATCACATCAAAAAGCTGAATGTTTATATATAATAAATCCGCTAGAATACCCATTAGATCCAGCCAATTTACCACTAGATGCAATAAAAAAATATAATCCAAATATCAGTTTTGAATTTGTTGGTCTGTTCAGCAGTAATACAAACTCCTATTGCGGTGAAGCGTTGGTGGGAGATAACATAATGTATGAGATATATACTCCAATAATTTTTGTGGTTGGAGTCGGACCGAATTCATCAAAATTTCCGGCTCTATTATCAGTTATAAATGGGCTAAAACATGATAATTTCAATTACAAAGCCATTACATATAACCCGGCGGGCATCATGTACGACGCCGAAGTTATAAATTATGACAATGAAGTATCTTTCCCTGATACAGTGTACTCATTAAATTCTCATATCAAAAGGCTTGAAGAAGGCACTCAAGATTACGACTGCGCTGTAATAGATATCGGAGGCGGTATCTTACCAATCAATCGCATTAATACAAATGACTTTGGATTCCTATACAAAGCTTATCTAAGCGCTGTTCCTGTAGATCTCACAATCATATGTATAAACACAGCGACCTCAACATCGTCAATAATAAGTGAAATTAATCGAATACGATCTTATGGATGCTCCCATTTCGCTATAGTCGTTTCTAACATGACTTATGAAAAATACTCACTCAAAATAAAAGATGACTACTATACTTTCTTCGAATCAGATCAAGAAATCGCAAAAAAAATATCTGAAATGAAGTGTTCTGAGCCAGATCTCAACGTCTTTTCAATCAAAGAAATTGAGGATGGAAGCCTCTATTTGTATATAAAATCTTGTATAACAAAATGATTCAAGTGCATCACTTTAACTATTTTTCTCAATCAAAATGGAGTCCTTCCAGACCCCATTTTTTCTTTAGTCTCTTCCAAACAGACGCTTCCATAGACTTTTATGTTTGCTTGACATCTCGGTCTGACTCTCTACATCAGTGTCAGTCTGTTGTTGATTTTGTTCAGTCTCAACACTACTAAGTTTCTGCATCGTTCCAGCATGAAGTAGTTGCTCTGCCTGTGCAGTCTGCTGGGAAAGAACCAACGCGTTGCTAATCTCAGCGAGTCTTGCATTGAGTTCTTCAATCTGTTTATCCTTGATCGTAAGTTGCTGATTTTTAACCTCTAATTCACGCTGCAACATAGCTATCAGCGCCGTTTCGTTGCTTTCGCAAGTTTCGCTATTTGCTTTCGCATCTTTCGCAACATAGTTTCGCTCTTCGTGCCCATAATGCCGATATATTTGCGTTTTGACGCTTTCGCTGATTGCGAAACTTCCTTTCGCATCTTTCGCAACATGGTTTCGCCTGCACCAACCACGTATAGCCTGTTCTGAGACACCGCATTCCATCGCAATTTCTTTAAGTTTTTCCGCCATCTCAGAAAATACCCCTTTCATCTGTCGGTAAATCTATTATACCACTTTTTACGACACATTGAAAAGAGGTACAATGAATTATAAAATCAATCATCATCAATCAATTTACCGATGATCTTATCAGTCATCGTTTACTCCTCATATTTGCCACAAGGTTTGTCCCACCACTTCAGCACGGTGTGACGACTCAATCCAGTGTCTCTTTTGCAGTCGATTTTCTTGCACCAGTCAAAAACGTGCGCCGTCAGGCTCAAAACGCAAAAAATCTGCCGAATGTTCCGGCAGATTTTTAGTCAAGCGAATAGCTCTGCTTGAGGATGTGCGCCCAGTTGCGCTTGCCGTAAAGAAAACGAATGATATGCACCATGGTATCGTCTTCTGATATGACGTAAAACGCAAGATAATTGTTGACCACAATGAAGCGAATACCACGCGAAGCGAGGATCGCATCATCAACAAGAGCATTTCGCTGCGGGAACTGTCCCAGAGAACGATATGCTCCCTCTGCTTTATCGACCAACTTTTCCGCTGCATCGGGATTTAACAGCGTATACATGATATACTCAGCAGCTTCGAGTAAATCTTGTTTTGCTGCTGCCGTGACATGAATGCTATAGTTCATCGTTTTATCTTTGCACGGATTTCATCGAAAGCTTCGTCAATGGGCTGCGTTCTGCCGGCTACAACGTCGTCCAGCCCTTCCTGGAGTAGACCATAAAGTTCTAAACGACCCGCAAGCTGCTCGTAAGTCTCAATGCTCATGACTGCCAAATCGCCCTGACCGTTCTTTGTGATAAAAACAGGCTCGTTGTATTTGTGGCAGAAAGTTGAAATGTCATTGTAGTTGTTACGCAGATCTGTGCTTGATTTTATACTTGGCATAGATAGCACCTCCTTTTGCTAAAGAAATTATACAACAATTTCTTTAGGCAATCAATAGTGAAGGCGCAAAATTCACAGAATGTTTACGATCAAGCAGGCTCCCCGATTAGTTCACTCTTCGGAAGGCTGCTTGATTACTTGCAGCGTAATTTCTTCGCAATCGGGGCAATCCCACCACTTCAGCACAGTGGGCTTGCTCAATCCTGTATCTCGTTGACAGTCAATCTTACGTCCATCTGGGTGTGAACGCCGCCAATCCATCACCGTACCTCTCTCAATCGGTCTGCCAGATTTGTTGCGCCACTCGCCATCGGGATAAAGAGCGTCTCGGACGGCTGAAACCACTCGCATATGTCGTTCTCGTCCCCTCATGTTGCGCTTATTGCGGTTGATTCTCACATCTGTCAGCAGCTCTATATCTTCAATCGTGTAATTGAAATATCCTCGGTCATATGCTTCAAGAGCGCTTCTGACATCGCTCTTGCTGAGGGTATTGTCGTGCTTGACATTCTGAAGCTTGTCAAAAGCCCAATCAAGGTCTTTCTTCAATACCGACTTCGGAACGTCGCACTTGTAAGCGTATATCGCCATGCACATCATGAAAAAGTATCTGTGACCACCTTGTATCTTGTCAACCTGATTCATCCACCAGTGGTAAAGAGCATACGGATCATCTCCGTGAACCTTGCCCGCAATGTCCCAGGTCTTTTTCTTTTTCTTATCGCCGTTCACGATAACACGCTCGTACCATTCTGGATATGCTTCCCGTGCTTCTTCCCTCGTCATTCTGGACGGGCGCAGCGGCTTGTTTACGTCAACGCGATTTTCGGGATGAGCGTATGCGTTAACGTAGTCAAGCGATACGCGATCACCCGTCCTGAAAGCGCGAATCTGGTTTCCGTGCTTGTTGTTTATGCTCCCGACCATGCGAAAGCCCTGATTGATTGACTGATACTGTATCGCCTTTACTTTTGATGTGCCGCCGTAATCCCACATACGGAAGGTAAGGTCGTACTTGAGACTTTTCAGTTGTGTCTTGATATTCGGGAACAAATCAATCGGTCTGTCAAAGACGTAATACACATGAAGCCCCATACCAGAAAGCACAAGGTACGTCGGCATAGGTAGGCGGCGCAACTCCTGTGGCTCACCGCCAAAGCGCAGAAACAGCGACATAAGCTCGTTATAGCCCACGCCGTCAAGGTCGAATATAAGCGCATTCATTCTCTGGGCGTTTTCAAGCGTGTTGCTCCATTTGCGGTAAGTCAGACCGCTGCACAACGTCATAGGGTTACACTCGACATTGTTCATGTAGTCCTGCTCCCACGTGTCATTAAGCATGATCCTTCGTGTCAGCCTGCGCTTTGAAGGCGCTCTGTTCTCGTCGCGAAACAGATACACTGCATTCGGATGAGAATAATCGGTATATTCTTCGCCAGCATTCTCGTTGTCAGGAAAGATGTCTTGATAGAACTCATATCCTCCGACTTCCTTGAATTTTGCATCCAAGCAAGAGTAGCAGTCGTAATAGTCTTTAAGTGTTTCGTTATCCATGTATCATACCTCCATGTAGAAGCGTTGATTTTAGTGTAGATATCCCAGTGGAAGACGCGGCGCTTCAACTAAAGCACTATAGGTATGCTCTTACCCTTCACGCAGAAACGCGCTCCTAAGCGATTGTGGCGCATCTGAGAGCGTCTCAGCATCGGAGTACGTGCGTATACCCGCGTAAAAGAGAGAAAAGCGAGTGTCGGCTACGCCTCCCCTCGCGGCGCATACCGTTCAACAGCACACAACCGTGAAGTTAGTACAAATCGTAAGCATCAATCAATCGAACAGCCGTCAATAAAACTCGTATTGATTAATCTCAAGGGAGAGAGAAGGGAGCCAAAGGACAAGCGGGAAAGTCACCTCCCTTCTCTCTCCCTCTGCACCTATGGAAAACCCCGTTGGGGTTTACCACAGGCACATTCACCCACTCTCATCCCTCCGACTTTCCCCCAGCCTCATATCTCAAAATTAAACCGAGAAGGCGACGGAAATATAGCAAGTGCAAATCACAAGCAATCAATAGATCACCCTAAACTATAGTGCACTGCCGGTGCACACACACAGGGGCTTAGATTATCAATGAAGTTTTTTTACCTTTTTGCCCTTTTTAAATCGAGGCGTTATACCTCGAAATCACGCAATTACAAATCGTCAGCCATCAATCGATCATTTAGATTGTACCACAACATAGGGTTTGGTGTCAACCTCTTAGGATGCTCAACAAAAATATTCTTTGCGAAGACCTAGACAAACGTCACGGTACCGATGTGACCGCCAGAAGCTCTCTAACATAAAAATTCGAGACTTCTCCTGAATCAACAATCAGACTTCTTATATCTCATTAGCGGATCTGTATGAACCAAGCAATTCAAACCGAGAAGTTTTGCGATTATACTTCGAAAAAACTTTTATGAATCAATAGTTTTGCAGGTCACAATCGCAAAACTATTGATTCTTCCGAAAAATTGCGGTATACTTTATTAAAAAAGCAGCGTCCCGTATGGGAGCATCAAAGTGAGGTGATAATAGAATGATTTACAGACCTTTATATGTGGAACGTATTATGAAGTATGTAGATACACCGTTTGTCAAGATTCTTACCGGCATTCGTCGTTCAGGCAAGTCTACAATACTCAAAATGATTATGAAAAAACTGCAAGAAGAAAGAGGTGTTTCTGCAGAACGCATTATAAGCTATCGTTTTGATTCTATGGAATATGAGGACATGACAGCAAAACAGATGTTTGAAATGCTGAAATCAAGAATTACTCTGGAAAATAAGAGCTACCTATTTCTCGATGAAGTTCAGGAAATACCGGAATGGGAGAAGGTTGTAAACTCGCTTTTTTCAGATTACAATGTTGACATCTATGTGACTGGCTCCAATTCACGGATGATGTCATCGGAAATTTCGACTTATCTCACAGGACGGTATGTGTCGTTCAGGATTTATACGCTGTCTTTTGAGGAGTATCTTTCATTCAAATCGCAATACGGAGCTATTGAAGATACAAAAACGGAGCTTGTGAATTACGTCAAACTCGGCGGTTTCCCTGCCACGCATTTGCAGGAACATTCTCAGGACGAGGTGTATACCATTGTCCGTGATATATACAATTCAACTGTATTCTCGGATATAGTCAAGCGAAATCAGATTCGTAAGGTAGACCAGCTTGAGCGCGTTGTGAAGTATGCCCTCAACAACCTCGGAAACACTTTTTCTGCAAAGTCAATTTCCGATTATCTGAAGGCGGAGAACAGAAAGATTGACAATGAGACTGTATACGACTATCTTGAAAAACTTGAAAAAGCGTATCTGATTCACCGTTGCTCACGCTACGATTTGCAAGGAAAAGAAATTCTGAAAACTCAGGAGAAATTCTATCTTGGGGATGTTTCGCTTAAATACAGCATCCTCGGCTACTCAGAAGGCAGCATAGCGTCAAGCTTTGAAAATATCGTCTATCTTGAGCTTTGTCGCAGAGGTTATTCTGTCTATGTCGGAAAGCTCGCGGACAGCGAAATTGATTTTATTGCAGAAAAGCATGGAGGAAGGCTATATATTCAAGTAACTCAGGAGATTCGCTCTGACAAAACCGAGCAACGGGAGTATGGGCGGCTTCTCAGTATCAAGGATAATTACCCGAAATACGTTCTTAGAACTGACCAATTTGCAAGCGGTAATGTCGATGGAATTAAGACCATGCACATCGCTGACTTTCTTTTGAGTAAGGAATACTGATCGGTATCGTTTGCCTCAACGCAAAAGAGAGCCCACAAGGCTCTCTTTTGCGTTGAGGCGAGTGCGTCATCGGAGCTGGACATGAGTGGCAGCGACGAATGACGTGAGTACACATCAAACCGGACGTTAGTGGCGGTTTTGATGTCGTCCGACGTTCCCCACGTAGGGGCGCAATGTAGTTTTATAAATCGTCAGATTTGTAAAGCTACAAATTGCGCTCTCAATCGCCGAGGGCTCAAAAGGGTTGACATGGGAAAGCGTTTGTAATATAATAAGGGCAGCAGAAAATAGAGAAAGGAGGAATTGCAATGAGACACACTTTTGCGCGAATAACAAGCCTCAATAACGTAGCAGGACGTATCGATTACATAGGTTCCTCAGAACGGCAGGAATATAAATTCGCCACGTACAGCACCATATCAAATCAAAATGAATCGAATACGTTTTGGGCTAACCTCGCTTCTGAATGCAGGCGCAGACAAAAAGAATTGGGAGATCACGGCGACGCAATAGAGGCTCGTGAAATAGTTTTCGCGCTACCAAATGAGATCGCTAATGTTGATCTGAAACGAATCGATAAGTTGTCAGATGCCGAGCTGAAGTCTTTAAAGCAAAGGCTGCAACCGTACTTAGAATCGCTCGTAAATGAATTTCACGAGCGCGAAGGCGTAGAATGTTCTGCGGCAATACACCTCAACCACGAACGAACAAACTTACACGCTCATTTGATTTTTGCAGACCGAATACAGCTAGATGATGCAGAAATAAAACGTGCCACACGTGATCTGTTTTACGACGAAAATGGAAAGCGCGTATACAAGAAAAAACTGATTCTCGATGAAAATAAACAGCTAAAGCCTGGGTGCAGAATCGTCAAGAAAGGCGAGAAACTATCTGAGCGCAAGTTCTCAACAAAGCTGGAGCAGTTCAGTTCAAAAGACAAAACGCGAAAATGGTTAGCTGACACAAAGCAATGGTATACGGACTGGGCGAACACTTACGTAAGCTCTCCCGAAACAAAATTTCAGGTGTATAATCGTTCTCTAGAGCCTCACTTCATGCCGGAGCAGCACGAGGGAAAAATCAGAAAGTACGGACACGATCAGAGCACGAGCCTTACCGTTATGCGCGGCAATGTGCAGCGTGATAATGAGTACAAGCGAGCATGGAATAAGACATTGCAGCTCGCTCAGAAAGCCGGCGTACCTAACGAAAAAATAAAGATCTCATACGACGAATATCGCATTAATCTTGCAAAGCTAAAAGAGAATCAATACCGTGATGTGGGCGGATTCAGACGAATCGTCGAGAGAATGACCGATGCACTTAGATTCACAACGAATCAGTACTTAGACACACTGAAGAAAAACTACTGGTACGGTAAAGGTTACGGCAGACCTCAGCACGTCGAACAGAGAGGCGAGAGACGTATACTTTACGAACATTATCACGAATACATGGAACGATTAAAATCTGAGAATAATGAGCTCACACAAAGCAAGGCTAAATTGCAGAACGAGGTTCAAGCACTGTCTGCCCTCAACTTCATCAAGAGATCTCAACTCGAATCAAGAATACGCGAAATTGAGCGTGAAATTGACGACAACGTGTCAAAGTGGAATGCAGCCGATGCGGAAATGAAATCGCGCAGAGAGACGGCATTCAACGAGCTTGGATTTGAAAGCTTCGATGCACTTGAATCTGCATTCAACCACGAAAAAAGTCAGTCCACAATACAAGGTATTGACGACGTACTGCGATTGAGAGCGTCTAATGTAGAGGCTATCATTCAATCGCTGGCGCTTATACCCGTCAAACAGCCCACTGTCGAGGGTGATGCAGAACGAGTAACCAGAGAGGTATTAGGCGAAAGCTATCGCGGCACAGAGCACGTGACAGCCTCAGAAACGCAAAATAAAGCCTCTGGAGCGCACGAAACGGGTCGGGAACACATTTACACATCAAATCAAAGAAATGCTCAGGAAACGCAAAATAGAGCGTCACAGAGACGCACAGAGCGTAATCGTCGCAAGAATCGAGACGGAGAAGCGCGTTGACACAATTTTTTCAAGAAGGTCTATATTGCAATGGTAAAACAAGTCGTAGAATGCGAGGAACAAAACGATGCGGACATTAGATGAATACATGGCTTTACCGTACAAGATGGAAATCGTAGAAGACAAAGAAGACGGCGGATTCGTTGTTTCGTTCCCTGACCTTCTCGGATGCCTTACTTGCGGCGATACAATAGAGCAAGCGCTGTCAAACGCGGAGGACGCGAAAAGGACGTGGCTTGAGGCTGCGCTGGAAGAAGGATATGCGATAAAAGAACCTCAGGGTCAAGAGGAATATTCGGGACAATTCAAATTGCGTATGCCGCGCAGTCTGCACAAAGCGTTATCGGAACATTCCAAACAAGAAGGAATTTCAATGAATCAATATTGCGTGTATTTGCTTTCGCGAAACGATGCAATTAACACCTCCACAACAAAACGAAAC
>JAJQGO010000027.1 GCA_021200415.1 Ruminococcus sp. | reverse complement strand
CGGCGCCGCGTACACGCGACAGTAGTTGTTGTTGTAGTCGGTGGTGTAGTCTGCTGTTGCGTTGGCGTAGGTGTCGTCGGTTTTGTTGTAGTTGTTGTTGTAGTTGTAGTTGTAGTCGTTGTTGTGGTCGGCTGTGTGGTGCTTGTAGTTGTGGTTGTTGTTGTAGTCGGCTGTGTGGTGGTTGTGGTTGTAGTCGTTGTGGTGGTTGTAGTTGTCGTGGTCGTTGTGGTTGTTGTGGTAGTGCTTGTTGTTACATCATTTCCGTCAATGTAGTTCGAAAGAATATTTGCCCAGTATGCTCCCATTTGCTCATAGCCTGTTTCGTTGGGGTGAATTCCGTCCTCAAGATCGGTTTCATAGTCAATAACGCTGTGAATATCGGCAAATATTACATTCTTGCCCTCGCCCTGAAGCTTCGTAACAAGCGTTTCAATTGACGCATTATAGCTGTCTATGTAGCCCTGAACAGTTTCATAAAGCTCTGTATGATCACTACTCCAATAAAGCTCGCCATATGCCCAAAGCCAGCCGTCGATTTCCTCAAGATCCATGTCGGGAATAGACGCTAAGAAGATAACGCCGTCCGAGCTGAGATCATCAAGAATTACGTTTACGAGATTCTCAAGACGGTCAGTAATTCCATCGTTGTAGGCACTGAGAATATCGTTTGTGCCGATTTGCAGAAGAACGATATCGGGGTCGTAGGTGTTAATCATGTCGCTGTCCTGAATTGTTTCGAGAATACCCTGACGTTCTTCTGTACCTGTTATGTGCTGGATAGCGTAGCCGCTGTAGCCGGCATGGTTTCCGTCATAGGTAAAGTCATCATAGGTTGAGCTGTCGCTTCCCTTTGGTCCGACAAAATCAATATTGGTGTAGCCCATTTCAGTAAGGTCGCGGCTGAGATATTTTCTGTAGCCGTCCTGTGATTGGTATCCATCGGTTATGGAATCTCCCAAGGGCAGGATTTTAATTTCGTCGGCAGATTCCTCACTGCCCGTTTCAGCTGAAACTGAGGGAACTGACACAGCTGCTGTTACCAGCATTGCGAAAGATGTCAGAGCTGCAATAAGTTTGCGTTTCATTTTGATTTACCTCCTGTAAAATTTAAGACAATACCGCATAAGAAGTGCCGTGCAGATTGTCCGCCGCCTATGTCGGACAGACATTTCCATGCGGAGCTGCCTTTATAACACTGTAATTGTGCCCGTTTCATAATGGCTGAAGGCGTAATCCGTCATAGCCTCGTCCACGTCAATGTCGGTGAACATATCGCCGCTGCGGTAATAGAATCCGACTTCATATTCAGTTCCCGACTGTGCGTCCTCCGGAATAGTAAACTGATAGGTGACAATATCTCCATCCGTGCCGTCATTTGCGGAATCGGAGGTGGCAAAGAAAACTGCGCTCAGATTGTTGCTGAGAAGATATTCGTTTCTGTTGTCGCCGGTCTGGAGAAGAGTTACAAACGCGTCAATTTTATTGAGTGCGTCACCCTTGGTGTATTCGGGAGTATCAGGGTCGCTTTCGCTTGCGACACAGGTAAGCGCATCGTCATACGTTACGTGAACTCCGCACATTGCCCAGAGATTATCCGCTCCCGAAACGGAGATCGTGACTTCAACAGTTTCTCCTGCACTGCCCTGCGCGTCGCTTGCGGAAAGAACAGGCGCTGCACCCGATGCGGGTACGGCATCAGGGTCAGCCTCCATAGATTCTTCTACATATTCGGTTGCTTCGGCTTCGGACTCAGATTCATCGATTGCTTCGGCTTCGGACTCTGATTCATCGGTTGCTTCGGCTTCGGACTCTGATTCGTCGGTTACTTCGACTTTGGACTCCGATTCAGAAGAGCTTTCCGAGTCCGACTTGCTCCCGCCGCACGCCGTAAGCATAATTGAAGCGGCAAGAAGCGCGGATATTACACTGAATATTTTAATCTTCATTTTCAGAATTCTCCTTTTTTCCATCAACGATAATTTTTCCCGATTCATCGGCGGAAATGGAAATAACATCAACCTCCGATGCGCTGTTTATTATAATTTCGGCAACCTTATCCTCAACCTCCTGACGTATAACACGTCTTATATCACGTGCGCCGTAGGGCTTGCCGTAGGAAAGCTCGGCAATTTCTTTAAGTGCCTTATCGTCATAGCTGAGCTTTATATGCTTTTCCTCAAGAGGCTCCTTCATCTCATCAAGCATGAGAGCTGAGATTTTTGCGAAATCCTCCTTCGTGAGCTGCCTGAACACCACAATTTCATCAATTCGGCTGATAAATTCGGGGCGGAGAAATTCCCTCAGACCCTTAATTGCCTTATCACGCGTAATTTCAGTTTCGGTGCGGTTGAAGCCGACACCTGTTGTTTTATCAGTTGAACCTGCATTTGACGTCATGCAGATAATTGTGTTCTCGAAGTTGACTGTTCTGCCGTGAGCGTCGTTTATTTTGCCCTCGTCAAGAATCTGCATAAGAATATTCATAACATCAGGGTGCGCCTTTTCAATCTCATCAAAAAGAATAACAGAATATGGTCTGCGGCGAACCTTTTCCGTAAGCTGACCTGCCTCGTCATATCCCACATATCCGGGAGGCGAGCCTATCATTCTTGCAACGGAGTGCTTTTCCATGTATTCGGTCATATCAAGTCTTATGAGGGGATCTTCTGAATCGAACATCTCATCGGCAAGCGCCTTTACAAGCTCGGTCTTGCCCACGCCTGTAGGCCCTACAAATATGAATGAAGCCGGTCTGCGGCGCTTGTTGAGGTTTACTCTCGTGCGCTTGATTGATTTTGCGAGAAGCTCCACAGCCTCGTCCTGACCGATAACACGCTTTTTCAGATTGCCCTCAAGCTTTGCGATTTTGAGAAATTCCGTTTCGGCAATTTTGCTTGCGGGGATACCCGTCCAAAGCTCCACAACCTCGGCAATATCCTTCTCTGTAACCTGAACGTTTTCAGCCTTTTTGCGCAGCTCCTCCTCAGTTTCCCTTTCGTGAATGAGGTTTCCCTTTACCTCGGCAAGAGCCTCATAATCGGGTTCAGTCTGCTGGGTCATATTCTGCTCCATTTCCTCAAGAACCTTGATTCGCTCCTGCTTTTTGACGTATTCGCCGATTTCGGGAGTACGTATGCAGGTGCGCGCGCACGCCTCGTCCATGAGGTCGATTGCCTTGTCGGGAAGGAATCTGTCGGTTATATAGCGTTCGGAGAGAACGGCACAGACTCTCACAAGATAGTCTGAAATCTTAACCTTATGGTAATTCTCGTAATATTCCTTTATGCCAAGGAGAATATTCACCGTTTCCTCTATAGTCGGCTCGGCTACGGTAATCGGCTGGAAGCGGCGTTCAAGCGCGGCATCCTTTTCGATGTATTTGCGGTATTCGCCGAAGGTTGTAGCTCCGATAACCTGAATCTCACCTCTTGAAAGGGCAGGCTTGAGGATATTTGCGGCATTCATAGAGCCTTCGGAATCTCCCGCTCCCACAAGATTGTGAACCTCGTCAATGAACAGGATTATATTGCCCTCACGCTTTACCTCGTCAATAAGCCCCTTGACACGGCTTTCAAACTGTCCGCGGAACTGAGTTCCCGCAACAAGAGCTGTAAGGTCAAGGAGGAATACCCTCTTATTCGCAAGGGTGAAGGGCACCTTGCCTCTGGATATACGCAGTGCGATACCCTCGGCAATTGCCGTCTTTCCGACTCCCGGCTCGCCGATAAGGCAGGGGTTATTCTTTGTGCGTCGGGAAAGAATCTGAATAGCTCGTGAAATTTCCTTATCTCTGCCGATAATCTCATCAATTTCGCCATCCGCAGCCATCTGTGAGAGATTGGTGCAGTAGGTGCGCAGGAACTTTGGCTCAGAACGTTTATCCTTGCCGCCCGACATAAACGGTCTGTCCTTTTTTCTGCCCGATGACTTTTCAGCTTCGGATTTTTTTCTTTTATCCTTTTTATCGGTATCCGTATCAGGCGTTTCGGAGGGAATATCGTCCTCTCCGCTGCCTGTTAAGTCATTTTTCTGGAAAATATTGTTAAATATCTCCGGCATGAAATCCGAGCCGCCCATTTCAAAGCTGTCCCCGTCAAGCATATTCATCATCTGATCGGAAATCTGATCTACCTCATCGCTGGAGATTCCGAGGCGATCCATATATTCGGCAACCTGCGGAATGTTCATCTCCCTTGCGCATGAAAGGCAAAGTCCCTCGTTCTTTTTCTCGTTACCGTGAACCGACGTTATAAATACAACTGCCGGTCTTTTCTTGCATTTGCTGCACATTATCATTTGTTCGATTACCTCCTTATTTAGGACGTCATAAGCGTCCGGCTCGTCAGAGCTTCATTGTCAATTTATATATATGCTTAAAAAGGAATGTTTCATCAATCGCTTTGCTGTTGAAGAGCATCATTTCGTCATTCCCAAGTACAACGATAATTCTCACCGCCACAGCGGCAAGGAAGATTATCATGATTCCCTCGGCTATTCCGAGGACTCCGCCAAGAGCGTGTTCGGAAATATATCCCAACGGATGTATTTTCCCCGACCTGCCGATTCTCACGGAAATGAATCTGACAGCGGAGGTTAGGACAAATAATATTATTATAAAACAAATAACCTTTATTATGTCCCGAACTGCATCGGCGGTGTAATTTTCCTCAATGTAAGCCGCAGCTTCATCATCAGCTCCCGTTTGCAGAAGCCTCAGCGCCTCACCGAATCCATCCGCATCATCTTCAATGAGCTTTGCGGCGCAATTGGAAACGTAGCTGTGCATATTTTCGGAAAGGACGCTTTCCGCAATATCCGCGAATCCTTCGGAAATATTTTCATTGAAGCCCTCGGCAGTATCAACTGTTCTGTCCTCAATTGAATTGACGTACTCGTAAAGCTTTTCGCTTACGCTGCCGCCGCTGCTGAAAATTTCTCCTATCTGCTCCTCGTCAAGGGTTACGCCGTAGCCGAGATTCTCAATGAAGGATTTGGTTTTCTGCGTCATGCTTACGTCCGCCAGCGCAGCTTCAATCTGCGTCTGACATCGCTGTTTGGCAAATTTATCGTAAATAATATCCGCAGCTCCTCCGCTGAACGCGGAAGCAGCCGTTATGCTGAGAATATAACCGATTATAACAAAAATCGTTTTGGAAAAGCCTCTTTTTCCGGATAAATATATTGAAATCAGCAGAACGGATATTGCAGCTGCATCAAAAAACCACCAGAACTGAGATTCCATTTTTCTCCTTTCATGTAGCGCAGCCTGCCTTAGCTGCTGTAATCGATTCTGTCTACTCTGTCATATCCCATAAGGAATATGTAATCCTCACTTCGTCTGAACTCGTAGTAGGAATCGGCGATTTCCGCGGTAGAACGAAGTGAGCCGCTGAAATCGTATGCGTTTATTTCCTCCTTGCACAGAACATATGCAAGGCCGTCTTTGATTGTCACATATTCAAGAGCGCTGTCAAAATCCACAGTTACAATTGAACCGTCGCTCTGAAGAAGAGCAAGAGTATATTTTCGCCTGTCGTCGTCATTTATGATAATGGCGGCATTTCCGCCCTGACTGCTGCTGCCCGCGTAATCTCCGTCATACTCGTAATAGGTGCAGATTTCTCCGCTTGAATCGAGATAGGCGCAAGCCGTATAGCCAACGAGAAAAGCTCCGTCACCGCAGCCGTAAACGTCAAGTCCCAAGGCTTCAATATCAGGTGATGTCCATTTTTCATCCTTCGAGTTGAAGCTGACCTTCTGGACATTTGTAATTATTGAGCCGTTTTTCGCTCCGATATAGCACAGTACACAGCCTTCGCTTTCATCGGTGAAGCTCAGGTCGCATATACGCTCAACGCAGTTGCGCTCGTAAATAATATCACCGTCATCGTTATACACGCAGAGCCTGCAGGCGTAATTCTCGGCACTTGTAACTACAGCCATAAATCCCTCCGAGCTTAGCCGCGCGAACATGATGTTGTTGTCGTAGGTTTTTGAGTAGATGATTTCATCCTCGTCCTCAACAGTAAGCTCATCTCCGCCGCTTTCGTAAATGAGGGCACGGCCGTTTGACACGTTAAGGACAGGATTCGAGTAGGCGTGCTGCCGTTTTTTCAGCAGGCCGCCGTCGGTGTTGTAGTAGTAGATATAGGCGTCGCACAGCAGGAAAACAGTATCCTCGCTGTATCGCAGCTGATATTCTGCTCCGCCGTTTATTTCAATGGGGAAATTTTCCTCCGCAAGCTCGCCGTCATTTTTGATTATCTGATACTGCTTGCCTATTCCACGCAGCTTTGGCAGCCATGAATCCCTGTAATAATAGAGTCCGGCGACAACTGCGGCAATCAGCAGGAAGATCAGAAATTTTCTGCGTCGTTTGCGGCGTTTTTTTCTATTTTTCAGCTCGACAATATCGTCGGCATCATACATCGGCAATTTTTGTTCCTCCTATCTCATCCTCCCTGTAAAAGACTCTGTTAAGATAAAGTCCGTGAGCCATAGCGGTTCTTCCCGCCTTCAGGCGGTCACGCGCGCGGATAATATCAGGAATATCATCTGCGGAAAATCTATTCTCGTTTACATCAAGAAGTGTACCGACCATTATCCTAATCATATTATACAAAAAACCGTCACCTTTTACAAGCATTATCACAGCATCTCCATATTTTTCTATATCAAACGAATATATAGTTCTTACAGTAGTTGAAACATTTGTACAATCAGCACAAAACGATGAAAAATCATGAGTTCCCACAAAATGCTTTGCTGCTTCTCTCACTGCGTCTTCATTAAAGGGACGCCGATAATGAAGCATGAGATCCGAAGCAAAGGGATTTTTCGATTCGCTGCAATGGATTTTATATATGTACTCCTTCCCCTTGCAGTCAAAGCGTGCATGAAATTCCGGAGAAGCCTCCTCACAGCTGAGTATTGATATATCATCGGGCAGCTCGCCGTTTACGCCCCTGACAAAATTTCTGCACGGTATAACGCTGTTTGTTTTGACGTTGAAGCAGAACTGATTTGCATGGACGCCCGTATCCGTCCTTGAACAGCCTGTAATCGAAATCGGCTCGTTCAGAACCTTTGACAAATGCTTTTCAAGCGTTTCCTGTACGGTAACGGCGTTGCTCTGCCGCTGAAAGCCATGATATTTCGTGCCCCGATAGGCAATCATTACTTTAAGATTCCTCATTTTCGTCCTCACTGCTTTCGGGTTCGGGCGGAGGGAGCTTCAGCTCCTCCTGCGGCGTTTGTTCCTCCTCAGCCGACACCCCGGCAGATTCCTCCGCCGTATTTTCATCGTCTGTCTGCTCGCCGTCATCTGTATCGTCAGCACCCTCCGGCAGCTGTGCCTTTTTCTTTTTGCGGCGTTTGCAGTCAAATACTATTATCACAACGCATATAACCGCTGCGGCTGCCGTTGCGGCAGTACCCTCCGTGAAGCCCTCCGGAACGTAAACAATTCTGATGCTGTGAGTTCCCGCGGAAACATTAGCTCCCAGCATTGCGAACATTACCTCAACCGTATCAACCTCTTCGCCGTCAACATATACGCTCCAGCCCTCCTCATAGGGAATGGAAAGGAACATAACTCCATCCTTTTCCGCAGTTATAGTGCCCTCGATTTCCGTATCCGAGAACTTCGTTATATTCAGCTGCTCATCTGCAAGCTCCTCGTAAACCTGTTCAAATACGGACTGACTGAGAGCGTAGACCATGAGCTTAAACGAGCCTGTCTGTGAATCGTCACTGAATTTCAGCTCAACCTCTGAGGTGCTGCCCGACTGCGCATTGCCCATTGGGAAAACAATCGGATAGTCAGAAACATCAACACTGCTGTCAACGGTGCGGTTCATACTCTTTACGCTTGCGGTATTCAAGCCGCCGTTTGTAAGATAGCCATAGAGGTAGTATCCGTCAATGCCGTCATATGTGTAGGTTGCAGTGCAGCCTGAGGTTGAATCCTCATTCTTTGTAAACGAATACGAACCATAGCTGTTTTTCGTAATAGTCACGCCGTTATAGGAGGCAAGAGCAACAGGCTGCGCCGTAAAGCACGGTTCTTCGATTCCCGTGCAGTATTCCACAAGCTCGTTCTGGAACTCAAACGGATTGAGATACCCTTTATTTTCAAGCTCAAGAACTTTGCTGTCTACCATATATCCAAGGGAAAGAGGATAGTTGTTTTCATAGAGGTATACCTGATCCGAATTTCCCACATAGCTGAGTGCCATTTCCTCGCCGTTGTATTCGCCCTCTCTGGAGATAAGATATTTCAGTCCGAGCATTGAGTTGACAATAGGCGTTGAAAGTCTGTAGTAATAGCGGTTTCCCGCTTCGGAGGCATACAGTCCCAGCTTTTTCAGGAATCTTGTAACGGATTCGTTTGCTGCCGACGAGAATTGAGAAATTCCGTAGTAGCCGTAAAGCGCGCTGTCATTGAGAGTCCATGTTTTCATCATTTCCGTGCGATAGAAGGCTGATTCCTCATTTGCTTCGGCAAGGGCAAGCATATTGCTTACGTCCTCATATTTCGTGGGGTAGCTGCTGTAGCTTGAATGACCTACCGTCTGCACGCCGATTAAAGCGTTGCTGTAGCATTCGCAGACAACGGCAGCTCCGATGCAGACGCTCATGACGGAGTTTCTTTTTTTCACATCATTAAACGGGAATATCCTGATTGCCAGGAAAATGAAAATAAATACAGCCGAAATAATCAGAGAATTTTTTATTGTTTCGTCACTTAACGAGAATGTTGCCTCCTCGTCAGCGCTGACTGACATATATTTAAGGTAGAATACCACCCACGGAAAGGCGAACATGAGTATTATCTGATATATCTTCAGCCCGTTCGTCAGAATGACGTCATATGCCCTGAACGCCGCCGCCACAAGAACAAATGAGAAGATGAAGGCGAATCTGTAGGGTATCATGTTGGTGAAGTGGAATCCGTGCCATATGTAGTTGAGAATATTTATGTTGCAGCTTACGGCAATTACCGCAAGCATGACGAGTGCGGAGATTTTTTCACGTATTTTGATTCCGGACGAGAAAAGGAACACGCCGAAAAGCACGATTGCAAGCATTCCGCAGGCGAAATTCGGCAGACCCTCCTTCGTTGCAGGCTCGCTGTAGGAAAGCATATTCGAGAAAATATCAATCCAGCTTTCGTACAGTGACATTTCCGAGGGGAAGACGTTGTTTGCACTGTGGGTGAGCTGAAGTCCGTAATATGCGGGGAGCAGTATAAATCCGCCGAGAGCGATTCCAAGCACGGAGGAGCGTATCATAATCCACAGCTTATGGAAAAAGTCCTTGACTCCCTTCGTGCAGAGGAGCATTGCAGCCGCAAACATAAAGATTGTGAATATGCAGGTGAAATAGCCGATATAGTAGTTCGCTATAAGGGAAAGCGCAAGAGAAAAGGTGAACGTCATCCACTTCTTCTCACGGGCAATTGCCACAACTCCCATCATTACCAGTGGGAACAGCGCAATGGTATCAAACCACATGACGTTCCAGTAGTAGCCGAGCATATAGCTGCAAAGGGCAAACATCGTTGAGAAAATGCAGATGGAAAAGTCTTTTCGCCTGAATGTATATCTGAGGAAGCAGCTGAAAAAAGCTCCGCTGAATCCGATTTTTGCTATGAGAATAAAGGTCAGAGCGTCACGGACGTGTTCCTCGCTGAAAAATACGGACAGCCAGTTGAGAGGACTTGCCGCATAGTAGGAAATAAGCGACAGGAAGTTCGTACCCATGCCGTTCTGCCAGGAATACAGAAAGGAGCCGCCTGTCAGAAGCTTTTCCCTGACAACTCTGAAAAAGGGATAATATTGATGCCACAGGTCAACCACAAGCATCTGATTATCGCCGAAGGGATGTATCTCCTCACTTCTGAAGGCAAGCGTCATAATGACTGCCGGTATGAGAAAGGATATGAGGAAACAGAGAACTCCCTTGCCGATAAATATTTCATAGATGCGGCTTTTCCTGAGAGTTTTTCCCTTTGGCTTGTTTATTTTTTCTGCTGTACTGTTTTGCGTATCCATTTTTTTATCTCCGTTCCGCCGCTGCCTGACCCCCTCGCGGCATTTTTTAAATAATATGCGGAAGAGCAATTACTGCTGCCAGAAACAGGACGGTTACTCCAAGGGCAATATAATCCATTGATGAGGATTTCATCTGCCTGAGCTTTGTTCTGCCCGAGCCTCCGTTATAGCAGCGGCATTCCATTGCTGTTGCAAGCTCGTCCGCACGTCTGAATGCCGAAATAAAAAGCGGTATCATGATTGATACAAGATTCTTCGCGCGCGCGACGATAGTTCCGCTGTCAAGCTCAGCTCCGCGCGCCTTCTGCGCCGACATTATCTTATCTGTTTCCTCAATGAGAGTCGGTATGAACCTCAGGGCAATAGACATCATCATTGCAAGCTCATGAACCGGAAATCTCAGCTTTTTAAGAGGCGACAAAAGACGCTCGATTGCGTCAGTAAGCGTAATAGGTGACGTTGTATATGTCAGGAGGGAGCTTCCCGCAACGAGAAGCACAATGCGTATTATCATGAACACACTTATGTTGAGTCCCTCAGTTGTTATTTTGATGAAGTGCCAATGGAAAAGCGTATCCCCTGTCCTGACGAAAAGCAGATTCAGCAAAGCTGTAATAACCAGAAAGGGCATGAGTGGCTTAGTGCTCTTCGCGAACATTTTAAATGGAATCCGTGAAAGAGCTATCGCCATAACCGTATACACTGCGCCCAGTGCCAGACACCAGACGGAATCCCCGGTAAATAGCATGATTATGAACAGCAGTGTAAAAATTATTTTAAATCTCGGATCGAGGCGGTGTATAACGCTTTCCCCCGGAAAGAACTGACCGATAGTTATATCCTTCAGCAATTATCGTTCCTCCTTTTCGCAAGCTCCTCCATGAGAAGCTTCTTTGCGTAGTCCACAGTGTAGACCTCCCTCCCGAAGTCAAGTCCGGCTCTTTTGAGATTGCCGAAAACCTTTGTCACCTGCGGAACGTCCAGACCGATTTTTTCTATTTCATCGGCTCGGCTGAACACCCTGACCGTTTCGTCATAGCAGAACAGCTTCGCCTTGTTCATAACAAGAATCTTGTCGGCAAATTTGGCAATATCCTCCATGCTGTGGGAAACTATGAGGATCGTATTTTTCGTTCGCTTATGATAATTTTTTATAAGCTCCAGAATCTTATCGCGTCCTGCCGGATCAAGACCTGCCGTCGGCTCGTCAAGTATGAGAACTCTCGGCTCCATTGCCATAACTCCCGCAATTGCCACACGCCGCTTCTGTCCGCCGGAAAGGTCAAAGGGCGAACGCTCCAGAAGCTCCTCGGCAATACCGATGTCGTGGGCGGTTTCATAAACTCTGCGCTTGATTTCGCCCTCGTCAAGGCCCATATTCTTCGGCCCGAAGGCAATATCCTTGAAAACGGTTTCCTCGAAAATCTGATATTCGGGATACTGAAAAACAAGCCCCACCTTGAATCTGACGTCACGTATCTTGTCCTTATTTTCCCATATATCCCTGCCGTCAAGGAAAATCCTGCCCGACGTCGGTCTGAGCAGACCGTTGAAATGCTGAATAAGAGTTGATTTTCCCGAGCCTGTATGACCCATGACCCCAACCATTTCTCCCTCTTCAATTTCAAGGCTTACATGATCTACTGCCGTTTTCTGAAAGGGTGTGCCCTCGCTGTAGACGTATGTCAGCTCTTCGGTTTTGAGAATTGCCAAAGCTATCGCTCCTTATTAGTTTTTATCGAACAGATTCAGAATTGCGGCGGTGCATTCCTCCTCGGTGATTATTTCCGGCGAAATGTCATATCCCGCCTTTCTCAACTCCCATGCAAGCTCCGTCACTTGCGGAACGTCCAATCCGATTCCTTTCAGCAGCTCCACCTGCGAAAACACCTTTTTCGGCACGTCGTCCAGAATAATTTCTCCCTTATCCATGACAACGACGCGTCCGCATTGGGCAGCCTCATCCATATAGTGGGTTATGAGGACGATTGTGATTCCGTATTCCCTGTTCATACGCCCGATAGTCCCCATGACTTCCTTTCTGCCCTGTGGGTCGAGCATTGCCGTCGGCTCGTCCAAAATAATACATTTCGGACGCATGGCGATAATTCCCGCAATTGCGACACGCTGCTTCTGACCTCCTGAGAGCTGACTCGGCGAATGAAAACGGTAATCATACATATTCACAGCCTTCAGCGCGTCATCAACACGTCTGCGCATTTCCTCATACGGTACGCCCAGATTTTCCAGAGCAAAGGCAACGTCCTCCTCAACAATGGAGGATACTATCTGATTGTCGGGATTCTGAAATACCATGCCTGCGCGCTGCCTCAGCTCGAACAGTCTTGATTCGTCGGCAGTATCTATTCCGTCCACCCATACCTTGCCGGAAACGGGCAGGAGAATTCCGTTCATGTGCTTTGCAAGAGTTGATTTTCCCGAACCGTTATGTCCCAGAACGGCAACAAATTCGCCGGGCTTTATTTTCAGATTGATTCCCCTGAGAACCTCCGCAGGCTCGGATTTTTCGTCCTCGCTCCCGTAGGAAAAGCGGAGGGATTCGGTTTCAATGATATTTTCCATAGTTATTTCCTTAAAGAGTACCCTCCCAAATTGCGGTTGAGCCGCAGGGAAGCGTCATTCCTGTTGATTTTACCGGCAGCCCGATTTCATCGAAGCTCACGCTGCCGCCGAATTTTTCCGTCAGCACAGAGCCTAAAATATATCCCATAACAGACGGTGAAAGCCCCGTTGTATAGCTGTTTATCAGGAAGAAAAGGGGCTTTTCCGAGAGAACGCCCGAGCAGAGCTTCACGAGATCGTATACGTTGTTTTCCAGCTTCCAGATTTCGCCGCCCGGACCTCTTCCGTAGCTTGGCGGATCCATTATTACCGCATCGTAGCTTCTGCCGCGGCGTATTTCACGTGCGATGAATTTCTCGCAGTCGTCCACAATCCAGCGTACAGGCTTATCGGAAAGTCCCGATAAGGCGGCGTTATCCCTCGCCCACTGCACCATGCCCTTTGAGGCGTCAACATGGCACACCGATGCTCCTGCTTCGGCGCAGGCAAGAGTTGCTCCGCCTGTGTAGGCAAAGAGGTTAAGGACGTTTATTTCACGTCCCGCGCTTCTGATTTTTTCGGACATGAAATCCCAGTTTACAGCCTGTTCGGGGAAAAGCCCCGTATGCTTGAAGCCTGTGGGACGTATGTTGAATTTTAAGCTGCGGTAGCCGATAGTCCATGCTTCAGGAATACGTCTGCGGAATTCCCACTGACCGCCGCCCTGTGCAGAGCGATGATAATGACCGTCCGCTGTTTCCCAGAGAGGCGATTTTTTCTCGGTTTTCCAGATTATCTGCGGATCGGGGCGTACAAGGCTGATTTCGCCCCATCTTTCAAGCTTTTCTCCCTCCGAGGTATCTATTATAATGTAATCTTTCCAATTATGTGCTGTTCTCAAATCAATTCTCCTTAGCGGAATTTTCCGCCTTATCTTCTTCCCGAATGCGCCTTGATTACGTCCGCGATTTCAATTGCCATAGCGTTTATTTCGCTGAAATCCCTGCCCTCTATCATAACACGGATAAGAGGCTCAGTTCCGCTTTCACGCACGAGAATTCTTCCCGATTCGCCAAGCTCGGCTTCATATTTTTCGATAATTCCGGTAATTGCGGCATCGTTCTTCCATACCTCTTTATCTCTGGGAGTAATACGGACGTTTATCATAACCTGCGGAAATTTATGCATAATATCCGCAAGCTCACTCATTTTCATGCCCGAACGCTTGAGAATCTCCAGAACCTTAGCTCCCGAAAGCTGACCGTCGCCTGTCGTAGCGTCGTCAAGGAAGATAATATGACCGCTCTGCTCGCCGCCGATGTTATATCCGCCGTCAAGCATCTTCTCCAAAACATAGCGGTCGCCTACATTTGCGGTAACAGTTTCAATGCCGTTATCCTTTGCAAAGTATCTGAATCCGAGATTCGTCATAACTGTAACCACGGCTGCATTATTTTTGAGTCTGCCCTGCTCCTTGTATGCCTTTGCGCAGATAGCTATAAGCTTATCGCCGTCAATAAGCTCGCCGTTTTCGTCAACCGCAAGACACCTGTCAGCATCACCGTCAAAGGCAAGACCGCAGTCACAGCTGTTTTCAACAACAAATCCCATAAGATTTTCCATGTGCGTCGAGCCACAGTTCTTGTTGATGTTTGTTCCGTCAGGCTCACAGCTTAAGAGAAGAACCTCCGCTCCCATTTCGGAAAAAAGCTGTTCGGCTGTTGAGGATGAGCTGCCGTTAGCGCAGTCAAGAGCAATTTTCATTCCGCTGAGATCGGTTGAAACGGTTGATTTTATATGATCTATGTAATCGCGTATTGCCGTATCGCAGTGTGTTATACGTCCCACGGAGGTATGTGACGAGAGCGTTATTTCATCGGGAGCATCAAGAATAAGTCTCTCTATTTCCTCCTCAATTTCATCGCTGAGCTTATATCCCGTGGAGGCGAAAAGCTTGATTCCGTTGAACTCCACGCTGTTATGGGAGGCGGAAATCATAACGCCTGCATCGGCATTTTTGTCCGTTACAAGGAAAGCCACGGCAGGAGTCGGCACAACTCCGAGTATTACCGCATCCGCACCGACGGAGCATATTCCCGCACAGAGCGCAGCCTCCAGTATATCCGATGAAATTCTTGTATCCTTGCCGATAAGTATTTTCGGCTTGTGGCTGACCTTTTTTGTCAGCACCAGAGCAGCTGCTCTGCCTATCTGCATTGCAAGCTCACAGGTAAGCTCGGTTATTGCTACTCCTCTTGCACCGTCTGTTCCGAATAATCTGCCCATTATAATAATTCTCCTTTGATGTTATTGGGCAACGCCGTGCAGCAGCTGCTGTGCGGCATTGCCATTGAAATATTTTCTTGCTGCCGGATATGCGCTGCCGGGTCCTACAGCGAAAGCTGCCCGTCGTCGGCAAGAGCGTCGTCGTCCTTTTTTATGCCGAGATGCTCATAGGCAAGCTTAGTTGCGCAGCGTCCTCTCGGCGTTCTGCCGAGGAATCCAAGCTGCATAAGGAAAGGCTCACATACATCCTCAAGGGTTACGGATTCCTCCCCGATAGCGGACGCAAGAGTTTCAAGTCCCACAGGGCCTCCGCCGTAGCCATTTATAATCATTTCAAGCATTCGTCTGTCAAGGCTGTCAAGCCCCAGCTCGTCAATTTCAAGGCGGCTCAGGGCAATTGAAGCGATTTGCTGAGTTATCTCGCCGTTGCCCATGACATCGGCAAAATCACGCACACGTTTAAGAAGTCTGTTTGCGATTCGGGGCGTGCCTCTTGCTCTTCCCGCAATTTCAGACGCTCCGTCAGCAGTACATGGAATACCGAGAATCATACTGCTCCGGCGGACAATATCCGTAAGCTGCTCCTTTGAGTAAAGCTCAAGACGCTGTATAACTCCGAAGCGGTCACGAAGCGGCGAGGAAAGCTGACCAGCCCTCGTTGTAGCCCCGATAAGGGTAAACGGCTTCAGATCCATGCGTATGGAGCGCGCGGACGGGCCTTTTCCTATGATAATATCAATAACCCTGTCCTCAAGGGCAGGATAAAGTATCTCCTCAACGGCACGTGAAAGACGGTGTATCTCATCAATAAAAAGCACATCGTTTTCCGAAAGGCTTGTCAGAAGAGAGACGAGATCGCCGGGCTTTTCGATTGCAGGGCCTGTTGTGATGCGGAGATTCACGCCCATTTCATGTGCGATAATAGCGGAGAGCGTTGTTTTTCCAAGTCCGGGCGGCCCATAAAGCAGAACATGGTCAAGAGGCTCTCCGCGCCGTTTAGCCGCTTCTATATAAATAGCAAGATTTTCCTTTACCTTATCCTGCCCGATATATTCGTGGAGAGTCTGGGGTCTGAGGCTGCCCTCAATTTCCCTGTCCTCCGCGGAATCCTCCGGAGAAATAACTCTCGGCGAGAATTCCAGATCCTCTGTTTGTATCACTTTATCATCTCCAACTCTGTTACCTTATATTTCCTGCGGCAATAATCCTGAGCGTTTCCTTTATCAGCTCCTGCGTGGTGAGATTCGGGTCAAGCTTTCCGAGAATCGGCGCAGCCTCCCCCTGAGAGTAGCCGAGAACCATAAGAGCCTCAAGAGCCTCCGTTACCGAATCCGAAGCACCTGCCCCATGAGGAACGGCAGCAGCGCCTCCGCCGGAAAATGAGCTGCCGAGGGATTCCGATGATATTTTGTCCTTCAGCTCCAGAACTATTCTCTGAGCAGTTTTTGCCCCGACTCCCTTTGTTCTCGTAAACGCCTTACTGTCGCCGGAAGCCACAAGGAAAGCGAATTTTTCAGGTGTAACGTCCGAGAGAATGGACGTAGCCGCCTTCGGCCCTACGCCCGATACCGAAATAAGCAGCCTGAAGCAGCTCAGCTCCTGTGCTGTGGAAAATCCGAAAAGCTCAACGGCATCCTCCCTGACATAGAGGTAGGTATAAAGCATAGCCTCGCTGCCGATTTCACCAAGCTGCGAAATTGTTGTATAGGAGGTTCGGCAGCCGTATCCGACGCCTGCGCATTCTATAACGGCAAAGTTCATCTCCTTGACTATGAGCCTGCCCTTTAAACTGTATATCATATGTATCTCCTTATTCAAATCGTGTGCTGTGACCGTGGCAAATGGCGATTGCCAGAGCATCCGCCGCATCGTCCGGCTTTGGAATTTGCGACAAATTCAGCAGCTGACGTGTCATTTCCATAACCTGATGCTTCTCGGCTCTCCCGTATCCCACAACAGCCTGCTTCACCTGAAGCGGCGTGTACTCGTAAACAGGTATTCCGCGCGTTGCTGCGGAGAGAACGGTAACTCCCCTTGCCTGCGCCACATCTATAGCTGTTTTCTGATTCGATGTAAAGTATAGCCGTTCCACCGCCATGGAATCCGGCTTGAATTTATTAAAAATGAATTCTATGTCCTCATGTATAGCCCGCAGACGTTCAGGGAACGGCGTTCCCGCCTCCGTCAGAACAGCGCCGTACTCGATGGGAGTAAATCTCACTCCGTCATAATCAAGGACGCCGAAGCCTACGATTGCATATCCCGGATCTATTCCGAGTATTCTTTTCATTCCTATCTCCTTCAGAACATTTTTATTCCATTATTGTATTATAGCACAAGTCACGCCGCATTTGCAATATATTTATCTTTTTTTTATTGATTTTTACAAAAAAACCTGATATAATTATATGGTGTGATATAATCTCACTTTCAAGGAGGTACATCAGAATATGGATTTAAAACAGCTTCGTGACAAAATAGATGATATAGACGGACAGATTCTGTCGCTTTTTCTTGAGCGTATGGATGTCTGCCGCAGTGTTGCGGATTATAAGCGTGAAAATAATCTTCCCGTATTTCAGGGCGGACGTGAGGACGAGGTTATCAGCCGCATAAAGGCTATGACCGGCGACCCTGCCCTTGAGGACGGTACAGCCGCCCTTTTCACGACAATTATGGATATAAGCAAGCATCTCCAGAATCAAAGCCTTCTGAGAGAAGCTCCCGATTACGAATTTACCGTTCCCGATTTCGAGGGTGCAGCCTCTATCGGCTGTCAGGGGACCTCCGGCGCAAACTCTGAAGCTGCCGCAAGGCTTATTTTCGGCGAAAAGCCGCTGAAATTCTACCGCACCTTCGAGGACGTTTTCAAGGCAGTGGAAAGCGGCGAAATTGAATATGGCGTTCTGCCCATACATAATTCCACGGCAGGCTCGGTTACAAGCACCTACGACCTTATGGGGCAGTACAGCGTGTACATCGTCAAAACGGTCTGCGTGGAGATAAATCACTGTCTTGCCGCAGCAAGCGATATTCCTCCCGAGGAAATATCCTGCGTCTATTCGCATCCGCAGGCGCTTTCCCAGTGTGCTGATTTCATAACGGCTCACGGGCTGAAAACAAAGGACTACAGCAACACGGCAACAGCTGCCGAGCTTGTGAAAAGCAGCTTCCCACAGGAGAAAATCGCGGCAATATGCTCCAAGGAATGCGCTGAAAGACTGGGACTTCATATTATCTCGGACAAGGTTGCGGACTGCCCCGTCAACCGCACGAAGTTCATCTGCATCTCACGCAGCCTTCAGGTTATGCCCGATGCGGATACGATTTCCGTTATGCTGAAAATTCCCCATACGCAGGGAAGTCTGTACCGTCTGCTGACTAAATTCTATGTCAACGGAATGAACCTCCAAAAGCTTGAAAGCCGACCTGTCAGGGACGGCAGCTTTGAGGTCATGTTCTATCTGGATTTCAGCGGAAGAGTCACCGACAAAAGCGTTAAGGCTCTGCTGACGGATCTCAGCGGCAGTCTGGAGTATTTCAGATTCCTCGGCACAAGCAGAGAAGCGTAGAGGCACTTCCCGAGCGTGATGTCGGATGTCTTTAAAGGAGGTTTACTATGTCAGATAAATTTTTTGATTTGCTCGGCAGTCGGGAATTCGTTTTCCTTGACGGTGCCATGGGCACTATGATTCAGGCTGCGGGACTTGACACCGACCATGTTCCTGAGCTGCTCAACATCACCAATCCACAGGACATAATGAAAATTCACCGTGCCTATGCGGAAAGCGGCGCGGATATAGTATACGCCAACACCTTTGGCGCAAACCGCTATAAGCTGGCGGATACGGGATATTCCGTTGACGATGTTGTTTCGGCTGCCGTTGTAAACGCCCGCAGAGCTGTCGGCGAAAAGGCTCTTGTTGCTCTGGACATCGGTCCTATAGGTCAGCTCCTTGAGCCGTCGGGCACGCTTAAATTCGAGGAGGCTTACGACTGCTACAAGGAAATCGTACTCGCAGGCGAAGCTGCCGACGTTATCGTCCTTGAAACGATGACCGACCTGTATGAGGTCAAGGCTGCGCTCCTTGCGGCTAAGGAAAATTCCTGCAAGCCTGTTCTTGTGACGATGACATTTGAGGAAAATCAGCGAACCTTTACAGGCGTTTCCCCCGAATGCATGATTGCCGTTGCGGAGGGACTCGGCGCGGACGCCCTTGGCGTAAACTGCTCCCTCGGCCCTGTGGAGCTTATGCCTGTCGTTGAGAAAATCTGCTCCCTGACGAAGCTCCCTGTAATTGCCAAACCGAATGCAGGTCTGCCCGACCCTGTGACGAATCTTTTCAACGTGGGTGCGGAGGAATTTGCCGAAAGCGCGGCTAAGCTTGCCGACTTGGGCGTAAGGATTTTCGGCGGCTGCTGCGGAACAACTCCCGACCACATAAGGGCAATGACGGAGGCTCTGAAAAATAAAAAGCGCGTACATCGCAGCGCAGCTCCCCGTGCAGGCGTATGCTCGGCAGTGAATTTTGTGGAGATTTCACAGCCCCGTGTAATCGGCGAGCGTATTAACCCTACAGGCAAAAAACGCTTCAAGGAGGCTCTCCTCGCAGGTGATATAGACTACATTCTCGGTCAGGCTGTGGAACAGATTCACGCAGGAGCTGATATTCTGGACGTAAACGTGGGACTCCCCGGAATTGACGAAAAATCTATGATGACTGCCGCTGTCAAGGCTATTCAGGGCATATGTGATACGCCCTTGCAGCTTGATTCCACGATACCGGAGGTTCTTGAGGCAGGTCTGAGAGTCTACAACGGAAAGCCAATTGTAAACTCCGTCAACGGCGAGGACGAATCACTTGAAGCTATACTTCCGCTTGTTAAAAAATACGGAGCTGCCGTTGTCGGACTGACGCTCGACAAGGGAGGTATTCCGAAAAAGGCTGAGGACAGATTTGCGATTGCCGAAAAAATTCTCAAACGCGCGCTGGAATACGGAATCCCACGGGAGGACGTTTTTATTGACTGCCTGACGCTTACCGCCTCCGCCGAACAGGATGGCGTTATGGAAACGCTGAATGCGCTTCATCGTGTTAAAACAGAGCTTGGACTTAAAACGGTTCTGGGCGTTTCAAATATTTCCTTCGGACTGCCCAACAGGGAGATGATTACACGCACGTTCCTGACTATGGCGCTTCAGGATGGTCTTGATCTGCCGATTATAAATCCGAACATTGAATCAATTATGGGCGCGGTCAGGTCGTACAAGCTTCTTGCAGGAATCGACAGGGACTGCATAGAATTTGTAAACGCCTACAGCGGAAACGCAGCTCCCCAGAAGCCAGCCGCTCCGTCCGCTGAGCATAAGAATATGGGACTTGCCTACGCTGTGGAAAACGGACTGAAAAATGACGCTGTAAAGGCTGCGGAGGAGCTTCTGACAAATGCCGACCCCATGAGTCTCATCAACGATTATCTTATTCCTGCACTTGACGCTGCCGGCGACAAATTTGAAAAGGGCACAATATTTCTGCCGCAGCTCATTCTGACGGCAGGTGCTGCGCAGGCGTGCTTCGAGGTCATAAAAAAGAAAATTGCCGCGGAGGGAGATGCTCCCGTTTCAAAGGGAAAGGTTGTTCTCGCAACGGTTAAGGGAGATATTCACGACATCGGCAAAAATATAGTCAAGGTTCTGCTGGAAAGCTACGGCTTCACCGTTATCGACCTGGGAAGAGATGTGGATAAGCAGCTTGTTCTTGACGCCGCCCTGAAGCACAAGGTTAAGCTTGTGGGACTTTCAGCCCTTATGACGACAACCTTAGGTGCTATGGAGGACACAATAAAGCTTCTGAACGAGAAATATCCGGAGTGCAAAACGGTTGTGGGAGGAGCTGTGCTTACGGCGTCCTACGCAAAGCAGATTAACGCTGATTTTTACGCAAAGGACGCTAAGGAAACAGTTGATATTGCAATTGATATATATGGATAAATTTCCGCAAAAAAGGGCAGCCGAAGCTGCCCTTTTTATTATTAGAATTATTCAATTATAAAGCCGTCCGGAGCGGAAATTATATCCCCATCCCCGACAGAGCAGTAAATAACCGTAGACTTATCGTTAATATCGCTGCCTGTTACGAAAAATCCGACTGTGAAATCTGTCACGTCCTCGTCAACACAGAAGCCAATATATCCGCTGAATTCTCCGCCTGCGGGAATTTCCGAGAGATGCTCATAGCCGTCAATGGACTGCTTGCCGTAATTATCGGCACGTATATCCGTAGTTATCTCCGTACCGTCCTCAAGAATCAGGTAAAAATTATTGAGAGCATTTGCTTCATAATCCTCATCAGAGCTGTTCTTTATAGTAACGTCAAGGTAAATATATTTCAAATCATCCTTAACCATACCGGAATCAATAACTCTGTTGAGCGTATATGTTGTGGAATCCACGGTAGTTTCATCACCGAGGGAAGTAGTCATCTGAGTTACAGCTACATCGGACATACCTGCATATCCGGAGCTATCCGACGAGCTGTCGGAATCGGAGCTGCTGTTCAGGCGGCAGCCTGTTGAAGGTATTATCGCAATAGCTGCTGCAAGAAAAAGCGCAGCAAATTTGAATTTTTTCATTATAATAGAGTCCTCCTGAAAATTTTGTTGCAAATAAAAAAATACTATTCATATTATAGCATACCGGAGCTTATAAAGTCAATCCCTGCCGCAAAAATAAACAGCCCCAAAGGGACTGCTTATTGTTATACCTGTTATACTATGTAGGTGCAATTATTCAGCTGAAGGAGCTGAAACAGGACAAACACCTGCACAAGCGCCGCACTCGATACAAGTGTCAGCGTCAATAACGTATTTTCCATCGCCCTCAGAGATAGCGTTTACGGGACATTCGCTCTCGCAAGCTCCGCAGCTGATGCAGTCATCAGAAATTACATATGCCATATATGACACCTCCATGATTATTTCGGGGACAGCGTCCTCGTTACTTATATTGTATCATACTTTCAAAAAAAATCAAGGGCTTTACGAAAAAAATTTCAAAGTAAATAATGGGATTCCATTTTTAAAATAAAATGCTGTAAAAATACAAAAACTGCGGACATTTCTGCCCGCAGTATAAATGCTCTGTTTATTTTGCGTAGTCGGTAACTCTGCTCTCACGAATAAGATTTACCTTAATCTGACCCGGATAATCCATTTCATTTTCAATCTGCTGAGAAATCTGTCTTGCGACAAGAACCATTTTCTCATCGTTAATAATTTCCGGAACAACCATAATTCTGACCTCGCGTCCTGCCTGAACGGCATAGCACTTTTCAACGCCCTCGTAGGATTTACAAATCTCCTCAAGCTTTTCAAGACGCTTTATGTAGCTTTCGTAATTTTCACTTCTTGCGCCCGGGCGTGCAGCTGAAATAGCGTCGGCAGCCTGAACTATACAGGCAATTGCCGTTTTTGGTTCAACGTCATTATGATGGGCTTCAATTGCATGAATAATAGCAGGACTTTCGTTATATTTTTTACATACCTTAACACCGTTCTGAACGTGTGAGCCTTCGATTTCATAGGTAAGAGCCTTGCCCACATCGTGGAGAAGTCCTGCGCGGCGTGCGGCATTTGCGTCCACACCAATCTCCGATGCGAGAACTCCCGCAAGCTTTGAAACCTCAATTGAGTGGTCGAGCACGTTCTGACGGTAGCTTGTGCGGAATCTGAGACGTCCGATAAGCTTAACAAGCTCATGATTGATGCCATGAACATTTGTTTCGATTACAGCTCGTTCGCCCTCCTGCTTAATGCGATGCTCAACCTCACGGCGAGCCTTATCAACCATTTCCTCAATGCGTGTAGGGTGAATACGTCCGTCAGCGATAAGCTTTTCAAGTGCGATTCTTGCAACCTCACGGCGAATCTGGTCAAAGCACGAGAGAGTGATAGCTTCGGGGGTGTCGTCGATAATGAGATCGACGCCGGTAAGAGTTTCAAAGGCACGGATATTTCTGCCCTCTCTGCCTATGATTCTGCCCTTCATCTCGTCATTCGGGAGAGGAACAACAGAAACTGCCGCTTCAGATACCTGATCGGCTGCAACCTTAGCTATTGCGAGGGAAACATAGCTTCTTGCCTTTTCCTGACACTCATCCTTGATTTGCTGTTCATATGAAGCAACCTTCACAGCCTTTTCGTGAACGAGGTCGTCCTCAAGCTTTGAAAGGATATACTCCTTAGCCTGATCGCGGGTGAATTCAGATATTCTCTCAAGAATATCCATCTGACTTTTCTTGATTGACTCAGCTTCTCTGAGCTTTTCGTCAGCAGATTTAATTTTCTGATTAAGGATGTCGTCCTTTTTCTCAAGATTATCAGTCTTTTTATCGAGATTTTCTTCTTTTTGCTGAACACGTCTTTCCTGACGTGACAGATCTGCTCTGCGGTCCTTGATTTCCTTGTCAGCCTCTGCACGAAGCTTATGTATTTCGTCTTTAGCCTCAATAAGAGCGCTTTTCTTTTTATTTTCGGCATCTTTGCCGGCGTCGTCAAGAATACGTTTTGCCTCGTTTTCCGCCGAGCCAATCAAAGATTCAGCCTGCTGCTTGCGGCGTTCCATACCCGTGTCGATACCCTTATTGAAGGAGATGAATCCGGCAACGGCAGCGCCGATTATGAGCGCAACGATAATTAAAACAACAGCTAAAATCAAATCCATACAGTGCATTACCTCCTTTTGCTTAAAAATATAAAGTTTGTATCATAAACTTTATTACTACATAAAGGCGGTAAATGCCGCATTATTTTATTCATTTTTTTATTAATATTATATTGATGAAGCACTGCCGAGAGCAGCGGCAGGCGCAAAACATTAAGGGACGTGAACGTCCGGGGTTTGTTCATATCATATTAAATAGGGAGGAGCTGCCGTCGACTAAAAACACATAAAATCGACCGAACACGCAGTTCCAGAACCGGTGCAATGATTTAAAACAAGGCTGCATTACTGCCAGATCTATAGTAATATTACTGCAAATAAATACAACACAATAATTATACACTTTTTTTTTCTCCGTGTCAATACCGTTTCTTTTGTTTTTTTATCTTGACATTTTATTGAATATGGTATATAATGTCTATACAAAACACATTCAGCATACTCAGGAGGTGAAAATCTAAATGGACGGTGCCGCTGATGGCAGTATCCCCGATAATTACGACAAGTATTTGTTTTACATAAGGTTCCATTGCACAGCTACCCTTGTGCGATGCAGCCACGAAAATACCGGACACGGTCTGCACTGCTTTTTGTGTTAGGCTGTGTCTTTTTGCGCTTATACAGATTTTTACATAATTATATCGGAGGTCATTTTCTATGTTAGGGCAGATTCTTCTGCAAATTTTACTTATTGCTTTGAACGCTGTTTTCGCCTGCGCGGAGGCTGCCGTTATATCTATCAATGATACACGTCTCGAAAAGCTTGCCGCAAGCGGAGATAAGCGTGCGGTAAAGCTTAAAAATATTACAGGCGAGCCTTCACGCTTTCTCTCCACAATACGTGTCGCAGTCACACTTTCCGGCTTTCTCGGAGCTGCTTTTGCCGCTGACAATTTCTCGGATCGTCTTACAGGACTTCTCATGAGAACGGGAATCCCGCTTCCCGAAAGAGCTGTCCATGTAATTTCCGTTGTGCTGCTCACCTTGATTTTGTCGTATGCGACGCTCGTGCTCGGGGAGCTTGTCCCGAAGCGTCTTGCAGTGAAAAATCCCGAAAAGCTCGGGCTTGGCATGGCAGGCTTTATCTCCTTCATATGGAAACTTTTCGCTCCCTTCGTACGGCTGCTGAACGCCTCGTCAAACGGGATTCTCAGACTTCTCGGCATTGACCCCGAACAGAAATTCGAAGCCGTTACCGAAGAGGAAATTATTATGATGTCCGATGCGGGAGCTGAAAAGGGTACGATTGACGAAACCGAAAACCGTATCATTAAAAATGTTTTCGCCTTTGACGATATGACTGCCGAACAGATATGCACTCACCGAACTGATGTTTCCGTCCTCTGGGCGGAGGACAGCAGCGAAATCTGGGAGGAAACCATTCACCGCACACGTCACTCCGTTTTCCCGATTTGCGGCGAAAGCGTTGATAATGTTGTGGGAGTTCTGAACGCTAAGGACTACTTCCGCCTCGAGGACAAAAGCAAGGAAAATATTATGAAATCCATTATCCGTGAGCCTTATTTTGTCCACGAAAATATGAAGGCTGACCGCCTTTTCGCTCAGATGAAACGCAACGATGCGGATCACTTTGCCGTTGTTGTGGACGAATACGGCGGAATGAGCGGAATTATAACAGTTACCGACCTCGTTGAGCAGCTTGTGGGCGAATTTGCCGACGATGACCTTGACGAGCCGGCTCTGAAATTCGAACAGATAAGCGACAGCGAATGGAATATCCCCGGAATTACGCCTCTGAGTGAAATTGCGCAGGAGCTTGATATTCCTCTGCCTGCCGACAAGTATGATACCTTCGGCGGATATGTAATCGCTCTGCTGGGGGAAATCCCCAAGGACGGCACGCAGACGAAGCTTGATACTGATGAGCTGAGCATCAATATTCTCGAGGTCAGACATCACCGCATTGAAAAATGCACGGCAATGAAAAAGGAAAAGACTATCTCTTCGGAAATTTCCTCCGATGAGGAGTGAGGCGGCTTTATTATGACAAAATTTCTTGTAAGAACATTTATTAAGGATTCCGAAAACGTAACTGATCTGCGTGTCAGGGGCAAATACGGAACTCTCAGCAGCATTGTGGGCATTATCTGCAATATACTGCTGTTTGCCCTGAAATATACCATAGGAACTCTTTCAAATTCGATTTCCATCGTTTCGGATGCGTTCAATAACCTTTCCGATGGCGCAAGCTGTATTGTAACTCTGTTGGGATACAAAATGGCTGCCAAGCCCGCCGACAAAAACCACCCCTTCGGTCACGGGCGCATGGAGTATCTGGTTTCCCTCATCATTGCCGCTGTCATCTTAGTAATGGGTCTGGAGCTTTTGCAGGATTCCTTCAACAAGGTGCTGCACCCCGAGGATGTCAAATTCAGCGTGGCTGCCCTTATCGCCCTTATTGCGTCAATCGGCGTGAAGCTCTGGATGTCCGTATTCAATACGCAGCTGGGAAATAAAATCAATTCCTCCGCCATGCTTGCCACCGCAAAGGACAGCCGCAGCGATGTTTTCGCCACGGCGGCTGCGGCACTTGCTCTTATATGCTCCACGGTTACGGATTTCCCAATTGACGGCATTATGGGACTTCTCGTGTCGGTGCTTATCCTGAAGGCGGGTCTGGAGATTATCAAGGATACCGTTGACGAGCTTCTCGGAAAGCCTGCCGATCCGGAGCTTATAGAGAAAATCCGCGGCATTGTATGCAGCGATGAAAGAATAATCGGCGTCCACGACATGATTATCCACAGCTACGGTCCCGGAAATATTATCGGAAGCTGCCATGCGGAGGTAAAAAGCACGGAGGATTTTGTTGCGGCACACGACCTCATTGACCGCATAGAGCATGAAATACATAAGAAGCTGAAAATCGCCATGACTATCCACATGGATCCCATTGAGGTGGATAACGAGCAGATAAACGCCTGCCGCAGGCTTCTTGCCGATATACTCAGCGGAATCAACGATGGACTGAAATTTCACGATTTCAGAACGGTTACGGGGGATACTCATGTAAATCTTATTTTTGACCTTGTTGTGCCCTTTGAGATTGATTATTCCGACGATGAGCTGAAATCCATGATTGATGAGGAGCTTTCCAGGGAATCCACCAAATACTACACCGTTATCACCTTTGACAGAGATTATACCTGATATAAAAATCCAACACAAAAGCCCCGAACAATTCAGTTCGGGGCTGTTTTCATATTTGCGTATATGGATGCTGCCTTAGCCTTTCATAGCTTTTCCAAGCCAGACTCTCGCAACATCAAGCGCTTCGTAAAGTCCTCCCTCACACTCAGTATTCTTAACGAATATTTTGAGAGGATCCGCATTCGGCGCTGTGGACATCTGTACTACCCGCACCTTGTCCGCAATTTTCTCATTTCCAACGCTTTTCGTTGAAACTATCTCCATCATAATTACATAAGGATCAGACATATATCCATAGTACAATGTATTACCGTTTCTGACAAGTGGATATCCCTTGTAGGTGTAAAATTTTTCTTTCATTCAAAAGTCCTCCTTATTTTCGTTGATATATTATTTCCAGGTTGTGATATAATCCTCCCCTGTATCTATTCTTTCTGCATTTTCAATGATTGTTTCAACATACGACTTTCCGCAGAAGAATTTGCATTCACCGTCCACTACGATAAGAGCTGTCAGCGAGGAGTAATCGTAAAATTCTACCGTTTCAGAAATATTTGTATACGAATCGTAGAACTCGATTGTTACCATCGGGTCTTCGTCCGGCACTGTTTCGTCAAGAGCAAAATCCTCAGCCGAAGCCTGAACGAGGAATGCGTAGAATTGCCTGTATCGCTCGGCATCAAACACGCTGCCGTTCTTGGTTACGTTGAAATCATCAGATGAGAGAGAATCGGTATCCTCTACATCGTCCTTCATGGTAATTTCAAAGTTTATTTCATCAAGACCGCTGCAATTAACCGTCATTTCACTGATGTTCCATACATACGTTCCGAAAAGAATCTTCGAAGCAATATCTATGGGCATAACTGTTCCCCACTGAGCGTCCTCAGCCGATACCGTATAAATTACGTTTCCGCCCTCAAGCATTACATAGTGATACTTGTCCGCGTTTTCATCGGTGAAAGGCTCGCTCATGTAAAGCACATAGTCGTTTCCGTCGTCGCAGCTCATGGTTACCGTGCAGAACGGCTCGCTAAGACCTGCCTCCGCAATCTCGGCTTCACCTACGTGGACGCCGTATATCTCGCTTGCGGTAAGTCCGAACATACCGTTCGTTATCGTTGTTGAATCCTCAACCGAAAGATACGCGAATGTCGGTTCCATCATTACGTGTGTAGCGGACGTTCCGCCTGTATATGAAACATCGTCACTCTTTGTGTCGTATTCGAGATAAATATCGTAATCAATATCGTCACGCTGAATCCTCAGACTGTTTACGACAGGATAATCATCATCGTCCGGCTCTTCAAGAATTGTCGTTGAAACGAAGTCAAACAGCTCCTTGCTGTAGTTCGACATTGTTGACGTAGAAACCGTATAAACGGTATCGTCACCGTCTATCATAAGATACGTTTCTGATGAGGTAGGGGCAATATCTCCGATTATAAACGTCACGGAGCTTCCGGATTCGTATATAACCTCAACCGTAGCCTGCGGCTCATCGAAGCCGTATTTATCGGTATCCGTGCAGTCCTCCGCAACAATGGACTGTGATGTAAGACCGTCCGCGTTATTCGCAAGCGTTCCCACTACGGATGTATTAAGTGAAATATCCTCATAGCCCTCAAGAGTATAGGTTGCGGATGTATCATCTGTAGCCTCTGTTGCTATGATAACATTAAGCTCCCCCGAAGGATTGACAACATTGACTCTCGATACCGTACCTGTGCCGTCCGAGCTTTCGGTATCCTCCACGAGGGTAATTCCCGAGCCGGAGGTTTCCGAAACGGAAGAGGATTCTTCCTCTTCCGTCTGGTCGTCAGTATCGGTAAGCTTTAGTGCGGCAAGACCTCCGCCAAGTACAACGAGAGCCGCGCTGAGTCCTATAATTCCCTTAGCTGCTTTTTTCATCGATTCTTTCTCCTTATGAATACTACCACGCCGATTGCCACAACTACCAGCGGAATAACGTAGATTACAACAGTTCTGATAGCTTTAAGCTGTGACGAATCGAGAGCGAGAGTTTCCTCCTGAAGCTCCTTATCAGGAATAACGAAGCTGCTTTCCTTTCCTGTCAGTGTATTTGCCATATTCAGGAGCAGATTTGCGTTATTATAAGTGTTTGTGTTATCAATAAGTGTCGGGTCAGCCATATAAGCTGCGCCTATTGCGAGGACGCTGCTTGTATATACGTCATACTGCTCAGCTCTTTCACGCTTTGAAAGAACCGCAACATTTCTTGCGCTCTGCTCATCGGAGGCTTCGCTGTCCTCGTCAATTGATATAACATATGATGTGTTGGACGAGGTGAGAACCGATGATGTTACATACTCGCTGTTCTTGTCAAGAATTGTAAGCTCTCTTGAAAGCGGAGCAACTGTGGGGAGGCTTTCGTTCGGGAGAGTTCCAACAGCGTCCGAATCAGCAATGGTGAGAATCGGCGATGAGAAGGTTGCTCCCGAGTTTATATAAAGCGAAGCGTTCATTGTATTCGTATCGTCAAATATAATGTTGTTCTCCACCTGAATATTCCACTTTGCAAGGAATTCATCAAGGTTTGTAAGACCGGTTGCATAGACGTTGGCAATATAGATTATATTCTTGCCGTAATTTCCGTCATTGTAGAGGAAGTCCTCAAGAGCTGAAATTACGTCCTCGCTGAGGTCGTAAGCCGGTGCGGGAATAACAATAAGGTCATAATCATCAGGGCTGATGTCTGCGCTGAGAGCGTCAATATCCGTGCAGTCGTAGCCGTTTGATGAAAGAAGATCCTTGTAGGTTTCGATACAGTAATATGTGCTGTAGTCACTGCCATAAATGTAGGAATCACCCATTGTTGACATAAATGCCGTGCTTATGGGATTTGCGTCAATAACGGACATAATTGCCGATGTCAGTGTGCTTTCACCGGTGAACGTAATTGTTCCCGACGATGACTGAGAAAACAGTGATATTGTAGTTACCTTAACGCGTTCTTCCGAATAAATTATAATATTGCCCTGCGATATATCGCCGCTGTAATACTGCTTATATTTCGCAATAAGGTCAGGGTCCTGATTGATGTCAATGTAATTTACGGTGATGCTGCCATCGCCTGCCTTAGCATAGATTGAATATCTTTCAAGTATTTCAGGAATCATCTGATAATAGCTGTACTGAAGAAGCGTTTCCTCCGGATAGGTTACGGTAATTTCAACGTCCTTATCCATTTCCTTCAGAACCTGAATTGTTTCGTCGCTCAGCTCATATCGCTGATCAGCTGTCAGGTCAATCTTCAGGGGATAGCGGTTCATGAGTACACCCGCTATAACATTTATGACTACAACAATTGCTACCACGAGAACGATAACAACCACTGACATTGAGCCGTACTTGAATTTTTTAAAATTCTTCGGCTTCTTTTCTGCGTTTTCTTTATTCTTCATTCTGAACATACTCCTTTCCGCACATTAGCTCCAGCGTCTTTTCTCCAGAATTCTTACAGTGAAGAAGTTGAAGATAAAGACTGCGCTGATATAGAATATTACACTTGAAAGGTTGAAGATACCCATTGTAAATTCTGTGAATCGTGAGTAGAATGAAAGAGCTGACAGAATTTTCTGAATAAACTCAATGGAAATGCTCTGTTCGATTTCATCCAGCATATACAAGAGCATGAGTGCAAGAAAGCTTGCAACGGCGGAAGCCATCTGATTTTCGGTAAGAGATGAAATGAAAAGTCCCACTGCGATAAATGCCGCGCCGAGAATAAGCATTGCAAAATAATTGGCAATGAGAGTCGCCCAGACTACCGTTCCGTAGGCACTGAGAATAAGCGCGTAAACAAATGAAATACTCTCAGCAATAATAAACAGTGTAAGAGCTGCAAAATATTTTCCTAAAACGATAGACCAAAGTCCAATAGGAGCTGTAAGAAGTCCCTGATCGGTTTTCTGCTTTTTCTCCTCACTGAGGAGTCTCATGGTAAGAATCGGTATCAGGAAAAGCACTACAAGAAAAAGTGCATTGAACATGGCTGATGTATCGGTTGTGCCTGACTGAAGCGTTCCCGCATAGAAAAAGTATCCGGAAAACAGGAAAAATACAGATAAGAATACATATGCCAGTCCCGATGTAAAGAATGCGCCCATTTCGCGCCTGTAGATAGCTCCCATTATTCCTGACCTCCATTCTCATTTTCTTCGCCGGAAGCATTTTCATCTTCAATGCTTTCATTTTCGCTGCCGGTGATATTATCTTCATTTTCTTCGCTGCCGTTATCTTCATCATCGTCGTCGTCATCATCGGACTGATCGCCGAAGTTCAGGTTAATTCTCACCTTCGGCTTGCTTGCAGCAGCTTGGGCTTCGGCTTCAATACCGTCACCGACAGTAATCTTCATGAATATATCCTCAAGAGTCAGGTCTGAAAGCTGCATCATAAGGACGTTCCAGCCTTTTTCGGAGCATACCTTATTTATATCTCTGCGAATATCGGAATCCTCCTCGGATTCTACGTCATAATCGTAAATGCCGGTTTCACGTTCCATATCGGCACGTACATATTTTACGCCGTCAATTGCCCTGAGAGCCGCAACAATTTCGTCCTTATCCGCAGAGGTTTTTGTAGTTCCCTCAATACGGATAGTCATTTTATGCTCGTTTGTGATATTTTTTGCGATTTCATCAGCTGTACCGTCAGCGGCAACAACACCCTTGTTGATAATGATTATTTTATCGCAGACTGCCTGAATTTCGGGAAGAATATGTGACGAAAGAATAACGGTATGATTCTTTCCAAGCTTCTTGATAAGGGTTCTGATTTCAATAATCTGATTCGGGTCAAGTCCGACTGTAGGTTCATCGAGGATAAGTACCGGCGGATTTCCGATAAGCGCCTGAGCGAGTCCGACACGCTGACGATAGCCCTTTGAAAGATTCTTGATAATACGGTTTCTTACGTCTGTAATCTTGCAGAGGTCGCAGACATCCTTGAGATGCGCCTTTCTGGGGAGCTTGCATTTTTTCAGATCATACATAAAGTTAAGGTATCCGTCAACTGTCATATCTACGTAAAGCGGCGGAATTTCGGGAAGATAGCCGATAAAGGACTTTGCCTTCTTCGGGTCCTCGAGAATGTCGACGCCGTTAATAAGGATACGGCCTGACGATGAAGAAATATAGCCTGTAAGCATATTCATGGTTGTGGATTTTCCGGCGCCGTTCGGCCCGAGAAATCCCAGTATCTCGCCTTTTTCAACCTTGAAGCTTATATCGTTTACGGCAACCTTATCGCCGTACTTTTTTGTAAGGTTTTTAACCTCAATCATTAGTTTTCCTCCTTGTGAGGCAGCCGTTGGCTGTCGTAATGAGTAATTATGCAGAGAGCTTTTGTTCGGCGTGCCATGGCAGACACCAACCTGAGTTTAATTTTATCTTTTTATTGTGATAGTATAGTGAAAGCACGGCGAAATATTTCGCACAAAGATTTCAGGCAGCCTTAGGACAGCTTTTCGATTCCCTTTCTGATTCTTGCAAGAGAATCCTCCTTGCCGAGGATAGCGCAAAGCTCCACACCGCCGCCGGGAGTAAAGGATTTGCCCGATACAGCAGTTCTTACCGGCCACAGCAGCCAGCCGTTCTTTACGCCTAATTCCGCAATAAGCCTGAACAAAGCCTCATGGATATTTTCGGCAGTCCAGTCCTCCACAGCCTCAAGCACGGGCAGAACAGCTTTAAGCGCTTCGAGCGAGGTTTCCTCATTTGTTTTCATCTTCTTGTGGCAGTACATGGATACGTCATATTCGGGAAGCTCGTCAATAAAATCAACCTGTGCAGGAATATCAGTAAACAGCTCCGTTCTCGGCTGAAGCACAGAAGCAAGAAGCGGCAGATCTATATCCTCACGCTTAACGCTCTGACGGATATAGGGAGTTATGCATTCCAGAAATTCCTCCGGCGACATTTTTCTGATATAAGCCGCATTGATAGCCTTCAGCTTTACAGGGTCGAATATGGCGGGAGATTTTGAGATTCCGCTTATATCAAATTCCTGAACAAGCTCCTCCAGCGTGAAAATTTCCTGTTCGCCCTTCGGTGCCCAGCCGAGAAGAGCAATAAAGTTTACAACAGCCTCCTTGAGATAGCCCTTTTTAAGGAGATCCTCAAATGAAGCGTCTCCGTTTCTCTTTGAAAGCTTTGTCGTCTGATCCTTCATAACAGGCGAGCAGTGAATGTATTTCGGAACGTCCCAGCCGAAAGCCTCATAAAGGAGATTATACTTCGGAGTTGAGGAAAGATACTCGTTTCCTCTGACAACGTGAGTAATTCCCATAGTATGATCGTCCACAACATTTGCAAAGTTATAGGTAGGCATTCCGTCGGTTTTTATCAATATCTGATCATCGAGAGTTGAATTATCAACCGTTATATCGCCGTAAACCTCGTCATGGAAGGTTGTTGTGCCCTCAAGAGGCATCTTCTGACGTATTACATACGGGATTCCCGCATCAAGCTTTTCCTGCACATCTTCCTTTGAAAGATTGCGGCAGTGCCTGTCATACATGGGGGCAATATGCGATGCCTCCTGAATCTTCTTTACCTCGTCAAGACGCTCCTTGTCGCAGAAGCAGTAATAAGCGTGTCCGCTTTCAACAAGCTGAAGTGCGTAATCCTTGAACATTCCCATTCTCTGAGACTGAATATACGGGCCGACAGGACCTCCTATATCCGGACCCTCGTCCCATTTAAGACCTGTCATTTTCAATGTATCGTATATAACGTCAACAGCGCCCTCAACGTATCGTTCCTGATCGGTATCCTCAATACGGAGAATAAAATCGCCGCCGTTTTTCTTTGCTATCAAATAGGTATAAAGAGCTGTTCTGAGATTTCCGATATGCATATATCCTGTCGGACTTGGAGCAAATCGTGTTCTGACTCTTTTTGCATCTGACATTTCAAATCAATCCTTTCCTACAAACCTTATATATTTAACGTCTGATTTAATATATGTTTAACATCCGATTCAATCTGCTTTTTCAGCTCGTCAACGGAGGAGAACCTCATTTCGTCTCTGACAAACTCACAAAGCTCCACCTGAACACGGCTGCCGTAAAGATTGCCCGAAAAGCCCAGTATATGGGTTTCGGCAAGAGGCTTTATATTGTCCTCCACAGTGGGCTTGACTCCCACATTCGTGACGGAATCATATATCTTCCCGTCAGCTGTCGTGCGTGAACGGTAAACGCCATGTCTCGGCACAAGCTGACCCAATGCGAAATTTTGATTTATTGTCGGGAAGTCAATCGTTCTGCCCAGCATATTTCCCGTTGTCACCTCAGCAGAGATAATGTAGGCATCATTATTTTTCCGCAGCTCATCAACGCTTCCCTCACGAAGGAGGCTGCGGTATTTTTCCGAAGAAAAGCCGTCAAGTCCGATTACTTTCACCTTAAAGCCGTATTTTCCGCCAAGCTCCGTAAGCTCGGCTGTTCCGCAGCCTGCGGCTCTTCCGAAGCGGAAATTTTCGCCGCACACCACAAGCTCCGCATTCATTCTGTTCACGAGGATTTCTCTTACAAATTCCTCTCCGCTCATGTCTTTTACATGGTCGAAATCCGGCGAATAAACGTATTTTATTCCCATTTCCGCAAAAAGCTCAAGCTTGCGGCTGTTTGAATAGATATACTCAAAGGGCTTGCCGTGCTTCTTCTTAATGCTTTCCGTCCTGAATGTGAAAACTGTCGGAGCTTCGCAGCTCAGAATCTCCGAAAGAACTGCTCTGTGTCCGTGGTGCAGACCGTCGAAAATTCCGAGAGCAACTGCGGTTTTTTCGGATATAACGTCATTTTCCGTAAGCTCAGTCATTGTAATCTCACCTCTCTTACGCAAGATTTTTGGCAACCCTCAGCACGCCTGATTCCCTGTCGGTTTTTGCCGTACCGATAAAGCTGCCGTCATGACCGTAAACGGCATACAGCTCCTCGCCGTCCCTGATGTTGTAAATCCGTGAGAGATCAAGCTTCACACCGTTGCGGTACATTCTTGTCTGAACCTCCCCGAGCCTTAGCTTCGGGAGCTTTTCAAATACACGTTCTATGGGGAGAATCAGCTGTTCAAGTCTGTCCTCGTCCCTTGCCCGCTGGATTTCCTCCAAGGTGAAGCAGTCGGCGAGTGTAAATCCTCCCGATGAAAGACGCACAAGCGACGTCATGATTCCTCCGCAGCCGAGCCTTTCGCCAATATCGTTTATGACAGTGCGGATATATGTTCCCTTGCCGCAGGAGATATAGAGCGTTCCCTCCCGTGATTTCGGGTCGTATTTTTCGAGAACAAGGCTGTATATTTCAGCCTCCCGCGGAGTGCGTTCAACCTCAATTCCCTGACGAGCCAAATCATAGAGCCTTTTTCCGTTCACCTGAACTGCCGAATACATGGGCGGAAGCTGCAAAATTTTTCCCGTAAACTGCGGTATCACATTGCTTATATCCGCCTCCGCAATTTCCTTATCCGAGCATTCCCGAACATTTCCCGTAATATCCTGCGTATCCGAGGTAAATCCAAGGCGAAATTCCGCGCGATAGCTTTTGGAGCTGTCGGGCATAATGTCACACGCCTTTGCGGCGTTTCCCACAAAAACAGGAAGCACGCCTGTCGCCATAGGGTCAAGAGTTCCGCCGTGCCCGAGACGCTTCATGTGGAGTATTCCACGTAGCTTCGCAACTACGTCAAACGAGGTGAAGTCCTGCGGCTTATTTACGCAAAGTATGCCATTCATTCTCCCAGCGCCTTTCCGACAGCTTCAACAAGCTTTCTTTTCACATCGCTGAGACTTCCCCGAAGCATACAGCCTGCCGCCTTTGCGTGACCGCCGCCGCCCAGGATTCGGCATATTTCCGAAACATTCACGTCATTTGCCGAGCGCATGGAAATTTTATAAGCCTCCGGTTCGCTCTCCTTGAGAAATACACCTACCTCAACGCCCTCAACCTGAAGGGGAAGAGATGCGCAGCCTTCAAGCTCACTGCTTTCAACGCCCATTTTTTCCATAATGTCGGAGGTGATGCAGATCATGGTGAATTTTCCGCCGAAATAGGACTCCATAAGCTCCAGAACCGCGCTTTCAACCTTGATTCTGCCGATAGATTTAACATCAAACATATTGCGGTTGATAAGCGCAAAATTTATGCTGAAGCTCTCCATGATTTCCGCAGCGATAATATGCGCTCTCACCGTTGTGCAGCTGTATTTGAAGCATCCTGTGTCCGTTGCGATTCCTGTATAGATGCAGGCTGCCATATGCTCGTTCAGCTCTGTTCCCATTTCACGGGCAAGCTCATATATAATCTCGCAGGCTGCCGAGGCTTCGGCGTTCAGAAGCGTCCGCTCGGCATACCCCGTATTTGAAACGTGATGATCAATGCAAAGCTGCACCCTTTCGCCGTACTGCTCCTTCAGGCTGCCCATAAGCTGAGCATCGGCAATATCCACCGCAATTACGGCTTCAGGCTCAAAATCCTCGCCGCAGCCCACATTCGTAAGAAATTCAAATTTCTTTGGAAATTCATCGCTGCATACAACTCTGCCTCGTTTTCCCATAGCTTCAAGCATATCCTTGAGCGCAAATCCTGCGCCTATGCAGTCGCCGTCGGGACTCTGATGTGTAATAATCAACGCATCTCCGCATTTCGATAAAAAATCCGCCGCTTCACTTAAACTGATAAGCATTTACACACCTCATTATAAATCTTTAAGCTTTCTGCTGATTTCCGCGCTTCTTGCGATAGAATCGTCAGCAATGAACCGCAGCTCAGGGGATTTCCGCATTTTAAGCCTGTGAAACAGCTCGCTCCGTATGAATCCCTCTGCGCTTTTCAGTCCCTTTACCGATTCCTGCGCCTTTTCAAGCCCCATAAAGCTCGACACGTAAATTTTGCAGCTTGACATATCTCCGGACAGCTCCGTCCGGACGACAGTGAGCATCGGGTCGATTCTCGGATCCTTCAGCTCACGCAGAACAGCAGTCATTTCTCTTTTTATATCTTCAGCCATACGGCTGTTTTTAAAATTAGCCATAAATTCCTTTCCACTCAACGCGAAGGCAATCAGTCCTCTTTGTATTCCTCAACAAGATAAGCCTCGAATACATCGCCCTCCTTGACGTCGCTGAATTTCTCAAGGCTGATGCCGCATTCATATCCCTCGGCAACCTCCCTGACGTCGTCCTTGAAGCGCTTCAGACCTGCAATCTTGTCATCGGCAATGATAATTCCGTCACGCACAACACGAACCTGACAGCCTCTTGTAACCTTGCCGCTGAGAACATAGCTTCCTGCAACCATACCGACGCTTGAAAGCTTGTAAACCTGACGAACCTCAATTCGTCCCATTTCAACATCTCTGTATTTTGGCGCAAGCATTCCCTTCATGGCAGTTGAGATTTCTTCAATTGCATCGTAAATAATTCTGTAAAGACGTATATCAACGCCGTCACGTGCAGCCGATTCAGCAGCTACAGGGTCGGGTCTTACGTTGAATCCGACTATAATAGCCTTTGAGGCATTGGCAAGCATAACGTCGCTTTCCTTGACAGCTCCAACGCCGCCGTGAATTACCTTTACTCTGACCTCATTGTTCGAGAGCTTTTCAAGGGACTGCTTGACAGCTTCAACCGAGCCTTGTACGTCCGCCTTGACAATAATAGGAAGCTCCTTCATTTCGCCCTCTGCAATCTGGCTGAAAAGGTTGTCAAGAGTTACGTTCTTATATGCGTTGAACTGTTCCTGCTTAGCCTCATGCTTTCTCTGCTCAACAAGCTCTCTCGCAAGACGCTCATCCTCAACCGCATTGAATATATCTCCTGCGCTCGGAACGTCCGCAAGTCCCGTAATTTCAACAGGAACAGACGGGCCTGCTGATTTTACAGGCTTACCCTTATAGTTTGTCATAACACGGACTCTGCCCACGGATGTTCCTGCAATTATAACATCTCCCTGATGGAGTGTTCCGTTCTGAACGAGAAGCGTAGCGATAGGACCTCTTCCCTTATCAAGACGCGCTTCGATTACAGTACCCTTTGCAAGTCTGTCAGGATTTGCCTTAAGCTCCTTTACCTCGGCAACAAGGAGAATATTTTCAAGAAGCTCGTCTATGCCCTCTCCTGTTTTAGCTGAAACGGGAACACAGATAACATCTCCGCCCCATTCCTCGCAGACAAGCTCATATTCCGTAAGCTCCTGTCGTACTCTATCGGGGTCAGCTCCCTCTTTGTCCATTTTGTTTATAGCCACGATAATTGTAACTCCCGCTGCCTTGGCATGATTGATTGATTCAATAGTCTGCGGCATGATACCGTCATCAGCGGCAACAACGAGAATTGCAATATCCGTAATATCCGCGCCTCTTGCACGCATTGAAGTAAACGCTTCGTGTCCGGGCGTATCAAGGAATGTTATTTCGTGGCCGTTGCAGTTCACCTGATATGCACCGATATGCTGCGTAATACCGCCTGCCTCCGAAGCTGTGACATTTGTTTTTCTGATTCTGTCAAGAATAGATGTCTTACCATGATCGACGTGACCCATAACAACAACTACAGGAGATCTCGGTTCAAGATTTGTATCATCATCATCGCTGTCGTCAATAAGGCGTTCCTCGATAGTGACAATAACCTCCTTTTCAACCTTTGCTCCAAGTTCCTCGGCAACAAGAGCTGCCGTATCAAAATCTATCTCCTGATTTATCGAAGCCATAACGCCAAGGCCCATAAGCTTCTTTATAACGTCTGTAGCCGTAACCTTCAGACGTGTTGCAAGCTCTCCGACTGTAATCGAGTCGGGGATGAGAACCTTCAGCTGCTGATGTCTTGCCCGCTCAAGCTCAAGTCTGCGGAGCTTTTCGGCTTCTGTTTCCTTGTGGGAATATTGCTGGCGGTTTCTCTGAGCCGATTTCTGATTTATTTTCTGCTTCTTTGAGGAATAATTATCCTTATGCTTGTTTGCAGGCGCAATCTGCTCATAGCGTTCGTTGTACTTGTCAAGATCAACATAGCTGCCACGTGTATCTACAGTACGTCTCTGAGTTGCGGTTGAAGCTGTTTCCGAACTGAAATTCGCGTTGAACTTCGTCTTTTCGCCTCTGTCGTGAGCTTTTGCCTGAGGTTTCTTTTCATTTTTCTTGTTCTTATTATTCTGCTTTTGCTCCTGATTATTTCCGCCTGCGGATTTATTTTCTTCCCGTGCGTCCTTGCGGTTTTCCTTTGCCTCGGCAGGCTTTGTGTTCTTCGGAGCTGTCTTTGCCTGAGCGTTTGCCTCCTGCTTCCTGTCAGATTTCTTCTGCTCGGCATTCGGCTTAGCCGCAGCCGGCTTTTTCTGCGATGAAGCATCGCTCTTGGGCTTCTCCCCATTCTTTTCCTTGTCGGACTTCGGGGCGGAGCCTTTTGATTTCTCGGACTTCTTTGCCGCAGGCTTTTTTTCGGGAGCTGCCTCTTCCTTTGCAGCAGGCTTCGGATCGGCGGAGGACGCGAAATACTCATCGAAGGAGCTTACCCCATGCAGCTTTGTATAATGCTCGAGGAGCAGATTCATTTCGTCCTGTGAAAGACCTGTTGTTGTTTTTTTCTTATTATCGCCCTTTTCGGCAAAAAAATCTATCAGCTCCTGTGCGGGAACATTCAAATCCTTTGCCGCGTCACTTAATTTAATCTTTTTGGTCATAGGCTTAATTACCTCCATATTGATTCATTTACGCCGCACAAGCGGCTTTGGCTTTTGGTTTTGCGGATTATATCTAAACGCAGACAGCGAAATTAAAGTAATATTACAGTAAATTTAATTAGAAAGCTCGATAAATTTATCGGCAAATCCCTTATCGCAGACGGCTGCCACCGCAGTCTGCTTTCCGGAAATTCTTTCCATATCTTCCTTTGTCAGCTCTGTCGGAATAAGTACAGTTCCGTATTTGCGGCACATAAACTCAGTTTCCTTGAATGTTTTAGCCGATATATCCGATGCTGTCATAACGCAGTACACCGATTTTCCCTTCAATGCCTCACAAACGCTGTCATAGCCCTTTACAAGTTTACCTGCCTTAATGCAGATAGTCAGCAGATTAGTTATTTTTTGTTTCTGCTGCAAGCTCATCAGCCATCACCTCATATACGCTTTCATCAATTCTGCATGATAATGATTTCTCAAAACGTCTGCCCTTGCGTGCCTTTTGAAAGCACTCGCTGCTGCGGCATATATAAGCTCCGCGTCCCGATTTTTTCCCCGTAAGGTCAAGGCTTATTTCGTCCTCCGGCGATTTCACAACGCGTATAAGCTCCTTTTTGGGCTTCATTTCTCCGCAGCCAAGGCACATTCTCATTGGAATTTTTTTCGGTTTCATAAAAATTATTCTCCGTCCGTTTCAGACCCGGACTCTGTTTCAGCTGAATCGTTTTCCACAATTTCCTCCGATTCGTCAATATCTGTCAGGAAATCCTCCGACAGCTGTTCATCGGCAGTCTCCGTTACGGAAGCAAGCTCCGTTTCGTCCTCAAAGAAAATCTCGTCGTCCTCGGTTTTAACCTCGGGGAGCTTGAAATCAGGCTTGATTTCGGGAGCCTCTTCACCTGTTATCGTATCGAACTGCGGCTTGATGTCGATTTTAAATCCTGTCAGCTTAGCCGCAAGCTTTGCGTTCTGACCCTTATTTCCGATTGCAAGGGAGAGCTGATTATTCGGAACAATTACAACACAGGTTTTCTCCTCCTCGGAGGTGATAACCGTTTTGAGAACCTCCGCGGGAGCGAGAGCCTTCGCGATAAATTCCTCCGGAATTTCGCTGTAGGGAATTATATCAATCTTCTCCCCGTTCAGCTCGTTTACAACCGCGGTAATTCTCGAGTGTTTTGAACCGATACAAGCGCCTACCGCATCAACATTCGGATCCTTTGACCAGACTGCGATTTTGGTACGTGAGCCTGCCTCACGGGAGATTGACTTCACCTCAACCGTTCCGTCGTAAATTTCGGGAACCTCAAGCTCAAAAAGTCTTTTTACAAGATCCTTGTGGGTACGTGAAATTTTTACAACAGGCTTTTTGTTTTTGTTGGTAATTCCCGTAACGTACACCTTAATCTGCATACCCTCTTTGAGGTTTTCATCGGGAATCTGCTCGTTCCTGAAAAGATAAAGCTCTGTTCCCTCATACACCACGGTAACCGTGCCTCTTCCGGGTTCAACCTGAGATACCTTTGCTGTAATGCACTCATGCTCCTTCGATTCGAATTTCGAAAGCATTTGCTCTCTGCTGATTTCTCTCAGATCGCCCTTAATCGACTGCTTAGCGGAGAGAGCAGCCATTCTTCCGAATTTTGAAATATCAATCTGCTTGAGAATCTTTCCGCCCACATAAGCGTTGGGATCAATAGTTCTCGCAACGTCAATGTTCACTTCGTTTTCGTCAATGGGGTAATCATCAATTACCTCCTGCTCGATATACATTTCAAATTTTTTCGTTTCGGGGTCGATTTCGACTCTGATGTTCTCCTCGCTGTGAGGATAAGCCTTTCTTGCCGCTTTAAGCATAGCCGACTTCACCTTTTCGATAAGAACGTCGGTATCAACGCTGTTTTCCTCGCCGAGAAGCTCCAGTGCCTCAAAGAAGCTTCCGTTTCCGCCGGCACCTGCGTTTTCAGTATTTTTCTTTCTCATTTCCGTTTATTCCTCCATTTTATTCAAATTCAAAATTCAGCTTAACATAGGATATGTCGCAGAGAGGGAATTTTTTCATCTCTCCGTCTGCATTGACAGTGACGCCTTCCTTATCCGCACCCTCAAGAATCCCGACAATCTCCTTTACGCCGTCAACTGCCCTTATGAAGCGGATTCTCACCTCATCGCCCGTACAGACCTCGAAATGATCCTCCTTGACAAGCTCTCTTTCAAGACCTGCCGAGCCGACCTCCAGCATATAGCTCTGCGAAATGGGGTCAGCCTTGTCAAGAGCCTCGTCAATAGGCTTTGTTGCCCGTTCACAGTCGTCAATGGTAATGCCCTCATCGCAGTCGATGAAGATGCGGAGATACCACATCGCCCCCTCCTTGACGTAACAGACGTCCCAGAGGTAGTAGCCAAGCTCATCGGTAATCGGCTTTATCAGGTCGTAAACACGCCGCTCGGTTCCTCCGAATTTTTTTAATTTCATAAGCAAATTATCCCGCCTGCGGGAAGCTCCTTTCATAAAGTTCAATAGCTGCGGCAGGCCGCCTGCCCATTCGTCAGACAGTTCAGCGCGCCTTATACGGTGTACCCATATACAAACGAAAGACCGGAATCGCTCCGGTCTTTAGTCTACACTATCATCATTGTTATTATAACAGGTTTTTTTTTAAAAGTCAAGTACCTTTACGAAATTTTTCCTGAATTTTTCTCTTATTTTTTCGCAGAGTCAAAATCATACTATATATGTAGTGATATAGTTAAAACTGCCATAAAAGCTGCTGCCGATTTATTGATATTTGCCTATTTTTACGGCAAATTTGCCGAAGCTCTTGACAATTTTATGACAAAACGATATAATAACTGTGATAAAGTGTTTGCCGATTTCCGCAAGCCTGAAAATTACGAAAGGAGTTTTTATTTTCATGAAAAAATTATTACGAGTTCTCGCCGGACTTACCGCTATGACCTCTCTCATGACTGTTGCTTTCTCATGCGGCGATAAGGACAGCTCAAGCTCTGAAGACGACGACCGCTATATCTCGGAGGACGAATATTCCGTTTCAGTCGATGAGGAGGAAGTCAAGGGCGAAAATGACGTTGACATCAGCGGTCAGACTATCTACTGGCTGGCTGACTATGACCTGAATCCTACAAACAATAACGACCGTTCAGTTGCCCTCTCCCTCTTCGAGGACGTTTACGGCGCTTCAATTGAATATATACAGACAGATTCAAACGAAAAGCTCTCAACTCTCGCTCAGCGCCTCCTCTCAGGCGATCCTGTGGATATGATTCCTTATGAGTGGGACGCTGTTCCGAACGGCGTTACAAAAAATCAGTATCAGCCTCTTGACGACTACTATGATATTCTCGAAATGGATACCGAACTTTGGGAGGATATGGAGGACGTCATTGATATGTTTGAGTACAATGACGGTCACTATGTAGTTCCTTATACAATCTCCGACCCGATTATCATAACCTACAGCAGAAAGATGATGGAATCCGAGGGTCTTGACGATCCCTATGAGCTTTACGAAAAAGGCGAGTGGGATTGGGACGCAATGATGGATATGATGAATCAGTTCGTATCAAACGCTCCCGAAGGCTCTACAAGATACGGCATTAACGGCTGGTTCGGTCAGGCTGTTATTCAGTCTACAGGTCACACTGTCGTAACATATGAGGACGGCGTATTCGTAAATAATATCGATGACCCCGAAATCGAACAGGCTGAGCTTCTTATGCAGGAAATGGCTACAAAGAACCTCTACAGAGCTGACTGGGTAGGCTACTTCCCGGATGATCAGTCCACACTCTTCTTTGCTATGGGCGACTGGGCACTGGGCGGCTCAAACGCTAAAAATCAGGACGCTGACCTTATGGTAGTTCCGTTCCCGAAGTCACCTAACGCTGATGAAAATTATCTCTGCTGCAACTTTGCCGCTAAGATGCTTGTTGCTAAATCCGACAAGGGCGAAGCTGTCGCAACATATATCAAGTGCGAAAGACTTGCCGCAACTGACGAGGAATACAAGGAAATCGCAAAGCAGAAGGCTCTCGTTGTTGAGGAAACGGCTTCAGGCGTAGTAAAGAGCTACGTAACCGAAGAGCAGTACGACGCTATCCAGTCCTTCCTTGACACTTCAAATTCAACTCCTATGTTCGACTTTGGATACGGCATGGGCGAGAGAATGTACAGCTCCGGCGATTACACCTACGAAACAAGAGGCGTTATGGATAACCTTGAACAGGCTCTTCTCGAAGGAAATGAAGCTGTTGATTCATGGGCAACTCTCCGTGACGCATGGACAGGTGTTATTGATGAACAGGTTGAATATTTCAACGCACAGTAAGCTATATAACTCAAAAAAATCAAGGGACTCGCTGAGTCCCTTTTTTTTGATAAAATCTGTTCAACGACAAAAAAACCTCCCCATATGGGGAGGTTTAAATTATTATTACGCTGTCATATAGGATTCGGGAAGCGCATCAATAGCAGACGATATAAGTCTTTGAACTGAAAGTGCGTCCAGATTGTCAACTCCGTCGCCGCGCTGATATACGTCAGCTGCGTCAAGCTGATCCTCTGTAAGAGGATATTTTTGGGAATTTGACGCATAGCTCAGAATTGATACGGCATCGCTGACTGTTATAACGCCGTCCAGATTTGTATCGCCGTAAAGAATATCATCATCAGCCTCCGTTGTTGTTTCCACAACCTGAGTTACCTCCGGATACTCAATAAGCGAAATCTGAGTGATTGTCGTTGTACCTCCGGTTCTCGCGCAAAGGTGAACAGGCTCAGTTGAAGCCGTCCATGAGGCTTTTATGGTATCGTAGGAATAATACGCGATACCTGTTTCCGTATCAACATGATACGGGCTGATTTCAGTCCAGTTGCCCCATGAGCTGTCCATAAACGCAAGAATCGGCGTATCTCCCGTAAATTCAATTGCAACGTCCTTGTTCTCGAGAATTTCCCATGAAACGTCATAATTTGCGGTGCAGTTTCCGCCTGATACAGAAGCGTCAATCGTCTGACCTGTTTCGCTCTCGTAAAGGGTTGTACCTGAATCTATATCAGGATGTGTATATACAGGGCTTTTTCTTTCACTGCCCCATACAATTGAGCTGTCATTGATAACGCTCATCATAGCGTCAACAACAGGCTCGGAGTTTTCATACCACTCAAGCGTAGTTCTGTTTATGTAGCCGTGAGCTTCGCCTGCGTTGCCGCTGTTTGTATAAGCGTTGTTATCCCACAGAACACAAGGGATGCCGTACTTTTTGGTACATGAAATGAAATATTCAGCCCATTCGCAGCGTGCCTCTGTATTATCGAAATTAGATGCGCCGAATTCGCCGATTACAACAGGAATATCATTATCGGTAAAATAGCTGCGCATATTTCCGAAAAGTGAATCGAGATCTGCCTTATACTTATCGGTGAATGTTTCATGAGCTGAATCATCAACATCGGTGTTCATGGCAAAATCGTAGGGTGAATAAGCGTGAAGTGAAACAGCGATATAGTCGTCATCCGGAATCTCCATATATGAATAGATATAATCATATGACGATGCGCAGTATGACGGAATCATAAGCAGACGTGTATACTGATAGGGCGACTCAATATTTCTTATTGTTTCAACGAAATCGGCATTAAGCTTGTTTACAACCTCATAAGCTGCCTGAGTACCCGTCCACTCGTAGCTTACATCCGTAACACGAGGCTCATTCATGCCCTCAAAGATAAGGTGCTGGTCGTAATCCGCGAAATACTCGGCAATCTGCGTCCATACCTTAATAAGCTTCGGTGACATTTCATCATAAGCATCTTCAAAGTCGCTGCGGTTGATCCAGTCCTCATGGTGGATATTAAGGATAACGTACATTCCCTGATTGTAGGCGTAGTCCACAACCTCCTTTACACGAGCCAGCCACTCTTCATCGATATTGTTATCGCTGTCGAGATGCTGATACCACGTTGTGGGAACACGTATTGTGTTGAAGCCTTTAGCCTTTACGGCATCAATAAGCTCCTGAGTAACCTTCGGGTTGCCCCACGCTGTTTCGGTCGAAAGACCGGGATTCGTAAGTCCGCTTGTAGCGTCAAGCGAGTTGCCGACGTTCCAGCCAATCTGCATATTTTCGGTTATCTCAAATGCAGTCATGGTGGTTTCAGCGGCGTAAGCCTCGTCCGAATCCACAGAAACGAAGCCCGACACAGACAGCATACAAGCTGCGGCAGCAGCTATGCTGACAATGCGTCTGAAAAAGTTGGTTTTCATAAAAATAGTACCCTCCCATATTCTCCCCGATTATTCCGTTATCGGGAAAGCGTTTTATTTCACAGGAATTCAGTGCAGTAAACCCCTGTCGGAAACATTATTGTACAGGATACATTTTAACATAAAAATGCCAATAAGTCAATGATTTTTGTGGAATCAGCCTGTATAAATATTGTGTAAATAAATCAAATTATATGTGACTCTTGATAAAGGGTACAACCTCATCCTTTGAAATGCCGAGAACATAGGCAAATTCATCGTAAAGCATATTTTCCGCGTCATGCAGGAAATGCTCATCTGCGGAGTGAAGCTTCTTTTTCTTTCCGCGGCGATCCTCACGGTAGCAGTACAGAGTTTTTATGAGCATTACAAGCTCCATTCTGTTTCCGCTGCGGAGAATTCTCCTATACTCCTCCTTGCGTTCAGCTTCGTCCTCAATCCAGATATTATTTTCATCAGGCATTTTTCTTATAAGCTCGTCGATTTCCTCACGAGTGAGGACTTTTCTCATCTGACCGGTAAGAGTTTCGTTGTTTACGGGAATATAATAGGTGTTCTTGCTGTCACCCACAGGACGAAGAACGTAGTATTCAGCAGGCTCTCCGCTGAAATCCTTTTCAGAGATTCCGTCAATTCTGCATACTCCGCAGGGTGAATACATGACGGTATCGTTTACATTGTACATATTCTTACCTCCTAACAAAAAAGTGCAGTATACTCAACAGGACTTACGTTCTACCAAGTAAACTACACGTTGATACACATAGACAACATCGCATAAAGACCACTTGTCCTGCCTTGCGCACATCTGCGCAGCAATCCTTGTGCGGTATTGCCTATATATAATTATAGCACATTTTTCAAAAAAATGTTATAGGCAATTTGCACAAAAATCATGCAGGCTGTGAATCGGAGGCAGCCTCCATATTCTCTGCTTCAGAGGATGAAATGCACCTTCCCGAAAGATGACGGTACATGATGCTCCACACCATATCGCTCAGCCCGGGAGTTTTCAGGCAGCTGTATTCCTCCGGCTGAATAACTCTTATAATGTCCACGTAAATATCGGTGTGGGCAAAGAGAAATCTTCTGATAACCTTATTGCTGTTTCTGATTGTTGTTACTGCGATGGGAGCATTGGACTTCTTCGCAATTTTAAACGAGCCGCTGTGAAACGGCAGCAGAACATTTTCGCTTTTGTTTATGCCGCCCTCAGGGTAAATTCCCATTGAAGCCAGATTCCCCGTAATCTGCTCCGAAGCCTGTTTAATCGTTCTCACTGCGCTGCGGTTATTTTCACGGTCAAGGGCAAGGCAGCCGCTGGCGACCATGAGACGTCCGAAAAAGGGAATCTCCACATTTTCCTTTTTCGAAACAAAGGCTAAATCCTTATCGCTGAACACACGCATGGCAATCATTGGGTCGAAAACGGAAATATGATTCCCGATGAGAAGAAAACGTCTGTCCTCCGGCAGCATTTCAGATCCCGACACATGGATTTTCATACGTCCAATGTGCATAATGAGGTCAATTGTCTAGAGTGTTATAGTGCGGAAGATACTGTTCATTTTCCTGCACGGTTTGCTTTTGTCCGCAAAAAGCGAAACAAGGCACATTACAATTACGTGTGCCATAACGCAGGCTATAAAAAGCAGAGGGAAAATGACTACAGGTCTCCATATATCCTTCAGGGACTGCACAAGATTATTCTCAAGAGTTATCACGCAGTCACCTGCCAGACTGAAAAACACGTAGAAATAATACATCAAATCATCGCTCTCCTTAATATTCATACATAGATATTATAACCCATAAATTCTCAAATTTCAACAGGTATTTTTTTGAATTTGTCAAAACAAACAAAAACAGGGAACATTCTTAGATGTTCCCTGTTAAATCATGAATTATTTTTTACGTTTCTTTCTGTTGTTTTTAGTTTGGGTGGCGATTCTGCCGCTGTTCTGATTTTTGCTTTCCGCCGCGCTTCCTCCGGTGTCCTCCGAAGCCTTCGGCGTTCCCTTTGATTTGATAATAGCGGGCTTCTTTCCGGAATTTCCCGTCTCCTCGGGAGGAAGTCCCTCCTTGGCACGTTTTCTTGCTCTGATTCTTGCAACGATTACTTCATTATGCTTTCTGTCGTACATATACAGAACTATAATCGCTCCGATTCCGAGAATAAGCAGGACAACTCCCACAGTGAAGCCCGGCGGAGTATACTTCATGGTAACCGTATGCGTGCCCGCGCTGAGGGGGATTCCGATAAACGCGGAGATAAGCTCTACCGGTTCGACCTCTTCTCCGTCAACCTCAACTGTCCATCCCGACTCGTACGGGATTGATGTGAACATTATCTGACCTTCCTCAGCAGTTATTGTACCCTCAATATAGTTGTCAGTGTAATCTGTAATTTCCCACTGATTTTCCTTGAGCGTGTCAATATCCTCCTGGAACATCTCGTCATTGAACTGGTAAACAAAGAAGTCCTTGACGATTGTATATTCCTCAGTATCAGGCTCTGAGCTGTTCAGACGTATAGTCATACGGATTTCAATATCCGTACCTGCGGGATAAGAGCCGACTCTGAGCATACAGTAATCGTGGTTCTCGTAGTAAGAGTTTGAACCAAGCTGCTGATGATTGATGAAGTTTCCGTTCTCATCCTTTTCCGTTGAAACCCAAAGGTTTACAGCTTTTTCGTTGTATGTCTTGAAGTACATATAAACCTCATCGTCCGATTCGGTTGTAATCTGTACATTAACGTGCGGATCGGTAGCATCGGCATCGGCTTCAAAGAGCCTCTGATCGCCGTATGCGGATTCGGTACACTGATCGAGAACTATAGTTTCCTCAAGTCTTGTGTAATATTCTCTGAAGTCGTCAATATTGATAACCTCATCGGAGGTTTCCGTTGCGGGAGTTGTTGAGAACTCCGTATTTCCGGAAAGCGTACTCATGAAGATATTCTGGCTGTTGAAGGGATTATCATTTCCCAGATGTCCGAGATTTGTAATGTCGCTGCTGACCATATAGCCGATAGACAGGGCATTCGGATTCTCATAAACCTCGAATACGGCTTCATTTCCGCTGTTGTTGGTGTAGGTCTGCGAGAATGCGTACTCATATGTATCGTTCAGGATAGATTTATTGCTTGTCTCGCTGTCGCTGTGGACTACATACTTGATGCCGAGGAGTGAATCCGCAAGCGATGAGTTTCCGTCATATCTCGTAACATAGCTTCTCATGGAATAGCCCATTGTTTCGATAAAGTTAATGATTTTTGTGTTCATAACTGAGCTTGAGTGGGAAATTCCCCTCATGCCGTATGCTAAGTTATCGTTTACTGTACGGAAATATGTTTTCTCCGAGCGATAGAAGCCTGTGCCGCCGTTTGATACGTCATATTCCTCAACGGCGTCGGTAATATCACGTCCTGCCTGAATGATGTTGTAATACGTATCACGGTTTGAGTAAGCGACCTCCTTGTTAATCTTTTTGAAGGAGTCGTAAGCATTATATCCCGCCTCGAAGCAGACAACTACGGCTGTGGCAAGAGTTACGATTCTTCGGACCTTGGTACTCTTGGCGTTGCTGTAGAGGTAGACCATAACGAGATAGAACGCCGCCAGAAACAATCCGAATACAAGCGTGCCGAGCCATAGCTCCGTATACGTTTCTCCGCTGAAGGTTTCCTCCGTTGTGTAAGGAGTGCTTGCGACGTATTTGAACTTCGTTTCGCTGTATCCGAAGGTGGACATCATGCCCTCAAATATGAGCACAAGGGCGGCGACGCCCGCAAAAACTCCGCCCACATGGGACAGCTTCAGCTTATAGCCGTCAAGATTCGAGAATATCTGCGCCGCCATAGATACAAACACGAACGAAAGGATGAACGAATATCTGTAGGGGAGCCAGTTAGGAGTCTGACCGCCGTGCCACAGCATATCAATAGGCTTGATGTACATACTGATAAGCAGCACGAGAATAATAAGAGTGTATCCGATCTTTGAATTTCTCTTGACCTTCTTGTTCATGTAGAAAAGAGGAAGAAGAACAGCTGTCAGAACGCCGCAGTAGATTTCGGGAAGTCCCTGCATATTTACGGAATAATACTGATTCGGCAGAAGCGTCGGAACAAGCTCAATCGGGTTGAACTGCGTTGCGAAGCTGTAATCCGGCTGTGAGAAGTCGAATTTACCGAGAGACAGGGAGTTGTAAACAGGCAGCAGCATAATCGCGCTGCACATCAGGGCGACAACTGTCGCAAGCGCCATTCGTCCGACAACCTTGACATAGGCGTACGCGTCCTTGAATTTTCTGTCCGTGCCGAAAAACAGGTAGTATACAAAATAAATCGCAACGAATATAGCAATCATGTAGCCAATATAGAAGTTGGCAATGAACATAACTGCAAGGGGGATTATGTAGTTGATTTTTCTGCCGTCGTCGATAAGGCGTTCAACGCCGAGAATTATAAGCGGCAGGAATACAACACCGTCAAGCCACATGGGGTCGATTGTCTGGATTACGGCATATCCCATCAATGCGTAGGCAGTTGAGAAGAGCAGTGACTGAAGGGGCTTTACGTGCTTTGATTTCTGTGCGTAAATGCAAAAGGTAAGACCCGCAGTACCAAGCTTGCAAAGCTGCATAATCATAATGCTCTCAAGAATCATGGTTCTCGGCAGGAGCATAACTATGAGTGTAAAGGGGCTTGCAAGGTAGTATCCGATAATACCCATAAATTCGCCGGAGAGGTCACGTCCCCAGCTGTAGAAGATACTGCCGTCACCCCAGAAGGCGTCCCTCAGAGCCTCGAAGTAATAGATATACTGACCGTTAAGGTCGAGAGCGAGAACTGAACGCTCGCCAAAGGGGTAAATACCGAATGCGGCATAAGCGATAAGCGTAAGAAGCGCAGGAATCAGAAACGCGGCAAGATATATAAAGGGACTGCATTTTTTCCCGACGTCTTTTTCCATGACAGCTTCGGCGGTAAACTTCGGCTTAGCGCTGACAGCTTTGGATTTAGCCAATTTTAAATTCCTCCTTTTATTCGCGGACGTATCAGCCTGTGGGCAGAGCCGTACTATCCGATAATATCATAATATTCTGATTATATCACACATTTTTCTCATTTTCAAGCCCTTTAGCGAATTTCGGGAAAATTTTCTTGAAAGCCTGACTGGGTGTAACTTCCTGCGAGTTCGTCATAATTTACAACTTTTGTTCCTTTTTAGCAATAATATACACAAAATTTCAAAAAGTCCTTGAAAACGCGTATAAATGGTGCTATATTTTAATCAGACAATTTTCGAGGAATCGGAAGTTCAAATTTTTTGAGGCAATATAATACAAATCCGCCGCCGTGCAGCAAAGCTGTCAGTCATGCTTTATGCGGATTATTGAAATTGCCGAAAAAGGAGTAGATAAAATGAAAAAGTTTTTCGAAGAGTTCAAGGAGTTCATCTCCAAAGGCAACGTCATGGACCTTGCAGTAGGTATGATCATCGGTTCAGCCTTCACCGCAATTGTTACCTCCCTTGTTGATGATATGCTTATGCCGCTCATCAGCGCAATTATCGGCGGTATCAATCTTTCAAATCTCACAATCGAGATTCCGTGGAGCCTTAACGGAGATAATCCTGTTATCCACATCGGCGGATTCCTTCAGGCTATCATCAACTTCCTTATCATTGCGTTCTGCATCTTCTGCATTGTAAAGGTGCTTAACAAGTTCATCAAGAAAAAGGAAGCTGCACCTGCACCGCCTACCAAGGATCAGGAGCTTCTTACAGAAATCAGAGATCTCCTCAAGGAGCAGAATAAAAATAATAACGACTGATTTTACATAGTATATTTCATTTCACAAACAAAACCGTCCCGCAAAGGGACGGCTTTTATTTTCCTCAATTATTCCCACTCCGCACAGAGCTGATTGATTTTCTCCGTGAGCTTTCGCATATCGGCATTTGCCCTGCCGCCGCTGTTTTTTATGAGCGCTGCAAGCCTGTCGGAGGCTGCCACAAGATCGTTATAATAAACATTGCTGTTGTTTGGCTTGCTCTTATGCGGTATCAGAACAGGCTCGGCATCAACCGTAATTTCACCGGACGCTATGTCAAATTCCGCTCCGCTGTAGGGCGCATAGGCATCCACGCCAAGCTCCTCACGCAGACGCAGGGCAAAGCTGTCGGCAGATGCGGCATCTCCGTGATTTACAAAAAATTTTTTCGGATTTTCAAACGCTTTTGCCCAGCTGAGAAGTCCGTTTACATCGGCATGGCCGCTTATTCCGGGGAGCTGCTTTATTTCCGCAGCAACATTAACCGTTTCGCCGAAAAGCTTGACCCTTTTTGCGCCGTTTATAAGACTTCTGCCAAGAGTATTCGCAGCCTGATAGCCCACGAAAAGTATGGTATTTTCAGGCTTCCAGAGATTATGCTTGAGGTGATGCTTTATGCGTCCCGCCTCGCACATACCGCTTGCGGAAATAATAACCTTCGGTCGGCTGTCGTTGTTTATGAGCTTCGATTCATCGCTTGACACAGTTCGTTTCAGGTCGTCAAAGCTGATGGGATTTATGCCCCTCCGCACGAATTCCAGTGCTTCTTCATCATAGCAGCTTTCACGGTTATTCATAAAAATATCAGTTGCCTCGTTGGCAAGAGGACTGTCAACGTACACGGGAAATCCATCATGCCCCACAACAAGTCCGTCATGCTTTATCTGGCGAATAAAATAGAGCATCTCCTGCGTTCTGCCTACGGCAAATGACGGAATAATAAGACTTCCTCCCCTGTCGAAGGTTTTCTGAAGCGTTTCCGCAAGAGCGTGGACGTAATCCATAGGCTTTTCGTGAACTCTGTTTCCGTAGGTGGATTCTATAATTACATAGTCCGACTCGCTGATTGTCTGCGGATCACGTATAAGCGGCTGATCCGTATTGCCAATATCCCCCGAAAAGGTCAGCTTTTTCGTTATGCCGTTTTCGGTGAGAGTCAGAATTATACTCGACGAGCCGAGAAGATGTCCCGCATCACGGAAACGTATGCTGATTCCCTCACAGACCTCATAATCCGAATCATAATCATGCGGCACAAAAAGCCCGACAGCTCCGATGGCGTCATCCATAGTATAGAGCGGCTCAAAATCAGGTTCGCCGCGTCTTTTTGCCTTGCGGCTGCGCCATTCAGCTTCAAATTCCTGAATATGGGCGCTGTCCCGAAGCATAACGCTGCAAAGATTTGCAGTTGCCGCCGTTGAGTGTATTTCTCCCTTGAATCCGCCGGCAAAGAGCAGCGGCAGCATACCCGAATGGTCGATATGGGCATGAGTGAGCAGAACAAAATCAATATCTGACGGAGCGACAGGTATTTTAACATTTTCGTAAATATCCTCGCCCTGCTGCATACCGAAATCCACGAGGAATTTTCTTCCGCAGGCTTCAATGTAGGTACAGCTGCCCGTAACCTCATGAGCCGCGCCGATAAAAGTCATTTTCATAAGCTTCTCCAATCCGCCGAACCGGCTGTAATTTATTCATTTAAATCATATCACATTTTTGAAAAAAAGTCCATAGGCAATTACCTCTTACAAAAATTTTGCTTTTTTATATTGACAAAGATAAACGGCGGATATATAATAGTACTGGACAGCCCACGGACGTATTTTGCTCCGTGCAGGCATATATATAAATACATAATAAATATATAAAACAGCTTTGTTTTGGGAGAATGAAATGGATATTATTATAGTAGGATGCGGAAAGGTCGGAAGCTCCCTTGCCGAGGTGCTTAGCACCAAGGAATATAACGTAACCGTTATCGATACGGACGATGCCGTTATAAATGAGCTTACAAATGACTGCGACGTAATGGGAATTGTCGGTAACTGTATGCAAACAAATGTTCTTAAAGAAGCAAATGTTGATAAGACAAATATTTTTATTGCAACAACAGATTCCGATGAGGTGAATATCCTGTCGTGCCTTATTGCAAGGAAAATGAAGGCGCGCCACTGCATAGCGAGAGTCCGCAACCCCGATTTCAGCAAGCAGCTTGTGTTTATGCGTGACGAGCTTGGCATAAGCATGATGATCAATCCGGATTATACGGCGGCAAATGAAATTGCGAAAATGCTGCGGTATCCCACGGCAATAAAAATTGAACCCTTTGCCCGTGGAAGAGTCGATCTTGCGGAAATCCGCATAGCCGAAGGCAGCATACTTAATAATACCGCCCTGTTTGAGCTGTCAAGAAAGCTCAAGCTTGATGTGCTTATATGCGCAGTTCAGCGCGGTGAGGAGCTTATTATTCCGAAGGGCGATTTTGTTCTGCAAACAGGCGATAAGATACACATGACGGCTTCTCACAGCGAAATGGTTAAATTTCTGAAAAATGTAAGCGAAGCATATCGTGAAAAGCGTGTTAAATCAGTCGTCCTCATAGGCGGCGGAAGAATTGCGTTTTATCTTGCCCAGCAGCTTATTGAAATGGGAATCAAATCGAAAATTGTCGAGATAGATGAAAAACGCTGTCAGCAGCTCAGCCAGAAGCTGAATAAGGTCGATATATGCTGCGCTGACGGCACTGATACCGATATTCTTGAGGAGGAACACGTTTTCGATGCCGACGCTATCGTTACTCTCACAGGCATTGACGAGGAAAATATACTTCTGTCCCTTATCGCCCAGAAAAACGGCGTAAAAAAGGTTGTCACAAAGGTGAACCGGATCTCCCTCCTCCAGCTTTCGGGAAACTTCGGGCTTGACAGCATTATATCGCCAAAATCAATCACCGTTAATCAGATTCTCCAGTATGTCCGCGCAAAGCAGAATTCCGACGGCAGCGGCGTGGTGACGCTGTATCGCCTTGTAAACGACAGACTTGAGGCTCTTGAATTTATTATAAGAAATCCCGCGCCGTACATCAACGTGCCATTGAAGGATCTCGAGCTGCGGGATGATATTCTCATTGCAAGCATTGTCCGCGGCAACGACCTTATCATTCCCCGAGGCGACGACTGCCTGAAAATAGGCGACAGCGTTATTGTTGTCACGACAACTAAGGGTCTGCACGATTTCAGCAAGATTTTCAAGGAATAAGGGGACAGTGAGATAAATGAATTATAAAATGTCTTTTTTCATTGTCGGACAAATTCTAAAGGTAGAGGGCGCATTCATGCTTTTGCCCATAATTGTGGGAATTATCTACAATGAACCTCACGTATGGTATTCCTTCGGTATTCCTCTGCTTCTTCAGGAGGCAGTCGGAGTTGCTCTTACCGTAAAGAAGCCTGAAAACAACTCGTTTTTTTCAAGGGAAGGCTTTGTAAGCATTGCCCTTTCATGGGTGCTTGTATCCCTGACAGGTGCGCTGCCCTTTGTGATTTCAGGTGAGGTTGCGTCCTTCGCAGATGCCTTCTTTGAAACAGTTTCAGGCTTCACAACCACAGGAGCTACGGCGCTGACGGATATTGAATCCATGTCACGCTCATGTCTCTTCTGGAGAGCCTTCACCCACTGGCTGGGCGGTATGGGAATCCTCGTACTCATGCTTACCGTAATGTCAAGCAACGATGCCCGAACTATGCATATGCTTCGTGCCGAATGCGCAGGGCCAAATGTCGGCAGACTTGTTTCAAAAGCAAGCTCCTCATCGAGAATTCTCTACAGCATTTACATTTTCCTGACAGTCCTTGAAATAATCATGCTTCTTCTGGGCGGTATGCCCCTTTACGACAGCATAATTCATGCCTGTTCATCGGCGGGTACAGGAGGATTTTCCATTTACTCCGACAGCATCGGCCACTACGACAGCCTGTATATAGAAATGGTCATTGCCGTTTTCATTATGCTCTTCGGCGTGAATTTCAATCTCTACTACTATCTTATAATCAGAAAATTTTCGCAGGTTTACAAGGACGAGGAGCTGCGTGTTTATTTCGGAATTATATTATCCGCAACGGCAATTATAACATTAAATATAATGAAGCTTTACAGCAGCTTCGGTTCGGCTTTGCGCCATTCGTTCTTCATGGTTGCGTCCACAATAACCTCAACCGGCTTTGCGACTGCGGATATAACGGAATGGCCTGTTTTCTCACAGACGCTGCTGCTTGTACTCATGTTCATCGGCTCATGCGCAGGCTCTACGGGCGGCGGCATGAAAATTTCCCGTTGGCTCATTCTGGTGAAAAGCGGCATTAAGGAGCTGAAATTCGTTGTGAATCCAAGATCCGTCGCAACTGTAAAAATAAACGGAAAGCCCGTGGAACAGGACGTGGTAAGAGGAGTTACCTCTTATTCGATACTTTTTGTAATTATCCTGATTATCTCTCTGCTGCTCATATCCCTTAACGGCTATTCCATCGAGGAATCGGCATCGGGAGTTATAACCTGCATGAACAACATCGGCTTCGGCGTCGGAAGATTCGGGCCAAACGGCGGATTCAGCGGTCTGAACGCCTTTTCAAAGGTCGTCCTCAGCTTTGATATGCTTATCGGCCGTCTCGAAATCTATCCTGTTGTGCTTTTGTTCACTGCGTGGAAAAAATAGTCCTCCCGGCTTTAATATTACAAAATAATATGAAAAAATTTGAAAAAGCTCTTGACAAAGAGCTTTTTTGCGTTTATAATGTAAATGTATGCTGCGTATCGGCATATGATAATATTTGAGAAAAGGAGGAAAAATATGCCTACATTTAACCAGTTGGTTCGTAAGGGAAGAAAGGTTCAGGAAGACAAGTCTACAGCTCCTGCTCTCCAGAAGGGCTACAACGCTAAGAAAAAGACTCAGATTGATCAAAGCTCACCTCAGAAAAGAGGAGTCTGCACAGCTGTAAGAACCGCTACACCTAAGAAGCCTAACTCAGCTATGAGAAAAATTGCCAGAGTTAAGCTCACAAACGGATATGAGGTTACATCCTACATCCCGGGTATCGGTCATAACCTTCAGGAACACAGCGTTGTTCTCATCAGAGGCGGACGTGTAAAGGATCTCCCCGGTGTGCGTTACCACATCATCAGAGGTACACTCGATGCACAGGGTGTTGCCGGCAGACTTCAGGCTCGTTCCAAGTATGGCGCTAAGAAGCCTAAGGCCGGAAAGTAATTTCAACTTTAAAATAGGATAACTAATGCCACAGGATAAATGTGGAGATTATATATTTATATATATTAAGGCGGCATGATAATGTAGCCTTATTCCTCTGCATTGGTCTTGACGGGTTGGACGGGTGAAGCATAAGTCGGCTCGCCGACAGTAATCCGTCCGGTACGAGTACCTATGAATTCATGAATCTATGTGAAGGAGGGAAGCGAAATGCCAAGAAGAGGTAATATCGCAAAGCGTGATGTATTGCAGGATCCTGTTTACAATTCCAAGCTCGTTACACGTCTTATAAATAACATAATGCTTGATGGTAAAAAGGGTGTTGCACAGAAAATTGTATACGATGCATTCGACATCGTGGCTGAAAAGACAGGCAAGGATGCTCTTGAGGTGTTCGAGCAGGCAATGGAAAATGTTATGCCGGAGCTCGAGGTAAAGGCTCGCCGTCTCGGCGGCGCAACTTATCAGGTACCTATGGAGGTCAGACCTGAAAGACGCCAGACACTCGGTCTCAGATGGATTACTAAGTATTCCAGAGAGAGAAACGAAAAAACAATGAAGGAAAGACTTGCCGGTGAAATCCTCGATGCTCTTAACGGCACAGGCGGCGCCTGCAAGAAGCGTGACGATACACATAAGATGGCAGAAGCAAACAAGGCGTTTGCTCACTACCGCTGGTAATCGTTTCGAGCATAAAGGAGGATTATTATGTCAAGAGATTGTTCCCTTGAACAGACAAGAAATATCGGCATAATGGCCCACATTGACGCAGGTAAAACAACTACTACCGAACGTATCCTGTTTTATACCGGTATTACGCATAAAATAGGTGAGGTTCACGAGGGTGCTGCTACAATGGACTGGATGGAGCAGGAGCAGGAAAGAGGTATCACAATCACCTCCGCTGCAACTACTTGCTACTGGGCAGGCCACAGACTTAATATTATCGACACTCCCGGACACGTTGACTTTACAGTTGAGGTTGAGCGTTCACTTCGTGTACTCGACGGCTCTGTAACTGTTCTCTGCGCTAAGGGCGGCGTTGAACCTCAGTCTGAAACCGTTTGGAGACAGGCTGATAACTACCACGTACCAAGAATGGCGTACGTAAATAAAATGGACATCATGGGCGCTGATTTCTATCGCGTCGTTGAGATGATGAAGGACAGACTTAAATGTAATGCCGTTCCGATTCAGCTTCCTATCGGAGCTGAGGACGATTTCAAGGGCATTATCGACCTCGTTGAAATGAAGGCTTACGTTTACTACGACGACCTCGGAAAGGATATTCGTATTGAGGAAATTCCTGACGATATGAAGGAAAAGGCTCAGGAATATCACGAGGCTATGATTGAACACGTCGTAGAACAGGACGACGCCCTCATGGAGAAATACTTCGCAGGTGAAGAGCTTACTATCGAGGAAATCAAGTCCGTTATCCGTAAGGCTACTATTGCAAACCACATGGTTCCCGTTACCTGCGGAACATCCTACAGAAACAAGGGCGTTCAGAAGCTTCTCGACGCTATCATCGACTATATGCCTTCTCCCCTTGACGTTCCCGCAATTAAGGGCACAAACCCCGAAACAGAAGCTGAAGAAGAAAGACCTTCCTCCGATGAAGAGCCGTTCTCAGCTCTCGCATTTAAGATTGCTACAGACCCCTTCGTTGGTAAGCTCTGCTTCTTCAGAGTTTATTCCGGTTCTGTAAATCAGGGCGACTTCGTCCTTAACGCAACTAAGGACAGCAGAGAAAGATTCGGACGTATCGTTCAGATGCACTCCAACCAGAGGAAGGATATTACTACCGTTTATGCGGGAGATATTGCTGCTGCCGTTGGTCTGAAGAATACTACAACCGGTGACACACTCTGTGACGAAAAGCACCCGATTATCCTCGAATCTATGGAATTCCCCGAGCCTGTTATTCAGCTCGCTATCGAGCCTAAGACTAAGGCCGGTCAGGAGAAAATGGGTATCGCCCTCAGCAAGCTTGCTGAAGAGGATCCTACCTTTAAGACATGGACTGATGAGGAAACAGGTCAGACTATTATCGCAGGTATGGGTGAGCTTCACCTCGATATCATCGTGGACAGACTTCTCCGCGAATTTAAGGTTGAAGCAAACGTCGGCGCACCTCAGGTTTCTTACAAGGAAACAATTAAGGGCAGCTCCGATGTTGATAAGAAATACGCAAGACAGTCAGGTGGTAAGGGTCAGTACGGTCACGTTAAGATCCGCGTAACACCTAACGAGTCGGGCAAGGGCTACGAATTCACAAACGCTGTTGTCGGCGGCGCAATTCCGAAGGAATATATCCCCGCTGTTGACAAGGGTATTCAGGGCGCTATGAAGGCAGGTATACTCGCAGGCTATGAAGTCGTAGACGTTAAGGTTGAGCTTTACGATGGATCATACCACGAGGTTGACTCATCTGAAATGGCATTCCAGATTGCCGGTTCAATGGCATTCAAGGAGGCTATGGAAAAGGCTAATCCTGTTCTCATGGAACCTATCATGAAGGTTTCTGTAATCGTTCCTGACGATTACACCGGTACTGTTATCGGCGACCTCAGCTCACGCCGTGGTCAGATTCAGGGTCAGGAAACAAGAAACGGCTCCGTTCAGGTTGACGCACTTGTTCCGCTTTCCGAAATGTTCGGATATACAAGCGATCTTCGTTCAAATACTCAGGGACGCGGTCAGTACACTATGGAACCCCACAGCTACCTCGAAGTTCCGAAGAATATCGCTGAAAAGATTATGACTTCCAGAAATAAGGGCAAGGAATAATAAAAATTGGTGCTTTGCGGAATAAATTTCCGCAAAACACTTGAATTTATCGAAATAATCTGGTATAATAAATGTATTAGATTTCTTAATGCTAATTATAAGGAGGAATTTTCCAATGGCAAAGGCTAAATTTGAAAGAACAAAACCCCATGTAAACATTGGTACAATCGGACACGTTGACCACGGTAAGACAACTCTTACTGCTGCTATCACTAAGACTCTCGCTATGAAGGGTCAGGCTCAGTACGAGGCTTACGACATGATCGATAAGGCTCCTGAGGAGAGAGAGCGTGGTATCACAATCAACACAGCTCACGTTGAGTACGAGACAGACAAGCGTCACTACGCTCACGTTGACTGCCCCGGCCATGCTGACTACGTTAAGAACATGATTACCGGTGCTGCTCAGATGGACGGCGCTATCCTCGT
>JAJQGO010000048.1 GCA_021200415.1 Ruminococcus sp. | reverse complement strand
CATATCACTTGATAAAATTTTAGTTTGTCAGGCAGTTTAATCACATATAGCAACCGTCACCCACTGAATTTCCTACTAAAGGATACAGAAGCAAATTTGACAAAGAAGGGAACTAAACCACAAGCAAATTGGTCATTAAATCGGAACATGAAGGAGAATAGGAAAATTACAGTATGAAAAAATATTTAGTGCCGGTTATTATGCTGACAATTTTTGAGACGATAGCGGTTGTTCTTTGGCTGACACTGGACAATCCGTTTTATTTATTCAATTTCAGTTATATAGGAATCGCCATATCATTGGGCATTTTTCTGTTTATTAGACAGTACAAAAATGCTCGCCGGGTCACTCAATTGCTTGTTGGAATTTATATGTTAGTTTACTTGGGTCTTATATGTCAGGAAAATATGCAAATAGAAGGTTTTTGGTACTATCTATTCACTGGTGTATTTGAGGCAGCGACAATTCATTATGCTGTTGCTAAAATAATCGGACCATTGATTTTTGGGAGGGGATGGTGTGGTTATGCATGCTGGACAGCAATGATACTGGATTTCCTTCCATATAAGACTCCAAAGACGCCAAGAAAAAGGATTGGTTGGATTAGGTATATTACATTTACTGCTTCGCTTGTGTTTGTTTCTGCATTGTTCCTCGCTCATATAGGTCACATTGAAAGAATAATGTTTTGGGCGTTTATTATAGGAAATCTGATATATTATGCTGTAGGAATTATCCTGGCGTTTGCATTCAAGGATAACCGAGCATTTTGCAAGTATATATGTCCTGTCACAATATTTTTAAAGCCAATGAGTTACTTCTCGATTCTGCGAATAAAATGCGATAAATCAAAATGTATTTCCTGTGGAAAATGCAAAAAGGTATGTCCCATGGAAGTGGATGTTACCGACAATTCACGAAAAAGAGAAAACGGCACTGAATGTATTCTTTGTTTTGAATGCGTTAAGCATTGCCCGAAAAAAGCGTTATAATTACAGTTTGTCGGGCAGCTTGATTACATATAGTAAGCTGCCATCTTGCATACTTATCCCGTAACATTGTATTAAGGCAGCACCGCACAAAGATTGTTGTGCAGATGTAATCTTCGAGTATAAACTAAGTTAGATTTTTCGTCAGATTGTATAAAAGCGACACAGGCATACTAACTGTGCAAGATGACGGAAAAAATAAAAGCAGATGTGCGGCAAAGCCTTCGGGCGTGCTTTGTGCGGTGATGCCTTAAGCGTAATGGAGGCGGTAAAGTTGAAACATTCGTATTTTACCCAGTAAAATCCCATAGTGGGATTTACATAATTTTTCTGTTTTCGTGTGAAAGACGTTAGTAAAAATTGTCCTTCAAGAAGCGTATTTACCAGAAATAAGAAGTTTGAAAAGACGGTCACGAAACATATTTGGAACAAATATATTGAATTTGCTGAAGATATTCGCCATACGCCGAAGTACAAGAAGCTTTATGAAAAGCGTAAAGAAACAATTGAGCCTGAATCAATCCGGCAGCATTAGTGTCAAAATACCCCAATGGCGCTTTCATGGGTAATCGTTTTGTCAAATTTCGAGGTTTCTATGTTAAGCTCTTTGATAACCTGAACTGCCTTAGGATCCTGCACTCTCGGCTTCTTCCTCAGCGTTTCTGTCGCTCTGTTCGACAGCGGAATCAGTGCGGTTTCCTGTACATCTCCCAATTGTAATTTGCGTTCATCCATAGCTATTTCTGCCCCTTTCCCGGTTTCAGAGGACAGTTTCCGTTTAGTTCATACCGGCAGTCACAGCAGTTATCTCCATAGCCAAGTGTTTTTGTCCGATGAAACCCATTCTTCATGTAATGAGCAACGATATAATCCACCGCACAGATTCCCGGCAAAATTCCCTTTGCATCAAATCTATCCGCATAGGCAATAAATCCGCATTTCTTTATGTTGATCATAAACTCATTCTCGTTTATATCCCTGTACTCAATTTCCCAATCAAAGGGATGCAGACTTCCTTTTTCCTGTCGGAGCATATGCTGCTTCGCCTTTTTTCTGAAGCTGTTCAGATACGCCTTCCCGACCATATGCAGCAGTGGCTTCGGAACGGTCAGCAGCATTTTCTCATTCATGTGCCACATAAGTTCATCCGCCTGTTTCTGATCCATTCTCAATCCCATCATTGCCTTGTACCACGCAACATAAGAGGGAGCATAAGCGTAATTAAAGGAAAATATGCTTTTCCCGATGTCGGGAGTTTCCTTTAGCACTGCCCTGAACCAAGAGTTCGACCTGCTTTTGAATTGTATGTAAAAAGCCTTTCCATATATCCGTATAATCATTTTCCTGCTTCTCGCCATGGTCAGAAGATAGATAAACCTCATCATTGTGCAAGCCCCTATCACTTTTTACTTTCGATCCCCCACATACCGATAGTCGCACATACTGCCGCCACTCGCTAATGTTTGCTCCCGATAAAGCTTTGCATGGTACAGCGCCGCCGTCAGGTAATCCATCTCGCACATCACGGGCAGAATCTCCATATAACCATAAGCTCTTGCAAAATCGTTTATCGGACATCTTGTGAAATGATAGGTCAAGGCGCTATTATCGGGCGTTTCGTCAAAATTAAAATCCCACGACTTATCCCGATATTGCGGGTGAGCGTCAATCCACCCTACGTTTTTACGGAGCATATCCTTCAGCTGATTCATATCCTTTTCCCTGTTAAGGTCCATCCTGCCCATAACCTTTCGGATGATTTCCTTTCCCAAAAGTTCCTTGGTCATATCCCGCATATCGTTCGGCGTCATCGCCCCATCAGCCGCTTTCCAAATTGCCATAAAAACGAACGACATATATATGTTGCTTGCCATAGGATTCTTGGCACCGATATCCTCCGCCTGTCGGAGCATTTGCCGATAGATATGCTTCGCCTTTCTCATATATTCCCGTGACGCTGTTTTTCCGTATTTTTTTGTGAGCAGCCCTTTCATAAACGGGGCTATCACCACCCAATATTTGCTTGTGTATTTCATACGCGATTCATCCTTTCCTGCGCTTTGTATTGCGCCAACTAACGATAGTCACACATATTCATCAACCTTATAGAGTGTGGCGGTATGACACCTTATTGTGCAAGCCCCTCCAACCAATTGCAAATAGT
>JAJQGO010000037.1 GCA_021200415.1 Ruminococcus sp. | reverse complement strand
AGAAGTAGGTTCGACACCTGCTTTGACAGCAGGTTCGACAGATAGACTGACACTTTGTCGAGTTCTAATAGTGCCAAGAAAAAACTCATTTATTTTTTCTGAGGGACAGTGTAATTATAGGTGACAGAGCCTTGAACTGGGACAGAACCAAAAAAATGCACACTCGAAATCACGCTAATATAACAAACAAAAAACTCAGTTTAGCTATTCCTTACAAAAGCAGGAAGCGGAAACGGGTCAAAAATGTACAAAATGCACAAATTGTTATTTATGAACAGGGGAACTCTGAACGACATAACAAACTTTTTCACTGGATAGCGTGCTTTTAGAACAAAAAATAAACTCAGTTTAGCTATTTATTACAAACGGACGAGTTAAAAATAACTGATTTATGTGCAAATTGCACAATGGAAAACACATAAAAATAAGCGGTTGGAAGCCTCCTCGTACTGAGGAGGAACCGCCGCAGAGAACCTGAGTATTTATTAAAAGGCCCTGACGTGCAGTCGGGAGTGACCACACGGGAGGACCTTGTAATAAGCACTCAGGAGGGTGCTTAAGCCACGAGCTTTGCGGTAAGGACAGGGTACTTCGGATATCCTTCACGATCCGCTTGAATGCAGTAGTATTTGCGACCATTGTACTCAATCAGGCAGTTTTCAAATCTGAAGTGGTGCTGGTCATAGTAGTGTACTCTCACATTATAAAGAGAGAAGCGCAACGTCTCGTCATCGAGTTTACGAACTTCTGCTTCAAAGGGTCTGGTATCATATTTACCTTTCTTTATCTTTTGCATCGTGACTTTGATGGGTTCGTAGCTGATAGTTGGGAATGCCTCTTCATACGTCATGGCAGAGACTGTTTCTTCATGGGACATAGTAAATACCTCCTGTTAATAATTGATGTTAAACTGCTGCTACACTAAGTGCTACTTCAACTGAAACAAGTATACGCCATTAGTCGTGGTAAGTCAAGTCAAAAACAGGTCAAAATACTATTTGGAGAAGAAGAAAAGTGAGGTTTGAGTACAAACTTGTCAATCGGGATAATCAACACAGCTGTGCAGCTTGACATCCAGAAAAGGGGAGTGAACAGATGCTTACATTCGGCCAGCGTTTGAAAGAGCTACGTGCTGCTCACAATATGAAGCAGTCCGATCTTGCGGAGGCAATGCATGTATCAAAATTCTCCGTGTCCGCATGGGAACGGGATTTGCAGAAGCCAGAGTACAACAAGCTGGAATCCTTAAGCAGGCTGTTCAACGTAAACATCTCGTATCTGCTGGGAGAAAGCGAAGACAGCAGCCCGGCGGTTCCTGGCGTGGATGAGGAAGCGGTATGGTCGGATGATGATGTGGAAGCCATGCGAAAGGCTGCCCAGATGCTCACACAGCTCAGTTTCACATCGAGGATGATTATCAGGGCGAGCATCGCCCAGGCGTATCAGCTTGAGAAAGATGCAGGTACCTTGAGAAAAGGATACGATGTGAAGATGCAGCGGTATGATAGCGCGGCTGAGGATGACGGTTAGAAAGATGACCGGTTGAAGCCGTATCAGGGACAAGCAAGTGCTACACTATCTGCTACACTAAATGTAACCACTGGTTAGAGTTCTTTTAGTGCCAAGAATAAACTCAGCTTGGCTATTCCTTATAAATAAGAAAACCAAAATGACTGATTTTTATGCAACTTGCACAATGAGAAATACATAAAAAAGCGGTCGGAAGCCTCCTCGTGCTGAGGAGGAACCGCCGCATAAACCTGAGTATTTATTAAAAGGTCCTGACGTGCAGCCAGGAAGACCACGCGGGAGGACCTTGTAGTAAGCACTCAGGAGGGTGCTTAGATGAAAATGGAATATTGGTCACGTATCCTCACGAAGAATCTTCAGGTATTGCTCGTAAGAATAGACTCTTGCTTTCGTTCCTTTTGTGTTCTCCAGAAGAATACCCAGACGGCAAAAGTCTGCGACATATCTGGCGACAGTATTGTATGCCATATTAAGAGCGGCAGCAGTTTTCTGAATTTCTATGATAGGATTTTGCTCAAGATAGGAAAATAGTTGCAAGGCGTTTTTCATGGAGCGGGTTCCAAAGGAATCAGTAACAAGCTGCTGGTTGCTGTCGTGAAGTGTGGAGAGTTGATCGACTGTCCGAATAGCATCTTCGGCAGAGGCAGCAACCGCACGGAGGAAAAACTTGACCCACTGCTCGTAGTCACCCGTTCGCCTGACCTCAGACATGCGATCATAGTACTCAACACGATTCTGTTTGAGGTACCAGGAGAGATACAGTGCAGGTGAAGAAAGCACATGGTTCTCCATCAGGTAGAGGGTGATAATTAACCGCCCGATTCGACCATTTCCGTCCAGGAATGGATGGATCGTCTCAAACTGGTAATGAATCAATGCAATACGGATTAGATGGTCTATGGAGTCTTCCGTATTGATGAACTTTTCCAGGTCAGACATAGATTCAATCATATCCTGTGGGTTTGGCGGGATATAGCGGGCATTTTTCAAGGTGCTGCCCTGGCCGCCAATCCAGTTTTGGGAGTAGCGAAATTCGCCAGGATTTTTCTCCTGACCACGAACGTTCTCCATCAGGACAGCGTGTGTTTCACGGATCAGCCGATTGCACAGCGGCAGGGACTGAAGGCGATTTACAGCAAAATCAACAGCTCGAATATAATTGACGACATCAGCTACATCACGATTCGCATTCTCTTCTAACAATGGGTCGAGAATATCATCTAAGGTAGCCTGCGTGCCTTCAATCTGAGATGAGAGCAGAGCTTCTTTCCGAACATACATAGACACAAAGAGCTGCATATTGGGAATGCGCTTTGTGAGACCATCCAGAAGCGTGAGCTGGCTGTGAGCAGAAATCAAAAGCTGTGTCATTTCCTCATCAATGTTTATCGGAGGGGCTGGAGGAAGAGAGGCAGGGAGAAATGACTGGTAAGCCATATCTCCAGACAGGTTTGTAATAAATTTTCCGGCACGGATTTTATTATCCATTGAGGCACCAACCTTTCTGTGAATTTGAAATTACCGATTTAATTTTAACCGAACCATTTCAGAAAGTCAAGAGAATTTGAATTATAAAGAGCCAACAATTTCAAGTTCAAGCAAGAAACAGAAATAACAAGGATGAAACAGGACAGTAGTTTTCAATTTCACGCAAAGAAGAATTATGTATATCTGAGTATTTATTAAAAGGCCCTGACGTGCAGTCGGGAAGACCACACGGGAGGAC
>JAJQGO010000013.1:310985-406652 GCA_021200415.1 Ruminococcus sp. | reverse complement strand
TAATAAATGTGGTAAGAACTAAAAAGGTATGATATATATATATATATATATATACCAATATTGCTATATATCTTACCATACTTTACGGAATTTGATGCTCTCTGATACACGATAATAATATTTGAATTTGAATAAATTTATGTGAAAGAAGGCAAACAATATGACGGATAAGGAATTACATAAACTAAGGCGGCCCGAATTGTTGGAACTGATGTTCTGTATGCGCGAGGAGCTTGACAGGCTCAAAACGGAAAACGAGGAACTGAAACGCAGACTTGAGGATTCCTCGGAAAGCCGTGTGCTTCTGGAGAAAATTTACAGGACGGTTTGTCCCGACGATGCGGAAACGGAGCAGACATATGAACAGGAATAAGCCCGAGTTTTCGGCGGATACTCTGCCAACGGCGGAACAGCTTGACACGGAGCTGAAAAACGTCCGCTATCAGAGGGAGTTCAGAAAGGTTCTGGGAAGCACGGTTGCCTCACTTGTGGTGGTGGCGGCAATTGCCGTTCTGATTTCCATGCTCTTTCTCCCTGTCCTGAGGGTTACGGGTTCGAGCATGACGCCTACAATGGAGAACGATGAGCTTATCATCTGCTCGAAGCGAAGTAATTACGAATCCGGAGATATTGTTGCCTTTTATTATAATAACAAAATTTTGCTGAAACGAGTTATCGGAATGCCGGGGGATATTATCAACATTTCCGAGGACGGCGTGGTTTATGTCAACGGCGAGCCTCTCGATGAGCCGTATGTAAGTGAGCTTGCGCTGGGCGAATGCGATATCGAGCTGCCCTATCAGGTTCCCGAAAGCAGAATTTTCGTTATGGGGGATCACCGCCTTGTTTCGGTTGACAGTCGTTCAAGCACGGTCGGCTGTATAGCTGACGAGTATATTATAGGTAAGGTGATTTTCCGAATCTGGCCCTTGGAGGATTTCGGAACAGTTTGATATATTCCCGATGTTCTGTATCCACCTTAACATAAACGCACCCACCAAAACCAAATAAATAATATTTTAGAGGAGAATTACTATGAAAAAGTTTAACAGAATTGCAGCCGCAGTTGCTGCAACACTCATGGCAGCTTCACTTTCTATTCCCATGGCAGCTTCACTTCCCGCTTCGGCAAGTGAGTATCAGATTGAAATTTTAACAACAGCCGATGACGGTACCACTGTAACCAATGAAACCTACACGGCATACAGAATTTTTGATGTATCATATGATACAGATAAAACCGCTTACACCTACACTATTCCCGAAGATCCGCTTCTTGATCTGTCTGAAATCATCACCGCTGCCGAAACAGCTGGAGCAACAACTTCAAGCATCACCACCATGGACGGTCTTTCAACATGGCTGACAGCCGCAGATGATTTAACCGTTCGCGCATTTGCTGACGCTCTTTGGGCAGCGCTTGAGGATAAAGGCGACCTCAGCGGCAACAGTTATGTTTACACCTCATCAAATAATGTAATCGACACAGGTTCAGCAGGATATTTCCTTGTTGCAGGTTCTTCAACTACAGCGAATAGCGAAATAATTACTTCGCTTGTTGCCCTTACCACAACTGACCCGACACAGGAAATCAAACCTAAGCTGACTGCTCCTACTCTTGATAAGCAAGTCGAGGAGGGCGGCACTTACGGCGATTACGCAAGCAGCCAGATAGGTGACACGGTTAAATATAAAATTACAACAACAATGCCCGACCCCGCCTATGTTCAGCAGTTCGGCACAAACGGCGATGAATATTCCTACGTTATCCACGATACAATGTCCGAGGGACTGACGTTTAATAAAGATGATATTAAAATCACAATTGATGGTACGCCAATCCCAACTTCTTGCTATACGGTAAAAACAGGTGATGAGATTACAGGCGACGACTGCACATTTGAAATCGAATTTGACATGGCAAAGATAATTGAGGATTATTTTGTTGTTGCCACAAGTGGCGCTGACATTGTCGTAACATACACCTGTACGCTGAATGACAAGGCTACTGTTGTAAGCTCAACCAGTTCCGATGACTCCAACGTAAACGGGGCAAAGCTTGAATATTCAAACAATCCCTATGATACAACCACAACGACTACTCCCGAGGAAAAGGTTTATGACTGGTCGTTCTATGAAACAATTACGAAGATTAACAGTGCTGAAGTGTACCTTGCAGGAGCTGAATTCGAAATTTATGACGAAGATAATAATTTACTCTATTTCCTGAAAGCAGATGACGGTTCTGAAACATATACAATTGTTCCCGCTGGTACAAATAAAGCAGTAAGCACCATCACATCAAATGCTGACGGCGGATTCACGATCAAGGGACTTGACGAATCAGTAGTATACACCGTTAAGGAGGTTACAGTTCCTTCAGGCTATACAGGCTCAGATGACAGTACATTTAAACTGACAGCAGAATATAATGCCTCATACACTGAACTGACTGATCTTTATGATGATTATGATGCAGACGGCAAAAACAACCTGAACATTGTTAATACATCAGGCTCAAAATTCCCGTTCACAGGTGGTATGGGTACAACATTGTTCTACATAGGCGGCGGCTGTCTTGTTGCTGTTGCAGGTGTATTCCTTATTGCCAAGAAGAGAATGAGCAAGCGTGAGGACTGATTGATTTCCCCCGACAGGCGTTAGGAAGTGTTCCATGAGAAAAAAATCAAATGTTATATCTACAGTTGTATTGATAATTATTTTACTGGTGGGACTCTCAGTAATGCTTTATCCTACATTCAGCGACTGGTGGAACACCCGACAGCAGAATCATGCCATTGAAAATTATCAGACCGCTGTAAGCGAAATGGACGACAGCGAAACGGAACGCATTCTTGCGGAGGCTCGTGCCTACAACGAAAGCCTGAATCAGGTTTACTCTCCCTTTTCAAACTATGATGAGGTTGAGGGCTACGAGGATATTCTCGATATTACGGGAACGGGCATTATGGGCTACATTTCCATACCCGTGATTGACGTTGAGCTGCCCATATACCACGGCACAAGCTCCGAGGTGCTTAACGTCGCTGTCGGACATCTTCAAGGCTCGTCCCTGCCCGTCGGCGGAGCTGATACCCATGCCGTAATATCCGCGCATCGGGGACTTCCATCGGCACGTCTTTTCACCGACCTCGACAAGCTTGTTGAGGGGGATACGTTCACAATTACGGTTCTTGATGAGGTTCTCACCTACGAGGTGGAGGATATTTTCATCGTGCTGCCAACGGAGCTTGATAAGCTTGAGGTGATTTCCGGAGGGGATTATGTTACGCTTATGACCTGCACTCCCTACGGAATCAACACGCACCGTCTGCTTATTCGTGCCCACAGAATTGAAACTGCTTATGATACAACTGTAAAGGTTACAGCCGATGCGGTTCAGCTGGATACACTTTCAACCGTTCCGTATATTGCGGCTCCGCTTCTCCTGATACTGCTGTTTGTCTGGATGTTCGGCGGCAAGCGCAAAAGGAATCGGCTTACCCAAAAGGACATACGATCCGAGATAGATTGTTCCGGAAAGGATAGTGACAAAAATGCATAGAAAGGCAAATAAAATCAGCTGCGTTCTCTGTACGCTGGGAGCATTGCTGTGGCTTGCGGCAATATGCCTCCTGCCGTTGACTGTGCAGGCGGCGTCCGTTTCGCTCACCCTTATTTGCAGCTCGTCCGATGTGTCGATTTCAGGCATGAAGTGGAGCATCTATAAGGTCGGCGAGCGTGTGAACGAAAGCTCCTTTGAGCTTGTGGGTGATTTTGCAGGCTATCACGTTTCCCTGACGGACGTTACGGCGGCATCTCAATTGCAGGATGCGGCGGATACGCTGGAAAATTACGCTGTTCTTGATTCCATAATGCCTCTTGGATACAGCGTGGCAGACGCAGGCGGAGCTGCGGTATTTGAATCCCTTGAAGCGGGACTTTATCTTCTTTCGGGGGAATCCCTGACTATTGGCGATATGCGATACGTTCCGTCGGCAGTGCTTATTGAAATAACGGAGGACAGCGAGGCTCTTGATATTACGGCTTATGCGAAAATCACCGGGCATTCGCTGCCGTCGTCAAGCGTGGTTATGTATTCGGTTTCAAAGGTATGGCAGGACGATGACGCGTATATTTCCGCACGTCCAGAAAGCATTTCGGTTGAGCTTTACTGTGACGGCGAGCCGTATGAGGAGGTAACTCTCAGTGACGACAACAATTGGAGCTACACTTGGCTTTCAGATCCGCTGTCGGAATGGCGTATAATGGAAATTCAGGTTCCTGACGAATATAATGTTGTTTACCGCTCAAACGATACGCAGTTTGTGGCAGTTAATACGTTCGATGAATCCTCCATGCAGGTGGAAACAACAACTGCTGCGGAAACTGAAGCAACTACGGCAGGGGAGAGCGATACAACTGCGGAAAGCACCGAAGCTGTTTCGGACAGTACAGATGAATCGGAGGAAACAACGCAGTCAGCCTCGGACAGCACCGAAGAGGTCACCGAGTCAGGCACGGCGGCAGTCGGAGCTTCAACGGTAAGTACGACAACCTCCGGCGGCGGCAGCTCCGAAAAGCTTCCCCAGACGGGACAGCTTTGGTGGCCTGTGCCGGTTATGTCGGCAGGAGGACTTGTGATGCTTGTGGTGGGAGCGAAGCTGCATGAAAAAGGATGATATGAAATCCGCCAAAAGCAGAAAGGGCTTGTGGTGGATTGCTGCGGGGATAGTGCTGATTTTGGCGGCACTGTCCCTTGCGCTGTTCAATTGGCATCAGGACCGGCAAAACGGCGAGGCGGCTCAGGAGTATCTGACGGAGCTTCTTGAACAGATTCCGCAGACGAGCGATTCCGCGGAGGAGCAAACAACGTCGGGCGGCGGCGATCTCCTTGCGGAGTATGCCGAAAATCAGCCGCAGGAGGAAGAGCCTGTGGCAGAGGCAGGCGGATATGATTTTATCGGCTATATCACCATACCGAAGCTGGAAATTGAACTTCCTGTGCTGAGCGAATGGAATTACACGAATCTGAAAATTTCCCCGTGCAGGTATGCAGGCTCGGCGCTGACAGGTAATCTTGTGATTGCCGCTCATAACTATAATTCGCACTTCGGGAGAATCAACGAGCTGAACACGGGAGATATTATTTATTTTACGGATTGCGGCGGAGCAGTCCGCGAATATGAGGTCGTGCAAACGGAAATAATAGACGGATACGATGTTGCGGCAATGACGGCTGACGATGACAGCTATGACCTCACTCTTTTTACCTGTACATGGAGCGGCACAAATCGTGTGACGGTACGTGCCGTTGAGAAAAGTAATTGAAGTAATTGAAATAAAAAAAGGACTCTTGCGAGTCCTTTAGTTTTTTTAGCAGTTATGTAATCAATAATTTTCCGATTTCAGCTGGAAATAAGACTGTGGATGCGCGCAGACCGGACAGACCTCCGGAGGCTCCTTGCCGATTACAATGTGACCGCAGTTGCGGCATTCCCAGATTTTATCGCCGTCTCTTGAGAAAACAACACCGTTCTCGATATTTGCAATGAGCTTTTTATATCTCTCCTCATGAGCCTTTTCAATCTCGGCAACCATTTCAAACAGCAGCGCAATCTGCTCAAAGCCCTCTTCACGGGCAGTTTTCGCAAATCCTGCATACATATCAGTCCACTCGTAATTCTCACCGTCAGCAGCATCTTTGAGGTTATCAAGAGTTGACGGAATTTCACCGCCATGAAGAAGCTTGAACCATATTTTAGCGTGCTCCTTCTCGTTGTTTGCAGTCTCCTCGAAGAGAGCTGCAATCTGCTGATAGCCGTCCTTTTTAGCCTTGCTTGCGTAGTAAGTATACTTGTTTCGAGCCTCTGATTCGCCTGCGAAAGCAGCCTTGAGATTTGCTTCAGTTTTTGTACCCTTTAATTCAGCCATAAAAACACTTCCTTTATTTGTGATAATTATTTATAAAATGCGAGTGTGATTAAATACCACACTCGTCATAATCCTTCCACTTTTCAGCGTAGGCTTTATTGCTCCAGCATTTGAATATGATGAATACTACCGAAGCGATTGCCGTAAAGATAGCCAGAAGAAGTGTCACAGTTCCGCATATAAGGTGACTTCTTTCAGATTTTTTTTCTTTAGATTTCATAATAGCATCCCTCTGATCATTCAGCGTCTGAGCCTGAACCGTTCATCTCAGCCATAAGTCTCTGAAGCTCAGCGTCTACCTTTGCATCTGTTTCAAGCTTTTCAAATGAATCAACGGTATCATCGTCAGATCCTGCGATTTCAGCGAAAGCGTCAGCTTCAGCCTCCTTGCGCACGATTTTTTCCTCCATGCGGTTCATTTTCTCGATAGAGCTGGAAGCGTCAAAGCCTCCGATATTTTTAGCAAGCTCCTTCTGTGTATCAGCCATCTGCGAACGAGCGATAAGCATAGCCTGACGGCTCTTAGCCTCCTCAAGCTTAGCCTTGAGAACCTCTACCTGATCGCCGATAGCATCGGTCTGATTGGAGATTGTTTCATACATTTCCTTATAGCTTGCTACGTCCTCATCAGCCTTAACCTTTTTGGCAAGAGCCTTTTTAGCAAGCTCCTGATCTCCTGCGACGAGGGCAGCCTTAGCCTTTGACTCCCAGTCAGCGGAAATTCTCTGTGCGTTTTTGTACTGCTTTTCAGCAAGTCTTTCGCTTGCCTTAGCCTTGCCGTAAGCCTGAGTAGACTTATTCAGCTCCTTCTGCATATCAATAATCAATTGCTTCACCATCTTCTCCGGATCCTCAGCACGGTCGATGAGGTCGTTAACATTTGACTTGAGTAAATCACTTAATCTCTGGAAAACACCCATTTGTAAATCCTCCTGATTCAAAAAATTTGCCTATATCTTCTGCGGAGCTTTTTTTACCTCCACTACCATAATTATAGATGCAATCCGCATAAAAGTCAAGTGATTTTTAAATTTTCACCAAATTTTCACTGTTGGCAGCGGCAAAGTTTGTAAGGCATATGTGAACACGCTCTAATAATAAAGCGCGTAGCCGTCAGCGGAGGATTGCTCCACAAGCTCTATCTGCTGCTGAATTATATCAGGATTTTCAACCCATTCAAGCTCTCCTGCGGCTCCCGCCCACTTGTCCTCAGCTCCGAGCTTGTACGCGGCAAGTCCGATAATCAGGGAAACGCTGTCGCACGTAACAAGATTTTCCCATTCGGCAAGCGTTTCCGCAAAGGGACAGGTTTCGTTTTCAAAGCCGTAATAAAGCTGCGGAACTAAATAATCGCAGCTGCCCACGCAGCTCCCCCACAGGCGCACATCGGCGTACAGGGTGCTGTAATCAGCGTCAATGTTCCCCTGAGGGCTGATTCCGAAGAGAATATCGCTGTCCACACGCTTAACGCTTTCGTACATCGCATGAACGAAACGATTGCAGTTTGCAATCCGCCATTCCGATAAATCAGACGCTCCGCTTGCTTCAAATGCGGTTTTGTCGAAATCCTCCGAGGTTGTGGGGTAGAAGTAGTCGTCAATATGTATTCCGTCAACATCATAATTGCGCACAATTTCATCAACTCCGCGGCAAATCAGGTCTATAACCTCTTCATAGGCAGGATTCAGATAATATCTTCCGTTCACGATATTAACGAATGTTCCCGTATTGCTTTCCGCCCATTGCTTAACGATAAAATCATCAGACAGTGATTCCATCTGCTCCGTCGTCTGGCAGCGGAGGGGATTTATCCATGCATGAAAGGAAAGCTCAAGCTTATGAGCCTCCTCGAGCATTATCTGCAAAGGGTCGTAGTCGCCGTCAAGGTATGTTCCCTTGGGGAAAACGGAGGAATCATAATAGGCGTCCCCATTTGCCCGAACATGGACGTAAACCGTGTTGATTGACTGTGATTTTGCCTGTGTGAACATCTCACAGACAGCCGCGCGAAACTCATCGGCGCTTTTCCCCTGCATATATTCGGCATAGTCCATATAGGGATACCATGTGCCTATCTGATTTGTATAATTCAGCGGCTCATAATCATCGGATTCGGCGGATTCTGACAGCTCCGGCTTTACGGATTCGTTCATGCCTGTTAAATCGGCTGTAGAGCTGCCGGAGCTTTCCGAACTCTCTGTAAGGGAAGTGCATGAGCAGAGGCAGAGTGCCGCGGCAATGGGGATAATTCTGAATAAGCGCAAAAAAACACCTCCGGATATGTTTTGGGCTGCGTTGCCCTTGTACATTATATGTCCGAAGGTTTAAAAAAATGAAAGGCGGACAGAAAATCCGTCCGCCAAAGGTTTATCTGATTAGTTCCAGGTCTGTGTCTGACCTGTAGCACCTGCTGCGTAATAAGCGAGAATCTTAGATGCGTCAACTGCATCAATTACGTTATCGCCGTTTACATCGGCAGCAAGCTGCTGATTTTCGGAGAATGTTTCGCCCTGCTTGGTTGCGACTCTTGCGTATTCAGCAAGAACGTGTGAAGCGTCAATAGCATCAACTACGCCGTTTTCGTCAACATCGCCCAGGAGGTATGTTGCCGGCTCAGGGTCAGCAGTTACATTTGAATCGCCTTCAACGCCAAGACCTGAAACAGTAAACTTAACTCTGATGTTGTCGGTGATTACTGTATTGCTGGGAAGATCAGCTACGCCTGTGCCTGCCCAATCATCATGGAGATACAGTCTTGTAGTTCCTGCGCTGCCTTCATAGTAGGATGTAGTAACAGCGTCAGCGCTGGGAGTGTAATCATCAACCAGAACATCATCGATCCATACCTCGTCAATAGTAACTGCAAGGTCGGGGAATGTAGCGGATCCGAAGTTGTCAACGCCGTCAGCAGGGGAGATAGATACTGCAAGGAACTGGATAGTATCAGTACCGCCTAATTCAGAAACGTCCCATACAACCTCGTACTGAGCGTCACCGTTAATTTCAGCAGCAGTTGAAAGCTCGTTTACTTCGTCAACACTCCAGCAGCTGTTAGCGCCGATCATACCGATAAAGCAAGCGTTTCCGAGAACGGGATTACCCTCAGCGCTTACATTAAATGTGAGAGAAGAAACAGCAGCAGCAGAGAGGGTAACAGCAGCTGCAATTGCAGAGATAGCTTTTTTCATAGTCATTATATAGACCTCCAATACTTAGTTATTTCACTTTAATTATAACAAATAAACAGGTGCTTGTCAATATGCAATTTTGGGAAATTTTAAGGCAACACCGCGCAAAGCACGCCTGACGGCTTTGCCGCACATCTGCTTGTATATTTTCCGCCATCTTGCACAAAAACTCCTTGACATACGTCAGTATGCCTGCGTCGCTTTTATACAATCTGACGAAAAATCTAACGGCGCATCTGCACGACAATCTTTGTGCGGTATTACCTTAAGATTTTTTTACTGATACGTTTCAGGCAGCGCAGAAATTACATTTGAAATATATCTCTGAACCGCCAGCGCATCGGAGTTGCTGATTCCGTCGCCGTTCTGGTTTACATCGGCATTTGCAAGCCCCTGTTCCGTCAGGGGATATTTCGAAGCATTGTTTACATAGCTGAGAATTGAAACAGCATCGCTTATATCAACTGCTCCGTCAACATTTGCGTCGCCCCAGAGAATATCGGAGGAATCCGTGGTTGAGTTTGTTTCAGAATCTGTTGCGGAATCCGTTGCTTCTGTTGAGCTTTCGGTAGTAGCATCAGTCGAAGCCTCTGTGGGAGTCATGCCGCCGTCAGCGGTCGTTCCGTCAGGCTCAGTGCCATAATAAAGCACACCGTCAATGTAGACGGGGATATATTCGGTAATAACAGCGTCCTCAGTGTCAAGAAGCTCCGTGTTGGAGTAGTCGTTTGAAGCGTCCCATCCGCTGCCGTAGTCGGGGAAAACAAGCGCAAGCATAAGCTCACACTGATGTCTGCCCTCGGAAATAGGCAAAGCAGCTCTTCCATCGGGATACGTTATTTCAATGTAGTAGATGTTGTCCTTGTAGAGGATAGGGGAGGAAATTTCCGCGGGGGATACATCGGAATACATAGTCGCCTGATCACGGTCGCATCTTATTACAACATCGTCCGCAGTATATCCTGCGTCAATCAGCTCGGACAGATCCATATAGTAGCGGTAGGATATGTTGTCCTGAACTCTTGCGGGCCATGCGGAGTGATTCGTCAGCTTAAAGCTAAGGCTTACGCCGCTTGAGGACGTCTGACTAAGCTTTGTTTCAACGTAAAATTCAGGTGAATCATGCTGCTCTGTTTCGGGGAAATCCGGATCGGTCTGACCGCCGTACTTATCGGTCATCTTGCAGAGAAGCGCAGTAAATCCTGCGTTGTAGTCAGTTGCAACCTCGTTGTTGATGTAATTCTGACGGTCGTCCTCGTATTCGCCCGTCTGCGTAGGGCCGCCGACAAGTGCGCCATAGAGAGTGTGCCTGTTCTCTTCGGGAACTGCAAGATCATTTTTCCACGAAGCATGAGCCGTTCTGTGATGAGGATTTTTCGGGGAATTTTCACCGTATCCCACAACGTAGCTTTGATTATCGGGATTAACTCCGAGGGCATAATTTATCTGCTCCTCGTAGAATTCCACGTAATCTGAGGTATCCGTGCCTGCAAGGACCGTATCACAGGCAACAGCCGCAATAAATCCGGCAGTTTCGGCATAGCGGAGACAACCCCATGTCGTCAGCCAGCGGAGGCCGCCCTCAAGCTCCGTTACCGAGTATGTCCAGTAATCCAGATGCTTTTTCACACGGCTGATGTAGTAATCGTCCTGCGTGTTGATAGCGTACAGGAGCATACCGCCCTGCATATTGTCGTCCCAGCACTGTCCCCAGCTGTAGCAAAGCTCGCTTGTGCCAAGCTCTAAGCTGAGATTGGGAATGTAGCTTGTTGCCTTGTCGAGGTAGGACTGCTCGCCGGTAGCTATATAGAGCCAGTTTGCGGCATAGAAAAGCTCGTCATAGAAGTGACTTGAGCGATAGAATCCGTTGGCGTCACTGTTGTTGTATACATCGTCACTCTTCGAGGCGTCAGCAAGGCTGAAAATATTTTCCGCGTGTTCGAGATAGCCGTCAAGAGTTGTCTGATCGATTCTTCCGTCAAGAGCGCAGTATCCTGCGGCAAGGGCAGCGGACATTTCAGCGAAAACGGCTGAGCAGCCCTCGGAGCTTACAAGTGCCTCACGAGCGCTTTCCATAGTTGTGCCGTTTTCCTCCATGCCGTATTCGTAAAGCTCCACAGGGCCCCACCATGTATGGTCAATCTGACCGATGCCGACCTGATATACAACCTCGTCGCCGCGGTCGCATTCGGCAAGATAATCGAGGACAAATGTAAGGTTATTGACGTAGTTTGTCATTTCGCCGATTTCCTCAATTCCGTCAGGATACTGATAGATTCCCCATGCCAGCATGGAAGCGGAATAGGACATAGGCAGATTGAATTTCACATGGTCGCCTGCGTCATACCAGCCGCCGAGAACCTCATCAGTCATAGTGGAATCGGAACGCCACTCGACACGGTTCCAGTCGGGGAGAGGCCCTGCCTGCTGACACTCGTAGAAGTAGAGCGATTTTTGCAGAGCTTCGGCATAGTTGGGGGTATCTGATGATTCAGCCGTGACAGATGTGGCTGTACCGCTGAAGGAGGTCATGAGCATTGCAGCTGCTGCAAGACCTGCTGTAATTTTTTTTAGCATGATTTATTCTCCTTTCATAACACGAATCATAGCACGAACTTTTATACACATTAAATTATGCCACATAAAGTTCAAATTGTCAAGGCAAATTTGTGCAAATTATTATAGTCGTGTGAAAGAGCTTTCACGTGCTTGACACAGTTGGCAATAATGTGGTATATTTTATGAGGTGGTGATAGTATGAAGGCTGTGTCAAGGGGTCTGCCCGACAGATACAAGGGCATAATTTGTATAGTTTTTTCGGCATTTTGCTTTGCGTTCATGAATGCCTTTGTGCGCCTTTCGGGAGATCTTCCGTCAGTGCAGAAAAGCTTTTTCAGGAATTTTATCGCATTTTTCATTGCTGTAATTCTTCTTCTCCGCAGCGGCGAGAGGATTCACATAGTCAAGGGCAGCATGAAATATCTCGTGGCAAGAGCCGCATTGGGCACGCTCGGTGTTCTCTGCAATTTCTACGCAGTGGATCATCTTGTTCTGTCGGACGCGTCAATGCTGAATAAAATGTCCCCGTTTTTCTCAATATTGTTTTCGTTTATAATTTTAAAGGAACGTCTTACTCTGCCGCAGGGTGCAATTGTTGCCGCCGCCTTTTGCGGAAGTCTTTTCATAGTCAAGCCGACTGCCGATATATTTGAAAATTCATCTGCTTTAATCGGACTTCTCGGCGGAATATGCGCGGGAGCAGCCTATGCTATGGTTCGGGTTCTCGGGCAAAAGGGCGTGAGCAAATCGTTTATAGTTTTGTTCTTTTCGGCGTTTTCCTGCATTGTGACACTGCCGTATATTATCCTGAATTATGAGCCGATGACACTCAGGCAGCTGCTGCTTCTCATTGGTGCAGGCGTCGCTGCGGCAGGCGGACAGTTCGGCATAACCTCGGCATACTGCTACGCTCCTGCAAAGGAAATTTCTGTTTACGACTATTCACAGCTGATATTTGCAATGCTTCTCGGATTCGTGCTGTTCGGGCAGATTCCCGATGCGCTGAGCGTTGTGGGATACGTTATAATTATTGCGGCGGCTGTTGTAATGTTTATCTATAACAAGAATAAAGAATAAGCGATACTGTGCGGAATGCATAGTAAAGTCAACAATAAAAGGGCGTGCCTCGTAATGAAGCAGCGCCCTGAATTTTTCGATTTTATTTTATTTTCTCTTGCCGCAGTTTTTATCAAATGCAGGATTGCAGGCATAGAAATTGCGGGAATCAAGATTATCCTGAGTTATGCGCAGCGCTTCGCCGAAACGCTGGAAATGAACGATTTCACGTTCACGAAGGAACTTGATCGGGTCGCGTACATCCGGATCGTCCGCAAGTCGAAGGATGTTATCATAGGTTGTGCGTGCTTTTTGCTCGGCAGCCATATCCTCGTGCAGGTCGGTAATTACATCGCCTTTGCACTGAAAATAAGCAGCGGTAAAGGGAGTTCCGGAAGCGGCAATTGGGTAAATTCCCGTTGTGTGATCGACAAAATATGTGTCGAATCCGCTTTCCTTGATTTCCTCCATAGTAAGGTTTCTTGTTAGCTGATATACAATTGCTGAAACTATTTCAACATGAGCAAGCTCTTCTGTGCCTATATCCGTCAAAATACCCTTCACTTCGGAGTAGGGCATTGCGAATCTCTGGTTGAGATACCGCAGAGATGCACTCAGCTCACCGTCTGGGCCGCCTACCTGTGTCAAGATAGCCATAGCGAGCTTCGGATTAGGATTTTTTATATTAACGGGATACTGAAGTTTCTTTTCATACTGCCACATAAATTAGCTCCTTTCCCAAGGCCACGGATCGTCAATCCAAGACCAATGCTGTGGGTCGCTGCTCTGTTCGGGGACGATCGGACCGAAATTCTGCACATACTCATCCTCGGCAGCCTTTTTGATATTGCGGTACTTATCGAAAAGTGCCAAAGCTCTGCGGCAGTTCGGGTGCGTATCGAGGTACAGATTAAGCTCCTTGATGGCAAAATCGTACTTTCTTATTTTGTTGAGAAGCATATTGCGCTTATTCATTCATACCGCCTCCGATCTCAAAGGGAAAATCAAGCTGCGGAAAGAGAGTTCCGCTGCTGAAGGCTTCGTCCTCCGAATAAACCTCGCCCCACTGCTGGAAGGGCACATACGACATGGCAAGAGGCGTATTTTTTGGAAATCTCGGCATATTGCCGTCGTAGCCGCCTGACGAAGCGTTATTATCGGTCATGGAGGATTTGCTGTAGGCATTCTGCCGATTGAGGGAATTTTCCCGTTCGCGCAGAATCAATCCGTCCATATCGTCAAATAGATTAAAATTCATAACTATTCTCCTTTCGTTGTGCAGGAGAACACCGTGCAGATGTCCTCCGCACGTTATATTATATTCCCAAGGGACTTAAAGGGTGCAGAGAATAGTATTTTGACGGCGTTGGAGAAAAAGCCAAAATCTATCCGTTGATTTTCACGGCTCTTGTAAAAATGTTATCTCCGACTTCAATTTTCTTTTCCGAGGGATTGATATTTATTCTTCTTGAAATGATGAACTCCTTTGTCACATTCACAAGCAGCGTTTTATCAGGCAGCTCCACGAGGTAATAATAGCTCGTATCCATCAGCGTATCCGCAAAATTCATTGACGGGGGAGCGTCCGTAAGCAGAGACAAAGCTTCGTCCACAATTTTTTCGCCGAGGGACAGTCTGCGCTTTCTGCGCAGCGTGGTAATTACAGCGTCCGGATATTTTGCCAGAACAACAGCATCTCCCTTTGTTGTTTTAAGGCGGTTTGAAACAGGATAGTCCTCCCAGTGAACAGGTTCTTTGACAACGCTCACGGAAACATCCTCCGTTCCGTCCAGCAGATAATCCACGCTCACGTCAAGCAGCTCGCTGATAGCTTTAAGATTTTCAACGTCGGGCATCCCTCTGCCCGACTCCCATTTTGCAACAGCGGCTCTTGAAACGCAAAGCTTTGAAGCCATTTCCTCCTGCGTCAGACCATGCTCCTTGCGTGCCTGTTTTAATTTTTCTTCGAATTTCATGATAAATCTTCTCCTTTGCATAATTTTGTAGAATTTTGTAGAATGTGAGCTTACCTTGCATCATAATTATAGCAAGCTTTCCCATAACACGCAAGAAACGCTTCGTTACGGGACTGTTACTTTGCGTAACATCGATTATTTTCTAAGTATTTGCGTATTATATGAGTGTTTTTCAAATTCTGTAAAAAGCTGCGAAAAAGTATTGACATACGGTTTTAATAGGTATATAATAACAAACGGTAAATTGCCGGATTTTTTCCGAATAAACGGATTACGCGGCTAAAAGCCGTATGTTATGGAGTGTATTATGGACGATTATGAAATTTTTCTAAGCAAGCTTGCAAACAGGGACGAGCTTTATTCCGAGGTGGCAAAAAAGCTGAACCCGACTTCGGAGGGCGCAGACGCGGACGTGATAATTACAGAATTTTTCAGCAGCGCTGAATCTGCGGTCAAGGTGAAGCTGTATATCTCGAATGAAGATGTGCAGAACGATGAGGGTGACAAAATTGTCGGAATTTTTTCGGACTGCTCTGAAAAGTATAAGGCTTCGCTTGAAATAATCAGGGATGAATTTCTTAATATTATTGACAGCGAGGACAGAATCACCTCAAAAAGCAAGCCGAGATGCCTTGTTCACCGTGATGGCGATCTTCACCCGACTGTTCATGTGTGGATAATCAAGCGAATGGATATGGGAATTTACGTGCTGCTGCAAAAGCGTGCCGCCTGCAAGGACACGCACCCGAGCTGCTATGATGTTTCGGCGGCAGGTCATGTATCACAGGGCGGAGAGTTCCGTGATTCGGCTGTACGTGAGCTTGAGGAGGAGCTTGGAATACACTGCACTCCTGAAAAGCTTGATTTTATGGGACTGCAAAAAAGCTTTTCCGCCGATACAGTCAACGGAGCTGAAATCCGTGACAACGAAATGAGCGCCGTGTATCTCTATCGAGACGATGTAAAAATTGAAAATCTGACTCTTCAGGCATCTGAGGTTTCCGAGGTATGCTGGGCTGAAATCGACGAGCTGCTTTCTGTGATGAAGCGCGGCAGCGTCAATCACTGTATCAATATCGACGAGCTTTATAAAATCAAGAAAATGGTATTCTAAGATAATATATGAAAAAACGCCCTTTCTGAGGGCGCTTTTTGTTTCAATATTTATTTCAATATCTTAAATCTTATCAATTGCTTCAACAGCCTTATTCAGCCAATCTCCTTCGAAATCCTCAATTGTTCCGTTGTCGCACGCCTTTGCAAGGTCAGTGCAAATCGGAATCTGCGCAAGTATCGGAAGCTTGTACGCAGCGGCAGTTTCTTCAAGGTGACTTTCGCCGAAAACATTGATTTTCTTTCCGCAGTCGGGACATTCATAATAGCTCATGTTCTCAATAATACCCAGAATCGGGATATTCATAAGCTTTGCCATTTTTACAGCCTTGCCGACTATCATCGACACAAGCTCCTGCGGTGAGGTAACAATGACGATTCCGTCAACGGGAATGGACTGGAACACTGTAAGCGGAACATCGCCTGTTCCCGGAGGCATATCAACGAAGAGGCAGTCAATGTCCTTCCAGATAACGTCAGTCCAGAACTGCTTTACGACTCCGCCGATAACAGGGCCTCTCCAGACAACAGGGTCTGTGTCGTTTTCAAGAAGCAGATTTACGGACATGATGTCGATACCCTTTTTGCTCTTTGCGGGGAATATGCCGAACTCTCCTGCCTCAGCCTTTGCTTTTATGCCAAAAGCCTTCGGAACGGACGGACCGGTTACATCGGCATCGAGGATACCGACATTTTTATTAAGCCGCTGCATACTTACGGCAAGCAGCGATGAAACCATAGTTTTGCCGACTCCGCCTTTGCCGCTGACAACGCCTATAACCTTGCCGATACTGCTCATTTTATTGGGCTTTTCGAGAAAGCTCTGAGGCTCAGTGCGCTCGCCGCAATCGCTGGAGCAGCTTGAACAATCATGTGTACATTCACTCATAGTATTAACTCCTTTTCAGCTATATATGGCAGCAATCCTTGTGAAATACTGCTATTATATCCTTATTATAATACATTATTCCCGATTAGTCAACATACAGTCTCTTATTATTATTATAAATCTCTTATTATAAATCTCAGAAAAATGCATATTCGGTGTTGACAAATAAATGACATGGTGATATAATGATTGCATAGGCAATACTGTACAGCTTTTCTGGACAGTGCTGTCTATATCTTCAGGGCAGGGTGAAATTCCTGACCGGCGGTATAGCCCGCGAGCCTTACAGCTGATTCGGTGGAACTCCGAAGCCGACGGTTGCCCGCTTTTCAAGGCGGGTGTTCCTTGTTTTGTACAGCAGGGTAAAAGTCCGGATGAGAGAAGATGAACAGGCATATTTATATTTATTGCCGGATAAATTTTCCTGCCCCGTAATTTTCGGGGCAGTTTTTGTTTTTTCGGAGGTGCAGCAATGACAGATATTGATTATATGAAGGAAGCTCTTGAGCTTGCGAAAAAAGGCATGGGATTTGTCAGCCCCAATCCGATGGTAGGAGCTGTTATTGTTAAGGATAACCGCATTATCGGCAGAGGCTGGCATAAAAAATACGGCGATCTCCATGCCGAACGCAACGCCTTTGCGGACTGCGCCGGGGACTGCACAGGAGCTTCGCTTTACGTGACTCTTGAACCGTGCTGTCACTACGGCAAAACTCCTCCCTGTACGGAAGCTGTTATCAGTCATAATATCAGGCGTGTTATTATAGGCTCTTTCGACCCGAATCCCCTTGTTTCGGGGAAGGGCACGGCTATTCTGCGCAGTCACGGAATCGAGGTTACAGAGGGCGTCCTGAAGGATGAATGCGACGAGCTGAATGAGATTTTCTTTCACTATATTACTACGGGACTTCCCTTTGTCACGATGAAATACGCAATGACGATGGATGGGAAAATTGCCGCGTATACGGGCAAATCCAAATGGATTACAGGCGAGGAATCACGCGGCAGAGTACAGCGTGACAGGCTGCGCCACACGGCAATTATGGTCGGTGTGGGAACTGTTCTTGCCGATAATCCCATGCTTACCTGCCGGCTGGAAAACGGCAGAAATCCTGTGCGCATAATATGCGATACCCATCTGCGAATGCCCTTGGAGAGCAATATAGTCCAAACGGCAGGCGAAATTCCGACAATTATCGCCACCTGTTCCGAGGACAGTGACAGAATTTCCGAATATGAGGCTCATGGATGCAGAATAATTAAAACAGGGACTTCCGACGGTCACGTTGATTTGCGTGAGCTTATGGAGCTTCTGGGCAGCGAAAAAATTGACAGCATTCTCCTTGAGGGCGGGGGAGAGCTGAACTGGTCTGCCCTGAAAAGCGGAATCGTGACAAAGGTTCAGGCGTATATCGCACCTGAAATTCTCGGCGGAGTCGGAGCAAAATCGCCTGTTGCAGGTCTTGGAGCGGATTCTCCCGACTCGGCGTTCATGCTGACGGACAGCAGAATCACAAAAATCGGCAGCGATTTTCTAATTGAAAGCAGGGTGAAAAATGTTCACAGGAATAGTTGAGGAAATCGGCACAGTCAGGGCTGTCCGACAAGGCTCGTCAAGCTCCTTTATTGAGATTCAGGCGGATAAAATTTTCGAGGATATTCACATAGGCGACAGCATTGCCGTCAACGGAGTTTGCCTGACAGTGACGGAATACAGCGGAAATGTCTTTAAAGCCGACGTCATGAACGAAACTCTGCGGCGTTCTTCCCTCGGAGGTCTGCGAAGCGGAGGTCATGTAAATCTTGAACGTGCTATGGCGGCAAACGGCAGATTCGGCGGACATATCGTTTCGGGTCATATTGACGGCACGGGAACTATTTCCAAAATCAAAAGCGACGGCATTGCCAACTGGTATACAATAGCCGCTGATTCGGCAATTCTGCGTTATATTGTGGAAAAAGGCTCTGTTGCGATTGATGGAATCAGCCTGACTGTCGCAGCTGTCACAGATGCGGATTTCAGCGTTTCAGTTATCCCTCATACGGCATCTCAGACGATTCTGTCAGAAAAAAGGGCAGGGGATATTGTGAATCTCGAAAACGATATTGTCGGGAAATACGTTGAAAAGCTCATTCAGCCGAAAACGGAGGAAAAAAAGCAGGATAGTTCAATTTCAAGGGAATTTCTTGCGCAGTATGGATACTGATTATATATTCATGGAGGTCTTATCTATGTTTGACTACAACACTGTCGAAGAGGCGCTTGAAGCTCTTCGGAAAGGCAAAATAATTCTTGTCACAGACGATGAAAACCGCGAAAATGAGGGCGATATGATATGCGCCGCGGAGTTCGCCACAACTGAAAACGTGAACTTTATGGCAATGCACGCAAAGGGTCTTATCTGTATGCCCATGAGCCGTGAAATTTGCCGCAGACTTCATTTTCCGCAGATGGTTGAGCTTGAGGAGAACACCGATAATCACTGCACCGCTTTCACCGTTTCGATAGATCATGTCGACACCACAACAGGAATTTCCGCAGAGGAGCGTGGTCTTACCGCAAGAAGGGTTGTTGACGACAGCTCGAAGCCGGAGGATTTCCGCAGACCGGGTCATATGTTTCCGCTTATGGCGAAGAAAAACGGCGTCCTCGAGCGCAATGGCCATACGGAAGCTACTGTGGATCTCATGAAGCTTGCGGGACTTAAAGAGTGCGGTCTTTGCTGTGAGATTATGCGTGACGACGGCACAATGATGCGTGCTTCGGAGCTTCAGGAAAAGGCTCGTGAATGGGGACTGACGTTCATCACCATAAAATCCATTCAGGAATACCGCAAGCGTCATGATATTCTCGTGGAGCGTGTTGCCGATACGAAGCTGCCCACAAAATACGGCGATTTCAGAGCAATCGGCTACGTCAATAAGCTCAACGGTGAGCATCATGTTGCGCTTGTCAAGGGCGACATCGGTGACGGTCGGGATCTCCTGTGCCGTGTCCATTCCGAGTGCCTTACGGGCGATGCGTTCGGTTCGCTGAAATGCGACTGCGGACAGCAGTTCTCCGCAGCCATGACGCAGATTGAAAAGGAGGGCAGAGGAATTCTTTTGTATATGCGTCAGGAGGGAAGAGGCATCGGGCTTATCAACAAGCTGAAGGCATATGAGCTTCAGGATCAGGGCATGGATACTCTTGAGGCGAATCTTGCCCTCGGATTCCCCGGCGATATGCGTGAGTATTACATCGGAGCGCAGATTCTCCGTGATCTGGGAGCAAAAACGCTTCGCCTTCTGACGAACAATCCCGACAAGATTTATCAGCTCAGCGGATTCGGTCTGGAAATAAAGGAGCGTGTCCCGATTCAGATGGACGCGACAGCCTACGACCTGTTTTATCTCAAAACAAAGCGTGATAAAATGGGACACATACTTGATTATTGATTAAAAGGAGTAATTTAAAATGAAAATTTATGAAGGAAATCTCATTCCAAAGGACATAAGAATCGGCATTGTTGTTGCACGATTCAATGAATTTATTACATCAAAACTTCTCGGCGGAGCATTGGATACACTCAAACGCCATGACGTGAACGAGGATTCAGTTGACGTGGCATGGGTTCCCGGAGCGTTTGAAATTCCGCTTATTGCCTCAAAAATGGCAAAATCGGGAAAATATGACGCAATTATCTGCCTTGGAGCCATCATCAGAGGCAGCACCTCCCACTATGACCTTGTATGCAATGAAACGGCAAAGGGCATTGCAACGGTTTCGCTGAACAGCGATATTCCTGTAATGTTCGGCGTAATCACAACGGAAAACATCGAACAGGCTATTGAGCGTGCAGGCTCAAAGGCAGGCAACAAGGGCAGTGAATGCGCGGAGGGCGCAATTGAGATGATAAATCTCATTCACGAAATCGAATCATGACAAATCTGATTTTTGACTATGACGGAACGCTGAACAATTGCCTGAAAACCTATCGTCCTGCCTTTCGGAAGGCATATTCATGGCTTGTCGAAAACGGCTATGCGCAGCCCCGTGAATTTTCCGACAAGGAAATATCATACTGGCTGGGATTTACCGGAAGCGAAATGTGGGAAAGATTCCAGCCGCAGCTGCCTCCTGAAATACGTGAGCATTGCCGCGGAATTATAAGCGAGGAAACGGACGCACAGGTAAAAAACGGCACGGCGGAGCTTTTCCCTCATGCGGAAAGCACGCTTGCCGAGCTGAAAAGCCGCGGATATATTCTCATCTTCCTGAGCAACTGCCGCAGACATTATCTTCAAATCCATAATCAGAGATTTCATCTGGACAGGTGGTTTGATTATTTCTACTGCGCTGAGGAATTCGGATTCATTCCGAAATATGAAATTTTCCGCCGCTTCAGGGATAATCATGAGGGCGATTTTATTGTTATTGGTGACAGATTTCACGACATGGAAACAGCGGCAAAAAACAATCTCAGATCAATCGGCTGCGCCTATGGATACGGTTCTCCGGAGGAGCTTGCTTCAGCTGATATTATAATTAACTCGGTTGAGGAAATTCCTGCGGCGGCGGATAAGCTGTCGCAGCAACAGAAAGGATGATACTACTATGACAAAACACCGCCGGGCTGTCCTTTTAACCTCGGCTGCCGCTGCGCTGTCACTGTTCGGCTGCTCGGATAATACACTTTTCAATACAACACCGGAGGATTCCTCCGAATCCGAAAGCAGCAGCGATGAATCCGCTGATGAATATTCCTCCGCAGACCTTGACGGAGTAATAGCTCATGCCGAGCAGCTTCTTGCGGACGTGGAAATTTCAGACAATTACGATACAGTTGTCAGCGATATGGAAATCCTGCTGAACGATTTGGATGAGCTTTATGAAATGTTCGCCTATACTACCATTGCCTATTATTCGGACTGGTATGACGAGGAGCTTGAAGCTGAATACGACAGCTGCTACGAAGCGTATTACGTTTCAAATGAGATATTGTGCTATGCTTTCTCGAACTGCTACATGGTTGATGAATATTCCGACATCTTTGAGGATTATATTTATCCCGATTATCTGGAATACTACACAAGCAGATCAATGTCATTGAACAGGCTTATCGGATATTCAAAGGTGGATTATGAGGTCATGGACGAGAACCTTGACGCTTACTATGACGTTGTAAACGACAGCACAATCAAGGACAGCACAAAAAATCTTGAAGCAGCTGAAATATATCTTGACATACTTTCCGTGTACGATGTGGATATATTCTACGACATCTACAACAGAGATTTCACTCCCGAGGAGATTATTTCTCTTACCGATACGATAATAGATGAGATTGTGCCTGTGAGTGAAGCTCTCGGCGACGCAATCGCGTCAAGCTCGGAATATGCGGACATCTACTACAACCCTGTTACATTTGATAATCCCTTTGAGGTGATTGCCGAATACGCAGGCAGAATTTCACCTGAAATTGAGGAGTATGCGCAGCTTCTTCTCGATGATGAGCTTTACTGCTTAACGGATGGCAGCGATTGCTATAACGGTTCGTTTACGGTTGATTTGCCGGCTGAAAACAGCGCGCTGATTTACGTGTACGACAGCGAGGATTTCTATAATCTGCTGACACCTATACATGAATTCGGACATTTCTACGCATCCTTCTATGACGATACAACCACATATCTCATGGAGAACAACATGGATGTTGCCGAAATTCAGTCGCAGGGCATGGAGGTTCTATTTATGGAGCTGTATGACGATATTTTCGGCGATCAGGCTGAAACCATGCGCGCATTGAAGCTCTATGATACGATAGATTCAATCACAAGCGGATTTGCCATAGGCGAATTTGAATATACCGTGCTGAAAAATATCGACACAATGACTCCGGAGAGCGTTGTTGAGCTTTTCGATTCGATTATGGAAAAATACGGCTATACCGATGTGGAATTTTACTATATCACTCATATTTTCGAGCAGCCGGGCTACTATATCAGCTATGGCGTTTCAGCTCTTGCGGCACTCGACATATGGAGTACAGCCGTTGACAGCTATGATGCTGCCGTGGAAATGTACGAAAGGATTTCGCAGGTTCCCATTAACTCCGGCGAATGCAAGTTCAGCTCAGCCTTGGAAAGCTGCGGATTTGACGATGTTCTGACAGAGGATTACATCAAAAGGCTTTCGGATTATATTTCCGAATATATTTCCGCATACGCAGAATCCATAGCATAATAATAATTCTGTTCAAGCCCTGCCGCATAAGATAGTATATAGGCAGTATTTATCGTGCATTCCTGCACAGCTGCCGTATTATCCTCAGGAGGTATCTTATGCTGCTTGAATTGATGAAAAATCTGATATTCTTTGCGCTCCACTTCGACAACAATACTGTTTTCCCGAAGCCGCTGTCAAAAAAAGAGGAGGAAAGCTGCTTTCAGCGCCTCTCTCAGGGCAATAAATCCGCAAAGAATACGCTCATCGAACACAATCTGAGACTTGTCGCCCATATTGTAAAAAAATATACGTCGCCTGCCGTGGATCAGGACGAAATGATTTCCATCGGAACAATCGGTCTGATTAAAGCAGTTTCCACCTTTGACTACACAAAGGGAGCGAGGTTTGCCACATACGCAAGCAGATGCATTGAGAATGAAATACTCATGAACTTCCGTGCCATGAAAAAAACTGCCGGCGATGTCTACATGAATGAGCCTGTTGAAACCGACAAGGACGGAAATACCCTTACGCTTATGGATCTTCTGGATGACGGCTCGGATATAGATGAACAGGTTGATTTGCTTATCCGTTCACGTCAGCTGTACGAATTTCTTGACAAGTGCCTTGATAAGCGTGAGATGGAAATTATTGTCTACAGATACGGTCTTTATGGGAAAAAGCCACATACGCAGAACGAGGTTGCCGAAAAGCTGAATATATCACGCTCCTACGTATCGAGGCTTGAAAAAAAGGCGATTCAGAAGCTCAGAACGATGTATGATACAACGCCCTATTGATTCGGCGTTTTTGTAGTGACAACCTTGAAAAAATGTGGTATAATAGTTAAAGGCAATACCGCAACAGGCAAATCCGCAACAGGCAAATCTGCAACAGGAGGAATTATCGTGGAATTCAAAACTAACAGCGGTATATGGGGAACAATGTTCGGAGTTCCATGTATCGTTGCCGACAATTTTCTAAAGCTCGCCACAGGTGAGCAGATAAAGGTGCTTCTCTATATACTGCGATGCTCGGGAAAAAACTGCACAGAGGAGGAAATTGCGCAGAATACGGGCGTTTCTCCACAGCAGGCCGCCGATGCCGTAATGTTCTGGCAGCAGGTAAACGTTCTTGCACCGGAATCAATATCCCCGCAGAGCAGCACGATTATGACGCAGACACCCACCGCGCAGTCGGTTCAGCAGCCTGCCGCGGAAGTAAAAAAAACTCCGCCGACAAATCAGCGTCAGTCCCTGAAGCCTACCGAAATCGCCCGAATAATGAAGGATTCTCCGGATATTTCCGAGCTTTTCAAAACGGCTGAGGGCATTCTCGGAACGCTGAATAATACCCAGCAGAATTCCCTCATCTGGATGTTCAATTATCTCGGACTGAAAAAGGAGGTTATCATAACGCTTCTTTCCTATTGCTCGGGAATTGAAAAAACAAATGTCAACTACATCGAAAAAATTGCCTGCGACTGGAGCGAAAATGAAATCAATACTCTCGATTCCGCCCAGCAGGAGGTCAGCAGAATGAGCGAATCGAGGGAATACACCTCTAAGATTATGCGTGCATTTGAAATGAAACGCCGCCCCACCGCAAAGCAGTCGGAATTTATTTCCCAGTGGAAGAATATTGGCTTCAGCATTGAGCTTATCCACTACGCTTACGAAAAAACAATTGAACAGATAGATAAGCTTTCCTTTGAATACATAAATAAAATTCTTCTTTCGTGGAGAAACAGCGGATATGCCTCGGTTAAGGACGTTAAAAATGCGGAAAGCAACTATAAAAAGAAAAAGAAATCCACGTCAAAATCCGATGACGATGATTTTGATATTGAGGAATATAAATTGCTTGTAAACAAATTTTAAGGAAGTGAACCGGTATGGACAATGAAATTTTTGATAAGGCTCATGCTATAATTTCCAAAAGGCGGATAGCAGCCGTCAGCGAAAACGAACGCAGGATTGCTGAGGTCAACGAGAAAATACCGCAAATACGTGAGGTCAACAGCCAGATTTACAATACGGGCAGGGAGCTTATCAAAATCATGTCCTCAAAGGATAAATCACTGGTCGAAAGAAAAATTGCCCAGCTTGAGAAGTTCAATCTCGGCGCGCAGGCTATGACACGTCAGCTTCTTGTGCAGAACGGTTATCCCGAAAACTATCTCGATATGGAGTACACCTGCCCGAAATGTCAGGATACAGGCTACTGCAATAACGAGTTCTGCGAATGCTTCAAAAAGGTCTGCGGAAGTCTTGCGGCGTCAAGGCTCAATCAGAATTCCCAGCTGAAGCTGTCAAGCTTTGATACATTTGATCTGACATACTACAAAAACGATGATTATTTTACCATGCATCGTATTTTCCTTTACACGAAAAATTACGCCGAAAGTTTTACCGAAAGCTCTGAAAGCATACTGATGTTCGGCAAAACAGGTCTTGGAAAAACACATCTTTCCCTTGCCATTGCGAATAAGGTTCTCGAGCGTGGTTACAGCGTGGTTTACGATTCGATAATAAATATTCTGCGCGGCATAGAGCGTGAGCATTTCAGCCGTGAACACAGCACAGATTTCTTCGATCTGATAATGGATACGGATCTCCTCATTCTCGATGATTTGGGAACTGAATATGAATCAACGTTTTACAGCTCAACTATTTACAACATTATAAATACACGTTTAAACAGAAGCAAGCCTACCATTATCAGCACGAATCTCAATCATGACGATATACGGCGGAGATATGATGAACGTCTTGTATCCCGAATCACCGCAGTTTACACCTGTCTTGAGTTCAAGGGAAAGGACGTGCGGCTTCAGTCCAAAAAGAACGAGGTTCTGAAATAACAAAGGCGGCAGGATTTTAATTCCTGCCGCTTGTTTTTATGAGTTATACCTGATTTCCTCTTCATATTTTTGGGGACGGGCCATAAGCGTATCGAGAGCTTTTTTTACATCTCCCCCATGAAACAGAACATTGTTCAGCTGCTCGGTAATGGGCATCTCCACGCCGTATTTCTGCGAAAGAGCGTATGCCGTTTTGCAGCAATGATAGCCTTCAACCGTTCCGACCTTTTCAACTGCGGCTTCGGGGGAAAGCCCCTGACCAATCAGAATTCCCGCACGTCTGTTTCTGCTGTGCATACTCGTGCAGGTGACGATAAGGTCGCCCAGACCTGTCAGACCGCTGAAGGTCATCACATCCGCACCCATAGCCACACCAATGCGAGTTATTTCGTGAATGCCGCGTGTCATGAGAGCTGCCTTTGTGTTGTCGCCGTAGCCAAGACCATCGCATATTCCTGCGCAGAGGGCGATAATATTTTTCAGTGCGCCGCCCACCTCGCAGCCTATGACATCATCGTTGAGATATATTCTGAGTGCGCCGTTGCTCAGAGTTTCCTGCACATACGCTGCCGCCTTTGGGTTTTTCGAAGCGGCAACAATTGTCGTGGGGATTCCCCGTGCGACCTCCTCCGCATGAGAGGGACCCGACAAAACAACGATATTTTCAGATTCAAGCTCCTCCCGAAGCACATCGCTGAGCAGATTCAGCGAGCCTTCCTCAAGACCCTTTCCGGTATTGACGATTACCATTTCATCATTTATAAAGGGATGAGCCGTTCTTGCGACATCACGTACAAATGTTGACGGAATGCCGAAAATCAGCATATCGCAGTCCCTGATACATGAAATATCGCTTGTAAGCCCGATTCTCTCCGAAACTGCAACGCCGGGCAGCTTCTGAATATGCTCGCCGTGCATTCTTATATCGTCGATTTCCGATTGGAATTTCGACCATACCGTAACATTGTGACCGTATCTTTCAGCCATTATTGCGAGGCTGAGTCCAAAGCCTCCCGAACCTAAAATAACTATATTTGCCATGTGTGCAGCTCCTTTTGAATTATTTTGACGACTTAAATGAAAATTTGTTTTCGCAGCCCTCTCTTAGCCGCTGTATGTTTGAACGATGCATCCAGATAACCATTGCCGCCATAGGAATTGAAAGCGCCGCATAAAGCAGCGACAGCTTCGCCGATGTGCCGAAGATAAAATATTCTGACATAAAGGTTGCCAACGGGCAGCAAGCCGAAGCAATAATTGAGGAAAGTGAAACGTATTTTGAGATTATGAGAACAATTGCGAAGATTACGATAAGTATTGCGAAAACCGCAGGGTCTACAACGAGAAAAATCGAAACGCCCACAAGAACTCCCTTGCCGCCCTTGAAGCCGTAGTATATCGGGAAGACGTGGCCGATAATTGCGAAAAAGCCTGCAATATAGCCGATGTAATGGGTGTCGTTGTCGGGGGAGATTCCCGCATCAAGGAGGGAGCAGACAAGTCTTGACAGCAGCACAGCCGCAACTCCCTTGCCCAGATCGCCGATAAGCGTAAGCAGTGCGCAGCCCTTTCCATAGCATCTCAGGGTATTTGTAAGCCCCGCGTTTCCGCTGCCCTTTTCGCGAATATCCTCTCCCTTGAGAAGCCTTACAACAAGAATTGAGAAATTGATGCTGCCCAGAAAATATCCAATCAGACCTGCCGCAGCGAAAGCTCTTATATAGTTGTCGCTCATTTGTCGCTGCCGCCCCTTTCTCTTACAATAAATCTTACGGGAGTTCCCTCAAGCCCGAAGGTTGAGCGAATCTGATTTTCAATATATCTTCTGTAGGAGAAGTGGAATAAATCCGCACGGTTGACGAAGGTTACAAACGTCGGCGGCTTTGTAGACGGCTGCGTCATGTAATAAATTTTCAGACGTCTGCCCTTATCCGACGGTGGCTGAACTCTTGTCGTTGCGTAGGCAAGAACGTCATTGAGCATACCTGTGGAGATACGCATACTGTTCTGCCCGTAGGTATATTTTATAAGCTCGTACAGCTTATTTATGCGCTGACCTGTTTTTGCCGAAATAAAGACAAAGGGAACGTATGACATAAAGCTGAAATCATTTTCAAGCTTCGTGCGGAATTCCTGCATAGTCTTGTCATTCTTTTCAATCAGATCCCATTTATTTACCGCAACAACGCAAGCCTTTCCCTGTTCGTGGGCATATCCTGCAACCTTTGAGTCCTGTTCGGTAAAGCCCTCCGTTGCGTCAAGCATAATTACGCATACATCGGCACGGTCAACAGCCATATATGCACGCAGAACGCTGTAATGCTCTACCTTTTCGGTGACTTTTGATTTTTTTCTTATTCCTGCAGTGTCAATGAACACAAACTTGCCGTATTCATTCTCGATAACCGTATCCGTAGAATCTCTCGTAGTACCTGCAATATCGGAAACTATAGCACGTTCCTCGCCGGCAATTTTATTTATCAGTGAGGATTTTCCCGCATTCGGCTTGCCGATAACAGCCACCTTTATATAGTCCTCATCATACTGCTCCTCGTCCGTATCCGGCAGATTCTTGAAAATCTCGTCAAGCATATCACCTGTGCCGTGACCGTGAACGGAGGAGATGGGGAACGGCTCGCCAAGCCCCAGATTATAGAATTCATACAGCTCAAGGGGAGGTTCGCCGAGAGCGTCGCATTTATTTACCGCAAGAACAATAGGCTTGCCGCTTTTGATAAGCATTTCAGCTACCGCATAGTCGTCGGAGGTTACGCCGCAGCGTATATCCGTAACGAAAACAATCACATCGGCTTTTTCTATGGCAAGCTCCGACTGACGCCGCATCTGCGCAAGAATAACATCGTTGCTGTCAGGCTCAATACCGCCTGTATCCACAACCATGAACTCCCTGTCTCTCCACTCGCATTTTGAGTAGATACGATCCCTTGTGACTCCGGGGGTATCCTCAACTATAGAGAGTCTCTGACCGATAAGCTTGTTAAAAAGTGTGGATTTTCCAACATTCGGGCGACCCACAACTGCAACAATCGGTAATGGCATTATCTGCATCTCCTTTCTGCCGCAAGGAAGGCGGCATATAGGACATCTTCGCACGAATTTTTTTGTACGTCATTGTCCTAATATTCTATTCCCAGAATTGCGTCAAGCAATTCATATCCATCATTATCAACTGATTTAATTTTTATATTCAATTCCTTTTCAGCCTCCGCAACAGTCATGTCATCGAGGAAATCGCTGCATTCACGCCTCAGCATAGCGGTGGAAATAAGCAGCTCATCTCCGAGAGCCTTATTCTTCAGCTGCGCAGTAAGATCCTGTCCGGTAATAAGTCCCGTTACGTTAATAGTATGTCCGAAAAAGTCATTGCGAATCCGATAAACTCTGCATTTCAGCTTCGGGAAGCGGTCCTCCGCCGATTTTGCCAGCATAGAGATTATAGAATAGGGAGCATAGCCTGTGGCAATTGAAACAAATCGTTCTCCGCCCTCCCATTCGGCAATTTCCAGAGCCTTTTCAAATTCGTCAATCAGGGATCTCAGCATACCGACGCCGTTTTCGTACTGTGAAAAATCCTCATAATATTCCATAGGGGGCAGCTCACGTTCAGCAATCAGGAAAAACTCATCTGACGGAAAAACGGTGCGTGTACCGAATTTTTCAAGAAAAACAGCCTGAAATTCCTCAATAATATCAATTGTTTCGGCAGCCCCCTCTTTGGTGAAAACCTCAAGGGGATACAGCCCTTCGCGGAATTTAGTAAGCCCCACGGGGACAACAGCCATGCTTGTGATATTCGGCATAAGCTCCCCTAAATCGGTGAGAGTGCGTCTAAGCTCGTCGCCGTCATTAAGCTTCGGGCAGCAAACCACCTGACAATTGAGCTTGATTCCGTTTTCAGCCAGCTGCCGGATATATTTCAGCTTTTCCCCCGCAAAACGGTTGTTCATCATTTTGCAGCGAAGCTCAGGATTAGTCGTGTGGACTGAAACATTTATATTGAGCTTCATTTTTATAATACGGTCGATGTCGGATTGTCCGAGATTTGTCAGAGTGACATAATTTCCCTGAAGGAAGGACAATCGGGCGTCGTCATCCTTAAAATACAGCGTATCCCTCATGCCCGGCGGCATTTGGTCGATAAAGCAGAACACGCATTTGTTGCGGCAGGACTGCTTTCCGTCCATGAGGAAGGTTTCGAATTGCAGCCCGAGGTCGTCATACTCGCCCTTGCGGATACTGAATTTCAGAATTTCGCCGCTGCGTTCAACTTCAAGCTCAAGGAATTCTTCCGCGGCGTAGAACATATAATCCAGCACGTCCTTAATGGGATTTCCGCTGATTGAAATCAGGCAGTCGCCGGACAAAATTCCGGCGCGATCGGCAGGTGAACCCGCATCGACACTGTTTATTTTAACCATAATTAACTCCTGAAATTAGAGCAATACATCAAAAAGGAGAGAAAGAAAATTCCTCCTCTCCTCCTCATGTATCGGATACAGCCGATTATTCAGCGTCCATTTTAAGAACCTCAACGCCCTTATAGAAACCGCAGTTTTTACAAACCTTATGCGGAGCTTTGTATGCGCCGCAGTTATCGCACTTAGACATAGCCGGTGCATCAAGCTTCCATACAGCAGAACGTCTTTTATCACGTCTTGCCTTGGAAGTTTTTCTCTTCGGTACAGCCATTCTGGCACCTCCTTACAGAGCTTTCACAGCTCAGTTATTTTATGGCAACACTTCACAAAGCGAGCCTGACCTGCCAGTCGGACAGGTGGGCAGCAATCTTTGTACGGTGTTACCTCAGACAATCGCATTCGGATTCATTGAGGTCGCATCCGCAGACCATGCACAGCCCCTTGCAGTCCTCCTTGCAGAGGTATTTTGTAGGCAGCTGAAGAAGCAAATCCGTAACAGCAATTTCACTCAAGTCAATGCTCTCGCCGTCAGCGACAATATAGTCGTCATTATCACTGTTCAGCTCCTGAACGACGATATGGCTGAAATCGAAATGATAATCTCTTTCAAGCTCCCTCAGGCACCTGTCGCAGGTGATCATGAGAGTAAAATCAACGGAATAATCAAGATGAACCACATCGGCTCTATTAAAAATTCTGCCTTTAACGCTCACCGGAGAAACAAATGTGCAGTCATAGATTCCCGAAAGCTCCTCCTTTTCGATAGAGCAGTCGAGATCCATAGATTCACCGGTAATGTCAAAAAGTTGTTTTAAATCAATTATCATATTACTAATCCTTCAGAGCATCATGAATTATATTATACACTAATCGGCGATTTCTGTCAATAGCAAGACAGAAAAATTCGCAGAAAAAACTTGTGTGGCTCAATCAAGGAACTTCTTTACGTTGTCGGAAAGCTCGGAATTGTCAGCGGAAACCGAGAATACAACAGTTGTATCGTCGCCTGTGAGCTTATCAACTTTTTCAAGCATTGCTCCGAATTCATTGAAATCGCGTCCGCAGATTTTGATGATACCGTCAACGAAAACCTCCTTAATATCGTAGTTGCCTGCGAGCATACCTGCGAGGAAGCCGTAGAAAGCGTCATATCCGGAAATATTGAACTGCTCGGTATCACACCATCTTACCTTGTAGCTGATAGAACGTCTGATTGCTTCACCTTTTTCAATGCATACAAGACTGCCGTTAGTTGACTTAACAGCGTCGTTAATCATATCAATAAGAATTTTTGTTTTTCCTGTACCTTTTTTACCTGTAATAAGTTTAATCATATTTTTCTCCTTCCATTGCCGTTTGCACGGCAGTGTAATGTGTTTTATAATTTAATCCAGCACCCCACAAAGCACACCGGATTTACGCATTTGCGAATCCGCCTGCCGTATGGCAGCTATGCGGTTCTGTGCGGTGATGTTTAAAGTCAGATTAGCCGAGCTTAGCTTCGAGAGCAGCCTTCTGTCCCTCATAGCCGGGCTTGCCAAGAAGAGCGAACATATTAGCCTTGTAGCTTTCAACGCCGGGCTGATTGAAGGGATTTACGCCGAGAACGTATCCTGAAATTGCGCAGGCCTTCTCAAAGAAATAGATTATGTAGCCGACGCTTTCTTCGGTGGTATCGTCCATTTCGAGGATAATATTGGGAACTCCGCCCTCTGTGTGAGCGAGAACCGTGCCTTCGAAGGCTTTTCTGTTTACAACGGACATATTCTGATTTGTCAGGAAGTTAAGTCCGTCAAGGTTAGCCTCATCGCTTTCGAGGAAGAAATCCTTCTTGGGATTCTTGATGTCAACAACTGTTTCGAACATTACTCGTGAGCCGTCCTGAATGAACTGACCCATAGAGTGGAGATCGGTTGAGAAAACAGCGGATGCAGGGAAGATGCCCTTGTTGTCCTTGCCCTCGCTTTCGCCGAAGAGCTGCTTGTACCATTCGGACATCATAACGAAGCTTGGGTCGTAGGAAACGAGCATTTCAACTGACTTGCCCTTTCTGTAGAGAATATTTCTGAGTGCGGCATATTTATAGCAGTCGTTGTTGTCGAAATCAGCCATATAGTCAGCCTGTGCCTTGGCAGCGCCTCTCATGAGAGCGTCAATATCGCAGCCGGCAACGGCAATCGGGAGAAGTCCGACAGCTGTGAGAACGGAGAATCTTCCTCCGACGTCGTCGGGGATAACGAAGGTTTCATAGCCCTCAGCATCGGAGAGATTCTTGAGAGTTCCTCTTGCCTTGTCGGTTGTGGCGAAGATTCTGTCCTTTGCGCCCTCCTTGCCGTACTTATCCTCAACCATTTTCTTGAAGATTCTGAAAGCAAGGGCAGGCTCGGTTGTTGTGCCGGACTTTGAAATAACATTGACAGAAAAATCCTTGCCCTCACAGAGTGAAATAACCTCATTGAGGTAGGTAGGATTGATGCTGTTGCCGACATAATAAATGTCGGGAGTATCCTTCTTCATGTTGTTGTAAAGGGGCGATTTGAGAAGCTCGATTGCGGCTCTTGCGCCGAGATAAGAACCGCCGATGCCGATAACGATGAGAATATCGGAATTTGACTTGATTTTCTCAGCGGCAGCCTTGATACGGGCAAACTCGTCCTTATCATAATTTGTGGGAAGCTCAACCCAGCCGAGGAAATCGTTTCCAAGACCGGTTTTGCTGTGAAGAGTTTCGGCAGCTGTTTCAACCTGTGCCTTGATGCCCTTCATTTCGTCGTCGTTTACGAAGCCTTCCAGGTATTTTGTATTAAGTTTCAAAGACATTATAATATACCTCCATCATTTTGTATGAGAGCCAAAATTTTCATACAATATAATTTACCACTATTATAATACTATATTTTGAAAATTTTTTCAAGTACAATTCCAACAATTGTACATTATAGACAATTATGAACCTAATTTTCTATGAGGTTTAACAACATTTTCTTTAAAATATAGGCATAAGAGAGCCTTTCAACATCGTCCTGAAGAATAATATCGGTTTCGTAGACAAGGGTATCTCCGTTGTAGAAAGCGGCTGTGCCGACCTTTTGTCCCTTTTTCAGCGGAGCCTCCAGATATTCGGGCATAACTATGACATTGGAAAGCTCATTGACTCCCTTTGGAATAACAACCGCGCTCTGGGATTTCAGCTTTACCTCCACTGCCGAGTCAACTCCGTTCAGCACCTTAACGGGATGAAGCAGCTCATCGAGGAATCCCGGAGTTGTAACCTTATAGTCGCTGAAGCCCTTTTTGACAAGCTGCTTTGCGGCGGAAAGGGAGGATTCCTCATCGGCTGCCCCCAGAACAACGGCTATATAGGCAGTTCCGTCCTCCGAACGTCCTCCCTCGGCAACACAGTAGCCCGACTGCTCCGAATGGGACGCCTTGAAGCCTATGTGGCGTTCATATGTTCTTGACAGTGTGTTTTCATTTACAAGCTCCGTCTGCCCCTCCTTAATGAAATCGCGCCATGTTTTGAAATAGGGTGTCAGGAAATCAAATTTCGCAAGCTGTGAGCATATAACCGCAATATCATGAGCTGTTGTGTATTCATTTTCATTGTAGTAGCCATGAGGCGAATAAAAAGCCGTATTTCGCAGTCCGAGGTCAAACGCCCTGCTGTTCATGCGTGCCGTAAACGCCTCAAGAGAGCCTTCCGAATGCTCCGCAAGAACTGTCAGAGCATCGTTTGCGTTACCGATTATAACGCCCTTCAGAAGCTCGTCAACAGTCAGCTTATCTCCCGCTTCAAGCCATATGACAGCCCCCTCCGTCCCGAAAACGGACTGAGATGCCGTCAGCTCCGTTTCCGCCGAATATTTTCCTGTTTCGATGTCCTCGCCTATGAGGAGCAGAGCCATAAGCTTCGTGAGGTATCCCGCATTCACCCTCATGTCGGAGTTGTACTCCTCCAGAACAGTTCCCGTGCTTGCTTCAATGAGAATATACGCAGCCGCTTCTCCCTCAGCCGCAGCAGGAGCTGTCCTCACCGCCGATGCAATTATCGCTGACAATATTAAAATCAGACTCTTTTTAAAAAATTTTTTCAGCATATTTATCTCCGTTCCATCTCAAAGCAGTTCTTTTCGCACTGCTTTTGTTTTTCTTATTTTATGCAGAAATCATTTGAATTATTTTTCCGCAATGAATAACAAGTTTCGACACCGTAAATTGTGCAAATCGTAGATTTCTCCACAGCCGTTGACACCTGTCAGATTTTGTATTATAATAAAAGTTACAGATTTATACAGAGGTGTAGAATGAAGAAAGGCAGAAAGAAAAAGAAAAAAATACGCTATTTCAGAATAGGTATGGCCCTTCTCCTTTTAATTTTGATTGTTGTCGGTTTCATTTTTATGGTTTCGTCCTGTTCGGACAGAAGTACTCCGGCAAATGAGGTCACAAACGTCAGCGCCTCTTCGGAAGCATCAGATTCCTCCGAATTTACCGATGATGAGGAAGCTTCCGAGGAGGCTTCGGAGGAGGAAGCTGTACCTGCCGTTGTCTATCCCGATATTACCGATGATTCCGATACGTTTCCGGTTGATTTTGACGCCCAGTACGGTATTCTTATTGATACGGAAACAAATGAGGTTGTCGCCTACCGCAACTACAATACGAAAATGTATCCTGCGTCCCTGACAAAAATTATGACGCTGATTGTTGCCGTGGAAAATATCGAGGATCTTTCGGATACAGTTACAATTACCTCCGAGATGGTTGACCCGATGATTGAACAGGAGGCTTCAAGAGCCGGCTTTGTCGCAGGTGAAACGCCTACGCTGGAACAGGTTCTCTACGGCGTGATACTTCCGTCAGGTGCGGACGCTTCTATTGCCGCGGCAACTTATGTTGCAGGCTCGGAGGAGGCTTTCGTCGAGATGATGAACCAAAAGGCTGAGGAAATGGGACTCAAAAATACTCATTTTACAAATTGCGTGGGGCTTCATGACGCTCAGCATTACAGCACGGCGGAGGATATTGCGGTTATTTTGAATTACGCTTTGCAAAACGATGTGTGCAGGGAGATACTTTCAACATATCAGTATGAAATTCCCCCGACCGAATACAATCCCGAGGGACTTCTCCTCACAAGCACTGTATTCAGCCGAATGGAGGGAACTGAAATGCCGGGTGTCGTCATTGAGGGCGGCAAAACCGGATATACCGATGAAGCGGGTCAGTGCCTTGCAACCTTTGCGGAGGCAAACGGCAAAACATATATACTTGTGTTTGCCGGCGGAACATCAAAATGGAAAATTATTTACAATACTCTCAGCGCGTACAGCATTTTCTGCGTGGGCGGTGAGGCTTATGATCCGCCGGCGGTGGGTTAGATTTATTAAAGATAAAATGATTTATGTGTAGAAGAATAGAATACGGAGGATTGCAAAATGCCAAATAAACATCTAAAAAAGAGCAGGCTTGTGTGGACTATGCTGCTTACTGTGGGAGTCATTGTCGCTGCCGACAGCATCAGACGCGACTTCTTTGTAACACCTGATACAACCATTGTAATATCGGGTGATTTCAAGGACCCTCTGTCCGCCGCCCAGACAACAAACGACGGAACTGTTATCGCTGAGGGAACTACCCAGCAAAGCTCACAGGATATATCATATCTCGGCTATTCTGAATTTGCCGTTCCCGCATCTCAGCTTTCCTCCGGATTGCTTACTGTTGCGAATCAGCAGTACCCCCTTGCGGCTTCTGACGATTCAAGCTCCCTCGTGAGCCTTCTCGATGTGAAAAACGAATGCTACTCTCTGTATGCCGAAAGCCTTATGCTCGATGAGGACGCCGCTGACGCTCTCAACCTCATGATGGCTGATTATAACTCAGCAACGGGATTGTCTGATTTTGTCATCTACAGCACAACCCAGCAGAACAGCAGTGAAGATTCGCTTTATTCCGCATCCTTTGAGGAATCGGCAGGCGGCTTTACCGTAGACCTTGCCGTTCAGGGAGCAAACCGGATTCTTGAGTATGACGGACTTGACGAGGAATCGTGGATAATAGAAAACTGCGCAAGCTACGGCTTTATTGTCAGGTATCCCGATGATAAGGAAAGCGTGACTGGTCAGTCGGGCTGCGTATGGCATCTGAGATATGTGGGCAGAGTTCATGCTTCGATTATGGAGCAGAATAATCTCTGTCTGGAGGAGTACAACGACTGGCTCAAGTCCTACACAATCGACACTGAGACGCTTGCATATGAGCTTGACGGAGTTCAGTATGAAATCTACTACACGGCTTATATGGGGGATTCAACATCTGTCAGAGTTCCTGTTTCGGGCAACTACACTATTTCCGGAAATAATATTGACGGCTTCGTGGTTACGGCAGTAAAATAAAATATAAGAGGCGGAATTAAATCCGCCTCTTTTTATTTGCAGTATTTATCGTAAGCCTCCTGCATGACTTCAATCGTTTCCTTACGGCTGCAAAGAATGCCGCATTCCCTGAAGAATCTGATATACTCGATAAGTGAATTGGCAATGCTTTTTTCCTTTATCAGCATTATCCGATAGCCGTTTTCGAAATTGAACATAAACAGCATTCTGCCGTCAGTCCAGATATTTGCCATGCAGGCATCGCCTCTGTCAAGAAGCGTGCTTCTGAGCATACAATGCTCAATGAAGCTATGCTCCTTGGCATATTCAAGGATTCTCGCATAGCACATTTTCCTCGTTTCCTTTGACAGGGGATATGTAAGCTGCTTGTTGAATTCATAAAATTCGTCAAGCTCAAAAAACTCACGCAGTCCCTCTTCGGAAAAAATAATATGTTCAGTTCGTGTGTTTTTGGCGTTGCTGTATAAAAATTTTGCGTATTTTGATATAATCTGCGACTTCTTATCAGAATTGATAACTGATTTTTTCAGGGAATCCTCATCAATTCCAAAAATAACGCAAGGGTGTTTGCGGAGTATATACAGCTCGTTTTCCTCTTTGACCGACGCAGCATCATTTCCGAAAAATTCGCCGCAGCCGTCAAGGAAGTCCAGAGCGTCGCTGTAGACCTCACAGAAATTATCGGATCTTCCGAACATGAACCTGAATTTCTCCAGATATATTGACCGTTTTCGGTTCGCTGAAGTACAGGGCTTCCGAGCAGTCTTGGGAAATGAGCAAAACCTCATTATCCGAGACAAGCATAAAAGGGAACGCGGAGTACAGATAATGCTCATTCATATTTATGTACTGATAGTGCATATTCACGTTGCAGCTGAACAGAATCCCGACAACATGGGAAAGAGCGTCTATATTTTCGGAGGAAATACCGTCCGTCTTGCTGCTGCTCAGGCGCAGAAGCCAGTTTATTTTCACACTGCCTCTTTTCAGAGCAGCTCCCTTTTCAACAGCCTCGCTGACGCCCTTATCCGAAGGCTCTAAAATTATATCGATTTCACTATGCTCACCTGCGAAAAAGTGCATTATAGCCTGAATAACGCCTATTTCTCCGCTGATAAGGCTGCCGTTGGCGAAGCTTTTTCTTGCGTTTTCCAATTGATCCGCCTCATATTCGGGAAGGCTGTCAAGCTCGAAAAGATGCTCAACGGATTTTTCAATCAGCGGATAAAATGATCCGAATTTCGATGCCTTGTACGTTGTATAAAGACGCTCCCTGTCTGCGCAGCCAAGACGCATTGCAACGGCAAGGCCTTCAATCATGCCGAATTGCGCAGGCAGAACAGTTCCGTTTTTCATCTTGCTGAAATATGATTTGTTAATATGAAGCTCGCTGCAAATATCAGTTGCTCTCAGATTATTCTGATTCATCAGGTCGTTTAGCGCTTCACTGAAATATGACACCCGTTATCATCTCCCTTTTCCTTGAAATTTTGATATTATTTCGCAGGTAGCTTCTATGTCCGAATCACTGTGAGCCGCGGAAACAAACATTGCCTCAAACTGTGACGGCGCAGTATATATGCCATGCTCCAGCAGATACACGAAATACTCCGCATATGCGGCAGTGTCGGCGGATTTTGCGGAATTGTAGTCCGTTACGTCCTCATTTGTGAAAAATGCCGTCAGGAGCGATCCGCAGCGATTAACCCTGAGTCCCGCCTCCTTCATTGCGGCTTCGATCATGGCGGATTTTCTCTCAAGCTCATCGTAGATTTCAGGTGCTTTTTCAAGCTCCTCAATTGCGGCGATTCCTGCCGAAACGGCAACGGGATTTCCCGAAAGAGTTCCTGCCTGATACACAGAACCGAGCGGAGCAACGCATTCCATGATTTCACGCCGTCCGCCGTATACGGCAAGAGGCATTCCTCCGCCGACTATTTTCCCGAGAGTCGTCATATCAGGCGTTACTCCGTAGTACGCCTGCGCTCCGCCGATACCCAATCTGAAGCCTGTTATTACCTCGTCAAAAATCAGGACAGCTCCGTATCTTTTTGTGATGCTCCGCAGAAATTGCAGAAATCCCTCTGACGGAGGAACTACCCCCATATTTGCCGCGCAAGGCTCAACTATGACGCAGGCAATATTTCTTCCGTCGCAGGCGAAAAGCGACTCAACGGAACGTCTGTCGTTGTACCTTGCGAGAAGCGTTGTATCCGTATATCCTCTCGGCACGCCTGAGCTGTCGGGAACAGAGCCTGTGAGAAGTCCCGAACCGCCCCTGACGAGAAGTCCGTCCGAGTGACCGTGATAGCAGCCCTCGAATTTTACGATTTTATCACGATGTGTGAAGCCTCTTGCGGCACGGACGGCACTCATAACAGCCTCCGTACCGGAATTTACAAGCCTCAGCATTTCCATTGACGGAAAATGCCTGCGAATCAGCTCGGCAAGGCGGATTTCCCCCTTGTGGCAAGCGCCAAAGGTAAGCCCCGTATCACAGGTTTTTTTGACTGCCTCCGTAATTGACGGATGAGCGTGGCCGAGAATATTCGGGCCCCATGAGCAGACGTAATCGATGAATTCATTTCCGTCGGCATCGTAAATGCGGCTGCCCTTCGCCCTTTCAATAAACAGGGGAGTTCCTCCGACGCTCCTGAACGCACGGACAGGACTGTTTACGCCGCCCGGCATGAAGCCGGAAGCACGTCTGTAAAGCTTCTCCGAATTTTTTGTAATCATTCTTCCTCCTCCAGCCATTTTGCCGCGTCAAGGGCATGATACGTGATGATTATATCAGCTCCCGCACGCTTTATTGCAGTCAGATTTTCCACGACTATTCTCTTTTCGTCAATCCAGCCGAGCTGCGCGGCAGCCTTGACCATAGAGTATTCTCCGCTTACGTTGTATGCGGCAATGGGCAGTCCGAATTGATTGCGTGCGGCACTCAGCACGTCCAGATAGGCAAGGGCAGGCTTCACCATAACCATATCAGCGCCCTCCTCTATATCATCGGCAATTTCACGCAAAGCCTCTCTTCCGTTGGCACAGTCCATCTGATATGTACGTCTGTCGCCGAAGCATGGAGCTGATTCCGCAGCGTCACGGAAAGGGGAGTAGTACCCTGAAGCGAATTTCGCGCTGTAGGAAAGTATAGGAATATCGGGGAATCCGTTTGCGTCAAGAGCCTCACGCAGGGCGGAAACTCTGCCGTCCATCATGTCGGAGGGAGCTATTATATCCGCTCCCGATTCGGCAAGGCTTACCGCCATTTTCGAAAGAAGCGGAAGTGTTTCGTCATTCAGTATTTTCCCGTCACGCACAACTCCGCAGTGACCGTGAGAGGTGTATTCGCAAAGGCAGACATCGGCAATCACAATCAACTGTGGGTATAATTTTTTTATTCTGCGAATTGCCTGCTGCGTAACTCCGTTGTCGTCATAAGCCGAAGAGGCAGTCTCGTCCTTGTGCTTTGGAATCCCGAAAATCAGCAGTCCTGATATTCCGCTGTTGTAAATCCTTTCAAGCTCCTCATCGAGCATATCCACGGAATACTGGTAAATTTCCGGCATGGAGTCAACGCTTTTCTTAATTTTTTCTCCCTCTGCGACAAAAATCGGATATATCAAATCGCTTTTGCTTATCTTGGTTTCCCGAACAAGCCTCCGAAGCGAATCGCTTGCCCTGAGACGTCTGAATCTTCTCAAATTTATACCTCCCGTATAATTTCATCAATAATTCCCTGTACTGACTGTGTTTTGGAAATCCTGAAATTTTTTATATCACGCTTCGCAAGAGCTTTTGCCGTAACCTCGCCGATGCAGATGATTTTCGTGTGCGGCGAAAGCGTGCAGCCCAATTCGAAAAAGGCGTCAGCTCCCGAAGCACTCGCGAATATTATAAAATCCGTGGAAACGGCTGTGCTGTGTGTATTCTCCCAATCGGGAGCCGCATTGTACGTCTTTATATCATCGTAATTCAAGCCGCTGCGGTCAAGAATATCCGTCAGCTCGTGAGAGCCGTTTTCCGCGCGCAGAATGAGTATCCTGTCATTTTCGGCAGCCGTTTCCGCAAGAGCGCAGCCAAGCTCGTGAGTTGTATGCTTTTCGGGAACAATATCGGGGTAAATTCCATGCTTTTCGAGAATTTCCGCTGTTCCGCTGCCGATTGCCGCAAATTTCGTGCCCGAAAGCCTGCGGACGTCAATTTTAAGTCTGCGCATTCGCTTCAGGAAAATTTCCGCACCGTTCATGCTTGTTAGAGCTATCATGCTGTATTTTTCGATGCTGCGGAGAGCCGTGTCGAATGGGGGATTTTCCCTGTATTCCGACACATTAAGGGTGTTCAGGATTTTCACGTCAGCGCCAAGCATGGTTAATTTTCCTGCCATTTTTTCCGTGAATCGTTTTGTTCCCGTAGCCGTAACCGTTGTGCCTTTCAGGGGCAGCTCCGCATTCGGAGATAAATCAAGGCGTACCGTTTCGCCGACCACTATTACTGCCGGAGCTGTGATTTTTTCCTCTCCGGCTTTGTCGGCGATACGTGAAAGGCTGTCCCTTACGACACGCTGATCAGCCGTGCAGCCGCAGGATATTACAGCTGTCGGAGTTTCCCCCGACATTCCTCCCGATATAAGCTCCTCCGCAATTTTGCGGAGATTTTTCAGCCCCATAAGAAATACGAGCGTACCGTCAAGCTGAGCATATTTTTTTATGCTTTCGGTCAGTGCGTCATCGGCGGTATGCCCCGTTATTACGTGAAAGCTGCGGCTTATGCGGCGATGTGTAGCAGGTATCCCCGCAAGCTCGGGAGCTGCGATTGCCGAGGTGATTCCGGGAACTATGCTGTAGGGAATCCCACGCTCCAGAAGGGCAATTGCCTCCTCTCCGCCTCTGCCGAAAACAAAGGGATCGCCACCCTTGAGCCGCACAACAGCTTTCCCCTCCGCAGCCCTTTCCGCAAGTATTTCATTGATATTTTCCTGCGTTTCGCTGTGATGTCCGCTTCGCTTTCCGACACAGATTTTTTCCGCCTCCGCAGGTGCGAAATCCAGTAGCCGTTCATCAATAAGGCTGTCATAAACAACGGTATCGCACTCCTCCAGAATCCGCATACCACGTAGCGTTATCAAATCAAAATCTCCGCAGCCTGCGCCAACAAGATATACCCTTCCAATCAAAGCCGATTTACCACCCTTTCAGCAAGCGCAAGATTTTCGGCGGCAGGAGCTTCATCAGTAATTTTTTTAATCGAATCCTTTGTCGCCGTCAGTCTGATTATTCCGTCTTCAATCTGCGAATACGCTCCCACGGGCATGGCACAGCCCGCATTGAGAAGTCTCAGAACCGCACGCTCCGTTTCGAGGCAGACAAAGGTATTCGTGTGATTGATTTTCCCGAGTATTTCAGAAAATTCCCCACTGCGCGCCTGAATTGCTATAATCCCCTGACAGGGGGCAGGAGCTGCGTCACATATGGGAATTTCATGTATCTCAAGCTTGTCGTTCTTTTCCATTCCGAGTCGTTCCAGACCTGCCGCCGCAAGAACGATTCCGTCATATTCGCCGGCCAAAAGCTTACTCAGACGTGTGTCGATATTCCCACGTATATCGGAAAAAACAGCATAAGGATAAATCTCCGAAAGGGCGATTCTCCTGCGCTGACTTCCCGTGCCTATAACAAATCTGCCGTCTTTATTTATTGCAGCTCCTTTTGGCATAACAAGAGCATCGTGGGGATTTCCCCGCATCAGGACAGCTCCGATGCACGTTCCCTCTGCAAGCTTAACAGGCAAATCCTTTGCGCTGTGGACGGCAATATCAATTTCTCCGTCAAGGAGGGCACGTTCGATTTCCGACACAAACACGCCCTTGCCGCCTATTCGTGACAGGGGAGCATTTGCGATTTTGTCGCCCCTCGTGCTGATTTTAACTGTTTCTGTATAGATTTCGGGGAAATGCTTTTTGATTTCCCTTACCGCCATATCGGTTTGAGCAAGAGCAAGTCTGCTGCCGCGAGTACCTATTTTAAGCTTCATTGTTTTTCAAAAGCTCCTCCAACATATTATTTATCTGCCTGTCATCGGGAGCTTCACTTCCGCTGAGGCACAGCTCAAGAAGCTCTTTAAAGGCAGATTTTCGGGATTCCGCAGAGCTGAACATATCCTTGATGACAGGGCGGTATCTGCCGAGAATTTCCACAATCTCAGCCTGTCTGCCGTCAAGAATTTCATCAATTTTTTTACGCAGACAGCCTGCGTAAACCGGACTTCTGCCCGATGTTGAAATGCCGACAGTTACATCGCCGCGCTTCACAAGGGCAGGGAAGAGGAAACCGCATTTTTCCATATCGTCAACGGTGTTGACAAGAATATTTTTTTTGCGGCACAGCTCGTATATTCGGGCGTTCAGCTCGTTATCGCAGGCTGCCCCGACAGCCATAAATGCTCCCTCTAAGTCATCGTCACGAAAGCGGCGGCATATGATTTCAATTCCGTCAAGGCATTGGATTTCGCTGCAAATTTCCGGAGCAATCACCGTAATATGCGGCTCAAAGGGGAGCAGCTTTTCGATTTTTCGGAGTGCGACGTCTCCGCCGCCGACAACGACGCAGCGTTTGTTTTTTATGTCAATAAAAAAAGGAAAATAGCCCATGTCACTTATTTTCTCCATATTTTTTCAAGACCTCGAGAACAGCCGAAAGCTCCTCTGCGCTGAGGGAGGCTTTCAGCTTGTAAAGAAGATCGTCAATTGTTTTTTCGGCAGCCGCCTCACGTACCCTATCGAGATATGGAAGAAAATCATGAAAGGCAAGCTCCTTTTTCAGCGTTTCAAGCTCAGCGGAGATTATATCATTCGCCGCTTCAACGCTGCTCAGCTTCATAGCGTTATTTTCCTTGGCAAGATTAGTAAAATAATCAATCCCGATAAGGCGTACTCCGTCAATTTCCATAATTTCGCCGTCAATGTCTGGCGGCACGGCAAGGTCGATAAAAAGCCTGTCCCTGGGAGTTTTAATGCTCTCACGCAGACCCTGAAGCGTGATGGTGTAATGTGGACTTGACGTTGCTGTTATAACGCAGTCCGCCCGATCAGTATAGCTGTAGCGTTCGCTGTACATGACAACCCTTGCTCTCGAATTTTCGGCAATTCCGCAGGGGACGGCATGATTTCGCAGAGTAAATACGGTTCTGACGTTTTTGTGGGACATAAGATTTTTCAGAACAGCAGCACCTGTTTTTCCCGTTGCACCAATCAGCAGAACATTTACCTTATCGCCGAATTTCGCCGCTTCGTTTGCGGCAAGAGTTGCTATTGAAACTGACGTTCTTGAAAGCTCCGTATGTGTCTTGATTTTTTTTGCGCAGGCAATTGCCGATTGAAAAGTCATGTTCATTTCGTATGCAGCCGTTCCGCATTCCTTTGCCCTCATATACGCAGCCTTAGTCTGACCGAGAATTTCATCCTCGCCGATTACCATGGAATCGATACCGCAGGCGACTCTGAAAAGGTGACGGGCTGCGCTGTCGCTGCTGAACTGCATGATGCATGGCGTAAGCTCCTCACTGCCGATGCTGCCATATTTGCAGATGAGCCTTTGTATATCCGCAAGCCCTTCGGAAGCTCCGCTGAAATAGATTTCCGTGCGATTGCAGGTGCAAAGCACAACGCATTGCTCTGCGCTTTTCAGCTGACAAATTTCTTTCATAAGCCGAATTTGCGTATCAATGGGGAAGGCAAGCTTTTTTCTTATTTCAACATCCGCGCTTTTATGGTTAATGCTTATACAAAACAAATTTCAATCATCACTCCTGACTAAAGGCAACACTTCATAAACTATATTATCACATCTTCTCAATTTTTTCAATACCTTTTCCAAATATCAAAAAAATAATTGCTGTTTTTTGCTGCCTTGTCCTGCGTTATTGACAATTTATGAGCTGTAGTGTATAATACATATATATTACCTATGAATACTATGCTTGAAAGGATACAGAATAATGAAAATATCAACAAAGGGACGCTATGCGCTGCGTATGATGTGCGATATGGCTATGAATAATAACGGCTCGGCAATTCCTCTTAAAGAGATTGCAAACCGCCAGAATATCAGCGTAAAATATCTTGAGCAGATTGTCATACTGCTGAGCCGCGCGGGATTTGTCAAAAGCGTCCGCGGCGCACAGGGAGGATATAAGCTGACGAATCCCCCGAGCTATTATACTGTCGGCATGATACTTCGGCTTACGGAGGGAGGTCTTGCTCCCGTTTCCTGCCTTGACGATGAGGTAAATCAATGCAGCCGTGCTTCGGAATGTATGACGCTGTTTGTCTGGGAGAGGCTTTATTCCGCAATCTGCGAAGCGGTGGATAATATTACCATTGAGGACATTATAAATCACTCAAAATCCTCCTTTGACAGCGATTACGTCATTTAAAATTTTTGTTCACTGAAGCTTCTCACTTATATTTTTTAGTTGTGCCGCATATTATTCAATAGAACAAAATTCTATGGGAGTGATATGCTTGTTTGACAAAATTGCAGATAAAAGCAGAGATATTCTATATATGAACCCCGGAATGCACTTGGAAAGCAACAGAGAGCTGCTCATTGAAAATTGCCGCCGAATCGAGGAATATAACGAGGTCTTTATGCGGCTGATTTCAGGCGGACTTTGTATTCAGATATGGGGAAACGGATTGAAGGCATATGATTTCAAAACAAAGGGACTTATAATCCGTGGGAAAATTTCACAGATAGAATTTATCGAAAGGAACGGCAGAAGCAATGCACAATCAGCTGAGGGGGAGCGTTAAAATCAATGCGGAGGGCAGAGGTCTTTATAAATTCATAAATAAAATTCACTGCGGACATATCTATTGCTTTAAGCAATATGTGCGCAGCGGTGTCTTTTATGGTGAAATATACCGCCATGACCTGCCGAAGGTGCTGGATTTTGCAAAGGAATGCGGCGTAGAGATTAAATATTTTGAACATGAAACCTTATCGAAAAAGCTGAGGAAATACAGAAAAAGAATCGGCATAGGCATTGGCGCGGCTGCGGCAGCTGCGGCAATATGGTATTTCTCAAGCATTGTGGTTACTATAGATGTTCAGGGCAATACCAACGTCAGCGAAGATGTAATAATTGCCGCTCTTGAGGAGCTTGATATAAAGCAGGGAACCTTCATAAGCAGTATCGATTTCAGCTATTGTGAAAATGAGCTGCGCATAATGATTGAGGATATATCATGGGCGGCAATACGGCGCACGGGGAATCGCCTTGTTGTGGAGGTAACGGAAATTGTGGAAAAGCCGGATATGCTTCATGACAGAATGCCCTGTAATGTGGTTGCCGACAGGGCGGCGCAGATAACCTCAACATCGGTATATGACGGACAGCTTATGAGAATTGTCGGAGATTACGTAATGCCGGGAGATATGCTTATAAGCGGAGTTATTGAGGATTCCACAGGCCATGTCACAAAGCATCACGCAATGGGCGTAATTACCGGAATTTACGAGGAAACAGTCGTTTTCAGCGAGGAATACAAATCGTCAGCCTACGTTCCCACGGGAAATACGGAAAGCGAAAAGTATCTGTACCTGTTCAATCTGAAGATACCTCTTTTTATCGGGAGAAACGATTACAGCTCCGCATGGGAGGAGCTGTATGAAAATCAGCTGGAGGTTTTCGGGAAATCCATTCCCGTCAGCATAGTCAGAAAAAAGCTCACCGAAACGGAGCTTGTGGAAAAGGAATACACCGATGAGGAGCTTGAGGAAATAATCATGGATAAAATTTATCTTTATGAGAAAAATTTTCTGGCGGACGAGGAAATACTCAGCCGTGAAATAACTCCCGAAAAAAGCGGAAATGAGCTTACATATACCGTTACCTACACGCTGGAGGGCGAAATAGGTCAGCAGAAGGAAATCTTTATAAAATAATTCGGGACGCTTCATCAGCGTCCCTTTTGCTATTCTCAGCCAACGACCGTATAATCCTTGTCCTCTACGGCTTTTTTCAGCACCTCAAAGGGTACGTCCTCAGTTAAGGTTACAACGGCAGTTCCTGCCTCGTGGCTGACCTCGGCTTCGCTTACTCCTGAAATTGCCTCCAGAGCCTTTTTAACAGCTGCCTCGCAGTGTCCGCACATCATGCCTTCGATTTTCAATGTTTTTTTCATAGTTTTTTTCTCCTTGTGATGTTTTTTTATTTTCTTATCCTTTGCAGGATTATGAACATTAAAGAAATTGAGCCGCAGAGCATTCGTAACCACGCAGAAGCTTGATAAGCTCATTGCGGCTGCTCCAAACATAGGATTCAGCTTCAGACCGAGCAGCGGTATCCATACGCCTGCGGCAAGGGGAATACCGATTATATTATAAATAAACGCCCAAAACAGATTCTCACGTATATTTTTCAACGTTGCGCGGCTAAGCCTTATTGCAGCCGGAACATCAGTCAGGCGGCTTTTCATAAGCACAACGTCCGCCGCGTCGATTGCAACATCTGTTCCTGCGCCGATGGCAATTCCTATATCGGCACGGGTAAGGGCAGGAGCATCGTTAATGCCGTCACCAACCATTGCAACCTTGCCCTGTTCTTTGAGCCTGCGTATAACGCTTTCCTTGCCCTCTGGCAGAACTCCTGCAATTACCTCATCAACACCTGCCTGTTTCCCGATAGCCTTTGCGGTGCGTTCGTTGTCGCCCGTCAGCATAACAACTCTTATGCCCATGCTTTGAAGCTCACGGATAGCCTGCGCGCTTTCGGGCTTAATAACATCCGCAACGGCAATTATTCCTCTCAGGCTGCCGTTTCTGCAAAACAGCATAGGAGTTTTGCCCTTCTCCGAAAGCTCATCCGCCTTTTTCCGCATATATTCGGGTACGCCGAATTTTTCCGAGATAAATTTCATGCTGCCGCCTGTAAGCTCATCTCCGCCCAGAGCTGCGGATAATCCGTTTCCGGGGAGAGCCTTGAATTTGCTGACCTCCTTCAGCTGTGTGCCGCTTTCCTCAGCCCTTTTTATCACGGCTTTTGCGAGAGGATGCTCGCTTTTGTTTTCGAGGGCATATGCCTCCGCAAGAAGCTCGTCAGCTGAAATTCCCTCCGCAGGGACAATATCCGTAACCTTCGGCTTACCGCTTGTAATAGTACCTGTCTTGTCGAGAGCCGCAATCTCGGTTTTTCCTGCCTCCTCAAGGGAAACTGCCGTTTTAAAGAGAATGCCATTTTTAGCTCCCATTCCGCTGCCGACCATTATCGCTACGGGAGTTGCAAGTCCGAGAGCGCAGGGGCAGCTTATTACAAGCACTGAAATTCCGCGCGCAAGGGCATATCCGAAGCTTTGTCCGGCAAGAATCCATACAAGTATTGTAACAGCCGCAATCGCAATGACAATGGGAACAAAAACTCCCGAAACCTTGTCTGCTATCTTGGCAATCGGAGCCTTTGTTGCGGAGGCGTCGCTCACCATTTTTATTATCTGCGAAAGCGTTGTATCCTCGCCGACTCTCGAAGCCTCGCATTTTATAAATCCCGACTGATTTACCGTAGCAGCCGAAACGTAATCGCCCTCTGCCTTATCCACGGGAATGCTTTCGCCGGTAAGCGCCGATTCATTGACGGCACTGCTTCCCTCAAGTACAATTCCGTCCACGGGAATATTTTCTCCCGGACGCACAACAAATATATCGCCCTTTCTCACATCTTCAATGGGAACAATGGATTCCGTGCCGTTTCTTATGACGGCTGCTCTTTTCGGAGCTAATTTCATAAGTCCCTTGAGGGCATCGGTTGTTTTGCCCTTTGAGCGTGCCTCAAGCATTTTTCCCACAGTTATCAGGGTGAGAATCATTGCCGCGGATTCGAAATACAGCTCGTGCATATAATGCATAACTGCGTCTGTATTTCCTTTAAGCTGGGCATCCGTCATGGCGAAAAGCGCATAGACGCTGTATACAAATGAAGCTCCCGAGCCAAGTGCCACGAGAGTATCCATGTTCGGGGCACGGTGTATAAGACCTTTGAATCCGCTTATAAAAAACTTCTGATTGATAACCATTACCGCGGCCGTAAGCAGCAGCTGAATAAGTCCCATTGCAACGTGGTTATCCGCAATTACGGAGGGCAGCGGAAATCCCCACATGGTGTGACCCATCGAGAAATACATGAGTACAACGAGAAATACAAGCGACCATATAAGACGCCGTTTAAGCTTTGGCGTTTCATGGTCGGCAAGGGAGTCCTCCCCATCGGCAGCGGAGGTTTTTTTATCCGCGCCTTTTCTCAAAGCGCCGTAGCCTGCGGCTTCAACAGCCGCAATAATCATTTCATCGCTTGCCGTTCCCTCAACGCCCATAGAATTTGTCAGCAGGCTTACCGAGCATGAGGTTACTCCTGCAACCTTGGATACTGCCTTTTCAACACGTGTGCTGCACGCCGCACAGGTCATGCCTGTTACCGTAAACTGTTCCATATTTACCTCCTCAAGCGTTTATTTCATAAGCTTCTGCAATGTGCAGACGAGATCATCAATAACCTCGTCCTTGCCGTTTCTGATGTCCTCAGCGACGCAGGTTCTTATATGATTTGCCAGAAGCTCCTTGTTAAAAGCGTTCAGCGCGGCATTAGCCGCTGCGACCTGTACGAGAATATCGGTACAGTAGGCATTTTTTTCGACCATTCCGCGTATGCCTCTTATCTGACCCTCAATGCGGTTAAGACGGTTTATGAGCTTTTTATACTCCTCCTCCGAGCGAATCTTTGTTTTATTGGAGCATTGGCATTTATTTTCCTGTTCCACTAATCTCACCTCGCTTATGCTTTGCATATATTATATACCCCCGTAGGGTATTTGTCAACACCTGTTACATTCATGCAACACGAATATTTTCCCCAAAATGTGAGATTATATTATAGGCAACACCGCACAAAGCACGCCTGACGGCTTTGCCGCACATTTACTCGCCAATTTATAAAGGAGGATTGTTATGATAGAACAGGATACTGTCAGACTTCTGAGGGAATGCGACGCAGGAATACGAATGGGAATTACTTCAATTGACGATTTGCTTGAATACACAAAAAGCGACGTGCTGAAGAATCGTCTTATGGGATGCAGAGAGGCTCACGGGAAATTGCAGGACGATATAAACGAACAGCTTCACAGATTTCATGATTCCGGAAAGGAACCGGCAGCAATGGCAAAGAGTATGTCATGGATAAAGACGAATATGAAGCTTGCCGTAAACGATTCCGATTCAACTGTAGCCGATCTTATCACAGACGGCTGCAATATGGGGATAAAATCCCTTTCACGTTATCTGAATCAATATAAGGCTGCCGATGAGAAATCAAAAAGCCTTGCGAAAAATCTCATAAGCTCCGAAGAGAAGCTTGTGTCCGACGTAAGAGAGTTTCTTTAAAGTCATATTAAATCTGCGTATGCTTTTGTGCGGCGCAGATTTTTTTGTCCCGATAAGGTTGATTTTTCCTGTTATCAGTGCTATAATACTATGGTAGTATCCGGATTTTGGATGCTGCTGTAAGAGGTGCAATATATGGATATTTTAAAATTGGCAGATGAAATAATAAATGGCAGACGTCTTACAAGAGATGATAAGCCGTATTTTTTCTTTACTGAAGATCTGAAAACACTTTGCTGCGGAGCTGACAAAATAAGATCCGCTTTATGCGGAAATTCCGTCAATCTGTGTACTATTATAAACGGAAAAAGCGGACGCTGCTCCGAAAACTGCAAATTCTGCGCTCAATCGGCTCATCACTGTACAGGGATTGACGAATATCCCTTCCTTGATGAAAACGAAATTGCGGAGGACTGCAAGCGGAATCAGGCTCAGGGAGTCCACAGGTACTCGATTGTTACCGCAGGCAGAACCCTCAGCGCGGAGGATTTTGAAAAGGCTGTTTCTGCATATAAAAAGCTTCACGCTGAATGCGGCATTGAGCTTTGCGGCTCACATGGACTTCTGACGGCGGAGCAGCTCCGCAGATTGAAGGCTGCCGGAGTAACAAATTATCACGCAAATATTGAAACGTCACGCAGAAATTTCCCGAATATCTGCACTACCCATACATATGACGATAAGATAAGATGCATTAAGGATGCTCAGAGGGCAGGATTAAACGTTTGCTCGGGCGGTATTATAGGCATGGGTGAAACGTGGGAGGACAGACTTGATATGGCTCTCAGCCTTGCGGAGCTTAATATAAAATCCATTCCCATTAACGCACTTACTCCTATAAAGGGAACTCCTCTTGAAAACACAAGGCAGATAACCTCTGATGAGATTCTGCGGACTGTCGCTATGTTCAGATTTGTTAATCCTGATGCGTATATAAGACTTGCCGCAGGAAGAGCGATTATGGAAAATTCGGGTAAACAGGCATTCCTGTCGGGGGCAAACGCTGCTATTACGGGCGATATGCTGACAACCTCCGGAAACTGTATCCGTGGCGATGTTCTCATGCTCTCCCGGATGGGATTTGAGCTTTGATTTTTTCGATTTTTTAGGAAATATCGCAAATCAGCGTTTGACATTTCGGTTGAAATATGGTAAAATTACAGGTGTTTGTTTTTTGAGAAAAACTGCAATAAAGAAGTGATAAGTATGAAAAATGAAAAAATGATGGTTTATAACCTCCGTGAATTCGATGAACGGGAGTTTTTTGATAAATATTCCTCCCAATACGGAATTGATATAATTTCCACTTCGGAAACGCCGACTCCCGAAAACGCATATCTTGCGGAGGGCTGTAAATACATAAATATTATTACCACTCCCGTAAATCGTGAGCTGCTGGAAATTTTTCGCAGTCAGGGAACAGAATATCTCGTTACACGCACAATCGGCTACGACCATATTGACGCGGCTGCCGCAAAAGAGCTGGGAATCAGAATTGCCAACACTCCCTATGGCCCTGACGGCGTTGCCGAATATACTATAATGCTCATGCTTATGTGCATCAGAAAAATGAAATCCATTAACAATAGATTTATAAGTCAGGATTATACATTAAAAGGTCTTATCGGCCGTGAGCTTTCCGACATGACAGTCGGAATTATCGGTACGGGAAGAATAGGCACGCGTCTTGCGGAAATGCTTTCAGGCTTTGGATGCAGGATTCTCGCAAGCTCTCCCCACCCCAACGAAAAAGCTGCCGCATACGCCGAATATGTGACTCTTGACAAGCTTTATGAAAGCTCGGATATAATTACTCTTCACGCTCCCGCCAACGCTGAAACCAAGTACATGATAAGCTCGGAGGCTCTGTCGTTTATGAAGGACGGAGTTGTCCTTATCAATACCGCAAGAGGCGCACTCATTGACAGCTCTGCACTCATAAGCGGTTTGGACAGCGGAAAAATCGGTGCTGCGGGACTTGATGTTGTAGAGGACGAATCCGAACTTTTTTATTATGACAGGCGTGGGGATGTTCTGCGGAACAAAAATATGTATCTGCTCAGCAGCTACCCCAATGTCTGCATAACGCACCACATGGCTTTCTATACAAAGCAGGCTGTTGAAACTATGGTGCGCGATTCAATTGCGGGAGCAGCCTTGAATATAGCCGGAAAGGAAAATCCGTGGCTTGTTTAAGGCAATACAATACTTTTTGCATGATATAGCCTTATTTTTTCTCATTAAAAGGGCTTGAAAATTAAAAATCAAGGAAACACAAAAAAATGTGGAAAATTTCATAATGATGTGCTATAATTACATGAGGCAATTCTCTTTGAAATTTTCTTCACAATGCAGCGCTGCGTATAGCTGCGGTGTTTTCTTATAGCAATTTATGTTTTATTTATAAGGAGGTCCATAAATGAAAAAAGTTCAATTTACCGAAACTGTTCTGCGTGACGCGAATCAGTCTCTCATGGCAACGCGTCTCCCATACTCCGATTATGAGGAAATTCTCCCTGTAATGGACAAGGCAGGATACTACTCTATTGAGTGCTGGGGCGGAGCTACCTTTGATTCATGTCTGCGCTACCTGAACGAGGATCCGTGGGAGCGTCTGCGCAAGCTCAGAAAAATGCTGCCCAACAACAAGCTGCAAATGCTCCTGAGAGGTCAGAATCTTCTCGGATACAAGCATTACCACGACGATGTTGTTGAAAAGTTCATCGAGCTTTCAATTAAAAACGGCATTGACGTTATACGTATTTTCGACGCTCTTAACGATTTCAGAAATATCGAAACCGCTCTGAACGCAACAATGAAATACGCTAACGAAAACACAGTTGCTTCCGGCTGTATCTCATATACGCAAAGCCCTGTTCACACTGTTGATAAGTATATCGAAATGTGCCGTGAGCTTCAGCGAATGGGATTCCAGACAATCTGCCTCAAGGATATGGCAGGCACTATGACTCCTTATGAGGCTGAACACCTTATCAAGGGAATCAAGGACGCTGTTGGCGATATGCCTCTTATCCTCCACACGCACAGCACAACGGGTATGGCTTATATGACGCTGACTAAGGCTGTTGAATCCGGCATTGACGTTATTGATACCGCTACATCGTGCTTCTCGGGCGGAACATCTCAGCCCTCCACCGAAACAATGTACTACGCTCTCCAGCAGTACGGCATTGAAACAGGTCTTGATGAGGATATAATCAATCAGGTAAACGACTTCTTTAAGCCTGTTAAGCAGAAGTACGTAGACAACGGTCAGATTAACCCGAAAAGCCTTGCTACGGACGCTCAGGCGCTTGTTTACAAGGTTCCCGGCGGTATGCTTTCAAATATGATTGCAAATCTCACGGATATGGGAGCTATGGATAAATTTGACTCCGCTTTGAAGGAAATTCCGCAGGTTCGCAAGGATCTCGGCTATCCGCCTCTTGTAACGCCTCTTTCGCAGATGGTGGGAAATCAGGCTGTAACAAACGTCCTCATGGGCGAACGCTACAAGAGTATTTCCAAGGAGGTTAAAAATTACATCAAGGGCGAATACGGAATCGCTCCCGCGCCTGTCAGCGAGGAGCTTATCACAAAGGTTCTCGGAGAGGGAGGACAGCCGATTGACTGCCGCGAGGAGGACGTAAAACGCACCGGCGAGGACTTCGAAAACGCTAAGAAGGCTCTCGGCGACCTTGCACGCTCTGAAGAGGATCTCATGAGCTATATCTGCTATCCCGACCAGACTCTCAAATTCCTGAAAAAGCGCAGGGAACAGGAAGAAAATGAAGCAGTTTATACCATCGAGGAAATGTAAGGAGGCTGCTCTATGAATGAAATTGTTACATTGGCATCTGATTTCAGTATCGCTGATGCCGGAAAAACAGCAATTTTCGGCTATCTCGTAGTTTTTGCCGGACTTGCTATCCTCATGGCAATTCTATATATTATGGGAGCGTTTTTCAAGTCCAAAGACGCTAAGGCAAAGGAGAAAAAGGCTTCCGAGGAGGCTGCAAAGCCTGAAGCTGCCGTGGAAGCTCCTGCCGCAGCTCTTGCCCCCGGTTCAGCCGGACACGTAAAGCTCTATGACGTTCCCGATAAGGAGGCAGCCATGATTATGGCAATTGTTGCCGATAAAATGCAGAAGCCTCTGAATGAGCTGCATTTCATTTCAATTAAGGAGGTCAAGTAAAATGAAATACAAAGTTACTTTAAACGGAAAAACCTACGAGGTGGAGGTTGAAGAGGGCAAGGCTGTTCTTCTTGACGAATATGAAGCCTGCGCACCTGCGCCTGCCGCAGCACCCGCAGCTCCGGCTGCACCTACAGCTGCTGCTCCCGCACCTGCACCTGCCGCACCTGCCGTAAGCCTTGCATCGGGCGAACCCGTTAACTCGCCTATGCCCGGAAATATTCTCAGCGTTAATGTTAAAGAGGGCGATAAGGTTACTGCCGGTCAGACGCTTGTAGTTCTCGAAGCTATGAAAATGGAGACTGAGGTGCCTGCCCCCAAGGACGGCACTGTTGTTCAGGTAGTTACTTCCAAAGGAGCTGTCGTTGAAACAGGCTCTCCTCTTGTTGTTCTTGCATAGGAGGTACTTTGATGGATATACTTGAAACTCTTAAAACTCTCGTCGGCGATTCGGGATTTACCTCCTTTTTCGCAGACGGCGGCTGGAAAAATCTCATAATGATAGTCATTTCCTGCGTCCTCCTCTACCTCGGCATCGTAAAAAAATTCGAGCCGCTGCTTCTTGTGGGAATCGCATTCGGCTGTCTTCTTGTAAATGTTTCAAACTTCTTTGACCCGTCCATTGGCGAATACGGATTAAGCTCCGAAAACGCCTTGTATCATCCGGAGCTATGGAGCGCGTTCCTCGACGAATCAAGCGAATTTTATCATAGCTACGGGCACATAATGAAAGAGGGCGGCTTGCTCGATATTCTCTACATAGGCGTTAAAACCGGACTTTATCCGTCCCTTATCTTCCTTGGCGTCGGAGCTATGACCGATTTCGGCCCGCTTCTCTCCAATCCGAAGAGCCTCCTTCTCGGAGCTGCCGCACAGATGGGCGTATTCCTTGCCTTCTTCGGAGCTGTCTGCCTTGGATTTGAAGGCAACGAAGCTGCTTCAATCGGTATCATCGGCGGAGCTGACGGACCTACCGCAATCTTCCTCACAGGTAAGCTTGCACCTGATCTTCTCGGCCCTATCGCGATTGCCGCATACTCCTACATGGCGCTGATTCCTGCAATTCAGCCTCCGCTTATGAGGCTTCTGACAACCGAAAAGGAGCGCTCAGTCAAGATGGAGCAGACACGTGAGGTTTCAAAGACGGAGAAAATCATCTTCCCGATTATCGTTGCGCTTTTCGTAATTCTTCTTCTTCCCTCAACAGCTCCTCTCGTAGGATGTCTTATGCTGGGAAATCTCTGGAAGGTCTGCGGAGTTACAGAAAGACTTTCCGATACCGTCCAGAACGGACTTATGAATATCGTAACCGTTTTCCTCGGAATCTCAGTAGGCGCAACTACAGTTGCAGCAAACTTCCTCAATATCAAAACTCTTGAAATCATCATTCTCGGAGTTATCGCATTCGGCTTCTCAACCGTAGGCGGACTTCTCGTCGGCAAGCTCATGTATAAGCTTTCAGGCGGAAAAATCAATCCTCTCATCGGTTCTGCCGGAGTTTCAGCCGTACCTATGGCTGCCAGAGTTGCTCAGAAGGAGGGACAGAAAGCAAATCCCACAAACTTCCTTCTCATGCACGCTATGGGCCCGAATGTTGCAGGAGTTATCGGTTCAGCAATTGCAGCTGGATTCCTCCTTGCCGTATTTGGATAATAAATTTTGATATAATAAATGCCTCCTATGCAAAAGCATAAGAGGCATTTTTTTGTCCGTGTCAGCCGTTATATTCAGCAATATAGGGAAGATTGCGGTACAGCTCGCCGCAGTCAAGACCATATCCGATTACAAATAAATCGGGAATCGTAAAAAGCGACAGATCCGCATTGAAATCAACGGCTCGCTTTTCGGGCTTATCAAGCAGCGTTATAACCTTCAGGGATTTCGGACTGCGCAGCCTCAGAAGCTGCACAACGTCATGGAGAGTTCGCCCTGTATCTATAATATCCTCCACAATTATAACATGATAATTGCTTATATCCTGCTGCAAATCGAGTGTTATCTCAACGCTTCCCGATGAGGTCGTCCCCGAGTAGTAGCTTTGCGCGCACATAAATCCGATTTCACATGGAATATCCACAGTCCGCACGAGGTCTGCGAGAAAGACGAAGGCTCCTTTAAGTATGCTGACAAGCAGAAGGGGCTTTCCTGCGTATTCACGGCTGATTTTTTCACCTGTTTCGGCAATTTTCTTTTTTATTTCGTCCTCGGAAATTATAATTTTCCCGATTCCGTCCTCGTATTTCAATTAAGTCAGCTCCTCATCACGAATAATTGCCACCATAAAAACCGTCCGTTAATTATTGCTTGATTACGGTTGAGCCGGATTTCGTTCTGTTAAGGGTGAATTCCGTGTGCTTCTGAACCTCGGCATCGGGATTTTCGGGTGATTCTTCGGTTGTATGAAGGGTTATTCTGACATTGCCGAATCCGTCAAGAACCTTAGAAAGCCTGAGAATCGTTTCACGCATGATTTCGTTTTCCTTAGCTATAAATGCCTTTCCGACAGCTGTTTCGCTGTTGCTCTCGAGGAGCGAATACAGCAGACTGAGTACGTCCTCGCAGTTCTTTGGCGGCTCAACCGACGGCTCAGCCTTGAATTTCAGGGTCATGGTTCCGTTTGCCGACACAAAGGACGCAAGAACGGAATTTTCCATATGGTTGCCAAAAACATCAAGAAGAATCGGATTGCTGAATGACATTTCAGCGTAGTTTTTAAGTTCGCTCATAAAATAACCTCCCGTAAAATTTATTTTAAGGTAATACCGCACAAAGATTGTTGTACAGATGCGAAGTCCAAATTTTCGTCAGATGCAACAAAAATTTTGCAGGCATACTGTCGTATGTCAAAAAATTTTTGCGAAAGATAGCGGAAATTGGCGAGCAGATGTGCGGCAAAGCTGACAGGCGTGCTTTGCGCGGTGTTGCCTTTAGTTCAATGCAGCTTTAATTGCATCAGCCTTATCGGTTTTTTCCCATGCAACGCCAAGCTCCTCGCGTCCCATGTGACCATATGCGGCAAGCTTTCTGTACTGCGGCTTTCTCAGGTCGAGCATTTCGATAATTGCGGCAGGACGCAGGTCGAAAACTCTTCTTACCGCATCTGAAATTGAGCTGTCGCTGACCTTTCCTGTACCGAACGTATCCACCAGAACCGAAACGGGCTGTGCTACGCCGATTGCGTAGGCAAGCTGAACCTCGCATTTATCGGCAAGTCCGGCTGCCACAACATTTTTAGCAATATAGCGTGCCGCATAGGCTGCCGAACGGTCAACCTTAGTCGGATCCTTGCCGCTGAAAGCTCCGCCGCCGTGACGTGAATAGCCGCCGTATGTATCAACGATTATTTTTCTGCCTGTAAGTCCGCTGTCGCCCTGTGGACCGCCAACGACAAATCTTCCCGTAGGATTTATAAAATATTTTGTATTTTCATCAATAAGCTCCGCCGGAACAACCGGTTTGATAACGAAGTCAATGATGTCGTTTCTGATCTGCTCAAGGGAAATATCAGCCGAATGCTGCGACGAAACAACAACCGCGTCAACTCTCACGGGCTTTCCGTCGTCATATTCAATTGTTACCTGCGACTTGCCGTCAGGTCTTAAATAGCGAAGCGTGCCGTCCTTGCGAACCTCCGTAAGCCTCATTGCAAGCTTATGCGCAAGGGAAATGGGGAGGGGCATAAGCTCCGGAGTTTCATTGCAGGCATAGCCGAACATGATTCCCTGATCGCCCGCGCCGTTGGAAAGTCCGTCGGATTCATCATTTTCCTCACGATATTCAAACGCCTCGTTTACACCCATTGCAATATCAGGGGACTGCTCGTCAATTGAAGTCATTACTGCGCAGGTGTGACCGTCAAATCCGTATTTTGCCCTGTCATAGCCAATATCTATAACAACCTCTCTTGCGATTTTCGGAATATCCACCTTTGCCTTTGTGGAAATTTCCCCCATGCACATTATCATTCCCGTTGTTGCAACAGTTTCGCAGGCAACTCTGGCATATTTATCCTGTTCGAGAATAGCATCGAGTACAGCGTCGGAAATCTGGTCGCAGATTTTATCGGGGTGACCCTCTGTGACAGATTCCGAAGTAAAAAGAACTTTGTTCATAGCTTGACCTCCATAAAATAAATAAAAAAAAGCACCTCTTTCCGAGATGCTTTGATTTCTAAAAATCCTCATCTTTCGGATAATCCGCAGGATATAGCACCTTTGCCGTTATCGGTCAGGTTGCCGGGCTTCGTAGGACCTGTTCCCTCCGCCACTCTTGATAAGGTTATTACAGATTCAATTATATACTATATGCAGACTTTTGTCAATAGCTGACGAAAATTATTTTGCGTAATGAGGCAAAAGCAAGAAATATCGCGGAAATATGCGGTGTTTCCTGAGGTTAACGCTTTCTTGAAAGCTCCTGAACCTGTTCCTCGAATTCCTGATGACCTTTGATTTTCTTGACAATATCGCTGTCCTCCACAGGTGCTTCGTCCTGACCCTTAAATACGACTTTAAGGAGAATCGGAGTAACGACAGTTGTGAATACGACCATTATAATAATCGGTACGAAGAATTTCTCATCAATGAGTCCAAGGTCTGCACCCTTCTGCGCAACAATCAGTGCAACCTCGCCTCGGGAGATCATTCCGACACCAATCTGGAGGGATTCCTTTCCCGAATAGCTGCATACCTTTGCACCAAGTCCGCAGCCGACAATCTTAGTTATAAGTGCTACAAGGACAATTGCAACGGTAAACCATATAAGGCTTGAATCCATTTTAATTGTCGTAAGGGAAAGACCAACGCTTGCGAAAAATACAGGCGACAAAAGCATATATGAGATCGTGTCGAATTTCGTTGTTGTGTACTTGACGTTGGGGCTTCCCGAAAGAGCAAGTCCTGCGAGGAATGCGCCTGTAATATCCGCAACTCCGAAGAATTCCTCAGCAACGTAGGCAAGAATAAGGCAGAACACAAATGATGTGATGGTATGACGTCTTAAATCCTTTTTGTCACGTTTTCTCCACTTGTTGAAAATAATATGATAGCAGACAGCGGCAAGAATTGCGAATACAAAGAATCCGAGAATTTTGAGAAGCACAATCCATATAGAATCGCTTTCTCCGCCCTCAGAGTTTCCGCTTGCAAGGGAAGTTATTACAGTAAGTGCGATAATGCCGAGAATATCGTCAATAAGCGCAGCTCCAAGTATAGCGTTGCCTGCCCGCGTACTCATTTTTCCAAGCTCTTTAAGTGTTTCAACAGTAATTGAAACCGAAGTTGCTGTAAGTATAACGCCTATAAAGAACTGCTGAAGTATAGCGCTTGCGCCTTCGCCCGATTCGCCGATACCCCAGAGCTTTGCAACAGCGAAGCCTCCGAGAAGGGGCACGAGAACGCCGCACAGGGCAATAATAAACGAAGCCTTACCGGACTTTTTCAGCTCGTTGATGTCCGTTTCCATACCAACGGTGAACATAAGCACGATAACGCCAAGCTCCGAAATTGAACTGATGAACTCAGTTTTCTCGATAAGTCCCAGACACGCCGGACCGATAACAACGCCTGCGATGAGCGCTCCGACTACCTGCGGCAGCTTGAAACGTCTTGTCACAAGGCCAAACAGCTTTGTTGACAGGAGAATAAGAGCCAGTGAGATTAAAAAATCATAATCCATAAAAATACGCCTCCATATATTAGCGGCAAATGCCGTTATGTCAGATATAAAGTAACACCGCACAAAGCCTGCCCGACCTGCCTGATGTACAGGCGGTCAGCCTTGTTGCGCATATGCACAACAATCTTTGTGCGATATTACCTTAAACAAACATACTTATTATATATTGCCAATCTCCATTTGTCAAGCAAAACCGACTTTATTTCACAAAATAAAGTTTATAATAAAATTGTCGAAAAAACAAAAACAAATGAGCTCCGGTTAGGGAGCTCATCTGCCATGATATAGGGATTATTGGGGATTTTATAAAGTAATGTTGGGGTGAACATTACTTTACCATGAAAATCAGTCTCGGGATTTCTCCCTCAACATCTACTATTATAGGGGGCTTATGTGTAATTTATGTGAAAAAAGGGAAAACATCCGTTGATAAATTCGTGAACACAAATCACACATTTTTATTTATTTTGCCCAGTGGCATCCGGAAAATTGTTGTCATTGATTTTGAACCAGAATACCGAACCCTTGCCGAGAACGCTTCTTACTCCGTAATCAAAGTTATGGAGCTTGAGCGCCGCCTTTACGATTGAAAGTCCAAGACCCGTTCCGACAACCTCACGTTTGTGATTTTCGGAGCGATAATATTTATCGAAAATCAGCTTGATTTTGTCAGCCTCAATACCGTCGCCTGTATCCTCAATTTCAATCAGAACGCCGTTTTCCTTGTTAATCTGACGCACATAGACCTGCTTGTCAGCACCTGTATAATTTATAGCATTGTTTATCAGATTATAAATTACCTGTTCGATTTTGACAACATCGCAGCACACTATACGGTTGGCATCGGGAGTGAAATGAATATGGTATCCCATTTTCTCGGATATTCCCTTGAATCTGTCAATTATCTCCTCAAGCTTGTCTCTTATGTCAAATTCAGTGCAGCTAAGCTTCTGCTTGCCGCTTTCCAGCTTTGACAAATCAAGAATATCATTTACCAGAAGAGCAAGCCTGTCCGTTTCATTTATAATAATCTCCAGATGCTCGGCTCTTTTCTTGGGATTGTCGCCGGAAAGGTCGCGTATCATCTCGGCATAGGCTTTGAGCATTGTCAGGGGAGTCCGCAGGTCGTGGGAAATATTCGCAATCAGATCACGCTGCATTGTATCAACCTTTGAAAGCTCGGTTTCGGCATAATTCAGGGTATCAGCAAGCTGCTTGACCTCCATGTAGCCCTTTCCCTCAAATTTCGTGTTGAAATCGCCCTTTGCGAGATTTTTCGCGTCCTTCGTTATTTTTGTAATCGGCTTTGCGATTCTGTTTGATATGTAAATTGAAATCACAAAAGCAATCAAAATCAGAATGAACGTAATCATCATCAGCTGCTTTTTTATAATTTTAACTGTAGAGCCGACGGGAACAAGGGTGGAGTTCAGCAAAACATATCCCTCGGGATTATCGGAGCTTCCCATAACGCTGCCGTAAAGCAGCATATCATAATTTGTTCTGGGATTTTTGATTTTATAGTAAATTTCCCCGTCGCTGCTTTCCGAGATACGCTGAATAAATTCAAATGTGCTGTTGCCTCTGCCGTGAATCAGACAATCCCCGAGAACCTCGCATGAATAAATAGATCGTCCGTATTTGTCGAAAACCTCGATGCACATATCATTGTCAACGGCGACCTCTTCAAGGAATTCGCTGAACTCAGCCGTATCGCATTCATCATAAATTTCCGCAATTGTTTCGGCAGTTTTGTTTACTTCATTTGTTTTCATTTTTTCGTAAAAATGCTCAAGGAAGAAAATCTGGAAAAACCACAAAAGAATGAATACAATTGCAATAAAAAGGACGAAATACAGCCATATTTTCAGCCGCAGCGGAATATTGCTGATTTTATTGCCAATTTTCTTAAACAGCTTCAAACTTATATCCCATTCCTCTCAGCGTTACTATAAATTTGCGGTATTCGCCAAGACTGTTGCGAAGCATTTTTATGTGCGTATCGACAGTTCTGTCGTCGCCGAAGAAATCATATCCCCAGACCTCCTCAAGGATCCTGTCACGGGAGAGGGCGATATTTTTATTCTTGACGAGGAAGAACAGCAGGTCGTATTCCTTTGGAGTCATTGACGCCTTCTGACCGTTGACATAAACCTCTCGTCCGGGAACATCGATTTCAAGTCCCTCAAAAACGTACTTGTCCTGATTCTGAAAGTTTTCGCCGTTTGCGTTTCTTTTCAGGACTGCCTTGACTCTTGCCATAAGCTCCTTTGGCGAAAAGGGCTTGACAACGTAATCGTCAACGCCGATTTCAAATCCGAAAAGCTTATCGTATTCCTCGCCTCTTGCGGACAGCATTATCACGGGAATACTTTTTGTTTTGCGTATTTCCTTGCAGGCTGAATAGCCGTCAAGCCTCGGCATCATTACATCCATAATAATGAGATCGTAATCGTTTTCGCGGCAGAGATTAACTGCCTCCATGCCGTTTTCAGCCTCAGTGACCTCGTAATCCTCAAATTCCATATACTCTCGGACAACTCTTCTTATATTTGCTTCGTCGTCCACAACTAAAATATGTGCCATAATTTACCTCCTATATCGCTGCTGAATATTTGCGGAGAGATACTTCTCCACCTATATTATAGCATTATATCAGTCCAAAGTGTACGTTTTGTGAAATTTTATTGTAATTTCTCGTTATTTTAGGTAAAATTCACTTGAAAACGCAATTTTTGGATTGACTTTTTAGGATATTTTTGCTATAATATAATCATGTATTTGCAGAACCCTCAATTCTGCCATAATACAATCGGAATGCTCTTTTGCGCATAATTTTGCCGTTATTTATAGAGCTACCTTAATAAAGACAGCGCCGCACAAAGCACGCCTGATGGCTTTGCCGCGCATCTGCACGACAATCCTTGTGCGGTGCTGCCTAAAATAAACGGAGGTCTGAAAATGAAAAGAAGAATTGGCATTTTAACAAGCGGCGGAGATTGTCCGGGTCTTAACGCCACAATAAGAGGTGTCGCTAAAGCCTGCTACGAAAGATTCGGAGAGGATAATGTCGAAATCGTCGGAATTTCCAACGGCTACTACGGACTTATCAATAATCTCTGCAAGGATATGTCACCCTCTGCTTTTTCGGGTATTCTTACTCAGGGCGGTACAATTTTCGGCACAAAGCGTCAGCCGTTCAAGATGATGCAGGTCATCGGCGATGACAACGTTGACAAAGTTAAAAATATGAAGCAGACATACAAAAAACAGAAGCTTGACTGCCTTCTGACTCTCGGCGGAAACGGAACGCATAAAACGTCGAAGCTTCTTTCCGATGAGGGACTTAATGTAATCGGACTCCCCAAAACGATTGATAACGATATTTACGGCACTGACGTAACATTTGGATTCCACACGGCAGTTGATATTGCCACCGAAGCAATTGACCGCCTTCACACAACGGCTGCAAGTCATTCACGTATACTTCTCTGCGAGATTATGGGAAATAAGGCAGGCTGGCTCACCCTGAATGCAGGTATTGCAGGAGGAGCTGATATTATCCTTATTCCGGAAATCCCGTACAATATTGATAAGGTCTGCGAAGCTGTTATGAACAGACACGCTTCGGGCAAATCATTCTCTATAATTGCTGTTGCCGAGGGCTGCTTTGATGTAGCTGAGGCGAAGATGAAGAAAAAGGAGCGTGCCGCAAAGCGTGCGGAGGCAGGAATTACAACCGCAACGAACAGAATTGCCGCACAGATTCAGTCTGCAACGGGAATCGAATCGCGTGTATGCGTCCCCGGACATATGCTCAGAGGCGGCGCACCGAGCGCATATGACCGTGTTCTCGCAACTCAGTTCGGCGTTCATGCCGCATGGCTTATTGCACAGGAAAAGTACGGAAGAACTGTTGCAAAAATCGGAAACAAAATCACATCCAACAAGCTTTCGGATATTGCGGGCAAAACTAAATTTGTCGATACCGAAAATCATCTCGTTATTACCGCCAAGGACATCGGCGTTTCCTTCGGTGATTAGAATTACAGCATACAGATGCAAAAACTCCCGAGTAAAATCGGGAGTTTGTTATAGCTTTTTACGCAAAAATCATATCGTAATAAACCGGCTGCTTGCGTAGCCTGTAAGGCCGTTGTAGCTGACGACATACCAGCCGTTTGTTTCGCCGCTTATCATTACAACTGCTCCGCTTGGCAGCGAACCGATAATTCCGCCTGTCGTGGACGGGTAGCTTCTCAGATTCAGTCCCGAACCGTCAGTCGTGACCGTGCCCCAGCGTATTGCAGAAGGATAAATAAACGGTATTCCGAAGTAATCGCAAAGGGACTGAACAAGATTCTGCGCAATTTCATTGAGATTGTTTTTCAGCCATGCCTCATCGGCATAATTGTCATGATAGCCCAGCTCGCAGAGAACGGCAGTCGCTCTTGTCTGAGTTACCTCGCCGAGGGAGGTTGTGGGAACTGCGCTGACCTTATCGGGGAGGGGATAGATGCTTTTGAGATTGTTTGCGATTATATTGGCAAGCCGTTCGCTGCTCTGACTGTTCGGAGCAAAATAAATATCAATGCCGCGGAGCTTTCCCGAAAGCTGTTCGGGGGCTGCGTTTGAGTGAAGCGCAAGATGAACGTCATAGTAAGCGGAATTTGAATCGGCGATAGCTCCTGTAACATTTCTGTCGGGGTCGTTGCGGACATATTGGATTCCGCTTGAACGCATATACGGCTCCATTCTGTCGGCAAGGCGATTCATATATAGCTCCTCGTTGCCCTCAGTTGCGTACTGATTCCACTCCTGAGTTGAGGGACTTAAAAATACCTTTGGCATAAAAATATTCCTTTCGATATATTTGGAGAGCGTCCGCATAATCCGCTGAATACGTCTTTTGCGAGGCTGCCCTCAATATATTATATGCCGCAGTCACCTTAAATGTTTTTGATGCTCCTGTAAACCTCTTCGCAGACAAGCTCCGCCTGACGTGTAGTTCCCGCGCCGCTTATCTGTGTGAAATAGAGAATGGCGATATTATTTGTCGGGTCGGCGCAGAAGAAGGTTCCCGTCCAGCCATCCCAGCCGAATTCGCCCTTGACGGTTTTAAGCTGTGATTTTTCGGGATTTTCCAGAATCCTCATGAAATTGCCGTAATTGTAGCCCTGAAGTCTGTCCCACAGCCCCTTCAGCTGCTGCCTGCCGAGTTGCGGAGTCGTCATGAATTCAAATGTTTTTTCGCTGAAAAGTCTTACTCCGCCGAATTCCCCTTTATTCGCAAGCAGACGCGCGAATTTTGAGTAATCCGCAATTGTCGAAACAAGACCTGCACCGCCCGATTCAAATTCCGGAGCCTTGCTGTAGTCGGTCAGACCGAGATAATTGCCGTCGTCACGGACAAGAGCGTTTTCCTGCCACTTATAGAGCGCGGCGAATCTGCCGGCTTTTTCTGCGGGAACGTAAAATCCTGTATCGTTCATTTCAAGAGGCTCGAAGATATTTTTCCGCAGAAATTCGCTGTATCTCATGCCCGAAACGGCTTCGATAATTCCTCCCGTAATATCAGCGGAGATTCCGTAATACCAGCCATCGCCGGGTAGGAACATAAGTGGGATTTTTGCGGCTTTGCGGCAGATTTCAGCTGTTGTCAGCTCATGCCCCGAATTCTGACCGCTGATTATTTCATCAAAGAGAGCGGCTGCCCCTCTGACGGAAATTCCCCAGTTATCGGCATAGGGAATACCCGAGGTCATGTTGAGAAGATGTGAGATTCTGAGCTGACGGGGGCAGGGGAGAACCTGTTCGTTTTCCACGTAGGAAAGGCTTTCGTATTCGGGAAAAAATTTTGAAACGGGATCATCGGGGGAAAGAAGTCCTCTGTCAATCAGAATCATGGCGGCAGCAGAGGTCACAGGCTTCGACAGGGAGAAAAGCCGGAAAATCGTATTCTGCGACATGGGAATATTTTTTTCTCTGTCGGCAAATCCAAATGCTTCGGAATACAGCTCTTCGCCGTTCCGAAAAACGGCGCAGCCTGAACCGACTGACTGACCGGAATCTATGGAGCCTTTGATTATTTTGTCAATTTCGGAACACATATTATTTTTCATAGCACGAACCTCAGATAAAGATATTTTTTTATAGTATACATTATAAATCCCGAAATGTCAATAAGGATTCATAATAAAAGACGTTTGCAATCATAGATAAAAGATAAAAATATATGCACCCCTATTGAATTTTGTGCTTTAAAGTGCTATATTTAAGAAGATGACAAAATATTTTATCGGAGATGAATTTCATGAAAATACTCGTTGTCGGACTTGGTCTGATTGGCGGATCTATCTGCAAGACACTGAAAAAAAATACCGGTCACACTGTTATCGGTTCTGACTTGAATAAGGAAGTTGAAAAAGCCGCTCTCGCCGAGGGCAGCATTGACTGCGCTTTCGACGGCAATTATAGTGACGCAGAGCTTATTATTATATGCCTTTATCCGGAGGTGACGGAAAATTATTTCCGTACTAACGCTCATTTCATAAGAAAAGGAACTCTTGTTACGGAGGTGTGCGGAATCAAGGGCAGCTTTTCCGCCCGAATGAAGGGAATTGCCGAAGAAAACGGACTGGAATACATTGGCATACACCCAATGGCAGGCATGGAGTTCGGGGGCTATGTGAACAGCTCCGCCGAGCTTTTCAGGGGAGCTAATTTTATCGTGACTCCATTTGAGGACAGCAGCAGCGAAAATACTGAGCTTCTGAAGGCCCTTGCGGAGGATATGGGGGCAGGGAAAATTGTTGTGACAAGCCCCGAAAATCACGATAAGATGATAGCCTACACCTCGCAGCTTGCGCACGTTGTTTCAAGCGCGTATGTAAAAAGTCCGGAGCTTCTTGTTGAGTGCGGATTCAGCGGAGGCAGCTTTCAGGATATGACGCGTATTGCCACAATGAATGAATCAATGTGGACGGATTTGTTTATGCAGAATAAGGAGAATCTGAAATTCGAGCTTGACACACTTATAAAAAATCTTACCAGATACAGCGAGGCTCTTGAAAATTCAGATGCCGACGCAATGAAGGAGCTTATCAGGGAGGGACGTCTGCTGAAGGAGGAAAATCTTAAACGCAGAATAGGTCAGCCGAACTAATATAAATATATTGCTGTCTTATATTTTCCACTTGATTTTTACGTGGCGGTACTGTATAATTGATTTATATTAACAAGGCGGAAGCCGGATTGGAGTTTAGCTATGTCTGAAATGAACGAATATACACCGGAGCTTGTGGAGCTTATTGATGAGGACGGAAACAAAAAGGATTTTGAACTCGTTGACGCTGCTGAGATTGACGGTGAACAGTATTTTCTTTTAATCCCCGCTGCGGAGGACGACAATTTTCTCAATGAGGATTGTGAGCTTGTGGTTCTCAAGGCTGTAGAGGATAACGGCGAGGAAATTTTCGCCTCCATTGACGATGATGAGGAATTTGAAAAGGTATACTCCTTTTTTATGGAGAGAATCAAATCCTATTTAGATGAAACGGACTTTGACGAGGACGGAATTTTGCTGCCGTAGTCAGTCATTGTTAGTCCGTGATACCAACTTTTTTTCAAAAAATGATAAAAATACATAAAATTACTATTGATTTTTTGAGATGACAGTGATATAATATTCATAGATAAAAATATTCTGCCTTGTTCGGGTAATTATAGTTTTTATAATCCAACACATCTTATAAGGGAATTCAGCTCCGGCGGTGGATTGCAGACCTCCCGATTTTCGGACGAAGGGAGCGTGAAGCATCCGGGCGTTTACCCACCTGCTTCGTGCGGGTTTTATACGCTATATGACGGCAAGGCGGTTTATTTTATCTTTTATATGTTTTTTTGCGGCTTTTGCCGCTTTTTTTATTTTTCCCCTTGACAAGCTCAATATTATATGATATAATCTCCTTGATACTTCGCATAGCTGCATGGTGTCGCTCAAATAATTTCAGGAGAACATACTGCGATGAATATCAATTGCTTTGACAACTTTTACTTTTGGCAGAACTCATGCTTCTTTTATGGCTATGAGTTTATTTTTCATGCAAAAAAGTGAAATTCGCAAAGCAGGGAATAGTTAAATACGTATCTCAAACCGTTGCTTTTGTGAATTGAAGCAGCGGCTTTTATATTATCAGGAGGTTTTTATTATGATTATCATTCTCAAGGAAAACGCAAACAAAAACGATTACGATTCGCTTATCGGAATGCTCACGGACAGGGGAGTCAAGGTATCCGGAATCAACGGCGTCAATCACAACATTCTCGGTCTTGTGGGCGATACCTCAAAGCTGGACATTGACCTCATTAACGCTCAGCCTGTTGTAGAGCGTGTTCAGAGAGTTCAGGAGCCTTACAAGGCGTGCAACAGACAGTTCCATCCGGAGGATACGGTTATTGATGTAAGCGGCAGAATTATCGGCGGAAATCATGTGCAGATTATCGCAGGCCCATGCTCCGTTGAAAGCGAGGAGCAGATAATTTCAACTGCTGAAGCCGTAAAGAAGGCGGGAGCTACAATGCTCAGAGGCGGCGCGTTCAAGCCGAGAACCTCCCCCTACTCCTTCCAGGGACTTCACGAGGAGGGCATCAGACTTCTTCTTGCCGCACGTAAGGCAACGGGACTTCCCATTGTAACGGAAATCATGTCAGCTGAGCATCTTGACCTTTTCGCCGATATTGACGTAATTCAGGTGGGAGCAAGAAATATGCAGAACTTCGAGCTTCTCAAGCAGCTGGGACGCTCCGATAAGCCGATTCTCCTGAAGAGGGGTCTTGCGAACACAATGGAGGAGCTTCTTATGTCCGCCGAATACATTATGGCAGGCGGCAACAGCAATGTAATTCTCTGCGAGAGAGGCATCAGAACATTTGAAACCTACACAAGAAATACACTCGATATATCCGCAGTTCCGCTTCTCAAGCAGCGTACTCATCTTCCTGTTGTCGTAGATCCGAGCCATGCGACGGGAATTGCTTCACTTGTTGAGCCTATGTCCCTTGCGGCAATTGCGGCAGGTGCGGACGCCCTTGAAATCGAGGTTCACTGCAATCCCTCAAAGGCTCTTTCCGACGGCGCACAGCAGCTCAAGCCCGAGAAGTTCGAGGAGGTTATGAAGAAGATCAAGCCTATGATTGAATTCTGCGGAAAGGAACTTGGCTGATATGAAAACAATCAGAGTTAATACAAGCAAGCCCTATGACGTTCTTATTGAGCGCGGCAGTATAAAAAGCTGCGGCAAATATATTGCGGATATTGCCAAATCACGCAGAGCTGCCATAATTACCGATGATGTTGTTGAAAAGCTTTACGGAGATACCGTAAAAAAATCTCTCACGGAAAACGGCTTCGGGTGTACAATGTTTTCGTTCCCGAACGGTGAGGCTTCAAAGAGCCTTGCCGTACTCAGTGATATTTATGATTTCCTGTGCGAAAGCAGCATTACGAGAAACGATATTATAATTGCCCTTGGCGGCGGCGTTGTGGGTGATATTACCGGATTTGCGGCTGCAACCTTCCTGCGCGGCGTGGAGTTTGTGCAGATTCCTACAACCCTCCTTGCCCAGATTGATTCATCTGTCGGCGGAAAAACGGCAATCGACCTTAAATGCGGCAAGAATCTTGCGGGAGCGTTCAAGCAGCCCGCCCTCGTGATTTGCGACAGCGACACGCTGAAAACCCTCTCTCCCGATATTCTTGCCGACGGTATGGCTGAAGCCATAAAATACGGAATGATTCGTGATGAAAAGCTGTTCAGGCTGATAGCGGAGCATGACCTCGGAAACGTACATGAGGTTATGGACGAAATTGTATACACCTGCATCGATATAAAAAGAGCCGTTGTTGAAAACGATGAATTCGACCGCGGCGAACGCATGATTCTGAATTTTGGACATACGATAGGCCATGCAATCGAGGGTTATCACAATTATGTGAATTATACTCACGGAAAAGGCGTTGCGGCAGGAATGTGCATCATTACAAGACGATTCGCGGAAAATCTGTCCGAAAGGCTTGAAAAATGTGTCAGAGCATATGGACTCCCGATTGATTCGGAGGCTTCAATGGCGGAGCTTCTTCCCTTCTGCTCAAAGGACAAAAAGCGTGAATCAAATAATATAAATTTCATTGTCTGCGAAAAAATCGGGGAGGCTGAAATAAGAAAAGCCTCCGTTGCGGAATTCAATAAAATGATGGAGGAATCGTAATGGACGTAAAAATTCAGCCCTCAAAGCTCAGCGGAGATGTTTATATACCCTCATCGAAAAGCTACGCTCACCGCGCCCTCATCTGCGCCGCCCTTGCTGAAGGCGAATCTGTCATCAGCGGAATAAATATGTCTAAGGATATAGAAGCGACAATATCCGCCATGAATGCTCTCGGAGCTGAATGCACCGTCGATGGAAACGGCAATGTTAAAGTGCGCGGAATAAGTAAGGCTCCGGAAAGGGCAGTAATCAACTGCAACGAAAGCGGATCTACTCTCCGTTTTGTAATTCCCATTGCAGCCGCCCTCGGGACTACCTCCCGCTTTCTCGGAAGAGGCAGACTCCCCGAACGCCCCATACACATCTATTTAAGGGAGCTTGGTCAGAAGGGTATCACCTTCGATTACTACTGCACCATGCCCTTTGATATGTCAGGCAAGCTTGAATCCGGAATCTATGAGGTAGAGGGGGACGTTTCATCACAGTTCATTACGGGACTCCTTTTTGCGCTTCCGCTTCTTAAAAGCGATTCCATTATCAGGATTACATCAAAGCTTGAATCAAAGCCGTATGTGGATATTACCATTGACTGCCTGAAAAAATTCGGCATTGAGATAATGGAATTCAATAATAATTACATAATAAAAGGCTCGCAGAGATACAAGCCCTGCGATGTAACCGTTGAGGGCGATTATTCTCAGGCAGCGTTTTTCTATACCGCAAATGCCCTCGGATGCAGCATAAATTTGCAAAATCTTAACAAAAACAGTGTTCAGGGCGACAAGAAAATTCTTGATATTATTTCCGAGATGTGCTATAATGAGAATGGACTGAAAAATTTTGAAGCCGATTGCTCTGATATTCCGGATCTCGTGCCAATTCTGACTGTTCTTGGCTGCTTCGGAAAGGGACCTTCCAAAATTTTTAACGCAAAGCGTTTGAAAATCAAGGAAAGCAACAGGCTTGAGGCTATTTCCGTTACGCTGAACAGGCTTGGCGGAAGGGTTACTGTCACTGACGACGGACTGCTGATAAAACCTGTAAAAACGCTGCATGGCGGATTTGTGAGCAGCTTCGGCGACCACAGAATCGTTATGTCGGCTGCAATTGCCGCTGTAAAAGCGGACGGCGATATTATAATCAGGGGTGCAGAGGCTGTTGAGAAGTCTTATCCGGATTTTTTCAGGGATTATAACAATCTTGGAGGTAAAGCTAATGTCATCACTTTGGAATAATCGCATTTCAATTTCAATTTTCGGCGAGTCCCACGGGCCCGCTATCGGCGTTATTATCGACAATCTTCCGCCGGGAGAATATATTGACGTTGAGGAACTCGGAAGATTTATGGCAAGAAGAGCGCCTAAAAAAGACGGAACAACAACTTCAAGAAGCGAAAAGGATATGCCGCAGATTCTTTCGGGTGTGTTCAATGACAGAACTACGGGAACTCCCCTCTGCGCGTTCATTCAGAATACCGATACCCATTCGGGAGATTATTCCAATATCTCCAGACTTGCAAGGCCGGGTCACGCGGATTATACGGGAGCTGTGAGGTATAAGGGCTTCAACGACGTGAGAGGCGGCGGTCACTTTTCGGGACGTCTTACTGCTCCTCTTTGCTTTGCGGGAGCTGTCTGCGGACAGATTCTCGAACGCAGGGGAATCTATACGGGCGCGCACATTGCGTCCATTCATGAAATCAAGGATGCGTCCTTCGACCATGTAAATGTTACGCGTCAGGATATTCTTGACGTCCGCTATAAGGAATTTCCGGTTATCAGCGACAAAAAGGGCGAGCTGATGAAGGAGGATATTCAGAATGCGAGAATGGAGTGCGAATCGCTGGGAGGCATTATAGAGTGTGTGGCAGTTAATGTTCCCGCCGGAATCGGCTCACCGATTTTTGAGGGGCTGGAAAACTCAATTGCGCAGCTGATTTTTGGTATTCCCGCAGTCAAGGGACTGGAATTCGGCGCAGGCTTTGAGGTTGCGAAAATGGTCGGAAGCACGAATAATGATGAGTTCTACGTTGACGAGAAGGGCCATGTTGTGACGAAAACAAATAATCACGGCGGCATACTCGGCGGAATTTCATCGGGAATGCCGATTACCCTGAATGTTGCAATTAAGCCTACTCCTTCGATTGCGCAGGAGCAGAATACGGTTGATTATCACGATGTGAAAAACGAGGTTCTGAGCATTAAGGGACGTCACGATCCGTGTATCGTTCCGAGAGCTGTTCCATGCGTTGAGGCGGCAGTTAATATTGCTCTGCTTGCGCATATGCTTGACTATCCTAACTTTTGCTAAGGTGAGATAAATGCAGAATGAAAATATTTTTAAAATGTCAGAAGCGGCTGATACGGAAATAAAGGATGTGCCTACCCTGAACATTTTGATATGCTATTTGCTTTATAGAATCGACAAGCCTGTTGAGATTGAGCAGCTTTATGAAATTGCCGTAAGCACGGGGCTGATAAATTATTTCTATTATCAGGATTCAATTGATTATCTTTTGAAAAACGACTGCATTTCAATCGTAAAAAATAAGGATAATGCCGATTGCTATGCTTTGCAGGAAAAGGGACGTTTCTGCGCAAAGCAGCTGAAAACGTATGCTCCGAAATCCTACAGAGATAAGCTTGTCCTTGCGGCACTCAGGTATTTTGCACGTCTGAAGCACGAGCAGGAAATCAAAATTGAGTATATTCCTGTGGAAAACGGCTACTATACCCACGTCAGGTGTCTTGATTTCAAGTGCGACCTGATGGACTTGAAGCTTTTTGCCCCTGATCTGACTCAGGCGAAGCTCCTCGGCGAAAAGATTATGCTGAATCCCTCCGGCTTCTATGGCAAGGTGATTGAGCTTGCGCTTTCAAATGAGGAAGTGCCGTATGATCTGACTGATAATTAAAGGCAATACCGCGCAAAGCACGCCTGACGGCTTTGCCTAAAAAAATACATAGAGAACTCCCGATTTTGTTCGGGAGTTTTTTATGCGGTGACGCCATAAAAAAGAACCCATGCAATTGAAATGCACGGGCTCTTTTTTGTAATATTATATTGGAAGCAAAAATGGAACCTACATTAAGTAAATCAATAGTCCTCGCCCTGAAGAGCATCGAAGCCTTCTTCACCTGTACGAACCTTAATAGCGTTCTCAACATCGTATACGAACATCTTTCCGTCGCCGATATTGCCTGTGTAGAGAGCATTCTTAGCTGCGTTTACTACGTCCTCAACAGGAACCTTGGATACAACAGCTTCAACCTTGAACTTCGGCAGAAGTGTCGGTGAATCCTCCTTAACGCCACGATAATATGTTTCGTGACCCTTCTGAGTACCGTAGCCGAGTACCTGTGTAACAGTGATACCCTTTACGCCAACCTCCATGAGAGCCTTCTGGAGAGTTTCAAGCTTGTTCTGCTTACAGATGATGCTGACCTTTGTAATCTTAGCAGATGATGCCTCTGCTGTAGAAGGTGCAGGCTTAGCAGGTGCAGCAGCAACTGCCGATGGGATAGGTGATGCGGGAGCCTGAATTCCGGCAGCAGCAGCCTCCTTGTCGATTGTCTTGATAGATTCGATTGAAGGCATGAAGTCTGCATAAGAGGAGGGGAGATTGTGTTCTGTTGCGTCCAAACCGATGATTTCCTCTTCAGCGGATGCACGCAGACCGATAGTGTGCTTGATTGCAAGGAATGTGATTGTAATTGTTACGGCTGTCCATGCAGCAACTGCAACGAATCCTGTAAGCTGTCTGCCGAGGAGTCCGAAGCCGCCGCCGTAGAAAAGACCTGCCAGTTCGTCTCCGTTTTTATCTGCGAGAGAATATCCGGGAACAGAAGGATCTGCGAAAAGACCTACAGCAATTGTGCCCCAGATACCGTTCATCATGTGAACTGCAACCGCACCGACAGGGTCGTCGATGTGAAGAACGTAGTCAAGAAGCCATACGCCAAAGGGAACGAGAAGTCCCGAAACGATACCGACAATGATTGCGCCGACAGCGTTAAGAGCGTCACATCCTGCCGTGATTCCTACAAGTCCTGCAAGTGAAGCGTTAAGACACATTGAAACGTCAGGCTTGCCGTATTTGATCCATGTGAATATCATACAGGTAACTGTTGCAATTGCGGGGGCAATTGTAGTTGTTACGAAAATAGAGCCAAGCTGATCAACTGAAGTTGCAGCTGCGCCGTTGAATCCGTACCAGCCGAACCAGAGGATAAAGCAGCCGAGAGCGCCAAGTGTAAGGGAGTGACCGGGAATAGCGCGAACCTTTGTTACCTTGCCGCTGCTGTCTTTGTCGAATTTGCCGATACGTGGTCCAAGAATCTTAGCTCCGATAAGAGCTGAGATACCGCCGACCATATGGATAGCGCATGAGCCTGCGAAATCGTGGAATCCCCATTCTGCAAGCCAGCCGCCGCCCCAGATCCAGTGTGCTTCAATCGGGTAAATGAGAGCTGAGATAACTGCGGAGTAAACGCAGTATGAAAGGAACTTTGTTCTTTCAGCCATTGCACCTGAAACAATTGTAGAAGTAGTTGCACAGAATACAAGGTTAAAAATAAAGTTTGACCAATCAAAGGATTCATAATTGGTAATGATGTCAAATCCGGGCTTACCAATAAATCCTGCTAAATCCTCACCAAGGAGAAGTCCGAAACCGATTAAGATGAAAACGACTGTACCGATACAGAAGTCCATCAGGTTTTTCATAATAATATTTCCGGCATTCTTTGCTCTGGTAAAACCTGTTTCAACCATTGCAAATCCACACTGCATAAAGAATACGAGTGCAGCGCCAATCAGAAACCAGACACCGAAAGTAGTGCCGCTTATAGTTTCCATGATTTCATCACTCATAAGATCAACCTCCATAAACATTTTGTCTGAGTAAAATATGTGATGCTGCTCCGAACGGTACCGTATCCGGAACAAAATAAAACAAAAAAACGCTGAAAAAAGCTTTTATAACTTTTTCCAGCGTCTTTGCTGTCTATGTATTTAGTATATACCTGCGGGCAAAATTTGTCAACAGTAAAAGTGCATATAGATTGATAATATTTCATCTTATTTTTTGTGCAGAAATTCACCTGCCAATGTTGAAAAAGTGCCGGACTTTGAAAAAAACGAAAAAAATCTGAAAAAACTGAATTTTTTTAATCGAACCCTATTGACAAACTAAAAAAAATGTAGTATGATAATATCGTCACAGAAAGAACAAGGATGTTCGTTACACGCATAATTCTTACGATGATGTATGTTATGCGCTTAACGAGCGTCTTTTTTCTTTGTCAATACTAACTTTTATCTAAGGAGGCTTTCTTATGCTTAAAGAAGGAGAAATCAGAATCCCGTCCGGCTGTGCTATATCGGGTATCTTTAATAAGAAAGGAAAACCAATCAACGGACAGACGATTATTGATTCAATCGCAACAATGCACGACAGATCCAACGGACTCGGAGGCGGCTTTGCGGGATATGGTATTTATCCGCAGTATAAAGACGCTTACGCATTTCATGTTTTCTTTGACAGCACCGATTCAAAAATCAGATGCGAGAAATTTCTCGATAATCATTTCGACGTTATAAATCTTTCTAAAATTCCAACAAAAAAGGTTCCTTCCATTACAAATGAACCTCTTATCATGAGATATTTTCTTAATCCGCTGCCGAACCGCCTCAGAGAATGTCAGCTTGGCGAGGACGAGTATACAGCTCAGTGTGTTATACGCATAAACACAACCATTGAGGGGGCTTATGTATTCTCAAGCGGCAAGAACATGGGCGTTTTCAAGGCAGTCGGCTTTCCGGAGGATGTCGGAGAATTTTACCGTCTTGACGAGTATGACGGCTACTGCTGGACAGCTCACGGAAGATACCCCACAAATACTCCCGGCTGGTGGGGCGGCGCTCATCCCTTTGCGCTTCTTGATTACTCAATAGTCCACAACGGCGAAATATCCTCCTATGACGCAAACAGACGCTTCATTGAAATGTATGGATACAAATGTACGCTGCTCACAGATACTGAAGTAATTACATATATTATAGATTTTCTCAACAGAAAACAGAAGCTGACTCTTGAGGAGGTTGCCGATGTTATCGCAGCTCCGTTCTGGGATACAATCGACCAGCTTGAGCCTGCAAAGCGTGAAAAGCTCACATACCTCAGAAACGCTTTCTCAAGCCTTCTCGTTACCGGCCCGTTCTCCATTCTTCTCGGATTCAAGGGCGGAATGATGGCTCTCAACGACAGATTAAAGCTGCGTTCAATGGTTATTGCCGAAAAGGGCGATACGGTATATGCTGCCAGCGAGGAATGCGCAATTCGTGTTATCCAGCCCGAGCTTGATAAAATCTGGTCACCTAAGGGCGGCGAAGCATTCATTGTAACTTTAGAGGAGGGAATTGAATAATGGCTATAAATTATGACTTTCCGGATTATGAAATCGTAAGGAATCCCGATAAATGTGTTAAATGTCGTGTCTGTGAAAGACAGTGCGCGAATGAAGCTCATTACTACGATGAGGATCTTGACATGATGATGTGCGACAGCACAAAGTGCGTTACCTGCCACAGATGCGTTTCACTCTGCCCCACAAGAGCAATCAAAATCGTCAAGACAGATCATACCTTCAGGGAAAATGCCAACTGGACATCTCAGGCTATCAAGGAGATTTACCGTCAGGCGGAATCGGGCGGCGTTCTGCTTTCTTCAATGGGTAATCCAAATCCGCTGCCGATTTACTGGGACAAAATTCTCATTAACGCTTCACAGGTAACGAATCCTCCTATAGATCCTCTCCGTGAACCTATGGAAACAAAGGTTTTCCTCGGAGCAAAGCCCGGCAGAATTGAGCGTGACGAGAACGGCGAGATTAAAAATAATCTTTCCGCGCAGGTTAAGCTGGAGGTTCCGATTATGTTCTCGGCTATGTCCTTCGGATCAATCAGCAAGAACGCTCACGAAAGTCTTGCAAGAGCCGCTACGGAGCTTGGAACTCTCTATAACACGGGTGAGGGCGGACTTCACAAGGATTTCTATCAGTATGGTCCGAATACAATTGTTCAGGTTGCTTCCGGACGTTTCGGCGTTCATAAGGATTATCTTGAGGCAGGTGCCGCAATTGAAATCAAGATGGGACAGGGTGCTAAGCCGGGTATCGGCGGACATCTCCCCGGAGCAAAGAATGTGGGCGATGTTTCCATGACTCGTATGACTCCCGAAGGCTCAGACGCTATTTCACCTGCACCTCATCATGATATTTACTCAATCGAGGATTTAAGGCAGCTCATCTATTCACTCAAGGAGGCAACAAATTACAAGAAACCGGTTATAGTTAAAATTGCCGCTGTTCATAATGTTGCAGCAATTGCCTCCGGTATCGCAAGAAGCGGAGCTGATATTATCGCAATCGACGGCTTCAGAGGAGGTACGGGAGCTGCTCCCACGAGAATCCGTGATAACGTGGGTATTCCTATTGAGCTTGCTCTTGCGGCTGTTGACCAAAGACTTCGCGACGAGGGAATCAGAGGTAATGTTTCTATTGTATGCGGCGGCTCAATCCGAAATGCAGCCGATGTTGTAAAGGCAATCGCACTTGGCGCTGACGCTGTATATATTGCATCCGCAGCCGTAATCGCTCTCGGATGTCACCAGTGCCGCAGCTGCCACATGGCAAAGTGCAACTGGGGAATCGCAACTCAGCGCCCTGACCTTGTAAAGCGTCTTAATCCAAACGTAGGCTACAAGAGGCTTGTTAATCTTGTTAACGCATGGAATCACGAAATCAAGGAAATTATGGGCGGTATGGGTATCAACTCCATCGAGAGCCTTAAAGGAAACCGCCTTATGCTCAGAGGTGTCGGACTTACGGAAAAAGAGCTTGAAATTCTCGGAATCAAGCACGCAGGCGAGTAATTCAGGGAGGATAGATTATTATGAAACGTATATATGTTAACGAAGAATGGTGTCTTGGATGTCACCTCTGTGAATTCCACTGTGCGTTCGCTAACACCAACAAAGAAGATAAATGCTATGAAAACGATATGGCAAAGGCTCTCAGGGGATTGAAAATCAATCCTAAGATTCAGGTTGAAGAGGGCGATAAAATAAATTTTGCCGTCAGCTGCCGTCATTGTGAGGATCCCCTTTGCGTCAAGGGCTGTATCACAGGCGCACTCACCATCGTTGACGGAGTTATCAACATCAATCAGGATAAGTGCGTAGGCTGCTACACCTGTATTCTCTCATGTCCATACGGGGCAATTATGCCCTCCAACACCGGAGTTGTTCAGAAGTGCGAGCTTTGCACGAAAAATTCCTGCGGCGAGCCTGCCTGCGTAAAGGCGTGTCCGAATCAGGCGATTGTCTATGAAGAAAGGTAAGGTGGATATGATGAAATATGTAATTATCGGAAACTCGGCAGCTGCTGTCGGCTGTATCGAGGGAATCAGAAAAACCGACAAAAACGGAAGCATTACTGTTGTTTCCAATGAAAAATATCATACATACTCACGTCCGCTTATTTCTTATCTCCTCTACGGCAAAACTGATGAGCAGCGTATGAAATATCGTCCGGACAGCTTCTATGAGGACAATAACGTAACTCCGCTTCTTGGCAGAACTGCGGTAAAAATCAACCCCGATAAGAAAACTGTAGACCTTGACGACGGATCGTCCCTCGATTATGACAAGCTTCTTGTGGCAACAGGCTCAAAGCCGTTTGTTCCGCCTATGGAGGGGCTTGAAACAGTTGAGAACAGATTCAGCTTCATGACACTTGACGATGCGAAGGCTCTCGGAGCTGCAATTACCCCCGAAAGCCGTGTTCTCATTATCGGCGCAGGTCTTATCGGACTCAAATGTGCCGAGGGAATTTTCGACAAGATAGGTCATCTGACGGTTATCGATCTTGCAAACCGCATTCTTCCGTCAATTCTGGACGAAACGGGTTCGGAAATGGTTCAGAGCTACCTTGAAAACAAGGGAATCGAATTTAAGCTGGGTGTCAGCGCATCCTCCTTTGACGGAAACAAGGCTGTTCTCACGAACGGCGAGGAGCTTGAATTTGACGTGCTTGTTGTAGCTGTGGGTGTTCGTCCGAATACAGAGCTTGTTGCAGAGGCAGGCGGAAGCGTTGACAGGGGAATCGTTACGGATAAATATTCCAGAACGACCATAACTGATGTTTATTCCGCAGGCGACTGCGCAAAAAGCCACGATATTACAACCGATACCGACCGTATACTTGCGCTTCTGCCCAATGCGTATATGCAGGGTCTGGCGGCAGGCTATCATATGACGCGTGTTGATGCTCCCTTTGAAACGGCAATGCCCATGAACGCTATCGGCTTCTTCGGCTACCACATCATAACGGCAGGCTCATATGACGGCGAGGAAATCGTCACCTGCGACGGAACGAACTATAAGAAGCTCGTTGTTAAGGATAATCAGCTGAAAGGCTTTATTATGATAGGCGATGTGCTTCGTGCAGGTATTTATACAAAGCTCATTCGTGAAAAGACTCCGCTTGATTCACTCGATTTTGAACTTATCAGCAGAAAGCCGCAGCTTATGGCATTTTCTGCCAATGAAAGAGCAAAGCAGCTGGGAGGTAGAAAATAATGAAAATTACTGCTAATCTTATGCATTTTCAGGAGCTTAACAGTCAGGTCAGAAATGCTCACGACAACGTAATTATAATTGATAACTGCATTGGTCAGAGATATATAGGCTCAGGTCTTTCCGGAAAAAAGATAACCATTAACGGAACTCCCGGAAACGCTCTCGGAGCTTATCTTGACGGTGCGGGAATCGAGGTATTCGGAAATGCGCAGGACGCAACCGGCGACACGATGAATGAGGGCGAAATTATAATTCACGGCTCCTCGGGCGACGCTACGGGATACGCCATGAGAGGCGGAAAAATCCTCGTTAAGGGCGATGCAGGCTATCGTGCGGGAATCCATATGAAGGCGTATGAGGATAAAATTCCGAAGCTCGTAATCGGCGGATGCGCAGGAAGCTTCCTCGGCGAATATCAGGCAGGCGGAGTTATTCTCGTTCTCGGTATCGGCAAGGATGACGAAACGCCCATTGTGGGAAATTTCTGCGGTACAGGAATGCACGGCGGCAAGATTTATCTCCGCACAGATAAAGTCCCCGACAGACTCCCCGCGCAGGTTGCGGTAAGCGACCCCACTGATGAGGATATGGAGGAAATTGCGGCTCTTGTTGAGGAATACTGCGGCAGCTTCGGCGGCGACAGCAAGAAGATACTCAAGGATAAATTCCTGAAGCTTCTGCCGAATACGAAGAACCCGTACAAAAGACTGTACAAAAATAATTGATTTTCGGGTATTTACTTTTTGCCCGGATTATAGTATAATAAAAGGGATAGAGGCTTTCTGTCCCTTTTAATCGTATGTGAATTTTCCGGCTCTCCGGATAATATAGTGGAGGTATATTATGATGATGTGCTTTTCTCCAAAAGAAATTCTTGATTTTGTAGAGGAAAACGACGTAAAATTCATACGTCTGACATTTTGTGATATGTTTGGCAATTTAAAAAATATAGCAATAATGCCAAACGAGCTGCCCCGCGCCTTTGAGTACGGGATCCCCTTTGACGCTTCATGTATAACAGATGAATATACGGATTTGCTGCTTGTTCCCGATATTTCAACCCTTTCGGTTCTGCCTTGGCGTCCGAAATCGGGAAGAGTTGTGCGTTTCTTCTGCAGCATGAAGAACATGGACGGCAGCGATTATATCGGCGATATGAGAAGCTCACTGACAAATTATATCAACTCTTTAAGACTTGACGGATATTCATGCGAAATGGGAACAAAATGTGAGTTCTACCTGTTTGACCTCGATGAAAACGGCGAGGCAACAAAAATCCCTCACGATAACGGAAGCTATATGGATGTTGCTCCTCTTGACAAATGTGAAAATACAAGACGTGAAATCTGCCTCTCTCTTGAGGAAATGGGGCTTAATCCGAAAAGCTCCTGCCATAAGCACGGCCCCGGACAGAATGAAATCGAATTCAGGGAAAATGAGCCTGTAACAGCTGCCGATAATATGGTTCATTATAAAACTGTGGTTAAATCAATTGCAGCTCAGAACGGACTTTTTGCGTCATTTATGCCCAGACCTCTTTCAAATGAGCATGGCAGCGCATTGAGCATATCCATCAGCCTCAAAAAGGGCGGAAAGAATATTTTCGGTTCAGATCTGAATAATATGTCCATTGAGGGCAAATGCTTTATTGCCGGAGTTTTGCGCAGAATCAGGGAAATTACGGCGTTTCTTAATCCGACTACAAATTCCTATAAGCGCTTTGGAAGCGGTTTTGCGCCGAAATACGTCGACTGGTCATTTGAAAACAGAAGGCAGCTTATCAGAATTCCCAAAACAGTGGGAACTACTCCGCGAATTGAAATACGCTCCGCTGACGCTTGCTGCAATCCATATGTGACGTTTAAGCTCATACTTGCGGCAGGTATTGAGGGCATCAAAAACGGAGACTGCGGTATTCTGGACAGCACAATGAAATCGGGACATGATTCCATAGGCTTTGAGCTTCTCCCGACAACACTGGAGGAGGCTGTGGAAATCGCAAAGCAAAGCGGATTTGTAAAGGCAACTCTTTCGGATGAAATCAGAATGAATATTTTTGACAAGCTTGACAAACAGATACAGGAATATGCAATAGCTAAGGATAAGGACGAATTTGAGGAAAAATACTATTTTAAATCTATTTAAGCAGGTGAGTAAGCGTAAATGGACAGAGCATTAATTGTATCCGGTTCGGAAAAGGGAATGAACGCTATAGAACAGCTGCTCAAATCCTTTGGCTATGGGAAAACCATGACCATAGCCAGCGGCAGTGAGGCACGCCGCCTCATAGATACAAATGAATTTGAGCTTGTTGTTATAAATACGCCTCTGTCAGATGAGTTCGGGCATGAGCTGTCAATTATGATAGCGGAATCGTCAACGGCAGGGATCATACTGATATGCAAGAACGATATAGCTGATGATGTTTCCGAAAAGGTCGGAGATTTTGGCGTGTGCGTTGTACCGAAGCCTCTTAATAAGGTGGTTTTTCATCAATCGCTGAAGCTTGTTCAGGCAACACGTGCCAGAATGCTGGGGCTTAAAAAGGAAAATGTGAAGCTGCTCACGAAGATAGATGAAATGAGGCTTATCAATCGTGCGAAATGCACGCTGATGCAGTATCTGAAATTTACTGAACCGCAGGCTCACAGATACATTGAGAAGCAGGCGATGGATACGCGCCAGACACGAAAAGAGGTTGCCCTGAGAATTTTGGCAACATATGAAAGGTAAAAGAAAAGCTGCTGAATTATTTCAGCAGCCTTTTGTTTTATATGAACACGCTCTATATGCGGTCAATCCATGAGAAAAGCGTCTTTGCAACGTCCTTGTAGACAATGGTGTTGTTTTTTTCGTTGAGGATTTCGTGGCGCATACCGTCAAAGAGACGGTGGGAGATGCTTTCATATCCGAGCCTTTCGAGGAGGGAAATTGCCTTGAAGAATTTCTTTTCGGAAAGCATACAGGGGTCGTCCTTTCCGGAAATGAAGCGTATGGGCAGGTGCGGATTTTCAACCTTCCAGCCCTTTTTGCTGTAGGTTTCCCTGAGAAGATACAGCAGACCTTCGTAGCCGTTGAGGGTGTATGTGAAGCTGCAAAGAGGGTCGCTGTTATATTTAGCGACAACCTCCGGATCGCTGCAAATCCAGGCGTGAGCGATATTTTCCTTGGCAAACTGCCTGTTGAACATATCCTCCATGATGCTGCTGATTTTCTCGCTTCTGTAGCGGCTGCCGAGCTTTTTTGACAGCTCCTTCTGTATGCTTCTTGCGAAGCCGGAAAATCTGTTGAAGCATGGAGAGCCGCTGACGATAAGACCGTTCAGCTCCGTGTCGTGTTCCTTTAAATATGTACGTGCGCCCAGAGAACCCATGCTGTGACCAAGCATAAAATAGGGGACGCCTGAAAAGGTTTCCTTAGCTATTTTCGTTACCTGAAAAATATCCTGAACGAAGCCCTGACCTCCGTTCTTGTACATGAAGCCGAGATCCTCATCCGAGCATATACTCTGCCCGTGACCTCGGTTGTCGTGGATAACGGTTATAAAGCCCTCTTCAGCAAGGTAGTCCATAAACGGCAGATAGCGTTCCTTGTATTCGCACATACCATGTACAATCTGAACGACACCGTTTACCGAGCCGCCGGGGACGGCAATTATACCCTTTACTATCAGACCGTCAAAGTCTGAAGAAAATTCAAATTCTTTAATATCAGCATTAAGCATAACAAACTCCGTTCTGCCGCTTAAAAGCAGGGGAAAACGTATGCGGCGGAAATTTCAGACAGCACTGCGCGGCAAAGCCGTCAGGCGTGCTTTGTGCGGTGTTGCCTATATTGTGTTTCGGCTCAGCGGACGAAGAACACCCTACATCTTCTCATGCGTTGCCCTGAAACATCATTTTATATTTTACCACAAAGCTTCAATTAAATCAATACCCCCGAGGGTGTGAATTTATGTCGAACGGCACAAAAACAGCGGCATTTTTGAAAAATGCCGCTATATTTTTGATTTTGATTAGATGATTATCAGCCTTCCATGTCATCAACAAGCTCTTCGTAATAATCCAGAACTGAATTTTTACCTGTCAGATCTGTCATATCTCCGATTGCTCCGGTATAGCAGCCGTCAATGAACATATAGCAGCTGTCGTCGTCAGCCTTGTAAAGCTCAAAGACAGTATCTCCGCCCTCCGAAAGGTGAAGTGTGACGCTCATGAGAAGCTCAGCATCGCTTGTATCGGCAGTAAAGTCAATAGTCATGAATTTCATATAAGAAATTGCGTTATAAAAGCTTGTGAAATCCGACGAAGCATCTGAACCAAGATCTGAAATTGACGTGCCGTTCATTGAAGCGCTGCTGTTTTCCATATCAACGGAAAATTCATCGGTTTTGCCGTCATATGTGAAGTCGAAGCCTGTGATGTCGTAAATGCTTATGTTGCAGACCTCCTGAACGAGGTAATCCGCTGTGGTATCCTCAATAAAGTCAATATCGCCCGTGTAGAATGCCGCAACCTGACCGGAGGATTCATAAAGCACATAGGTGTAGGTTTTTGTGTTGTTTCCGTAGTAGCTGAAGAGAAGCTTTACCTCCGAGCCGTCAGAGCCTGTTACAATAAGCTCAGCGGTAGGCTCATCGAAGCCGTATTTGGAGTAATCCTCAAGATTCTCGTCAAAGAATTCCTGTGCCTCGCATCTTGTCATGACGTTAATCATTGAGGTTATGGCAGTCTGGTCGATTGTAAAATATGAATACTCATCGGGGATTGTCCAGACGCTGTTTTCCTCATCGTAGTCGAGGTCGTAAACGATTTCATTGTCCTTGAGAAGCTGAATGTGATAAACCTCACTGTCGGTATAGGGTATCAGGTAGGTATCCTTCATCATCAGACGCGTAGCCTTGAGAGAGCTTGCCGAGCTTGCGTCGATGGCATAGATTTTCTCTTTATCCTCCGTCATTACATAATAATATGTTTCTGTAGGATCGAGATCTCCCACATAGATTGTGTAATCATTTTTTCCGTCGGAAAGAGTTATGATGGTCGGGTCGTCGAGTCCGTAGGTTTCCTTGCTTTCATCGGTAGCCTCTCCGTAATCCTTTTCGGCAGTCAGGGTAGACATATAGGTGCAGATTCCCTGTATATATGTATGATTCAGGGTGAATTCATCGGAATTTGACAGCGTCCATACGGAATCGATAAGCTCAGCCGTATAGTAGCCATCCTCACAGTCAATTGAGGCTTCGGTAATGTTGTCGGAATCGAAGCTGAAAAGAATGTAGTCAGCCTGCAAAGCGGCTTCCTCCGCGCTCTTTTTGTTCTCGTTATTGCGAACTATGAGAGCTGCGGAAACCGAGCCGACAGCAAGAACAGCAAGAACACCAATAGTAACAGCTATTTTTTTCATTAGGAATGTCTCCTTTTAAGCCATACGAGCAATCCCACAGCAGCAACGCAGATGGGGACGATGGTGAAGATTCTGAGTGTTGAGGTAGCTTCCTCAGCGCTTGCAAAGCTCATATAATCAAGACTGATGCCCTTATTTCCAATATTCATATCATAGTTGCTGTCGAAGAGCCAGATAAGTGACGAAAGGGACAGCATTTGTGTAAGCCATGTTGACTGCGGCATACTGCTTGCGTCAAGTATATCGGTTGTACCGAATGCGAGAATTTTCGAGCCTGTCTGCTTGTTGTAGGAATAATAAGCGGGATAGAGAATCTGACCGCTGAGTGATTCAGCATATTCGGCAGTTCTTTCATCTCCGCCGCAGGCAACGCTTACTGCCGAGTAGCCGGAGGAAAGTCCCGTTGAATCGGTGTTGAGGAGAGTCTGAATAATAGGTGATTTCTCTATATACATTGAGTCGTCGCCTGTCGAGCCGAAGGATCTTGTATTTGAAATACCGCCTACATCGCCTTCGCTGACCATTTCGAGAACACCGGAGGTGAGATCCTCAGTGAAGCTGTCGCTGTCTGCGGCAGTATATTCGATCTGGAAAACTCTCGGATTCTGACTGTTTGCGGAATCGGACTGATCCTCGCCGTTGTAGATGTCTAAGGAGGTCAGCTCACAGATCAGATTGTTCGGATTTGTTTCCTCAAGAACATTGTAATACATTTCGATTTCATAATCCTCGAGGAGATCCTCGATGTTGTCGAAAATTATTTCGTCCTCAACGGGAGCGAGGAAGAATGCCATTGCGCCGCCGTCAGCCGCATATTCTCTGAGCTTTTCTGTTTCGTCGTCGGTAAGGTCGGTCTGCGGACCTGCAATAAAGATAATTGCCGTATCCTCCGGAACAGCGTCAACCTCAGAAAGGTTAAGCTCAACAGCCTCATAGTTGTTTGTGGTTTTGAGGTATTCGGCATATTCGGAATACTCATCGTCAATGGACTTTTCACCGTGACCCGTGAGGAAATAAATCTTCGGCAGCGAACCGCTCGTAACGATTTGTATAGCTCCTGCGAGAAGCTCTTCACCTGCGTAGGTGCTTATGTCGTTGTCATCATACGGGAAAATAGCGGACGCGTCAACCTTCTTGATAAGATCGTCACATGATACGATAATATCACCTGTTGTGATGCTGAGGTTATCGTTCGGGTCAAGCTCATTGATAATAGTCGGGTCTTCATCGGGAATAACCTCGATAATCTCGATATTATCATATTCCTCAAGCTGTGTCAGCGTATGATAAAGGGGCAGGTAGGACGAGTAATCGCGAAGCTCCTTAACATGGAAGGTGGTATAGATTATTACATCCTTGTCGCTGTTTTCGTTGACGAGATTAACCGTTGTATCGCTGAGGGTATACATACTGCTTGGCGTCATATCGTAATATTTGTCGTAGTAATTGAAAATAACATTTATAGGTACAAGAACCACTAAAACAAGTATTGCGAGAACAATTGCGACAACGCCCGAAAAATTAAATTTACGTTTCTTCATTAGAAATTACCCCCTGTTCCAGCGTCTTTTCTCAATAGAGATAACAGTCCATGCAAGGAACAGAACAATCGCCGATATAAAGAAAATCAAATCGGAAAGCCTGATAACGCCCTGTGAGAAGTAGACGAACTTATATTGAGCCGCAAACGAGTAAATAACCGTCTGAAGTGTAGGATACTGAGCGATAAATTCCGTGTTGGAGAAATCGTCCACAAACAGAACGGCAAGCATAGCAACCTCGCCGAGAATAGCGGCAATAATTGAATTTTCGGTGAATGAGGAAATAAGCATTCCTATTGTTATGCACATTGCGCCCCAGCAGAAGAAGCCGACGTATGCGCAGAAAAGCTGGGATATTACAACCTCACCGTTCAAAGCTGTAACGATAGGGAAGAGCGTCGAGCAGAGGAGCATGAACAGGAAAACGGTAATATTTGCAAGGAACTTTGCTATAACAATCTGGAAAACATTTACCGGAGTCGTCATAAGCAGAACCTCAGTGCCGAATTTACGCTCGTCGGAATAGGTACGCATTGTCATAATCGGAATGAGGAACAGGAAGAGGAGTATTACGTTGTAGAAAACCTCATTGAAGGAGAATTGAAGCAGACTCGAATCCATATTGGCAATACTGGTATTGAGCATATAGGTGAACAGCAGCATGAAGAGAGCTGTGAGTATGTAAGCGAAGGGCGTCAGGAAAAACGACTGCAATTCTTTTTTGTAAATGGAAAACATTATGACTCCTCCTTATCAGATGTATCAGACGTGTCCGAATCAGATGTGTCAGGTGAAGCGTCTGTATCCGAATTTTCCGTATCTGTATCTTCCGTATCGGAATCAGAAGCCTCCGTGGAATCCTCATCCCTGCCGAATTCCTCAAGCAGATCCTCCATAGTGGAACGCTTCGTTGGCTGATTGATGAGCTGAATGAAGACCTCCTCAAGATTCGGCTTTTCGGTGTAGATTTCAAGAATCTGAATGCCGCTGTTGATGAGAGCCGCCATTACAGCATTTCTGATAACGTCGGAGTCGCCCTCCATAGCAATTTTAATTTCGTAGGAGTCGCCGCCGAGGCTGTTGACATCGGAAATGGACTTGACGCCCTCCACGGAGCGGATAATTGAAATGATTCTGTCGCGGTTTCCGGAAACCTTAGCATTCAGAGTCAGATTATCCTTGAAGGAGCTTTCAAGGCTGCTGATAGTGTCGATAGCCTTAATATCGCCCTTATTTATAATGATAACACGGTCACAGACTGCGCTTACCTCGCTCAGGATATGGGAGCTGAAAATTACGGAGTGTTCCTTTTTCAGATCCTTGATTATCTGACGTACCTCCGCAACCTGATTCGGGTCAAGACCGACAGTCGGCTCGTCCAGAATAAGAAATTTCGGATTTCCGATAAGAGCCTGCGCAAAGCCTACACGCTGCTTGTAGCCCTTTGAAAGGTTCTTGATAAGTCTGCCGCCCATTTCGGAAATGTTCAGAAGATCCATTACGCGCTTGATTTCGTCCTTCCTCTGCGAGTGAGGAATCCTTTTAAGTCCTGCGCAGAAGGAAAGGTATTCGTGAACCTTCATATCGGGATAGACCGGCGGAATTTCGGGAAGGTAGCCGATATTGCGCTTCGCCTTTGTAGGCTCTTTGGAAATATCGATGCCATAGATGCTGACTGAACCGGAGGTCATTGGCAGATATCCGGCAATCATGTTCATGGTTGTGGATTTTCCCGCGCCGTTAGGGCCGAGAAAACCCAGAATCTCATTATCATTGATATTAAAGCTAATGTTGTTTACAGCTCTGTTTTTGCCGTAAAACTTAGTCAGATTTTCAACAGTAATCATGAGTTTCTCCTTTCAAATAATAATTATAAAAACCGTTAGGCAATTATATACTAATGTAGTGCTATGAAAATACACACACTTTATTATCTCAAAAAAATGTGAACATTTCATGTACAAATAATTACAATACAATTAACGCTCAGAAGGCGGCATGATACCGCTATGGTAAATTCCAAGAAAATAATAGAACACAACTGTGTGAAATTTGTGAAAGTTTATTGTGAATAGGGTGAATCATGGATGCAAAAATTAAAACATTGCTAATATTCACAATATTTCAATCCTGAAAATTGGAAGTTAAAGAAGAATCAGGATAAAATGCACAAAAAAAGTGATCAAATTGTGTGCATTGTACCAAAATGACACCTTTTTTTGTGAGAAAATCACCTAAACTGTTGACATTCACTAAAAAGTGGAATATACTTTATTTGAAAGTAGTTTGAGAGTTGTGTGACATCTGCGTGAACTGTCAGACCGTACGTGACGTTCCCGTACACACCTTCGTCTGATCCGTCAGACGGCACTATTCTTAATTTTATTCATTTTCCATTCTATCCAAAATTTTACGAGAGGGGTAAAATCTTATGATAAGTAAGAAGAACAAGGCATTGACAGCCGGCATTCTCGCTGCTGCGGTTTCAGCAGCATCAGTTCTCCCGTCAGCTGCATCGGCTGCAACGGAAGCCAGCACACAAACCGGCAGAACCTATGCTGAATGGTTCGAATCTCTTTATGATGACGTTGTAACAAACGGACAGGAGAACGGCTATCTCAGCTCAAACACAAACGGCGGAGATTCATTCGGTATTCCTTACCACGCAGTTGAAACTCTTATCGTTGAAGCTCCTGACTACGGTCATGAGACAACTTCAGAAGCAGCTTCATACCTTGTATGGATGGCTGCAATGAGAGACGTCCTCGGCGCACAGGATACAAACGACCTTTCCGCTACAAGCGACCTTTCTAAGGCATGGACAACTCTTGAGGCTATGATCCCGGGCTGGTCAGAGGCTTCAGGCACAACATCAACAGTTAATTACAAGAGCATCTGGAATCAGTCAAGACTTAAGGCTGATACAGCTCCTGAGCTTGATACTCCTGAAGAGTATCCTACTTACAATCAGGGCGGCGACGCTGTAAACCCGCTTTATGACACATTTAAAGCAGCTTATTCGTCCGATAACGGCTACTACCTCATGCACTGGCTCGCTGACGTTGACGACTGGTATGGCTTCGGCGGCGCAGATCCGGGAACAGGTACAGGCAGCTTCACATTCATCAATACTTTCCAGAGAGGACGTGAGGAGTCCTGCTTCGAAACAGTTCCTCATCCTTGTCTTGAAGAGCTCAAGTATGGTAACTCGAGCGACGGTATCAAGGGTATTTTCAACGGCGTAGGCAACGTATCCGCTCAGTACGCATTCACAAACGCTCCTGACGCTGAAGACCGTGCAATTCAGGCTGTTTACTTCGCTAACCTTTATGGCGCTGGCGACAGCACAGTTACTACACTTGCAGGTAAAATGGGCGACCAGCTGCGTAACGATATGTTCGATAAGTACTACAAGGAAATCGGCTGCCAGAACATTTATTATGATTCGTCAAATGTTGCAAGCAGCATCAAGGGTCAGCACTACCTTATGGCATGGTATACATCATGGGGCGGCGCTCTCAACAGCTACGACTGGGCTTGGCAGATCGGTTGCTCACACGTACACGAATTCTATCAGAACCCGCTCGCTGCATACGCACTCCTTACAGATTCAGGTCTCAACAGCGGCATGAAGTCCAGCGGCGCTACAGAGGACTATAAGGTATCTCTCCAGAGACAGGTTGAAATGTACCTCTGGCTCCAGTCTGCTGAAGGTCCTATCGGCGGTGGTTGTACAAACTCTTGGAACGGCAGATATGAGACATATCCTACTGGTGCATCAACATTCTATGATATGGCTTATGTTGCTCACCCTGTATATGCTGACCCGGGTTCAAACCACTGGATTGGTAACCAGGTATGGGCTGTACAGCGTCTTGCAGAGCTTTACTACTACGTTAAGACAAATGGCGACAGCCTTGGCATTACTTGCGGCGGTCTTTCACTTGAGGACGCTCTCGCTGCAATCCTCGACAGATGGGTTGACTGGTTCATTGAAAATACTCAGTTTGGTGTCTATGATTCGGACGGCAACTATATGTCATATGCTATTCCTTCAACACTTAACTGGGGCGAGCTTGAAGACGATACAGAGTTCGATATGAACAACCAGCCTGCAACATGGACAGGAACATATGATTCTACTGCTAATGATAATTATCACTGTGAGATTGCCGGCTACGGTCAGTCAGACGTAGGATGTGTATCTTCACTCTGTAATACACTTATCTACTACGCAGCAGCTAACAGCGTTGGTGCAGAGTCAGCTACAGATGCTAACGGCACAACAACTGCTGAAAAGGCTCTTTACACAGCTAACAAGCTCCTCACAGCTCAGTATGATGAGGGACGTGACGATATCGGTATTTCCTTCACAGAGCATAACGGAAGCCTTTCAAGAATCTTCACAGAGTCAGTTTATATTCCTACAAACTACAGAGGAACTATGCCTGACGGAAGCGTACTTGAGAACGGCGCAACATTCTCCTCAATCCGTGAGAGCTACAACGATGATCCTATGTATCAGGAACTCAAGGCAATTTATGAGGAAACAGGTTCGACAGAAAGCTACGATCTCAACTACCACAGATTCTGGCATGAAGGCGATGCAACTATCGCTTACGGCTTGATGGCACTCCTCTATCCGGACGTAGATCCGCTTGATTCTGAGGATGAAGAGCTTACAGTAACACTCTGGGGCGACGCAGATGTTGACGGAGACGTTGATATTGCAGATGCTACACTTGTAATGTCATATGTAAACAATCCTTCGAAGTATCCTATTACTGCACAGGGACTTCTCAACGCTGACGTTAACACAAATGGCGACGGAATGAGCAACAACGATGCTCTTGCAATTCAGAGATTGCTTTCACAGGTAATTGATGAACTTCCTGAGTCATATTCGTAATCCTAAAAATAACTTTAGAGGACGCTTATGCGTCCTCTTTTTTTGTGATAAAAAAAGACCGTCTTAAAAAATAAGACGGTTTTTGTATGGTGCGCCTGACAGGAATCGAACCTGCACACCTCTCGGCACAAGAACCTAAATCTTGCGTGTCTGCCAATTTCACCACAGGCGCGGATTAAATTTTAGTATAAGAATATTGCCGTAGGATTTTGCTGTAGTCATTTTATGGCAGCTGATTTTTCAATAACTTCATCCCAATTAACCGATTCCCCAATAATTTTATTAAGCTCATAAATGTGAAGAATATTTTTTAAATCTTGTAAACCTGAGCAGAAATAATTTCCGCTTTTTTCGGTGCCTACTAAATTATTGCCTTTTTCGAATTTTTTAACATGATCTATAGCTTTTTGAATAAGATCATTGTTTAATCCTGCCACTTCTGCAATCCAAATAAGCAGTTCAGGGCATCTCAGGTAAAAGAAAGTAGGCTTTTTATTTGTATCCTTTATACTTTTATAATAAGATTCTGTAAAATGCCATTTCTGAGTAATATCTTTTATGTTGAATTTTTGGGCATTATCGCGATAACCACCTTTGGTCTGCCCGTAGCCGTCGTTGACAAGTTTGTCTGCTTCGTATTCATCTTTATTTGCATTTTTCTTTAAGTAGTCGTTTACTTCCTTTATGGTCATCTTGATTCTTCTTTCCCCACCCCTCATCATCACAGAAGCCGTAATCGCAGTCGGGATATATGCCGCACATTGCCTCGCAATAGCAAAAAATATTATATCATACCTATCGCAATTTGTCAAGAAAAATTTCGTCAGAATAAAGCTGCACCGTACAAAAAATTGCACGGTGCGGCTCTTATGTTTATGAAGGGGTGAAGAATTCAAAATCAAATTCCCATAGTGGAGGTTTCGGGCAGCGTGCTTCCGCCGTCAATTACAATCTGCGTGCCCGTTATGTAGCTCGATTCATAGCAGCTGAGAAATGCCGCAAGCTCGCCTACCTCTTCAGGCTGAGCAAGTCTTTTCAGCGGAACCGCAGCTGCAATTCCGTCAATTACGCTTTCGGGATTTTCAGGGCAGGATTGCTTTGCCATTCCCTCCACCAACGGTGTTCGCACGTAGCCGGGACAAATTGCGTTCACGTTTATATTGTAGTCCGCCAGCTCTCTTGCCATTGCTTTCGTGAAGCCAACAAGGGCAGCCTTCGTTGTTGCGTAGGCAGCTTCGCCCGGGTCTGCAACCATACCTCCCGTGACGGAGCTCATTACAACTATCTTACCCTCCTTCTTTTCAATCATGTAGGGAGCGACAGCCTTTGTGACATTCCATACGCCCTTGATATTTATGTTGATGTGATAATCACGATCCTCGTCGCTTGACGTCATGAAGTCCCCGAGAACGCAAACTCCCGCGTTGTTCACAAGAATATCAATTGTTCCGTATTTTTCAACGGCAGCCTTGACCAGATTTTTAACGCTTGCCTTGTCGCTTACGTCAGTCATGACTCCAATTGCGTCATACCCCTCATTGCGGAGCTGCTGAGCGAAATCCATAACCCTTCCGCCTCTTGCCGCAAGCACGAGCTTTGCCCCATATTTGGCAAAAACACGCGTTATCCCTTCACCTATACCTTTTGAAGCACCTGTAATAATTGCAACCTTGCCTTCAAGCTTTTTCATGCTGTCAGTTTCCTTTCAAATAAATTTCCGCCGCGTCCTCGATGTATAAGCTTGCAGCCCTGCGTATTTCCGATTCATCGTCAATCATAGAATCGTCCTTGACTCCGATAACAAAGAATCCGGCATTTTTGGCTGTGCGTACTGCATAAAGTGCATCCTCTGCGACTGCGGTGGTTTTTTCTGTTGTGCGCAGAATCTCCATTGCCGCGTAGTAGACATCCGGCTGATTTTTTCCTGCGCCTATTTCGGCACATGAAACGATTCCCTCCAGATACGGAAGAATACCTGTTCTTGCGAAAGCAAGCTCCGCTAAGTAGGTGTCCGAAGCTGTTGCGGCAGCCATTCTGACTCCCTGTGATTTCAGATATCTCAGCAGCTCCGTAACATGAGCCTTTGGCTGTATATGGTACTCGTAAGCCTCCGCTATAACAGAATTTATTTCATCCGCAAGCTGCTGTGCCGTACCGCTCAAGCCGTATCGCTCAATAAGGTATTCTCCGACCTCCTTTACGGGAGCTTTCATGAACCGGTCATAGTCGTCCTTATTCGGGATAATCCCATAACCGGCGAGAAAGCGTTCGGCAGTCCGCCTCCATTCGGGCATAGAGTCCAGAAGCGTTCCGTCCATATCGAAGATTACGCCGTGTATATCAGCATCTCCGAGAATCATAATTACAAAGCCTCAATTCCGCGTGTTCCTGTGCGGATTTGTACAACGTCCTCAATATTGCGGATGAATATCTTTCCGTCGCCAAAGCTGCCTGTATTCAGCTCCTCCACAACCTTGTTTATGATTTTGTCAACCTTGCCGTCGGGCACAACAGTTCTGAACGAGAGCTTCGGCAAAAGAGTTCCTCCCGCAACCTCGCTTCTTGTGTATACCTGACGCACACCGCCCTGATGACCGTATCCGCTGAGATAGGTTACGGTAACTCCATGTGCGCCGCAATTGCTGAGAATACGCTTGAGATTTTCCATTTTCTCGGGTTTAATGATGAATTCAATTTCTTTCACGATAAACGTCCTTTCCGTCTGAAAATTAAAATGCTTCTGATGAATGATTAAAATTCCTTGTCGCCCTCAGGAGTTTTCATCCAGACCTTTTCCTTACGCCATTTGAAGATAATCATGAAGAGCCAGAGCAAAAGACCTACTCCCATGTAGCCGATGAAGCCTATCCATGTTGTTTTGCCGATGCCGATTGTGCAGAATACAGCGATAACAGCCATGAATACGAGTGACAGAATCTTGAGAGCCTTTGCGCATTTGTAGGGACGTTCCCATTCGGGGTGCTTTTTGTCCATAACGAGGGATGAGATTGTTGTGATTACGTAGCAGAGCGCGCAGGCAAAAGCCATAAGGTCAAAGAATGAACGGATTTCCTGCATTGCGAGGAAAGCAATGGAAACTACGAGTATAAGTACGCTCGGGAGTACAGGCTGACTGTACTTATTTGTCTTTGCGAATGCCTTCGGGAGGAAGTTCTGTCTGCCCATAGCGTAAATCATTCGTACGCCTGAATACCAGAAGCCCAGTACGGATGTTCCGATAGGGAATACTACGCCTACAATGCCCATGATGAGTACAAAGGGAGCAATCTTGCTGCCGAAGCAGTATTCGAGAGCCTCAAATGAAATGAAGGGGTGACAGTCGCCGTTGTTTGTCAGCTGTTCCCACGGCATAGCTCCTGCCATTGCAAAATAGAAGAGTGCGTAGATTGCGCCGCAGGTGAGTACAGAACCGAGAATTGCCTTTTTCTGACTCTTGATGGGGAAGTCGCCCTCCTCAACCATTGCAGGTACAGTTTCAAATCCGAAGTATGGCGTAATCATGAATGAGCAGCCTACTATCCATGCGACAGCTGTACCGAAGCTGCCTCCATACGCCTTGTTGTTGCTGCTTGCGAAGAAGTTGCTGAAGTTATCAAGGCTCCACTTGCCGCTGAAGAAGAACATGAGCGAGCAGATGATGATTCCGGTGATTCCCGCAAAAAGCATGAACGTCTGAACCTTTCCTGCAACGACATTTTTGTAGATGCTGAGAATAAACCAGAGAACTAAGATTACAGCTCCGATTCCGACGGCAGTCCAGCCGGTGAAGTTAAGACCGAACTGATAGTTTATCCAGTCGATGATACCGAGAACTCCGGCAGCAGGGACGGCAATCCAGGCGCACATAATGAGCCATGCCGACCAGAAACCTGCGTGCTTATTCAGTCCGACTGTGTTGAACACAAGACATGAGCCTGCACTTGGGAGCATTGTTGAAAATTCCGCATAGACGAA